>JAVYLK010000001.1:0-241066 GCA_038740895.1 Candidatus Caldarchaeum sp.
TTCCTCCACAAAACCCGCCCTAACTTCCAACACATGCACGGCTTCAGCGGAAGGCGTGTAGGACGGGCACGGCTCGTTAACCTGGCAGGGCGGGGCCTTCTCAACCAAGTATACCACCCTACCCTCAGCATCGACCCAGATGATGTCGAGCGGGAAACGCATCCTGTACATCCAGAAAGAGTAGATGCCGGGCTTCTCGAAGACAAAAAGCATCCCCCAACCCTCCTCAAGACGGTCTCTTTCCGACAATCCTTGAGAACGTTTTTCAGCTGTGTCGGCTAGCTCGACGAAAACCTTCACCCCGTCGATGAGTACGTAGGGGAGTAAATCTTCTGATTTTGAGACGGCGGGCGGATGCTCAGCCTTGTCCGACGATGTAAGGAGTAAAAAGCCTGACAGAAGGGCTGCGACTAGAGTCAGGGCTAAGGCGAGTGGTCTTTTCACGCTAGTTTTGCTGAGACGTTTATCTTAACGTTTCCCTTCAAAGCCTTCGAAACAGGACAACCCTCGCCAGCTGCGGATGCCGCCTTCTCGAACCCAGCCTTGTCCATTCCTGGAACGCTGCCGACGACGTCGATGTTCAACTGCGTTATCCTGAAGCCCTCGTCGGTTTTGGCGAAATGTGCCTCAGCCGAAACCTCGAGACGTGTGGCTGGCTTACCCTCCTTCGCTAGAATGTTCGACAGAGCCATGGCGAAACAGCTTGCGTGCGCAGCCGCAAGAAGCTCTTCGGGGCTGGTCATCCCAGGCACTTTCGAGGACCTCGCAGCCCACGTAACCTCACGCGTAGGAAGAGCTCCGCTGTCAAAGCTCACCGCTCCCTTGCCGTGGAAAAGATCTCCCTCCCAAACAGCTTTAGCCTTGCTCACAACCGCAGACATGGCCCCCTGCAGTTCAACGTCGTTTTTAGCCTTTACGCTACTACGCAGCTGGACCAGCCGCAGTCCAAACAACGCTCGCACCCCTCCTGGAAGACCATGTTCTTGCCTCCGCAGACCGGACATGACGCGTGTATGGTCGGCGGGGGTGGTGATGCTTCGGACGGCCTTACCTGAACATCTATCCCGAGCCTCCTCAACATGTCCATAGTCCTGTTCTCTGTCTTGCCAACGTAGTCCCCGCGTCTCTGAGTTGGAGTGGTCAAGACTTGAACAGACTTCGAACCGTCCCTGTAGACAGTCAAACCCTTCAACCCGAGGCCGTGTCCTGCGACGAAAGCCTTCAAAACATCTTCGTCAGCAACCCATGAAGGCATGTTGATGGTCTTGCTTACGGAAGCGTCAACCCACATCTGGACCTCGTGCTGGGCCCTCAAGTGGTCCCACCAGGGGATGTCGAGCGCCGTGACGAACACACGCTGAGCTTGGGGAGGGATGTCGGCAAGTCCTTGAGCCGACCCGCCGTTGTCGGCTACCTTCCTCAGCACCTCCTCCCTCGGAAGGCCTGCCTCAGATATGTATCTGTCGAAGGCTTGGTCGACGTAGTAGAAAGTGCCTGCTGAGACCTGCTTCCGGTAGACGAGCGCATACTGCGGCTCCAGACCCGAAGACACGTCGGCCAGCATCGATATGCTCCCAGTCGGCGCGACCGTGAGTAGATGGCTGTTCCGCATGCCCCTCATCGCCTTGTTCTTCAAAGAGCTCCAGTCAAGCCTAGCTTTGCTTGGTGTCTCAAGGCCTTTGAAAGGAAGTATGCCGCGGGCCCATGAAGACCTGTAGAAGTCTGGGAAGCTTCCCCTCTCTTCAGCCAGTTCGGCTGAAGCCTCGACGGCTTTGTGGGCTATGAACTCCATCACCCTTCCCATCGTCTCAAAACCCTCCTCGCTGTTGTAGGGAACCTCCATCTCGTAAAGCATGTCCGCCAACCCCATTATCCCCAGCCCGATCCGCCGCGTCCTCAGCGTCATCTTCTCTATGGCGGTGGTGGGGTGCTTCGTCAAATCAACCACGTTGTCCAAAAACCTGACAGCGAGCTTAACCACCCTTTCCAGCTCATCCCAGTCAAGGCGGCCTTTGTTTACGAAGGCATGCAGGTTGATAGAACCTAGGTTGCATGACTCGTTGGGGTAGAGGGGCTGTTCTCCACATGGGTTGACGCAGTTGATCTCGCCGTACAGCTCGAGCAGAGGGTTGAGCTGGTTGATGTTGTCGTGGTAGAGTATGCCGGGGTCGGCTGTTCTCCAAGCGTTCTCAGCCATGAGGCGTAGAAGCTTTTGCGGGTCTGCGAGCCTCCAGACCGAGCCGTCCCTCGGGTTGACGAGCGGGTAGGGCCGCTTATCTCGATAATGGTCCCAGAAGTCTTTCAGCACCATGACGGAGATGTTGAAGTTCTCCAAGAAACCAGGCCTCTGCTTGGCTGTTATGAACTTCTCGACGTCGGGATGGTTGATGTTGAGGATGCCGATGTTCGCACCCCTTCTTCTTCCACCCTGCTTGACGACATCCGTGACCGTGTCGATGATACGCATGAACGAGACAGGGCCCGAAGCCACACCGCCCGTCGACGCTACAAGGTCTCCTTCAGGCCTCAGCTTAGAATAGTTGACGCCGACTCCTCCGCCCGTCTTGAAGATTAAGGCAGCGGTCTCAGCTGTCCGCATGATAGATGTTATGTCGTCATCGACGTCTAGAACAAAGCATGCACTCAGCTGACCCAGAACCGTTCCGGCGTTGAACAGGGTTGGGCTGTTGGGTAAAAACTTCTTCTCGACCATGGCTTCGTAGTACTGCCTGTACATGCTGTAGAATTTGTCGTGGTTGGTCTGCAAAAAACTCAGGACCTGTTTAAACGGTTTTTTCATCATACCATGCTCGTCAAGCCTGCGGTACAGAACGGCAAGCCTCTCGAGATGGTGGACGTTCCAGCGGACCTCCAACTCTTCCCCCGCCGGCCCCAAGCCCAAGGCAAGCGCATTCAGGTCGAGTGATGTGTCGGCGTCCCCCCACGAGGGCTGGGAGCCGGAAGAGTCGAAGAACAAGGGGTCGTAGGCTATGTCGGCAAGAACAATCAACGCCGCCGTTCTCTGGAACATTTGCTTAGGCCTTTCCACGAGCCGGCCCTGGCTGTCTCTCAGCAGGTATCTCGAAGCCATCAGCCTCAGAGCGTTGACCGAGAACCGTTTATCAACCTCGTCAACATAAGTGGTTTCGAGGACTCTCATCTTCTCCTCCCGCACTCTGGTTCTTTCATGACGATAGAGGATGTAGGCCTTAGCCACTTCGCTCAGCCCGTGGTCCATCAAGCTGTACTCCACGACGTCCTGAATCTCCTCCACGTGAGGAATCTTCTCAGCTCCGTATCTCTCAGACAGCCTCCGCAGCACTGAGTCGACGACGAGGTTGAGAAGCTGGCTGTCGAAAACCCCCCTCGAGGCCATCGCCTTCCTGACAGCCTCACGTATCCGAGCCTCGTCAAAGTCTACAACCCGGCCGTCCCGCTTCACCACCTTAAGCGGCACGGTTGACATCCCTGAGTAGATCTACAAAGCCGGCATTTATCCTCAGCTAGTTGGGATATGTTTAAAGCATGGAGCCTGTAAGAGTCGATAGATGAGGAGAAGGCTCCTCCTGTTCTTAGCGGTTGCTTTAGCCGCGATGGTTGGAGGTGCTGCGGCTGCCATGGTCAGCCGCCAGTTGTTCGCAGAATACAGGCCCGCGATAGAGATAGTCTCGGGGCAGAAGCTTCCCGACTTCAGCCTCACGGACCAGTACGGAAACAGGTTCAGCATCTCCAGCGTCAGAGGAAAGGTAGTCCTTCTCTTCTTCGGATACACCCACTGCCCAGACGTCTGCCCGCTTGTCCTGAGCAAGTACGCCAAGCTTTACCAGGCTCTCGGCAGCAATGCCGACCGGGTGGTGGCGATCTTCGTCTCGGTTGACCCGGAGAGGGACACTCCCGAGGTGTTGAGGAAACATCTCTCGTACTACTCGCCGAAGATAGTGGGCTTGACTGGCACTCCCGAGGAGGTTAAGGATGTGATGACCCTATACAACATATACGCCGTGAAACATCCGCCGGACGAGAATGGAAACTATGTTATCGACCATTACGCCCTCGTGCTCGGAGCTGACAAAAACCATGTCTTGAGAACCGCGTTCACCGTCGATGCACCGCTTGAAGAATACGTAAAGGGAGTGGAATGGCTTCTGTCGAAAAGTTAGAGAGGCAGACGGCCTACTCGGCGGCTGCAGCGGCAACGGCCTACTACGTCTTCTACATGTTTTTCACGGGGGCCGTGCAGTTCCATAGACTCCCCCCACTTGGAATATCTTCCTTTGCAGTCCTAACAACGTTCGTCGAGACGCAGCTCTACGCAGGGCCGCTGGTTCAGGTAGTTGCGGAGGGGTTTGTGGTGAACATCCGTGTTTACCCGGCTTTGCTCGGTGTTGTTGTCTCAAGCCTTGTCGGCTACAACACAGGCCTGCTTTACACGCTTTTACGAAAAAGACTGCTCAGGACATGCCTCCTGGGGACAGCTTGGAGCGGAGTGGGCGGCCTGCTCGCAAGCGTCATAAGCTTCGGATACGTATGCTGCGGCTGGCCCGCATCGCTCGCTCTTTTCGGAGTGGGCCTAATCACCGCTCTCAGCCCCTACCTCACCGCTGCAGCCATAACGCTCCTGGCAGCAAACGCCTACGTCTTGGCCAAACGACTCCACGCCCTCGAAAAACTAAAAAACATCCCAAAAACCCAAACAAGCTGAGCAAGCCCGCGGTAGCTCAGCCTGGTAGAGCGCCCGGCTGTAGCGGTCAGCCAAAGGCTGCGCCGAAAACCAGCCAACCAGGCTACATGGAGACCGGGTGGTCGCAGGTTCAAATCCTGCCCGCGGGACTTTGTCTATAGATGTTTCTGAGCGTTCTGGCGAGCTTGCTCCGGATGTGTTGTTTCTCTATTATCTCGTCAACCAAGCCGTTTGAAAGAAGCGTTTGTGGTGAGGATTTAATCCTCTCCTGAGCTATCAGCGCCTGTTTCTCCTCTTCCGTCATCGTAGCGAGTTTCTTGCTGTGAGCTGTTTCTACAACGGCTTCGGGCGGCATGGACGCAACCTGTGCCTGGGGGAGTGCGTAGACGTAGTCTGCTCCCAGAAGCCTACTGCCCATAGCAATGTAGGCTGCTCCGTAAGCTGGGCCGGCTATTACAGCTATCTTGGGTGCTCGGCACTCGGCGTATGATTTTAAGACTTGCGCCACGTGCCTGAGAATCCCGGCCTCCTCCTGGGAAAGACCTACTGAAAAACCGGGCGTGTTGACCAACGTGATGACAGGTATGTTGAAAAGGCTGCAGAGCTCGACGAACTCCGATATCTTGACGGCTGCTTCCCTATCGATCAATCCCTTGTTGAAGGCCGGGTTCGATGCGACCAAGCCCGCTGGGAATCCAGATAGTCTCCCCAGAACAGTAGACACGGCCCTTCCGTATGAAGGTCTAAGCTCGATACAGGACCCTCTGTCGCAGACGTCGGACACGAGCTTGGACGACTCTTCCTCGAAAAACTTCTCGGGAATCGGCCGGTCAACCGGGTCCGTGAAGGGTTTCTGTTCAGGGGTTTGCGAAGAGTTTTGAGGTAGGAGCTGCAGAAGTTGTTTGACGGTTTTTATGGCGGAGTCCTCGTCTTCTGCGATTACGTGGACGGTGCCGGCTTTGGCCGATAGGTTTTCAAGGTCTCCAAGCCTTGTGTGCTCTACTTCCTCTCCGATGAGGTGTTTTACCGCTCTAGGGCCGTAGAGAAACATGTATCCTTTCGTCCTACAGCCTACAACCAAATGGCTCAGACCGGCGAGTACAGACATAGCGCCGGCGCAGCCACCCAGCACAGCTGTGATCACGGGTATGCAGCGACGAGCCTCCACAGTCTTCACCAACATCTCCGCCACGGCTTGGAGAACCAGCGGCCCCTCATTCACTCTGACGCCTGAAGAGTCGCACAGGCAGACGACCGGCATGCCCAGACTCTGCGCGTAGACGAACAGAGTCGTAATCTTCCTCGCCTCCTCAACGCCAAGGGAGCCCTTCAATAACGACGGCTCTGTCGCACAAACCGCTGCAGGCCGGCCGTCGACCAAGCCAGTTCCGGCAACGACGCCTTCGCCAAGCCTCCTCTCCGCCGAACGGCTATCCACGCCTGAATCAACGGGTTTAAAGCTGTGTGTGTCAACCAGCTTGTAAACTCTACTCTCGGCCGACATGCAGCAAGACAGCTTCATCGGGTCTTTATGGTTTTATCCCACCACACAGACCATTACTAAGGAAGAAGTTGACGGCTTGGGGTAAAGTGGAGAAGAAGGTCGCTAGGAGGGAGTTCATGAGGGAGAGGGAGCAGAGATACTTGGAGAAAAGGTCTGAGCTTGACGAGAGCCTAGAGGAGGTTTTCGACCGACAGACTCTGATGTCTCTTTACGACATGCTTAACACGAAGAAGCTCAAGGAGGTGCGGGGTGTTGTTAGCTCGGGCAAGGAATCACGAGTGTACCACGGCTTAGGCTGGAACGGCGAGGAATACGCTGTCAAGATCTATCTCGTCTCCTCGGCTGAGTTCAGGCGTAACAGGCTTCAGTACGTCGTCAACGACCCTAGGTTTAAGAAAATACCCAAGGATTTTAGACGTTTTGTTTACCTGTGGTCCGAGAGAGAGTACTCAAATCTGTCTGAATCCTATAACGCAGGCCTACCCGTGCCCAAACCCTTCCACCAGCATCGGAACATTCTTGTGATGCAGTTTCTAGGCGAGAAAGGAGTGAGGCTTCCGCTGCTGCACGAGGAGAAGTTTGAGCTGGATGAGCTGGAGAAGCTTTACGAGCGGCTGGTCGACGTTCTGGCAAGGATGTACAGAAACGCTGGAATGGTGCACGGAGACCTCAGCCAGTACAACATCATGGTTGGAAGAGGGTTGGAGGTTTACTTGATCGACTTGGCTCAAGCAGTTCGTCGAGACCACCCTCTTGCTGAGACATTCCTCCGTCACGGTACTCAAGTCCTCTGCGGGTTTTTCAACAAAGCGGGGCTGAGGGTTGACGCGGCCTCTACTCTTGAAATGGTAAGGAGGGGAGCGTGATGCGTCGGGCTGAACGGGAGATAACGCAGGCTTCGTTCGTGGTCAACGTTCCCAAGGAGCGGGTGGGGGTTTTGATTGGAGAAAGCGGGTCCGTGAAGACAAGGCTGGAGAGAGAACTAGGTGTCAGGCTTGACATAGACAGCAGCGAGGGGACGGTCGTGATTAACCTATCCCAGCCGCCCGGCATGGGAGGCGACCCCACATCGTTGTTCAAAGCAAGGGACGTGATAACAGCCATAGCCAGAGGCTTCACGCCTGAAAAAGCCTTCAAGCTTTTCATGGACGACTACATGCTGTCCATCTTAGACTTGACGGATTACGTCGGCGACAACTTCAACCACCTGACACGTGTCAAGGCACGAATCATAGGCAGCATGGGTAAGACACGCCGAATTATTGAGGAGACTTGTCAGGTCGATGTATCCGTCTACGGAGACACGGTAGGGATCATAGGGCGGTACAGCGACGTCAAAGCAGCCGAGGACGCTGTCAGGGCTTTGATGGAGGGGGCTCCGCATGGAGCGGTGTACCGCATGCTCAACGAGCATGCACGGCTGCGTAAAACCGGCGGTCTCTACCCACCCAAGTAGAGGAAGAGCAGGCCCGCTGCGACTATCAACGAGCCGACGACTACGGCGACTTTTCTAAAGTCTTTTCGTAGGCTTGCCTTAATCAGCAGGCTTATGGTTGTCAAGCCCACGGCCATGGCTGCAGCCGCCCCCGCCACCATCTCAGGAGTTATCTCAGCAATTCCGAGGTAGAGTGGGAGGGCTATCTGGGCCCCGGCTGTGGCGGGGATGCTTAGAAGGTAGCTTAGCCGGAGGGAGTCGGCGAGGCTGAAGCCCAGGACGAGCAAGGCAGCGATCGTGGCCCCGGACCTGCTTACCCCTGGAATTACCGACAGTCCTTGAACCAGACCAACCACGACCGATGCCGAGTATGTGAGCCCGGCTGCTTCTGTCCTAGGGCGTAAGTTCTTGCTGAGTAAGCCCACGGCCAGGATGAGGAGGCCTATGATTATTGTTAAAACGCTGTCGGGCAAGACTAGGTTTCTAAAAAAAGTTAGCGAGGGCATGGCTGTCGCTGCTGAAGCTAGGGTGGCGATTGTGATGAATTTGAGGAGAACCCTTCCCTGCCCATCCTTGAAGACCCCGACGGCAACTGACCTAAGGTCTCTCCGGAAGTAGACGCAGGCCGCCAGAAGCGTCCCCACGTGAAGCCAGATGGATGTT
The DNA here is from genome assembly GCA_038740895.1 of Candidatus Caldarchaeum sp. Taxonomy (GTDB): domain Archaea; phylum Thermoproteota; class Nitrososphaeria_A; order Caldarchaeales; family Caldarchaeaceae; genus Caldarchaeum. Next base: position 8,284 of record JAVYLK010000001.1, read on the forward strand.
CCCAGAGACCGCTCAAGACTCAGGCCGTAGAAGGTTTTGCCGACCAGCGTCGTTAGACCTTCGCTGCTGACTGGAAGCCATTCGGCGAAACCCTGCAGAACGCCGAGGAGTACCGCTTGTTGGAAATCCACGGGAAGACACCGAGAACGTCTTATATCACCTTTTGCTGTCCGTGGAAAGTTTTAAAACCAGACGGCCCGGGGTTTAGTCGATGAGGGTCGTATCGTTAGTCCCCAGCGCCACAGACATCTTGGTTGCGTTGGGTGCTGGCGATGAAGTTGCAGCCGTCACCTATGCATGCAGCCTGAGCTCCAAGCCCGTCGTTGTCAAGCCCCTCGTCAGAACCGATGGCCTCTCCCCCGAACAGGTGGACAGGACAGTATCCGAGGCTAACGCATCAGGACGCCCTCTCTACAGTCTCGACCTCGAAAAAATAGAGAGCCTGAACCCAGACCTCATCATAGCTCAAGGTGTTTGCGATGTTTGCGCCGCAAGTATGAAGAAGTTTGGCGAAAGCCTGAGGAAGGTTGCGCCCGTCGTCGAGCTTAATCCAAGCTGTGTTGACGAGATCCTTCAAGACATCCTTTTGATAGGCCGGATGCTGAAGCGGGAAGCCGAGGCCCTAGAAGTCGTCGAAAACATATCTGAAAAGATCAGCAACGTCAAGGAAGATGTCGAAGGACTTGAAAGGGTTCGTGTTGCTTTTCTCGAATGGCTCTTCCCACCTTTCTCAGCAGGCCACTGGGTTCCAGAGCTGGTTGAGATTGCGGGTGGGCTGGACATAGGTGTTAAGGGACTTCACTCTAGACGGCTGAATCCGGATGAAATAATGGCCCACAGGCCTGAGAGGCTTGTTGCCGGCCCTTGCGGCTATAGTCTGGACCGCAGCTACGGGGAACTTGTAAAGTTGGTGGAGCAGCCTTGGGCGGCGGGGTTGAAAGCAGTCGGGGACAAAAACCTCTACGCTGTAGACGCAGACAAGTACTTCAGCAGACACGGGCCCTCCATAGGCGATGCTGTTCTAATACTCGCTGAGATAATACACCCGGAGATCTTCAGAGGAACGGCTCCTGAAAACTCTTTCAAAAAAATTGAGGAGAGCGGTGCGGGCTGTCAGTCGACCTTCTCCGCAGCCGTCTCGAGGTGTTGATATGTCTCGGGGAGTTCGGGGAAGTTGCTCTTCATCCTCTGAGCAGCCACTTCAGAAGCCTCCTCCATAATCTTCTGTGCCTCTGGGTCGCTCACCGAAACGTACACGCTTCCGCCTGTCACGTTGCCTGCCTCGATTATGATGCTCTCCAGCATCTCGTCAACCCTCTTCAAGCTGTGGGCAACCTCGGGCACTATGCCGGAGATCTCGTGCTGAACCTGCTTGATGATCTGGGTGGCTGGGCCCAGGACATGCATGACGTCCCCGAATTCTTTGACGGTCTCAAGCCTTAAAACAACCTTGTCGAGAGACATGTGGCTGGCCAGAAGAGTCCTCGTCATTTTACGGAGTTGAGCTATTTCGTTGGCGTAAATCGTCGCCCTAGCGGTGTCCTTCTCCTGCTCCGCTCTGACGCACTGCTCAAACAACTCCTTGCCACGGTGTTTCAGCCTCTCGATCGTTCTGTTGAGCTTCTCGTTCTGGATCTTCAGTTGCGTCAAGACCTCCAGCATTCTGTCCTGGTAGCGAACCGGCTGCACGTAGGCTTGTCTGTCGACTTGCTCCCTTCTCCAAGGTGCTCGCATTTTTTGTACCTCGAAGCCCACTCTAAGCCACGCATATTTATCGCTTCAGCCTAATCGACACATTCGCCATTATCTAGGGAATTCCCTAGTTATACGTCCGTAGTCGCTACCCGATGTATGCCATGGATTTCTTGAAGTTGCTGACGATCTTCTCGTACTCTGCTTTCTCTTCGACTCCGACGCTTGGCTTGATCTTCAGCAGAGCCTTCTCGAAATGAGCCATCGAAACCTTCTGAGCGTTGAGGTTCTCCCTAGCGGCAAGCATAGCCGCCTCCCTCACAACGGCTTCTATGTCAGCCCCCGTGTAGCCCTCTGTGATGGAAGCCAGCGCCTCAAGGTCTACGTCGCTGTCGAGAGGCATTTCACGTGTATGGATCTTGAATATCGCAAGCCTCGAGGCTTTGTCGGGCGGAGGAACGTACAACACCCTGTCGAACCTTCCGGGGCGTAGCAGAGCTGGGTCGAGTATGTCAGGCCTGTTGGTGGCGCCCATGATGACCACGCCCTTCAGAGTCTGAATCCCATCCATCTCGGTCAACAGCTGGTTGACGATTCTATCGGTCACGCCTGCGTCTGTGTGGATTCCTCTCCTGGGCGCTATCGAGTCTAGCTCGTCGAAGAAAATTATGCACGGCGCTGTCTCCCTAGCCTTCCTGAAGATCTCTCTCACAGCCTTCTCAGACTCTCCCACCCACTTCGACAGTACTTCAGGGCCTTTGACGCTGATGAAGTTTGCTTGACTCTCCGTCGCCACAGCCTTGGCCAGCAGAGTCTTGCCTGTTCCAGGCGGGCCGTACAGAAGAATCCCCCTTGGAGGCCTGATTCCCAGCCTTTTGAAGACCTCGGGGTACTTGAGCGGCCACTCCACAGCCTCCCTCAGCTCCTGCTTCACAGCCTCCAGCCCTCCAATATCCTCCCACTTGACGTTCGGAACCTCTAGGACGACTTCACGCAGCGCTGAAGGCTGAATGGTCTTGAGGGCGTTGGCGAAATCCTCCCTAGTGACTTTAATCCTCTCGAGGACGTCGGCGGGAATTACCTCCTTCTCCAAGTCTATCTGCGGCAGGTATCTTCTGAGAGCATTCATGGCAGCCTCCCTGGTTAACGCAGCTATGTCGGCTCCTACGAAGCCGTGGGTTATTTCAGCAAGCTCGTCCAAGTTAACGTCGTCGGATAGAGGCATCCTCCTCGTGTGTATCAGCAGGATCTCCTTCCTCCCGTTCCTGTCGGGCACGCCGATCCTTATCTCACGGTCGAACCTGCCCGGCCTCCTCAGAGCCGGGTCTATGGCCTCGATCCTGTTGGTCGCTCCTATCACGACAACTTGGCCCCTGCTCTTCAACCCGTCCATCAAGGTGAGAAGCTGGGAGACGACACGTCTCTCAACCTCCCCCGTGACCTCCCCCCTCTTCGGCGCAATAGCGTCGAGCTCGTCGATGAAGATTATCGAGGGGCTGTTTTGCTCAGCCTCTTGAAACACTTCCCTGAGCCTTGCCTCAGACTCTCCGTAAAACTTGCTCATGATTTCAGGCCCGTTTATCGAGACGAAGTGGGCTCCGGTCTCGTTAGCGATGGCCTTTGCTATGAGTGTCTTGCCTGTTCCAGGAGGCCCGTAGAGTATGACTCCCTTGGGAGGCTCGATGCCTAGGTGTTTGAAGAGCTCGGGGTGTTTGAGTGGCAGCTCGATCATTTCCCTGATACGCTGCAGCTCGTCGTGAAGACCTCCTATGTCCTCGTAGGAAATGCCCGAAACCTCTTCAAGCCTCTTCGCCGGAGTAGTGCTGATCTCGACTACGGTGCCCTCCGTCACCATCACGGTTGGCGACGGGCTTGTCGAGCTCACCTTCAGCTCTACGCCCATTCCGAGAACTGGGACAACTATCACGTCTCCCTTGGCGACGGGCATGTTGAGCAGCTGGCTCCTAACTATCCTGCCGAAGTCCCCCACGAACGGGAGGGGCTCAAAAGGCGCCAAAACTATCTTCGTTGCAGGCTTAGCCGTAGTCTTCGAAATCCTTACGTATTCTCCGACGCTCACCCCCGCGTTCCTCCTGATCTCGCCGTCTATGCGTATGATTCCCTGCCCGTCGTCCTCCCTGTACGGAGGCCACACAATCGCCACGGTCGTCCTCCTGCCAGTTATCTCAATCAAGTCGCCCGGGCTCAGCTCAATATCCTTCATCCCCATACTGTCCACACGGGCTATCTTACGTCCTATGTCGCGCTGCCGTGCCTCGGCGACTCGCAGGCTCAGCTCCTTCCTCTTAGTCGAAGACATAGCCTAGTTCCAACCCCTACTCGGCAGGTATAAAACTTTGCCCATATTAGGCGGGTCGGAAGAATATGTTAAGGTTTTTAGACCGCAGCGTAGTAGTATTCGCCGGAGGCTTTCTGCAGACGGTCGAGCTGGGAATCTCTTTTGTTTATCCTAGGGCGTTTGGTTTCTTGGTCCCGCCTGAAGGTGACTTCCATAGATTTGAGGAATTTGTTGAAGCCTGTCCGGAGGTCTGTCGGAGTATTACCGTGCCCTTCTACGCCCGGCGTGCCGTCAAAGACCATGATGGCTGAGGAGGCGAAGTCGAGAACTGTGAAGTCATGCTCTATCAGAAGTATGTAGACGCCCCGCTCCAGAGCCATCCTCTTGAGCAGCCTAGCCATGTGGTACCTCTCCTCAACGTCTAGGAAAGCACTCGGCTCGTCAAGAACGAAGATGTCGGCATTCCTCGACAAAGCTTGGGCAACCACAACCTTCTGGAGCTCTCCACCGCTCAACTCGAGCAGGTTTTTGCTGAGCAGCTTGTCCAGCCCGAACGGCTTAACTATGGTCGACTGGTAGTAGGAGCTTTCGATGTCTGGATGGGCTTCCCTCAAAAATTCCTCAACCGTCTTGTCCTCTGGCTGGGGGTGCTGCGGCTTGTAGCTGACGGGCTTGGGGTCGAAGCTGAAACCTTCGTCGGTCTCGAGCCTGCCCGCTACGATGGAGGCGAAGGTAGTCTTACCGATGCCGTTAGGCCCCATTATACCAACCACCTCGCCTCTCTTAATCCATCCCTCGTCCACACGAAGCCTGAAACCAGGAAACGTCTTCGTCAGAGAAGGCCATGTCATCTTCTCAGCATCAGCCTCGGCTTCCCTAGTAGGAGGCTTTACCTGAAAGTCTATCCGCTCGTCCCTGAACCTGACATTCTCGTCGGGTATGTACCCCTCGATGAATATGTTTATCCCCTCACGCACGCCATACGGGCCAGAGACAACACCGTACACAGAGGGCTCTCCGTAGAAAATGAAGACCATGTCCGACAGATAGTCGAGCGCAGCTAGGTCGTGGTCAGCCACCAAGGCCTTCACATCCTCACGCACTGCATCCTTGACGGCTTCAACAAGTCGAAGCCTCTGCCTTATGTCGAGGAAGCTGGACGGCTCGTCGAGAACATACATGTCTGCCTTCCTGAGAAGGCATGCGGCGACCGCGAGACGCTGAAGCTCTCCACCGCTCAGGTGCTCCACCTGTCTGTCAGCCACCGTGTTCAGCTCAAGAACATCCATCACCCTAGCCGCTTCCTCTGGGGTCGAAAGCTTCTCCAAAACAGTTTTGACGGTTCCTCTGACTACTTTAGGAATGTCGACGATATTCTGAGGCTTGTAAGACAGCTTCACCCGTCCCCCAGCAAGCTGGGCGAGATGATCCTTTACGAGCGAGGCTCGGAGGAACTTAACCGCATCCTCCCAGCTCGGCTTTCTCTCAAGGTCGCCGAAGTTTGGAACAAGCTGCCCAGCCAAGATCTTTATGGCCGTCGACTTGCCGATGCCGTTCTTACCCAAAAGTCCGACAACAGCTCCCTTCCTGGGGTATGGGAGTCGGAAGAGCTTGAAGCTGTTGACTCCGTAGTGGTGTACAACGCTTTCACGAAGCTCGGAGGGCAGGTTGATGATTGTGATGGCTTCGAAAGGACACTTCCTCACGCATATGCCGCAGCTTATGCACAGAGTTTCGCTGATTACTGGGAAGCCGTCATCACCCATCTTAATTGCATCTATCTTGTTCCTGACGGGCGGGCAGTAGGTAATGCAGGGCCAGTTCCCGCATTTCTTCGAGTCGCAGAGGTCTCTGTCTAACACAGCCACTCTGTGGTCGGACACCATCCCAAACACCTTCCGCAGCGCTTACAAACCACTAAAGCACACACTACTGTTTAGATCAGGAGACCTAGTGGTTAAAAAGTCTACTCGTCTCTTCCTAGCTAGGAAGCCCAGCACTTTCTCGAGCTGGTGTTCCGGGAGCGAGGAGAGCCAGTCGACTTCGTCGCCGCCGTGAATGCCTTGCAAAACCCTAAGACATCTACCAGCCGTGGCTTTGACACCCCTGCCCGTTGTGTCTAGTTGATAGACTCTCCTCGAGCCCAGCGCTGCAACGGCTTCTTGGTAAACCACTCCGACGAACTCTGCCTCGACGTTCTCAGCTATCTTGTCGAAGTCGTACCCCCTCCTCTCAAGCCTTTTCTTCAAAACTAGGGGGTTGAGCCTGAGGATGATGCACTTGACCGGACGCTTTTTCAGAGGGAGGACGATGTGGCTGGCCAGCACACATTTATCGACAACCCTTCGGACAAGATGCTTCGACAGAGCCTTCGGGTCGACGGTCCACGCCTGCCTAACCTCGTCAAAAGATTCGACAAGTTCCTCTTCCCTTATGAGGCGGGGGACGTCGACGAAGTCGTACCCGAGCCTGGCCGCAAGCATCCTGCCGACAGTTGTCTTGCCCACTCCAGGCGAGCCGGAAATCCATATTATCACGCAGCATGAGCGGGGATCTTAGTATTATGCGTTTGGTTCTGATCGTCGAGGGGGAGGCTGGCTGTCTGGCTGATGTTCTGAAGCAGAAGCTGGAAAGGGTCTTCGGTTTTGACGTCGATGTCCGCTTGATTGAAAAGCTGGATGTGGAATATTCCTACGACCCGTCTAGAGGCCAGTACGACGCCATTCGTCTGCTGGCGAAGCTGGGGCGCGTCAAGGACTACACGCTAGTCATCACTGGAAGAGACCTGTATGTCCAGGGCCTGAACTACGTGTTTGGGTACGCTCCGGGGAAAGCAGCGGTTGTCTCTACCTACAGGCTGAAGCCTTCGACGAAGGTCGAAGAAAGGCTTTACGTCTCGAGAGTCTTGAAGGAGGCTGTCCACGAGGTTGGGCATGTCCTCGGACTGCCCCACTGCATGACGCCTGGGTGCGTGATGAACTTCAGCAACAACGTTCAGGAGGTCGACGTAAAAAGCGACGGCTTCTGCGTGTTCTGTTTGAAGAAGCTCAGCGTCTCGAGGATTTGAAGAGGTAGGTCATGATCTTGTCAGGTATGTCGGTGGAAGTCGTCCGCATCAGGCCCTTGAATTCTGGGACACCGTTAACCTCGTTCACCAAATAGCTTCCGTCCAAGGTTTCGAAGACATCCACGCTCACAATCTCGCCGCCCACAGCCTTAGCCGCCCTCAAGCTGATGTCTATCAGGTCGTCGTTGAGGAAGGCTGGAGAAGGCTCTCCGCCCAAGGCTATGTTTGTCCTCCAGTCGTTCGAAGGCCTGTACCTGTACATGGCGCCCACAACGTCGTCGCCTACTATCAGCGTTCTGATGTCCCTGTTTGGCAGGTTTATGTATTCCTGTACGAGGTGGGTCTTCATGTAGCTGCTGGACAGCATCTCCCTGTGCTCGAGGACGATTTTAAAGTCTTCGTGGTCCTTCACGAACGCAACAAGCCTCCCCCAGCTCCCGATCGGAGGCTTGTCCACTGCAGGCAGGCCTACCTTTTCCAGGGCCTTCTTGGCGGCGACGGAGGTCAACCCCACCGCAGTCCTGGGAGTAGGCAGGCCAGCGGACTTAAGCCTTGAAACCGTAAGTATCTTGTCGCCCGAGTAGAGGATGGCCGACGACGAGTTTACAGCTCTCACGCCTGCTCCCTCACGTATGGCGGCTGTGTGAACCGCTCCATACATCGAGACGCATCTAACCAAGCTGACGTCGACCGAGGGCCGTTCAAACCCTAAAGAATTCTGCTTGACGTTGGTCAGCTTAACGCCGAACCCCTTGGCCGCGGCAGCTTTCACAAGCATCTTCTCCTCTAGACGAGGCATGTCGAAAGCTATCTCCACGGTAAAGCTGCCAGCCATGTGATTACTTTCAAACCGTCGTGCAGACCTGTGATTATTAAATCCATTCGCTTTGGGGCCGCTGGGATTTGAACCCAGGATTGCCAGCGCCCCAGGCTGGAGTCTTAGACCAAGCTAGACCACGGCCCCGCTTGCGAGTATGGCGTGCAGCTTGTTGTTTTTAAATGTTGGCCGGCCCCGGGGCCGCTGATGTTCTGAGGCCTCTGAAGTCGACGGCTTTCACTATGCTGCCGAGAACCATCAGAGGGTTTATCTCAAGCTGGTTAACAGACGGGTTGTCGTGCAGGATTCTCGAAAAGCGTGCTATGGCTCTCCCGAGGTGATAGGTGTCTGCGGGCGGTAGGTTCCTGAAACCGGCTAGGAGCCTCGACGACCTGAGCATCGCAAGCATCATCCCCGCCTCCTCCTCGTCGACAGGCGATACGAATGTGATGAAATCCCTCACAAGCTCTGTGAAGACTCCTCCCACGCCGACCGTGACGACGGGGCCGAAGACCCTGTCGGTTTTGGCTCCTAAAAGCAGCTCAACACCTTTGACGGTTTCCTGGACGACGACGCCTTCATCTCCAACGCCGAGTCTGTGGGCTAGACTGCTGAGCCTTTCAAACGTCTTCACAACAGCTTCAGCCGTGTCCACCCCAACAACCACTCCCCCGACGTCGGTCTTGTGGGGAAGCCTGTCGGAAGCAACCTTCATCACAACCGGGAACCCTATCCTCATAGCTGCCTCGACAGCTTCAGCTTCGTCGAAAACCACCGCCTCCCCAGCCGTCTCCAACCCGTACCTCCGCAGAAGCCCACGCAGCTCAGCGCGGGGGATGGGTGAAACTTCCCCCTCCCCCACTAGGGATGACGGAAAACCTGCCCTAGAAGGTGTGTAAGCCTGAGAGTAAAGACACAGGGCTCTTACGGCGTCCTCGACGCTGCTCAACGCAGGTATTCCTCTCTCTACGAACATCCGCCTCATCTCCAAAGCCCACTCAGACCCGCCTGCGTCGCAGGCCACCACCGTAGCCCCGCTCGCCGCAGCCAAGTTCGAAAGCCTGCCGACGACGGTGTCGTCCATGGCTGGAGGAAGGTGGAAGGGCATGAGGAGATGGATGCCGAATTCTCCTGATAAGGCTTTATAGGCTTCTTCGAAGGCTTGGGGGGTGGCGCTTCCGCTCAGGTCGAGCGGGTTGCTGGGCACGACTATGGCGGGGAGGACGCCTGACTGCTTGAGACGCTCCAACCTTGCGACGGCATCCTCTGGAAGGTGTGGTAGCTCAAGCCCGCCTATCGCTGCGAGGTCAGAGGCCATTACCGAGAAACCTCCTGCGTTCGACAGGACGAAAGCCTTCCTGTTTTTGGGAGGTCTTTGAAGGCTTGCGGTGAAGGCGACGTCGACCAACTCCCGTACGTTGTCTACGACGACGGCCCCCGCTTGACGGAAGGCCCCGTAGTAGACGTCCCATTCTCCCACCATGCTGGCTGTGTGCGTGTAAGCGGCTCTACCGCCAGCCGCCGTCCTGCCGGCCTTGAGCACCACAACCTGCTTCCCAGCCCTCCTAGCTCTCAAAACCTCGTTGAGGAACTCTCGACCGTCGTCGAGCCCCTCGACGTAGACGGCCACGACCTTGGTCAGCCTGTCTTCAGCGAAGTAGCCGACCAGCTCAGCAATGTTCACGTCTACTTGGTTGCCGACGCAGGCCGCCGCCCTGAGCCCGGCATTCCTCTCCCCGAGAGAGTCTATGATGAAGTAGGCTAGAGCTCCGCTCTGGGATATCAGGGCCACACCTCCCTGAGGAGGATAGGTGATGGTTCTTGCGTACTTCCCGTCGGAGAAAGGCTTGACGGGTTTTGTGAAGAAGGTCTCCACACCCGTGTAAGGGTCTAGGACTCCGACGGTGTTGGGGCCCAGGACTCTAACCCCCGATACGGCGACGGCCTCCCTAAGCCTTCTGTCGAGCATGTGGTTGCCCGCCTCCGAGAACCCTCCGCTGACCACGACCGCAGCCCTGACCCCGCATCTTCCAGCGTCCACGATCAAATCGGGAACCGCGGCGGCTGGGACGGCGACGACAACCAGGTCAATACCGCTTCCTATCTCATCAAGGGAACGGTAGACTCTAGCACCGCGAATCTCTCCGCCCGAAGCGCCAACCGGGTAGAGGTCGGCTTGGAGGAGGCCCGCTCGCTTGTTCTCCAGCAGCCTGTCGTATATCACACGCCCTATCTTAGACTCGTCCCTCGACACCCCGGCTACAGCAACAGAGCCCGGGTTGAAGAAAAAATCAAGCCCGCTCACGCCAGCCCGTAGTCCGCCGAGTTTTTAAATGCAAACCATCACAACGGTTATATCCCGCAGCCATACTATGTACTGTAGGGAACCCCCTTGCTTAGGGTGAGGTTCCACGGAAGAGGCGGGCAGGGGGTTAAGACGAGCAGCCGTATTCTCGGCCGAGCTGCCTTCCTAGCCGGCTACGTTGCCCAAGACTCGCCCATTTACGGCGCCGAGAGGAGGGGGGCGCCGGTCGCTGCTTTTACGAGAATATCGCACGGCGTCATCCTTGAGAGGGGGTACATCTTCAACCCACACATAGTAGTGGTGATGGATGAAACACTCATCGGGGACAGGCAGGCTAGGCCGCTGGAGGGACTTCAGAGAGGAGGCGTCGCTTTCATAAACACGGCGGCGTCCGAAACGCCCGAGTCGTCGCGGGACGGGTGCCTCATCGTGAGGTACAGCTTGACAGACGAGGCTTTGAAGACCATCGGCAGGCCTGTCATAAGCGCTCCAGCCGCCGCAACGGCTGCGAAGATATCGGGGTTGATTAGGAAACGGCATGTTTTGGAGGCTGCCTCAGAGGAGCTGGCGGAGCTGGGCCTCGGCGGGGAGATGCTGGAGAAGAACCTCAAGCTCGTCTCAGAAGTGTATGATAAGATACCGCATCATCCTGTAAGCTTTGACGAGGATTTAAGAAGGCCTCTGGTGCTCGCCAGCCTGTCTTCAGACGCTGTTGTCATGGGCGACATAACTAGGACGGGCAATTCCTACTTAAGGAGAACTGGAAACTGGAGGGTTTTCAGGCCCGTCGTAGACTACAGCAAGTGCACGGGCTGCATGGTTTGCTTCGTTTATTGCCCCGACTCAGCCATCGCCCTAGATGCTGACGGCAGGCCCGTGGTCGACTACGAGAACTGCAAGGGCTGCCTGATATGCATGAAGGAGTGCCCGCTGAAGGCTATTTCAGCCGTGAGGGAGGTGAAGGCTTATGCGTGAATATGACGTGATGACTGGGAACACGGCGGCGGCGTGGGCGGCGAGACTCGCTGACGTCGACTACATACCGGCGTACCCCATAACTCCTCAGACCGAGATCATCGAGACGCTCGCCAAATGGATAGGCCAAGGCCTGATGAGGGCGAAGCTGGTGCAGCTGGAGTCTGAGCACTCGATGCTCACAGCCGCCGGAACTGCCTCGCTAACGGGTGCGAGAGTCTTCACGTCAACGTCGAGCCAGGGGCTTCTCTACGGGTTTGAGATGCTGTACAACATATCTGGATGGAGGGCCCCAATTGTTCTGGTAAACGTCTCTAGGGCTTTAGCTGCTCCCATCACGCTCGAGCCCGACCACAACGACGTACTGGCGGCGAGGGACAGCGGGTTCTTGCAGTTTCATGCCGAGCGTTGTCAGGATGTGCTCGACCTCATCCTTCTAGCCTACCGCGTCTCTGAGGACAGGAGGGTTATGCTGCCCTCGATCGTAAACATGGATGGGTTCTACCTCTCGTTCACCCGTGAAGCAGTACATCTCCCGTCCGAGGAGGATGTGGCTGAGTTCTTACCGCCCTACACCAATCCCCAGCCCTTCCGAGCTGAGAAACACGTCGTAAAGGGAGCCGCCGTGGTCGGGGGACACATCTACACATACTTCAAGCACAACATACACGAGTCGATGGTCAGGGCTTCTCGAGTCTTTGAAGAGGCTTCTGAAAAGTTCGACAGGGTTTGCGGTAGGCGTGTCGAGGCCGTTGAGGGGTTTATGCTCGACGACGCCGAATATGTCCTCGTGATGACGAACTCGTTCACGACGATAGCTAGGAAAGCCGTCATGAAGTTGAGGGAGAGAGGAGTGGCAGCCGGCCTGGCTAAAATCGTCATGCTCCGGCCGTTCCCCAGAAAACAGGTCGAGGAATTGTTGAGGAGCAGGAAGGCTGTGGCTGTGTTCGACCAAAACATCTCCCCCGGCCTCGGAGGAATAATCTACAGCGAAACAGCTGCGGCTCTCTACCATGCTAGGAACAGGCCGGAGACAATAATGTCAGTAATAGGAGGAGTTGGCGGGAAGTACGTGACGGAGGAGGAGTTTGAATATGTTTTCAGGCTGCTTGCACGAGGAGAGGGGACGGAGGCCGACAAGCCTTTGTTCCTCTTCCGTGAGGACGAGCTCAGAGACTTTCAAAGAGCTTTCCAGCTTGCAACCGGAGGTGATGAATGATGGAGACCAAGTTTAAGACTTTGAGAGAGTTTCCCGTCGAAGAGTATCTTTCACCGGGCTCGCCCATGTGCGCCGGCTGCGGCGCCATGCTAGTTCTGAGAATCTTCCACAAAGCCCTCGGCGGAAACGTGGTCTTCGTGAACGCAGCAGGATGCTTGACTCTGATGCAGGTCTATCCATTAACCCCGCTCAAGTCTAGCTGGATGTACACGGCGTTCGCATCGGCTCCAGCCGGGGCTCAGGGAATAAGCGATGCGTTCGACATCCTGATTGCCAAGGGGCGGATGAGTCCGGGTGAGAGGATGCAGGTCGTCGTTCTGACCGGCGACGGAGCAGCCTACGACATAGGGCTGCAGTCGTCTTCTGGCGCCGTCGAGAGAGGTCTTGACTTCTACTACCTTGTTTACGACAACGAGTCCTACGGCAACACAGGCTTCCAGAAGAGCGGCGCAACCCCCTATGGTTCCTCGACATCTACAACGCCTCCGACCAGCCTCAACCCCGCCGGCTACACCGGCGTCAAGAAAGACCTGTTCGAGATCTGGAGAAGCCACTCCCCTCCCTACGTCGCAACGCTGGCTCCCTCACACGTTGTCGACATGCTGAGAAAGGTTGAGAAAGCTTCGAGGCTCAGTGGCCCCAAGCTTTTCATCTCTCTAGCTCCTTGCCCGACAGGCTGGGGGTTCGACTCCTCAGAAGCCGTGAGGGTTTCAAGGCTGGCTGTGGAGACCGGGGTGTGGCCTCTGAAAGAGGCTGTCAACGGCGCCGTACGCCACACAATCGTCCCGAGAACGCTTAAGCCCGTGGAAGAATACTTAAAGGTTCAGGGCCGGTACAAACATCTTTTCACTCCCAACCGCCAGCAACAAACAATCAACCATATACAGGAAACGGTCTTCCGGTATTGGCTCGACGCCGCAAGGTCTGAAGGCTTCGAGCCTCCTCGGCGGCTGGAAGCCAGCCCCACAACCTAATATAATCCTCAGCACCGGCCCCACAAGGGCCCGTAGCTCAGTCAGGACAGAGCACCGGGCTTTTAACCCGGGGGCCGCGGGTTCAAATCCCGCCGGGCCCGGCTGCTGGGTCGTCGGTGGGCTGGAGCTTGAACTCTATCAGGTTTACTTCGTCCTTCAGGCCGAGGCCCGGGTAGATTCGGCGTATGTTTTCGATGAACTCGTCTGAAGAGCTGAACCCTTCCTTAGCATAGTGGTCCGCTGCCTCAGCCAGCCTCAACCTCCTCACGCTCAACAGCTTGGCGTAAACTTTTCTCACACCGTCTGTGAGCACGAGGTCGTCGCTGTAGGCCGACCCGTTTACAGGCCTTACGGTGGAGGTCTTAAGCCCTTTAACCACAAGGTCGAGCATCTCAGGCTTGAAAGTTATGACTCTACGCATGCATCCATAACATTCCGGCCACAACTTAAATCTCTCCCAAGAACAGCCTCTGGAATTTATGCATAAGCTTATGTACCGAACCCTTTGCCCGATGAATGGGTTGCCTTCGATCACTAGAAGACGTCTCCTGCTGGGAGGGGCTGCGGCTGGGCTGGCTGCTGCAGCCGGGCTCGTTCTCGCAACACCCAGGACGAGCATGGACGTGGATGTTTCCCTGTCCGCCGAGCCTGTCGCAGAAGGCCTGAGGATACCGTGGTCGGTCTCGTTCATCAGCGACGACGAGGCGCTCATCACCGAGAGACAGGGCTCGGTGAAGCTGCTCACCCTCGGCAGCCGGAGGGTTGAGCAGGTGGGTTTCATCGAGGTTGCTGCTGTCGGTGAGGGAGGTCTGTTGGGTGTCGAGAGTATGAGAGTTGGAGGCAAGACCGTCGTGTTCCTCTACCACACTTACAGGGCTGGCGGCCGGTTGATGAACAAGGTTGTCAGGGCTGTCTACGACGGTGGGCTGGACGACGTAGTCGATGTGATCTCTGGAATCACAGGAGGGGCTGTCCACAACGGCGGGAGGGTCAAAATAGGTCCCGACGGATTGCTGTACATAACTACGGGAGAGGGAGGAGTGCCGGCTGAATCCCAGAACCCCAACTCCCTAGGAGGTAAAATTCTGAGGATCACGCCCGAAGGAAAAACGCCCAACGACAACCCGTTCAACTCGCCTGTCTACGCCTACGGCCTCCGAAACTCGCAGGGAATCTCTTGGCGTGGCGGGATTATGTACGCCACAGACCACGGGCCGACCGGAGAGGGTCTTAGGTACGCCCACGACGAGGTTAACCTGATAGTCGCAGGCGGAAACTACGGCTGGCCAGCAGCAATCGGCGACGAAACCGTTCAAGGCAGCATCAAACCTCTGATCCACAGCGGTTCGGAGACATGGGCTCCTTCTGGATGCTGCGTCTACAAAAAAGGGGAAATTCAAAGCCTACGTGGCTCGCTGCTGTTCGCAGCCCTAAGGGGATCCCACCTTCACAGAGTTGTTCTGAGCGAAGACGGGTTAGCCGTGATAGGCGAGGAGAAGCTTTTCACCGACTCTTTTGGAAGGCTGAGAGACGTTGTCGAGGGCCCAGACGGAGCCCTGTACATCCTGACGAGCAACAGAGACGGGCGAGGAGTTCCAAGAGCTGGAGACGACAAAATAATACGCGTGTTCTCTAGGGCTTAGACAGCCTGCCGTAAACAACGTTGACCCAGTGGCTGATGGGGTCTAGGTCTCCGTAAGACGAGGATCCGGATATGTAGAACTCGTCCAAGTCATCCGCAAGCTTCTCAACCTCCTGCTCCGAAAGCTTCATCTCAGTCCGCAGCTTCTCAGCCTCGGTCAAGAGGTCGCTGATTTTATCGTCCATGGCGACTTCACGGTAAAACCTTATCCGGTTCACAGCCGAGTAAAGCTTCTCAACCTTGTCCAAGATCTCGGCTTTGGCATCCTCCTCAGCCATCTATTCCTCATCGATAACTTGTGAAGCCGCAGATAAAAACATAAACACACAGCCCAGCCCCTGCGTCGTTATCTCATGCCGAAGCCCAAGACTTTCATGTCTTTTTTGCTTAGCAGCAGCGTAAACCTCCTCCAACCACCGCCACTTTCAAGCCTGAATTTTCCTGCGACCTCCACAACGCCCTGACGATCGTAAGTCCTCGACAACTCAAGCTCAACAGGCCCGTACTTCGAAGCGAGAAAAACCATCACAGCTTCGTAAACCCGCTCCCTGCTCATCGAGCTCCGAGCGTGCTTAGACGGGTAAAGATATAAAGCATCACATAAACCAGTCCCTTAAGAAAGGGCTTGCATCCCTACCTGAAAATCGGAAGAGATTTCGTATTCCCCGATTACAGGCCACGGTATCCGAGAAGGCCGTCTTTCAAGATAAGCCACTACAGGCTCGAGATCTCACTAGACCTAGAAGACAGGAGGGTCGACGGGAAAGCAACCCTTGGTCTTCAAAACTCCAGCAACCAAGTTGAGCTCGACGCGGTCGAGATGGACATAACTAGAGTCGAGGGGGGAAGCTACGACTACGACGGCAAGACACTCCGAATAACCCTCCCCTCAAAACAGGAACATAAGCTGACGGTCTACTACAAAGCCTGGCCGCGTACCGGGCTCTACTTCGTCATGCCGGAGGAGAGGAGTAGAGCCTTCGTGTGGAGCCATGGCGAGCCCGAGTACAACCGCTACTGGATGCCCGTCTACGACTACCCAAACATGAAGTTCAGCACGGAGCTTGTTGCGACCGTCCCCGATCCTCTCGAAGTTGTATCGAACGGGGAGCTGGTGGACGTCCAGAGAGAGAAAGCCATGAGCACTTGGCACTGGCTGCTGGAGGCGCCTCACACGTCTTACTTGATGAGCTTCGTCGCCGGCGTCTTCGACAAGGTGGAGGAATACTTTGACGGCGTCAGGCTTGGATTCTACGTACCCAAGGGAATGGGAAAATACATCAAAAACTCCTTCAGCAAGACAGCCGACATCATAAGGTTCTTCAGCCAGTACCTGAACTACCCATACCCCTACAAGTCCTACAAGCAGATATGCGTTCCAGAGTTCGTCGTAGGAGGAATGGAAAACACGACAGCGACCACGCTCACCGACTTAACACTCCACGACGACCACGCGCACATGGACTTCTCCAGCGACCCCCTAGTAGCCCACGAACTAGCCCACCAGTGGTTCGGCGACCTCGTGACCTGCAGCGACTGGTCCCACATCTGGCTCAACGAATCATTCGCAACATATCTTGAGAACCTCTACGTGAGACACGACAAGGGCAACGACGAGTTCCTCTACGAGCTCTACAGCGACCTCAAGTCCTACCTCGACGAGTACCAGCGGAGATACTCAAGGCCTGTAGTCGTCAGGCTTTACAAGCATCCCGACGAGCTGTTCGACCGTCACGCATACCCCAAGGGTGGCCTCGTCCTCCACACGATAAGCAACGTGGTGGGCGAGGAAAGGTTTAGGAAAGGCCTTAGTCTGTTCCTGAAGAAACATCAGTTCTCGACGGCCGACACGGAGGACCTGCGCAAGGCTTTGGAGCATGAGGCTGGGACGCCTCTCGAGCATTTGTTCGAGCAGCTGGTCTATTCAGCCGGCCACCCCTCCCTGAACATCAGCTACAGATGGGACTCGGAGAACCAGCTACTCAGGCTAAACGTCAAGCAGGTTCAAGGCGCCGACTGCCCGGAGACCTACGACTTGGAGCTGGAAGTTGAGATAACAGCTGGAGACGAGAAGATTGTCAGCAAGATCCCTCTCGACGTACGAGAGGTTTCCCTACACTTTCCGCTAAGAACGAAGCCTTCGCATGTATGCGTAGACCCTTGGCTTAAGCTGCTGAGGGCTGTGAGCGTCGAGAGGCCTGTCGAAGAAGCGTTGAAAGCCGTCGTCGAATGCCGGAGCGTTGTTTGCAGGCTTGAGAATGTTGAGTTCCTCGGCAAGCAAGGAGGGCGGCGGGTTGTGGAGGTGTTGGAAAAAGTGGTCAAGCATGACAGCTTCTGGGGAGTCAGCTACCAAGCATCAAAAGCCTTGGGCCAGATAAAGTCCGGGGAAGCGAAGCAGGCTCTTCTTAGATGCCTTGCCGACGTCAAACATCCCAAAGTGAGGCGTGGAGTGGTGGAGGCGCTGGGCAGTTTCGAGAAGGATGAGCAGGTGGCGGAAGCCTTGAAGAAGATAATCGACGACGCATCCGAGTCCTACTACGTAAGGCAGGCGGCGTGCATAAGTCTCGGCAGGCTCAAAACTCCCGAAAACCTACCGGCTCTGATAAAAGCCCTCGGCTACGAGTCTCACGCCCACGCAATAGCATGCGGAGCGGTTGCGGGCTTGTCAGAATTGGGAACTGACGAGGCGTTCACATACGTGGCTGGAAGAACAGAGCCGCCGTACCCCACTCCCGTGAGGCTGGCAGCGATAGCCGGGTTGGCGAAGTTCCCCGACAAGCAAGAGGTGTTTGAAAGGCTTGAGAAGCTTTCCTACGACTCTAACGAGAGGGTGAGGGGAGCGGTCGTGTCTGCAGCTAGAGAGTTGATGGACAGCAGGCTTCTAGGGACGCTGGACAGGTTGGCTGAGCAGGATTTAAACGGCAGGGTTTGCAGGAACGCCAGAGAGGTGGCTAAGAAGATTAGAGACCAGCTGGAGAAAGGGGTCGAGTACAAGGCTCTGAGGGAGGAGATTGAGAAGGTAAGGGACGAGAACAGAAGGATCTCGGAAAGACTGTACCGTGTGGAGGGTAAGCTAGGCTGAGTAAGGTTTAATCAACGGCTTCCCGTCATGCCCGTGGGCGATGATGATTAACTAGGGTTGAGCTGTGAGAGACTCTGGGGTATCTGAGCCCTTAGATGAGTGTCTCAACAGATTCTATGATGTCTCTGGCGGTGACCATGCCCACCGCCCTTCCCTTCTCGTCAACGACGGGCAGGTGTCTTATCCTGTTCGAAACCATGATGTTCTTCGCCGTGTTAAGAGAGACATCCTCCTTGACGGTAATGACGTTCCTGGTCATGTAGCTCCTAACCTTCTCGTCGGGCGAAACCCTCAAGGTGAAGAACTTCACGTAATCCTTCTCCGTCACTATTCCCTCAACCTTATCGTCCGACGTTATCACTACGCTGCTGACTTTGGACTCAAGCATCTTCACCCCGACCTCAGCAAGAGTTTCATCCTCCCGTGCCGTCACTAGTTTTCGAGACATTATCTCGGAGACTTTGATAGTGTCCAACGATATTACTGAACAGCTGGAGGAATAAAAGATTTACTTGACCGACAGAACTTCAGGAACCTTGGCTATGCTTTCGACCACCAAGTCGGCTTCAGCCGTGCCCTTGCTGAACAGGGCGTAAGCGCCTGTTTTGACGAGGATGCTTCTGCATCCCACGGCCCTCGCCGCGGCAACGTCCGTGTCAACCCTGTCGCCCACAAACACCACCTCGTCAGCCGGAAGCCTCAGCAGTCCCAGCGCCTGTGTGGACATCTCCTTGGATGGTTTCCCAACCGAGTAGGGCTGGACGCCTGTGGCCGTCGACAGCAGGGCGGCGATCGACCCTGCTCCTGGCTGAAACCCATCCTCGGACGGGTAGACGTTGTCGAGGTTCGTGGCTAGGAAGAAGGCTCCGGCTCGGATGGCTAGGGCGGCTTTCGCCAGCTTCTCGTAGGAAAGCCTCCTGTCAAGCCCGACTACCACGTAGTCCGCTCTCCGCCACTCACTCGGGTCGATGACCCTAAGACCTAGAGGCTGAGCCTCCAGAGTGAAGCCATCCTCCGCAACGGCTAGGCAGCGGGAACCTGGTTGTCTGGATGCGATGAACCTAGCTGCAACAACGCCTGACGTCAGCACTTCTTCAAAATATGCTTCGACACCCATCCGTGAAAGCTTCTCCACGTACTGCCGCCTTGTTAGTGTCGAGTTGTTAGTCATGAATACTACTCCAACCCCCATCCTCCTCAGCTGCTTGATGGCTTCAGCAGCCCCTTCAACAGGTCTGTCTCCGACGTAGACACAGCCGTCGAGGTCTATGACCAACCCCCTAACTCTCCCGAGGGTCATGTCAGGAGGATTCTTTAACTGCGGAGAAGGAGACGCAGGTCATGGTTTTTCCAACCCCCTCCATGGTCCTGAGCTTGTCGACTACTAAAGAACCGATCGACTGCATCGAGTCTGTTCGAACCTTGACGAGGATGTCCCACTCGCCTGTAATGAGATGGGCTTCGACCACCTCCGGCAGCTTGGCAATCTCCTGGGCCAGCTTCTTCTGAGACATCGCTCCTTGCTCAAAAGATATAAGGATGAAAGCTGTCGCAGGCTTGCCGAGCTTAGAGTAGTTAACCTGGATGGTGTACTTCTTTATCACTCCCAGCTGCTTTAGCCTTTTAACCCTCTCCTGGACCGTGGTACGCGGTATTCGGAGCTTAGCCGCCAGCTCCGTGATCGACTGCTCGGCGTTCTCCATCAGCTCCTCTATTATCTTATGGTCTTTTTCGTCCAAGTCTTGGCTCATGGTTGTCGGGCTTTAAACCCCTTCTCGGCTTTAATCTCTAACGGTTAGACAAACGTCGAAAACCGCATATGCAAGAGACTTTTAATACAACCCCGCAGCAACAACACCCAGATGCCTAAAATAAGCAACGCAGCCATCCACGGGTACGGCCTGTACATCCCTAGGTTCAGGCTGAAGGGCGAGGAGCTGGCTAGAGTCTGGGGCAAGAACGCTGCAGACCTTCCAGTCAAGGAGAAGGCCGTAGCAGGAATCGACGAGGACACGGTGACTATGTCGGTTGAAGCAGCTAAGTATGCGTTGAGGAGGGCGGGGGTGGACCCGTCTAGGATAGCCGCAGTCCACGTGGGGACCGAATCGAAACCCTACGCGGTAAAGCCCAGCGGGACGCTCGTCGCAGAGATACTCGGCGCTTCACGAAACACCACTTCCGCCGACCTAGAGTTTGCATGCAAGGCGGGAACGGAAGCGGTTCAGTTCATCACAGCCCTCGTCGAAGCAGGCAGGATAGAATACGGGCTTGCGATAGGCGCTGACACAGCTCAGGGGAGACCGGGCGACGCCCTAGAGTACACGGCGGCCAGCGGGGCGGCGGCCTTCGTCATAGGGCCTAACACCCGGAACTGTGTAGCCCGGTTCGATTACTCTGTTTCATTCGTTTCGGACACTCCTGATTTTTGGCGGAGGAGCTACGAGAGATACCCCATGCATGCTTCAAGGTTCACGGGGGAGCCTGCATACTTCCATCACACCATCTCAGCTGTCAACACAATTCTCGCTGAGAACGGTTTCTCAGTCAACGACATAGACTACTTCGTCTTCCACCAGCCCAACGTCAAGTTCCCGCTCGCAGTTGCCAAGGTCTTGTCAATACCAAGCTCAAAGATAGTTCCCGGGCTTGTGGCCGACGTGGTCGGAAACACCTACGCAGCATGCTCGATGCTGGCCCTCGCAAAGGTACTGGACATAGCTTTACCGGGGCAGAGAATTCTGGCCACCTCCTACGGGTCGGGGGCTGGTAGCGACTCATTCATCCTGACCGTCTGCGACGCCGTGGTCGAGAGGAGGAACAGGGCCCCCACCTACGCCCAGCTGCTCAGCAGGAGGACCGAAATAGACTACGCAACCTACCTAAAGTACAGAGACAAGATCCGGATGTGAGCAGGTTGAAGGCGGTCGTCTGCGGGGGTTCAGTCCTCAAAGTCGATGAACACTGGGACAGGAGCTTGGCCGAGCTGATGGCTGAGGCTGGTTTGAAAGCCTTGGAGAGCTCCGGCCTCTCCTCAGTCGACCATGTTTACGTTGCGAACGTCTACGGCGAGAGGCTTCAGGAACAGGCCAACTTGGGTTCGTTGCTGGCGGAAGAGCTGGGGCTTAGGAACGTTGCCACGGCTCGTGTCGAGGCCGGAGGCGTGTCCGGGTTGATGGCCATCTACTCCGCTGCTGCAGCCGTTATGATGGGAGTTTCTAAAGCGGCTATGGTTGTCGGCGTAGAGAAGATGTCTGACGGAACGGCGGAGGAAGCTCTCAGCCTTCTAACGATGGAGGAGAAGCAGGAATGCACCGGGTTCCTCGGAGTAAGCCAGCTGGCGCTGGCTGCCCTCCTCTACAAAGAGTACCTGTCGAGGTTCAAGCTTCTCCCGGAGAACGTCGCCTACTTCTCCGTGCTGAGCCATGAACATTCCTCTACATGTCAGCACGCACAATACCAGTTCAAGCTAAGCCTTCAGACAGTCATGAACTCACCGTACGTGGCGGAGCCTTTGCACAGGCTCGAAACAACCGCGCCAGCCGACGGAGCCGCCGCCATAATAGTCGTGTCCAACGACCTCGCCAGCAAAATCCACACCGCCAAATGTCTTCTCACAGGAGCTAGTTTCTCGACAGACTTTCTAGTTCCATTCGACAGAGAAGACCCTCTTGATTTAAGCTCGGTCAGGACGGCCGGCAGGAGAGCGCTGGAGATGGCCGGCCTGGAGGGTAGGGAGCTTGACTTCCTAGAGCTACACGAATCCTACAGCATTATGACCCCCCTCATCCTCGAGTCTCTCGGGCTTGCGGAAAGGGGGAGGGCCTGTCTGCATGCTGAGAAGGGAAGATTCAGCTTGGGCGGTGAACTACCGATAAACACTTTCGGAGGCTTGAAGGGAAGAGGACATCCAACAGGGGCCTCGGGCGTGTACGCCGTGGTCGAGGCTTTCATGCAGCTCACGCAAGACGCAGCCAAGAACCAGGTGGACAGAGCTGAGAGAGGCATGGTCGTATCCATCGCCGGCCTAGGCTCCAGCGCAGGCGCAGTAGTCCTAGAAAGCCTGAGGTGAACATCGTGGCTTCTAGACCACCCGTTTACTGGCGGCTCAGACCGTTCATTTACCGGCTTGAGGGAAGCCGCTGCTCCGTCTGCGGCCACTTCCATCCGTTGAAGAGGCTTGTATGCCGTAGATGTTCCTCAAAGAGGCTTGACTTCGAGAGGCTAAACAACACCGGCAGGCTTGTGCAGTTTACTGTAGTCCACCAAGCCCAAGAGGGGCTTGAAAACAGCACTCCTTTCGCCGTTGGGGTGGTGGAGATGGATGACGGAACCAGAGTCGTGGGCCAGCTCACTGACTGCAACCCTCAAGATCTGAAACCAGGCATGCCTGTTGAAGCCGTTGTAAGAAGGATTAGGTGGGACAGCGACTCCACGCTAATAGTGTACGGGGTGAAGTTCAGGCCCCTGGTTTAACGCTGGAGCGAGGCCTTCCAAACAAGCAGCGTGGCGTATTCTCTGGGAATGGCTTCCTGCTGGGCAACCCTGTCTATCTCGGCCCTGAGCACAGCCTCCGCCCTCTGGCCATGGGTTAGAATGTATCTCTTCTTTGCGTCCTCGAACAGCTTAGCTATGTCCTCCTTGCTGGTAGTCAGTTCGACTATGTTGCGGGGAAGTTCGGACAGCTGCTTGACAACGTCCTCGACCATCTTCAGCCTGTTCCTCAGGTTGGTGAGCTTCTTACGGAGCTCTGGTATTTTAGCCTCAAGCTCCTCCTTCAACCCAACCTTGACAGCATCAGCCTTGGAGCCCTCTAGCTGCATCGTGTTGAGCTCTATGCTGCTCCAAATAAGCTCCTCCTCAACCTCTGCAAACTCCGACCCCAGCGAATCCCGCACAGCCTTCATACTCTCCAGCACCGCAGCAGATTTCTCGAGCAAAGCGTTGCGCTTCGCGGACAAACGCCCCAGAATACTCCTGATAAGGTTTGGTCTGAGGTCTTCGAGCTTAACACAGTAGGCTATGAAGTTCTTGTCGAGGTTTTTGATGAGCTCAAGCTCCTTCATCAAGTCTTGGTACTGCTTCAGAGCTTCCTCAAGGTCTCCCGGCGGAGGAGCTTGCTGAGGCGGAGCAGGCTCGGGCTCGGCGACGGCCGGCACCTCAACAGCCTGTTGTGGGGCTGGCTCGACCTCCGGCTGCTCCTGCTTTATCTTCAGCACGATCTTCTTAGGCAACGCCTCTCCCTCCTCATTTTCCGAACAGCTTTTTAGCTTTTCCCAGCAAGCTCCCGTCTTCAACGGCTTGCAGACCGCTCTCGGTCATACCGCCCGACTGCTGATGTAGATGCCTGACATCAAACGTGCTCAAGGCGTGGAAAGTGCTCTCCAGAAGCTTCGACCTCTGAACTCCAATCGACACGGGCAAGGAAAGCACTTTCCCCTCCTTCGATATTTGGAAAACTTTGAAGTCGATCGACGAGATTTTACGCGTCTGAGCATACTGGGAGGGGTCTATCACCAAGGCCACGGCCTTAGGATAAATGCTCTGATAACGCTTCTGAGTGTCTATGTCGGTCGGGGAGAGAAAAACCGTCAACCCGGGGTGAGAGTGGTACCACCCCACTATGTAAAGGCCTTTACCATCCTCGGCAAGCTGCTCCGCCACACGAGACATCACAGCCTCATCAAGATGGACGTAGGCGGCGGTTCCGTACTGCTCCCCAGTCACGGCGTCCCATACCTCGAGCACCTTCCCCGCCGACTTACCCACCAGCAGCCCAGCAACCTCCTTGTTCAGGAAGGTGGTTGAATGTTTAACAACCTTAGCTAGGGCTAGCGGGTATATCCTTACACGCATCGCCTCAGAAGATACAAAGCCGGGTATTAAAAATGTCGTGTTCCTCCCAACGGTTAGACTCTTTCGGGAATGTCAAAATATTTCGTGAGCATTTTCGACGTTTTACACACCGTTAAACCTTATATACACTTTAGCTTAACAAGCCTGCAGTATGAAGATAAAGATCGTGCCCGCCGTAGGCGGAGGAAGCCCTTTAGAGTTGGAGGTTTCGCCGAACGCAACGATTGGGGCGGTTAGGACGAAGGTATGCGCAATGAGGAAGCTCCCCCCAGATACAACTAGGCTTACGTATAAGGGAAGGGCGTTGAAGGACACGGAGACCCTTCAGAGCCTAGGCGTCGCCGACGGGGATAAGTTTGTCCTCATCACCCGTACGGTGGGGGGAAATGGAGAACGTTTACGCTGAGCTGCCTGAGAGCGCCTGGCACAGGAGGCTGGCGCTCGAGTACTCACTAATCCAAGAGAACGAACCAACATTCAGCCCCGTCGAGAACGACCTCACACACTACGAGGGGGTGATTATTGGGACGAACATGTACGAGGGAGGATACTTCAAGGTAGAGATACTGATACCGCGCTCTTACCCCTACTTCCCGCCCGACATACTTTGGCACACTAGAATATGGCATCCAAACTTCTCCGACACAGTTCCAGCTCGCGTCTGCGAGTCTGTATTCAAGGACCACTGGTCTCCCTCCCTCAGAATAGTCGCCGTGATAGAGGCTCTCAGAAACCTGCTGAACAACCCTAACCCCGAAGACCCGCTAAACCCGGTTGCTGCGTTCGAGTACAAACACAGGCCCGACCTCTTCATGGCCCGAGTGAGACAGTTTTTAGAAGTCTACGCCTCTCCAGAGGAAGCTTTTAAGCTGAGCAGGAGAAAGGGTCTCTAGGTTGGATGCAGGCTCCGCACTGGCACGGTACGAGAGACAGCTCAGGCTGGAGGGCTGGGACCAGCGGAGGCTGGCGTCGGCCAGCGTGCTGGTTGCCGGAGTCGGCGCTCTGGGATGTGAAGCGGCTAAAAACTTGGCCTTG
Source organism: Candidatus Caldarchaeum sp. (assembly GCA_038740895.1). Taxonomy (GTDB): domain Archaea; phylum Thermoproteota; class Nitrososphaeria_A; order Caldarchaeales; family Caldarchaeaceae; genus Caldarchaeum. Next base: position 33,244 of record JAVYLK010000001.1, read on the forward strand.
ATGGGCGTGGGCGGGCTTCTTCTCGTCGACAACGACGTCGTCGAGCTCTCCAACCTGAGTAGGCAGATGCTTTACGTAGACGAAGACATAGGAAAGCCGAAGGCGGAGCTTGCGGAGCAGCGGGTTAGACGCATGAACCCACTAGTGCAAGTAGTCGGGATGCACAAGGATGTCAGGAACATACCTGAGAATGTCTTCTCAGAGTTCGACGTGCTGGTCAGCTGCGTAGACAACTGGCCGACTAGGAGATGGATTAACTCTATGGCCGTGGAGCTGGGCAAGCCTCTAGTCGATTTAGCGACCGACGGATACTACGGGAACGTTCAGACGATAATCCCGAGGAAGACAGCTTGCATCGAGTGTCATGCAGAGGCTTTGATACCTCTGGAGGTTCAAGCCGCTGAGTGTTCTCTGAGGCGGAGGAAGCCCGAAGACCTTGTTTCCGAGCTCAAGGACAGGGGAGTAGTGGTCGGGGTCGGCGAGGCGGCTGAGCTTTTCAAGCACAACGTCAAAACTCTCTACGACATAAAGTACGCTCCTCAGAAGGTTGTCGATGGGCTGAGTCCCGAGCTCAAAAACCTCGTCAACCGTTTACGGACCATGCTGAACCCAAAGATTCCAGCCGTCCAAAGCGTGTCCGCCACAGTAGCGGGGCTAGGCGTTTTTGAAGTTGTTAGGGTCCTGCACGACGGCTCTTTGGGAAGGTCTTTGAGCGGGCTGCTGGTTTACGACGGGTTGAACGGCCGAGTCTCGAGGGTTAGGCTCGCGAGGAACGAGCTCTGCCACGTATGCGGGTTCGACAGCGACAATCCAGTCGAGATGATTGCACATCCGCACGAGAGGGTCGTCGATTTCCTCGAGAGGGTATCCAACAAGTTTATGTTCCCGGACGTCCAGCTCCAGCACGGTGCCCGGCTGATAAGCGAATCCGAAACCTTGGCCGACTCGGGTGTGAAAGACGGGGACGTGGTCTTCATCCACACAACGAGGAGGGCCGCTCCTGTATCTTTAAGGGTGAGGGTCGTTGAAGATAGTGATCAGGGAAGTTAACGCCGGCTTCTGGAACCCGTTCGAGGAAATGCTTGAGAAGAAGCAGAAGACAGGCCAGTGCGTAATCTGTGGGCTTGAGTTGTTGAACGACAAGACCTACAGCTGTCCTCACTGCGACGCTGTAGGGCATATGACGTGCTTCGACGACTGGCTGCTCATCAGGAAGACATGCCCGCTCTGCCGAAGGCCCATCGTGGAGGATTGAGATATGCCGGAGGAGAAAAACGAGAAGGTGATAGAGCTGGACTTTCTTGAGACGCCGAAGGGGCCTGTAGCCCGGTTCGAAGGAGTCAGGCAGCTTGCTGAGCTGATAGTCGAAGTTTTCGAGGAAATTGAAAAAGTTAACGCAAAAATCAATTCACTCCCGAGAGAGGAAAAAACTCCTGAAGGTTTCGAGAAAAAGTTGAAGGACATCGAGGACCAGCTTACAATTCTTTCGGACGACATGCGGGAGGTTCTCAACGCTCTAGGCGAGTTGTCGGCGACGGTGGCTCAGATGAAGAAGGCTCTAAAGTTATGAAGTAAGGAAGGCTCGCCTCATCTCGGTTATTAGCTCGTTCAGCTCAGACCTCCTCTTCTCCATCTGGGATATCTCGTTTGACAGAGATTCCTTGTAGGCTTCCAGCTTGCTCACCTCCTCCTTCAGCTTGTTAGCCGAAGCGATGAGCTTCTCAGCCTCTGACTTGCTGTTTTCCAAAGCAGCCAGCCTTTCCTCGAGCTCTTTCTCCCTCCGAATCATTCTCTCCATCCTGATCTCCCTTAGCTTGAACATCTTGTCCATCTCCTTGCCGAATAGCTCGAGCTTCTTCTGAGCATCCTCGAAAGAAGTCAAATACCTGTCGCTCAGCATCCGGACCTCCTCCTCCAAGCTCTCCTTCTTACTCAGAAGGGCTTTAAGCGTCTCTTGAGCCTCTGCGATCTGACGCTCTTTCTGCTCAAGCTCCGCCTTCCATCTGGAGACCTCCTCCCTCAGGGCGTTCAACCCGTCTCTCTCAGCCTTGTACTTCTGCGCCTCCTTCGCCAGCTGCTCCCTCTCCCTCATCAAAGCCTCAGTAATCTCCTGGACGCTGTCGCGAATAGCCTTCAGCTCTTCCGTAGCAGCCTTGAATTCGTCAAGAGTCTCGTTGAGGACAGCTCCACGTGCAAGAATCTCCTGCATGTTCACCATTATCTTGTGAGGGGCAGAGAACTGGTCTAGGACGAGCCTAACATCCTCCTTGAGCTTCGACAAAGCCTCCTCGACAAGGCCTATTCTTTCCTCCATCCTGTCGATTAGCTGCACCCTTAGGGCAGCAACCTCTTTACGGAGGTCGACCATGTTGTCGCTGCGTTTTGAGAGCAAGCCCATGGCCCATCCAGCGATTTACATGGTTATAAACCCTACTACTACGGGAAAAACCGACAACCTCGTTAAACGGCTCGAGACAGTCTCAGAGACATGTTTTTATAAGGTGCTTTTGCTAGGCTTTTAGCCGGTATGATAGTCTCGGAGCAACGGCTTTTGGTCAGGTTCTTCAAGCTCGGCTCTTTGCTTGCGCTAGTCGGGAGCATGCACATCCTTACTCTCCTACTGCCTTGGTACGTGGTAAGAGCCGACACTATTTCCAGAAGCCTGCTGAGCGGTTATCTTTTGACCGAAACCTTGATGTTTTCAGTTGCCGGCGGGATGCTTGCAGGCATCTCGCTCCTCGCCACATCCTTTTCGTCGAGGGCTGGAACAGTTAGAATCATCCTAGCGGCTTTCTCGATTCTAGGAGGCGTCCTAGCCCTACTTTCCCCAGTCTACCTGAGTATGGTTGTGCTGCCGAGGCTCAACGTCTCCGGAGAGCCTGACCTCGGCTTCTTCGCAGCATTGTTCACGGCCGTGGTTTTAGTGGCTTTGGGGCTAATGGTTGTTCTGACGAGGCCGCAGAAGGTAGAGGTTCCGTATCCTCAATACTACGGGGAGCAGGAGCCAGCTATGAGTTCGTCGGTTCCGGAGGAGACCAGCTTGGAGAGGGTTGAAAACGTTGAGGACGAAACGGTCTGCCCGATATGCTACACTACTGTAACGGCGGAGAACGCTGTGCGATGCAGTAGCTGCGGGGTCGTGTTTCATCAAGGATGCGCAGAGGCATACGTAAACATTAACGGCACATGCCCCAACTGCGGCAAAACAGTTCTATGACACGGTGCGGGAAAGATGGGGCTTGAACAGGTGCTTAAGCTCGGGCTTGAGAGAGGTTTCTTCTTCCCTTCTGCTGAGATATATCCTAACTCTCCCGCGGGGTTTTGGGAGTACGGGCATCTCGGGGTGTTGATGAAGCAGAAGTACATCTCAGCATGGCACAGGCTCTTGGTTCGAAGAGACGAGATGATACTCATAGACGGGTCGCAGATCCTTCCCCGAGGGGTTTTCGCCGCCTCAGGCCATCTCACCACCTTCGTAGACCCTATAAGCAGATGCTTGTCGTGCGGAGCGGTGCACAGGATAGACAGGCTCCTCGAGGAGAAGACGGGCTTGAAAGTTCCCGAGAGAACCCCGCCAGACCAGATAGACTCGATCATAGAGCGTACAGGTTTTAAATGCCCGCTCTGCGGCGGAAGGCTTGGAAAGGTATCGCTCTTCAACATGATGTTCAAGGTTTCGGTTGGAGCCGCGGGCGAGGATGCGTACCTGAGACCCGAGACGTGTCAGAACATATTCGTGGATTTTCAGAGAATCTACAAGATTTCGAGAAGGAAACTACCCTTAGCGGTTGCGCAGGTCGGTAAGAGCTTCAGGAACGAGATCTCCCCCAGGCAGTCCCTGCTCAGGCTGAGGGAGTTCACTCAGGCTGAGGTAGAGGTTTTCTACAACCCCGGCGTGGTCGACGGCTCTAAGGCGGAGGTTGTAAAGGACAAGTCGCTCAACCTCATGGTTGACGATAGGGTGAGCCTCGTCAAGTGCAGCGAAGCCGTCGAGTCAGGGTTGGTTTCTAGCTGGCTCACAGCCTACTACCTGTCGCTTCTTCAGGATTTTTACCTAGCTCTTGGCTTTCCCCTTGACAGGATTAGGTTTAGGAGGCTGGGGGATGATGAGAAGGCGTTTTATGCGTCTGAGGCTTGGGATTTTGAGGTTCTGCTGGAGTCGGGATGGGTTGAGCTCGTGGCATGCAACAACAGGGCAGATTACGACTTGAACGGCCACGCGCGTGAGAGCGGTGCTGACTTGAGTGTTATGGAGGACGGTGTGAGCATAGTCCCGCATGTCTTCGAGCTTTCGATGGGTGTTGACCGGAGCATTCTAGCTCTACTTGAGCTAGCTTACAGAGTTGAAAACGAAAGAACAGTCCTCAAGCTCCATCCCTACCTAGCACCATACAACGCAGCCGTCTTCCCCCTGATGGACAAGCCTCCGCTAGTGAGCTACGCAAAAGCCGTTTACGAGGACTTGAAGCTGGACTTCGACGTCTTCTACGACCAAAGCGGCAGCATCGGAAGGAGGTACAGAAGACAGGACGAGATAGGCACGCCCTACTGCATCACAGTCGACTACCAGACAATTGAAGACAACACCGCAACAATCCGAGACAGAGACACGATGAAGCAGGAGAGGGTTCCCGTCTCGGACATCAAGCAGTATCTAACCCTCAAAACAGCTCTTGAGCTTTGTTGACACAGATTTAAATAATCGCCGCTCGGCTTATCATCGATGTCGCAGACTGAGGCGCTGATCTACTACACGGTTTTGACGGCGGCGCTTCCCCTGATACTTATTCTGGCTAACAAGCTCCTCTCTTCAGGCAGGAGGACGAGAAGGAAGAGGCTTTCGTTCGAGAGCGGTCAGGTTCCGTTCGAGTGGGCTGAAACCTCTTTCCCCGTAGAATACTTCCCCTACGCCATCATCTACGTGGCCTACGCCGTCCTCTCGATAGCCGTCTTCGTCTCAGCCCTCGCGATTATAGATAACCCGCAGTACGCCCTCAACCTCGTGCTCTTGCTTGGAGTGCTGAGTGCTTCGTCCATCTTCGCTGCACTCAGCCTTAAAGACCTTCCCCAAAGGCTGTGAGAAATGGTGGTCCCGATACCTCCACCCCTGGACCAAGTGATTCGCTTCGTCGCAAGCGAGCCGTTCGTCAAGGCGGCCATCTTCCCCGGAGCGACATTCGTCGCCGTCCTAGGCATCCTCTCGGTCTGGTATGAGCGAAAACTCTTGGCCCGCGTGATGCTCAGGATCGGGCCTTTCCACGTCGGTAAGTACGGCGGATGGCTTCAGGTGGTTGCGGACGCCGTCAAGTTTCTGTCGAAAGAGTACATCATTCCGTCACGCGCTAGGAGGAAGCTTTTCGTCACCATGCCGATGGCCGCCCTTGTGTTGTCGGCCCTACTCTTCGCTTTCATACCTTTCAGCGAATACTGGGTGATTTACAGGTCGGACATAAGCGTGTTGCTGATATTCCTGCTGCTGGCTGTCTCGCCGATACCCTTCATAATTGCTGGATGGGCTGCGGGAAGCAAGTACAGCTTCATAGGCATGATAAGGTTCGCCTTCCAAGTTTTCGCCTACGAGATACCGCTGTTCCTAGCCCTAACCGGAGTTATTATTGCGGCTAGGTCTTTCGACATCGTCGACATAGTCAACGCCCAGTACGCAGTACCGTTCATCATAACCCAGGTCATCGGGTTCCTGGTCTTCTTCATAGCGGCTCTGAGCGAGGCTGAGCGGATTCCATTCGACCTGCCGACGGCTGAGCAGGAGCTTGTGGAAGGCTGGATGGTGGAGTACGGCTCCGTCGGGTTCTTGACCATCCAGCTAGCCATGTACACCAAGCTCGACGCCCTGGTCTTCCTCACGGTCAACCTCTACCTAGGAGGCTGGCACGGGCCGATGCTTCCCGGGATACCGGCGACGATAGCCCATCCGTTCTGGGTGTTCGTCAAGTTCCTAGTCTTGCTTTCGATTGTGCTGCTCTTCAGAGGCGTCTACACACGAATTACTATGAAGAAGATCCTAGACCTAGGCTGGAGGGTTCTGATACCGCTGGCCCTGATAAACCTGTTCATTGTAAGCCTGACAGTCTACCTGCCCACCCTGACAGCCTAGCCTTTCCTCATACGCTTGAGCTTGAACTCAAGCCCCGTCGAAATGATGTTGGCCCTTACGATGGTGTAAACGACTTGGTCGAGAAGCCTTCCATGCACAAAGTCGTCCGTCTTGTCTCCGTACGCTAGGTAGACCTGGTTCATGGCTCTGAGGTTGTTCTCGAGGTCGAGCCTTCCAGACAAGCCTTGATAATGCTTGTTGCCCATAAGCTTCTGATGTAGCTCGACGGCCTTCTTCAGGAAGACGTAGTCCTCCGTGTCCAGAAAGCTGCGTAAAGCCTTGACAACGCTCCTAAGCCCCTGGTGCAGCTCGATTAACTCAGGCCTTTCCTTCGGAGAAAGTTCGTGAGACACTACCATCCCCTCAAGACCATCACGAGTTTTTCGAACCAGCCGATCTCCGCCGGAGCGGTGGAGACGCCGGGCTTGGCCAGCTGCTTTGGGCTGTAAAGGAGAGACCTCCTGTCCATGGCTGAAAGCTCGTAGTCGGGCATCATCTCCAGGGCATAGAACGGGCATGCGTCCACGCAGAATCCGCAGAAAACACAGCGGCTGTAGTCGACCGCTGGAAAGTAGGATTTCTTGTTGTGAGGCAGCTTTTCGTCGATCTTTGTTATGGCCAAAACAGCTTGGTACCGGTCCTTCGTAAACCTGTGGTACTCATCCTCCTTATCCGCACCCTGAACCTCGAAGGCTTCTTCAGCCCACCCCGCTGACTTGAGCCGGTCGAAGAACTCCTGCAGGTAGGACTCTATTATAAACTCAGACCTGTATGCAAACACAGGCTCGGCGTTGAGCTTCCACGCATAACCATCCTCGGAGGGCTGTATTGCTCTGAAATCTGTCCATGCAACGTCTTGGACCGGGTGGGAGTTGAAGCTCTTTCCACGAGATCCCGAGTAAAGTGCGTTGGTTAGGCTCTCAACAAACTCCACAGCCGTCTTGTCGCCGGACCTGAAACCCTCCATGAATTCCTTGCCGAACTTTATGCTGACGTTGAAGCCGTAGACCATTATGATGGCCTCAGCTATATTCTGGCAGGCTATGTCGCAAAGACTGCAGCCCGTGCATTTGTCGAGGTAGAGGATGTGCCTGCCTTTGAAGCCTGGATAAGCTATGCCGGCTTTCGGGTCGTATCGGTAGTATTCCCCTGTTGTGTTGACGATTTTCTCGTAGGGATATTTGACGGTGACGGGTGTTGAGAAGAGATGTTTGACCGCCACTATCATAGGCTTTACGATGCGTGTAACTGATTCAAAGACCATCAACGACCACCTTTCACGAGATCCTGATGTTCCGTGCGAGCCGTGTGGTTAGGTATTTCCGGTAAATTCTGTGGCCGAAGAGTGCGTTGAGTACTGCCGCTATCTGCAGCGTAGCGTGCGTTGCTATGAAAACCACAAGCGGCTGCTTAAGCACCACAATCACCACTATTGCTGTGACGAAAATGAAAAAGTGGACCAGTATGGCGAGCACCACGGCTGTCGTCTGGTATCTTTTGACGGCGTCATCAAGCTTGCTGGACAACGACATCTCATCATCCTGCTCCGTCAGCTTTCGCCGCAAGCTGCTGCCTGTTCAGGTACTCGCCCAAGAAGTCCGGCATGTTGTTCTTAACCGAGTCCCAAGGGTCGTCAGAAGCTTTAGACCCGAACTTCCAGCTGAGCAGGATGTTTAGCAGGAAGATTGCCGTACCTATGCCTATTATTATGGCTCCAACGGTTGCCACAACGTGCCAGGGCTGGTAGACTTCGACGTAGCCGTAGTACCTTCTCGGCATGCCCATCAACCCGAGAACCATCATCGACATGAACACAAGATACTGGCCTATGTTGGCTGTTGCAAAATGGATCTTTCCAAGACTCTCGCTGTACATTCTCTTCGTGAGGTACGGGAAGTAGTAGTATGTTGCTGCGAAGGCGGCTTGACTTATCGCTCCGAACAGGATGAAATGCATGTGTCCTACAACCCAGTAGGTGTCCTGCAGATGCCAGTCGACTGGGATGGATGCTTGGAAGACTCCCGTTATGCCTCCGACTATGAATGTTCCTATGAAGCTTATGCTGAACAAAGTAGGTGTGTTGAACCTTATCTTTCCACCCCACATCGTCGCCTGCCAGTTGACGACTTTGATTCCTGAAGGTATAGCTACCGCCATCGTCATGATCATGAAAGGTGCGAGGGTGAGCGGAGAGAGACCTGTGGTGAACATGTGGTGAGCCCAGACGCCGAAGCCTAGGACGGCTATCAACACAGAAGAAAGGGCTATCATCCTGTATCCGACTATGGGTTTCTTCACCAAGCGTGGGATCAGCTCGGACACGATGCCCATGGCTGGGAGGACGAGTATGTAGACCTCTGGGTGTCCGAAGAACCAGAACAGGTGCTGCCAGAGGACTGTGTCTCCTCCTGCCTGTGGAAGGTAGAAGCCCGTCCCTAGGTTTCTGTCGAGCAGAAGAAGCGTTAGGGCGAATGCAATCACGGGAACTGCGAATATGATGATGAAGGCTGTGACTACCCAAGACCATACAAACAGCGGCATCCTCCAAAGCCCTATGTCGCTCCTTCTCAGCCTCCAGACCGTCACTATGAAGTTCAGCGACCCTATCATCGAAGAAGTTCCAGCAACGTGCAGGCTAAGTATCCAGAGGTCTATGCCTGGGTTGGGGGTTATGACGGACAGTGGCGTGTAGCCTGTCCACCCTATGTTCGCCCAGCTTGTCAGCAAAATCATTCCGGCTGACAGGAACAGCCAGAAGCTCAGAGCGTTTAGCTTCGGATAATACATGTCGGGCGCGCCTATCATCTTGGGGATGAGGTAGTTGCCGAAGCCTGCGAAGATCGGCATGGCCCAGAAGAAAATCATCAACGTGCCATGTATTGTGAAGAGGCTGGCGTAAATGTCTGGCGTGAACAACCATCCCCGCGGGGTTGCAAGCTCCAGCCTCATGAGAAGCGCCAGCAGACCGCCTGCGACGAGGAAGACGTAGGAGCCGGCTATGTAAAGCAAACCTATGTGTGCATGGTTTGTCGTCGAGAGAATCCTGTAGGCATCCTTGTACCAAGGGGTGTGCTTAACCTGCGTCGTCATCACTCCACCACCAGCCACGCAAGCATGGAGTAGTGGCCCTGGCCGCAGAACTCGGCGCACTGTATTAAGTATTTTCCAGGTACTTGAGGAGTGAAGTAGAGGACGTTGGTTTTCCCAGGTATCACGTCTTTCTTCAGCCCGAAGTCGTGTATGAAGAAGCTGTGGATAACGTCGGCGGAGTGGAGCTCCAGCTTGACCGTCTGCCCAGCTTTTACTCGAATCTCTGCCTGAGTCGAGCCGTCGGGGTAGATGAACTGCCAGGCGAACTGTCGAGCCTCGACACGTATGACTATGTCCGCGGGCCGTTCGGCCTCAAGCTGGTTCAGAACAACCCAGGACTCGAAGCCTATGATTGCGAAAAGTATCAACGCCCCAACTATGGTGGCGTTCTCAACAATTTTCGCTCTCTCCATCGTCAGGCACCTTTTTCCCGGAACCTGTATATTATGAAGAACAACGCCCCTAGGAAGATGGAGCCGACCGCTGAGCCTGAGATGTATATGAACTGGTAAAGACGGTTTATGGCCACGGTTTCAGGCGATAGAGGCTGGTAAAGGTTTCCGAAGTTGCCGACAAGCATGAGAGCTGCGAACAACCCGATGATCATTCCAGTAAGCACGGCGTAGTCCGCAGGCCTTAGGTCAGACATGGCTGATCACGTTATCAGCTCTATTTTTATGTTTCCCACCAACGGCGTAGTAAGAGGCGGTTGCAGCGGCTGCGTAAAAGGCTACGATGGTGGCTGCGACGGCTTGGTGGATGGCTACAACAAGCGGTGGAAGCATGGTGAATATGACTAGGGCGCCGACGATGAAGACCTGCAAAGCTAGGATGGTGAAGCCGATGAAGACTAGTTTACGACCTCTGTAGCTGGGCGCCTTCATGGAGGCTATGAAAGAAGCCAAGCCCGTCAAGAACGTCGTGAAAGCAATTATTCTGTGGCTGAACTCCAGAAGGATTAAAGTATCAGCTTCTAGGGGGCAGAGAGGCCAGTCTGGGCACGCGAGGCCTGCTCCTACCTTACTCACGTAGCTGCCTAAACCCATTGTTGCTACAGCCAGCGCCGTCGTCGAGGCGGTGAGTTGAAACACTCTAGAGACGTCCATCGATTAATGCTTCTTCCCGGTTAATTTATACATAGCTCGGCGCCACTTCCTTGGCGAACCTCTCCATGTCCTTTACGTACTGATCCACTGGCTTGTCGCCAAAGTAGAGCACGAAGTATGACACGCCGACGTCGACGTACTTTGAAAGCGCTTCGACGACGTAGTCGACGTTTCCCGAAAGTATTGCCCTCTCTTCTCCCTGACGAGACCTCGTGAGCCTAGGGGACTTGCCTGAAAAATCGACTGTAAGCCTCCCCGAGACGATAAAATTCTGACGCAGGCTTGCGTTTCCAAGAAGAGTCTTCACTCTTTCGACGGGCATGCCGGTGAAGTGCCAGCCGTCGCCGTGGTTCAGCGCCCTCCTGAAAGCCTTGTCGCTGTTGCCTCCTATCCACACAGGTATCCCGTCTTTCTGAGCTGGAGCCGGCTCGAAGACACCTCCCTCCACGTTATAGTATCTTCCACTGAAGCTGACTTCACCGCCCTTCCAAAGCGTTTTAACCAGGCTCAACGCTTCGTCGAACCTCTTTCCCCTGTTGTGGAAATCCATCCCTAGGCTTCGGTATTCTTCCCTGCACCATCCGGCTCCGAAGCCCGCAATCACGCGACCGCCGCTGACGACGTCTATCGAGGCCAAGGCCTTAGCCGCTTGGACAGGCTCCCTCATGGGAAGAACCAAGACCGACGACCCTATCTTCACATACTCCGTCGCCGAGGCGGCGAAAGACATCGCCGTGAGGGCTTCAATAATTCTGCCGTAGGGGTGTCTCATGCCCGGCGGCATGAGGAGGTGGTCTGTCGCCCAGACCGAATCGAAACCGTTCTCCTCAGACTCTTGAGCTGACTTGAGTAGAGAGTCGGCTGAGACATAATTGCCGAAGTTGAGGAGGCATATTCCGAAGGAGGGCTTCAACTCTCTCCCCTCGATGGCCCGGTGATTATCTTGACGACTTTCCTAACGACTTCGAAGGGGTCTTGGCCGAAGACGATGGCCATGGGCTCCTTGCCCACGTCTCCTAAGTGATAGATTACGTCAGGCACGCCGCCTGCGGATTTGATAGCCTCTTCAACCCCCCATGGGATGGTCATTCCCTCAGTACTCTTGAGCTGCTCAGGCTCCTTGGCTCTGTCGTAGCTGGACACGTACATTCCAGCAGCCTCTATCTTTTTCAACACCTCCCCATCGACACGTATGTTTATGGCGCTTCTAACCGAGTGGTCGTGCTTTAGAGCTGTGAGTACTGCTCTGGCGACATGGTTTGAGGCTCCGAGCCATGGCTCCGAAACAGGCCTGAACCCCTTACCTATCCTGACTATTCTTCCCGGAACGGCGGCGACATCATCGACATCCGAGGCGTCTGCTGAGGCGACTACAAAGTTGGACCCTAGCTCGGGCACGAGCTCGGCGAACTCCTCGACATCCACCAGCATCCTCAACGCCTCCCTAAGATTATCCAACGCCTCCATCCTGCAAGCCATCGTGTACAGCCGGCCTGTCGGATGTATGGGGCCGTGTCCCCTGCCTATGTCCAAGCCTCTCCTGACGGCTTCGACGACGAACTGCTGAGCGAGCCTGACGGCCTGGGGAACCTTGTAGCCTTTAGCGAGGTTGGAGGCTATGGCTGAAGCGAAGCAACAGCCTGTTCCATGAGTGTTCTTCGTGGGTATTCTATCGGCTTCATACAAATAGGTCTTGCCGGAGTAGTAGAGAACGTCGACGGTCTTAGGGCCTTGAAGATGTCCTCCTTTAACAACCACGGCCTCGGGCCCCATCTCTGCAATCTTCTCTGCGGCAGAGACCATCTCGTCCACGGAAGCCGCCCTAAATCCCGTCAAAACACTCACCTCGTTCAAGTTGGGTGTGACGACGTCCGCTATCGGGAGAAGACGTTTGACAAGGGTCTCGACAGCCTGCTGCTGCAGAAGCGGCGCCCCGCTCTTGGCGACGGCCACGGGGTCAACCACCACGGGCGAATCGACCCTCTGAAGCTCGTCCGCAACCGCCTCTATGATCTCGCTGCTGAAAAGCATGCCCGTCTTGACGGCGTCTACGCCTATGTCGTCCACTACTGTTCTTATCTGCTCCCTCACTATTTCGGCTGGGATGGGCTGTATGGCTGAAACCGTTTCGGTGTTTTGGGCGGTTATGCAGGTTATCGCCGACATTCCGTGGACGCCGTGGGCTGCGAAGGTTTTGAGGTCAGCCTGTATTCCAGCCCCTCCTCCCGAGTCGGATCCTGCGACCGTCAGAACTCTCCTGACCATGGGTTTATGTGAGGCTAGCTGTTATAAAAGCTGGCCTTCCCAGGCTTAACCCCCAGCCTCCTCCTCTCCTCGTGCGTCATTTTGAACAGTGTTTCGAGCATCATGACGTAGGTCTCGGTGGGTGCCTTGTCCCTGCGGGCCATCATCCTCTTGGCGGTCGTGATGGCTGAGTCGAGGTACAGCTCTGTCTTCGCGGAGGGGGTGTGGATGGTGAAAGCAGGAACGTCTGTGTTGACTTCTCTGTAAAGGTGGCTGCAGACGCCTATGCTCAACCCTCCGGAGACCATGCAGCCTATGCTTGTCTTGACGTGGTCGCCGAAGAAAGACCCCATGAATACACGGCCGCTGTCTACTCTTGTTCCACCGACCCGTGGCTTGAACGTTCCGTATGTGTTCTTCAGGTTTGAAACCGTCGTCCCCGCCCCGAAGTTAACCCATTCGCCGACTACGCTGTGGCCTAGAAACCCGTAGTGCCTTTTGTTGGAGTAGCCCATGATTACAGACGAGTCGACCTCTCCGCCGACTTTGCAGACGGGGCCTATGCAGCTTCCCACGACAACCGAGCCCGACAGCACAACCGACCCCACCCCCACGTAAACAGGGCCCACGAGCTTGCAGAAAGGCTCGACGGTCGAGCCGTTGTCCAACACTACGGGGCCTTTCCTGCCGTCGATGAAGGCTTGTGGCGACAAGTCCACGTCTTCGCCGACGTAAACCCTTCCCAGCGAGTTGGGATGGTTTGCAGGCTTTCCTAAAACCTCTGACCCAACTAGGATGGCGCTGAGCTCGACCAAGTCCCACGGACGCCCGACCAGCTTGACCTCCGAGGCATCCCTCCAAACCTTAACCACTCGCTTGAGCGTCGACTCGACCTCTCCGCCCATCAAGGAGTTGAAGAACTCAGCCGGTAGGCTTCTTCCGTCAACCCTTGCTGCCGCAACGCGGCCGTTCACGGTCAAGGTCTCGCCTTTTTTGAGCGACCGTAAAGCCTCTGCGGACACCTCGTCGACAACCATGCATCCGTTGACCAGCAGAAGCTCCTCATCCTGCGGGACCTCGTTGACGGGGAGCCTCTGAAAACTTTCTCTTACAACTCCGGCCAAGTAGGGCCTCGTGAAGAGATGGGCTGGAGCTTGTTCACGGCTGGCTTGGAGGATCTTTTGCAGCAGCGTGGAGGTGCCGCAGAGAAGGCCGTACGCCGGCCTGGTTGACGTCAGGGGGCCGAGGTTTTCTACGCCGCTGTCCTCGAAGACGCAGATGACCACGGTTTTCAGGCTTTGAGGTCGGAATTAAGCCTGAGCCTCACGTCGACATGCTTCAGGAGCTCCTCGACCCTTCTCCTCTCGAGGGTTGAAAGCCCCGTGCCGTAGTCCTCCGAAAGCTTCTCACCGTAGTAGGCTGTAGCTACGAAAGTCGAGGCCTTGGCTGCGTAGCTAATGAGCTCGTTAACTTCAGCTCCGTGGAGGAATATAGTAGCATCGTTGACGGCGAGTACGGCGGTCGGGCTTGAAGAGTATGCCTGCAGATGTTTACGTGCTTCCTCAACGTTCAGGGCCACGTATCTTCTGAGGTCTTCAGCGTTGCAGGCCATCAACCTTGGTGCATAGATGCGTGCTGGCCTCAGATACCTTATTCCGCTCGTGTCGGCGTAGACGGTGAGGGGCCCTCCCACCTCGCCAATCCTCTCAGGAGCAAGGTCGACCACCGTTATGTCGAAGGGGTTCAGGACAGCCCTCAGCCCCGCCAGGATGTCTGCTAGCAGCCTCGTCTTGCCCGACCCAGCCTCGCCGTAGATGACCGTCCTCCTGCGTAGAAACTCGTGTACCTCCATCCTCAACCAGCTAAGCCTTTCTTGACCCCCGTCGGTAATATGCGTTTTAGGACGCCGTACCTCTCCGCCGCAGCCAGGAAGACGAGCCCTGCCAGCGCCCCCGTGAAGGAGCTTATCGCCCACCCTCCCCATAGTATCAGCAGGGCGGGGAAGAAGCCGAGCGTCTCGACGTTCCGGAGCATTATGGCGGCGGGGCCTATTGCTGGACCTACGTAAGGTGCGACGACTGTTATGGCGAGCGTGCCTCCTATCAGCACGGTTCCAACCGGTTCAGCGAGGGCTGCAGCGTAGCGGATCCTCGAGGATGTAAGCTTGGACATAAGAATGTAGGCCAGCCCGACGAGGACGGCTCCCGGTATTCCTCCGGGATAGGCGAAGATCGTTCCCGTCCCAAGAGCTATCCTGACCGTTCCGACGATGATGGCCACTACGGCTCCCCAGACAGGGCCCAGCATAACTCCCGTAAGGACGTTTATGAAGTGTTGTCCCGGGAAGGCTCGTGAGCCTAGCCATTCGAACATCAGGGGGGATATGACTATTCCGAGTGCGCTGAAAGCTGACGTGAGGGCTACTTTCTTCGTGGTTGTTGTGGCCTGCATGGCGGATCTGCGTGCGGTTGTCCACATATAAGGATAGTAATAAGCGCCTTATGCCCATACCCAGAAATTACTCGTCAAGTAGTTGACAGCCGTTCCCAACACCACGCCGACGAGGTTAGAAAGAAGGTAGTGAAGACCTATGTACTCTGTAAGAAGAAACAGAACAACGATGCTCGTGGCAGCTCCCAGAACCCTCGAGCCGTGAAACTTCAGCATACGTTTGAAAAACCCTCCACTAACCACACGGTCCTTGAAAGTCCAGTACTCGTTAAGCAGAAAGTTGTTGAGTATGGAGGCCTCAAGGCTGAGAACGGCTGCTACGAGGTAAAGCCTTTCCCCAAAAACAAACGTCGTCAGCACGTACAGAAGAACTGTGTTTAGCACAAGACCCACAAAGCCCACAACAGCAAACTTGGCGAACCTAACTATCTCGATAGTTGTGAAGAAGCTCCGTAAGTTCATGACTCGTGTTCACTCCAAGCCGTGAGCCTGCTCTGGCCGGTCAACCCAAGAAGCCCGGACATCCTCACCCCGAGCCTCCTAAGCATCACAGAGGGGTTTTCGCTCAGCACCTCAAGCATCATGCTCCTCAACAGCCTCATCAATTCGTCGTACGACGTCCCCGGCCTTATTTCAACCTGTTTAGTGATGGTCCTGATCTCTGAAGTGATGGCTATAACCCCCAGGCGGGTTGCAGCCATGCCGAGGCTGCTGAGCCTGTTCAAGACCTGAGTCAAGGCCTTGGCTATGACGGGCTCGGCCTCGTCCATGCTCCGTGTGTTCTGTTTCAACGTAAGGATTCTGCTCACCTGCTTGGCCGTTCTCCTCTCCTGCACAGGCTCGTCGAACAACCCCCTCGAAGCCAAGTAGACGTATTTAGCTTTCTTACGGCCGAAGACCTTTTCTAGAACATCCATGTCCAGCCTCCCCAAGTCGGCCACGGTCCTGACACCCAGCTCCTCAAGCAGGCTCTTCGTCTTATGCCCGACACCCGGAAGAGCGTCGACAGGCTGACCCGAGAGAAAAACACCGACTTCCTCAGGGTTGACGACCTTCAGCCCGTCGGGCTTCGCTGCCTCCGCCGCCATCTTAGCCAGAACCCTGTTGGGAGCCACTCCGACGCTGCACTTCAGGGATTTTCTCTCAAGTATCTCGGCCTTCAGCTTGGCGGCATGCTCTCCAGCCTTGTCGAAACTCCCGTCCACCTCCTCGGTCACGTCGAGGACTGCCTCGTCCACGCTTTCGACCCGCATCTTCGCCGAATACTTCCTCGCTATGTCCATCACATCTCTGGAGATTTTGAGATAGTGTTCCATCCTGACTGGAAGGTAGACCGAGTCGCTGGGAAGCTTGGACATGGCTAGCCTTATAGGCATGCCGGCCTTGACCCCGTACCTCCGGGCCACGTAGTTGGCTGAGCTGACGACGCCGCTCGATTCAGTCCTTCCCGAGTACACGCAGACAACCAGAGGCCTTTCCCTGTACTCAGGATGTTCAACCTCTTCAATTTGGGCGAAGAAGTAGTCGAGGTCTAGGAAGAGCACCACTCTGCTCAAGCCCTTGCAACAACCCTGCTGAGGAAGTATAAATCCGTCGCAGAGACCCATATCTGTGAGGAGAATGTCGTCCCTAGCCTTGGCTAAGGGGGAGGAGCTTTTTTTCTACAGCTTCCCAGACCCACATCCCCTCAACAGGACAAGGCTCGAAAGGTTCTACCAGCTGTTGGAGAAAGACCAGCCTTTGTTGAGCAGGGTCGAGTTCGTCAAACCGGTGAGGGCGGACGTCTCTGAGATAGGGCTTTTCCACACAGATGGCTATGTTAAGTATGTGGAGGAGAGATGCAGGCACGGGCACGGGTATCTCGACTACGGCGACACGCCCGCCTTCCCTGGATGCTTCGAGGCGGCTTCCTACGTTGTCGGTACGACGCTCACGCTCCTCAGGGGGGTTTTGAGCGGAAGATACCGAGCGGGCTTCAACCCCATGGGAGGTCTTCACCACGCCCGGAGGGATAGGGCCGGAGGGTTCTGCATATTCAACGACGCAGCCGTGGCCATCGAATACCTTCTCAGGAAAGATGAAATAGACAGCATAGCCTACGTTGACATCGACGCCCACCACGGCGACGGAGTCTGCTACGACTTCTACGGCGACGAAAGAGTGATCTTCGCCGACATACATCAAGACGGCCGAACCCTTTACCCGGGAACAGGCTTCCGGAACGAGACGGGTGAGGGGAAGGCTCGAGGAACCAAGCTAAACATCCCTCTGATGCCCTTCTCGGGAGACGACGAATTCATCAAAGCGTTCGAAGAGGTGATGGAGTTTTTGGAGAAATTCGAGTTCGACTTTCTCCTACTCCAGTCTGGGGCCGATGGCTTGAGAGGCGACCCTCTGACAAGCCTTCAGTACTCGCCGGAGGCACACAGACACGCAGCCAAGGCTCTCAAGTCTCTGGCCAGCAAAAAATGCGGAGGCAGGATCTTGGCCATGGGCGGCGGAGGGTACAACCCCGACAACGTGGCACGTGCTTGGAAGGCGGTTGTGGAAGCCCTTGCCGAAGACGGTGAACATCGATAAAAAAGGGATAAGGTGCCTAGGAGTCGCTGAAAGCTTCAGGAAGGAGGCCGGGTCTAAAGCGGTCATCGCCGGCGTGGTCATGCGCTCGGACCTTCTTATCGACGGGGTCGGAGTTGCTGCGTGCAGCGTCGGAGGGCTTGACTCAACCGACTCGATAATATCTTTGTGGCGCGACCTCGATCGTGAGGACATCAACTTCATCATGCTGGGGGGAAGCGTCATCAGCTGGTTCAACGTCGTCGACCTTCCGAAAGTTTTTCGGACAACGGGCACGCCTCTGGTCTGCTTAAGCTATAGAGACTCTGAAGGGCTGGACGACGTGTTTGTCCGTCGTTTTCCAGAAGACTGGAGTAAAAGGCTTGAGATACATAGAGGGAACGGAGAACGTTTGAGAGTAGTTTTGAAGACGGGGTACAGCCTGTACGTGAGGTGTTTCGGCGTCGTCCTTGATGAGGCTGTGCGTCTCATCAACAAGTTCACGCTGAACGGCCGCTACCCCGAGCCTGTGCGTGTAGCCAAGCTAGTTGCTCGGAGCATGCTGAGAAGCCGTCTCATACAACCCTGAGCCTTTCTTCGGCAACGAGCCCAGGCTCGCTGACGTAAGCGGGGAACCTGCGTGAATCAACTTCCAACCCCTTCGGGAAGGCTGAACCCTCGCACAGGATGCTGTCAACAACCTTGCTTCCAGGCCCGACCATGCAGTTCTCTAGGACGATGCTCCTCCTCACAAGGCTTCCGGCCATGATTGTCGAATTGTCGCAGACCATCGTAGGCCCTTCCAGCACACACATGCTCCCAACCCTAACATTCCTTCCCAAGTACACAGGGCCTCTGACGGAAGCACCGTCCCCAACCTCAACACCGTCCTCGAAAAGAACCCCTTCGCCGTAGATTCTTCTGAGGAAGACGTGGTTGGCGGCAAGGTAGTCGGAGGGCCTGCCGACGTCGTACCACCACCCTGCCTCAAACAGCTTAACCCCTATCCTCCTGCCTAAGGAGGCTAGGAGGTTGAGGGCGTCCGTCAGCTCGACCTCCCCACGCGGGGATGGACCCACCCTCTCGAGAGCCTCGAAGATGTAGCTTCCCAGCACGTAGACACCCGCGTTTACAGGCCCTCTGACGTCCTCCTTCTCCCTTATCCTTACAAGAAGAGAGTTTCTAGTTTCGACAACTCCGTAGGCTCGTGTTTCCCCAACGTCGACGGCCGCCACGGCTCCGTCCCAGCCTCCCTCGACGAAGAAGCTCAAAAAATCCTTCAAAGCAGCGGCGTCGAGAGTCAGGTCGCCGTAGACAACTAGAAAATGCTCCTGCCCAGCCAAGAAACTCTTACACTCCATCACAGCCGCCCCCGTTCCCGCTATGTTCCTCTGCACTATGTACGCAACACGGTTTTGGCCGATTGTCCTCAGAGCGTTGACTATCAGGTCAGAACGGTAGCCAACGAGAACGCCGACCTCTTCAACACCCGAGTCGACCAACGCCTCGACCGTCCTAGCGACCAGAGGCTTTCCAGCGAGAGGAAGAACATGCTTAGGCCTGTTGACAGTCAAAGGCCGCAGCCTCTTCCCGAACCCGGCTGCAAGAACGACCGCCTTCAAACCAAATCCCCTATAAACCAGCGAAATATAACGTCGAACAGGATGACGCTGGTTTTTATCGGAGGCGGGCTAGGCTCTCCGAGCTCCCTCACGCTCGGGGCTGTGGAGGCGTTGAAGAGTTGCGACGTTGTGTACATCGACTGCTACACGAGCTTCTGGGATGAGCGGACGCTGGAGTACGTAGAGGGTTTGGCCAAGTCTTTGGTCAAATCCTACAGGAGGATGCTGGAAGAAGAGGCCCATAAAGTAGTAGCTGAAGCGAGAACGAAGGTTGTTGGCGTCCTTGCTCCCGGCGACCCCTTCATAGCTACGACACATTCGTCGATGATGGAGATGGCCGCCCGGAAGGGAGTCAAGGTGGAGGTTGTCAACGGAGTCTCGATAATCTCCGCAGCCATCAGCCTTTCAGGCCTGCACGTGTACAAATTCGGAAAGACCGCAACCCTCCCCAAGACAGAAGACCCAGCCCTCTACACTCAGCCCGTCAACATCATAGAGGAGAACCTGTCGAGGCAAGCCCACACACTACTCCTACTCGACACGGCTGACGGAGGCCTGAGCGTTGACGTGGGGTTGAAAAGACTCATGCAGGCCGCCGAGAAGATGGGGAAGAGAGTCGTCGGCTACGAGACTCTGGCGATAGCCTTGGCTCGAGTGGGGCACTCGGACCAAGTCCTCAAAGCGGGACGGGTGGAGGACCTACTTGCGGATAGTTATCCACCTCCACCCCACTGCCTGATAATACCTTCCGCTTTGCATTTTTCAGAGAAGGAAGCCGTCAAGACTTACGCCCTGAACCCGGATGCCGTGGAGAAAACCGTTCCACCCAACCCCGTGGCCGACAGGATTACAAGATACTTGGATAAATGCAGGCAGTTCATCCGGAGAGCTGGAGGGTTTGAGCATCTCAAGCAATATGTTAATTACGTGAAATGCTACGTGGAGGATGCGGAGAAGTTCATGCAGTCCGGAGACGTTGTAAACGCGCTGCTATCAGTCGGTTATGCCGAGGGCCTTCTCGACGCCTTGAGGCTCAGGGGGGAGGTGGATTTCGAGTGGTGAGGGCGAAGGTCGTGCTGACCACGGGGGCTTTCGACATCCTTCACCTAGGCCACATGAAGATGCTCAACGACGCCAAGAAGCTGGGCGGAAGAAGGTCTAAGCTAGTGGTGCTGATAGCTTCCGACAAAACAGTCTGGAAGAACAAGCGACGACGTCCTGTTTTCCCTGCCAGCGAGCGTATGAAGATGATTAAAAACCTGAAACCGGTCGACGACGCCATAGTAGGATACGACCCTCTCTCCTTCGACAAGGTGATGAGAAGGGTGAAGCCCGACATAGTTGCTTTCGGCTACGACCAGCAGAGGATCAAGAATGAGTTTCTCGAGTACTGTAGGTCGAGGGGTTTGAATGTTAGGGTGGCTACGTTGAGGCGTTATCGTGTGAACCCCATGAGCAGCAGCGAAGTAATCAGAAGGATACTAGCTAGGCGAAAACGTTAACGACATGCTTGGCTTGAAGCCTTCGTAGAACATCTTCGGCGAAAGCGTTGCCGAGATCCTCACGAGCGAGCCGTCGCTCAGCCCAAGCTTGTTTCTCAAGTTTTCCGGCGCAACTAGCTCAGCCACGGAGCTGTCGTACAGAGTTCTCTCAGGAAAGACCATCACCGCGGGCTCCGATTCGTTTATCAAAACCTTTATGGCCTTGACTGAGCCGTAGGTTCGCCGCTCGTCCTTGAACCCGCTGACCTCGATGTCGGCGTTCTTCTGCAGGAACAGCTTGTTCTCGATGGAGTCCTTCGACAGAAGCAGGACGTTCAACGTCCCGGGGTACGGTATGAAGCCGAGCTTTTCGATCATTTGCTGGACGTAGCCTGGAAGGCTCATGTAGTACGAGCCCTCGCCGTAGCCGGAGAAGACTCGCCCCTCAAGGACTATTTTAACAGGTTTTTCAAAAATCATCTTGAGAGCTAGGTACAGGTCGAGAAGCCTGGAAACGCCTTTCTGAGTCATTTTGACGTAGCTTGTTCTGCCAACAACCCTTCTCTCGATCAGCCCCTCCCTCTCTAGGATGATGAGCAGCCTGGATGCGGACTGCTGCGAAGTGCCAAACTGCTTTGATATGATGGGAGTTGTTATCTTGAGACTGTTGGTGATAGCTCCTCTCTCGGCCAGGTAAATCAGAACCCTCTCCCTCAGCGAGAGATTCCACAACCTCAGCCTGATTTTCCATAACGACAATTTAAATATTCTAGTCGGCTAGACGCTTATGGTGTCCTCGGCAACAAGCCCGGACGAGGTGTAGAGCAGGATGTCTATGCCGTTCCCGCTGCCAGCATCCCTGGCGATGGAAGCCTTGATCGCTCTTGCGGCCAGCTCGTACACCTCCGACGGCCCCATGTCCCTTCTGTAAAGGTTCTCGATGACGCCCACAGCGACCTCGGCGCCCGTGCCAACGACCGCATAGTCATCCTCAATCATCGAGCCTAGGGGGTCGAGCACTATCACGTGGGCCCCCGCCCTGTCAACCCCTCCGACGACGGTCTCCATGAAGTAGGGGAAGAACCTGTTTCCGAAAAGGTTCCACGAGAGAATTTTGGCGACAGTTTTCACGCTAGGCTCCAAGTTTTGCTCAAGCCTGTATAGGTTTACCATGGCCGTGACTTCCTTGATCAAGTTCTGCATGTCGGCGACCACGCCGGCGCAGGCAGCTCCGACTTTGTTGGTGATCTTGAAGACTTTACGAGCCTGCTTAGACATCACAAAGTAGCCGTATGCGAACCTCTTCTCAGCAGCTATGGCGACACAATCCTGGCCTCTTATCCCCACGGTCGTCGCTCCCGGATAGTAAAGAGGTGCTGCCAACTCTCGAACCCTTCAAATAGGTCTGTATCTCCCATTAATTAACTGTTAGCACGCCAATCCATAAAAAGCGAGGCTGAAGGAGGCTGGGAGGGATGGAGGAGTCTTTAAGCCTGGACGGCTCGGTCGGGGAGGGCGGCGGACAGGTTCTCCGTGTTGCCGTCGCCCTTTCAGCCATCATGGGTAAGCCGTTGCATGTCTACAACATAAGGAAGAAGAGGCAGAACCCAGGGCTCCGCCATCAGCATCTAACGGCCGTGAACGCAGTAAGCCAGGCCTGTTCGGGCAAGCTGCGGGGAGCTGAGATTGGATCCACGGAGCTATTTTTCACCCCTGGAAAAATAAAGGCAACCGTCCTAAGCCTAGATACTGGAACAGCCGGGAGCGCAACCCTCGTACTACAATCGCTGCTCCCAGTCCTCTGCTTCGGCTCCACGCCTTGCACCTTCACCATCCGAGGAGGAACAAACAACCCAAACGCGCCAACAGTCGAGTACTTTGAAAAAGTCTTCATTCCCGCCATCGCCCGTGCAGGCGTAGAATCCGGCGTTAACCTACTGAGGAGAGGGTTCTACCCGCGTGGAGGGGGAGTCGTCGAAGGCTATGTCCGGCCGGTGAAGAAGCTTACCAGCATAAATTTAGTCGGCAAGCCTAGGGTTCTGGAGATAGCCGGGCTTGCATACACCTCGAGGCTTCCGGCTCACGTCGCTGAGAGGATGGCTTCTTCCTGCGAAAAGCATCTTGTGGCGAAGGGATATCGGCGTGTCTCCATAAGCAGGGAGTTCCTGTTCGAGAGGGACGAGAGATGCGCCGTCGACCCAGGTGCTGGCATATTCTTGATGGCCGTCTGCGAGGGTGGTGTGGTTCTGGGGGTTGACAAGCTCGGTGAGCGTGGAGTTCCTGCGGAGAAGGTTGGCGAGGAGGCTGCGGCCGAGATGGTGGAAGAGCTTAGTCGAGCAGCTCCCGTCGACAAGCATCTCGGCGACATGCTGGTGATTTACGCGGCTCTTGCCGAGGGCCGTTCTGTATACGAGGTGTCGAGGCTCACAAGCCACACAGCCACGAGTATTAAAGTCTGTGAAGTTTTGACAGGATGCAAGGCAAGAGTTGAAGGAGGGATGAACGAGAGGGCGGTCATAACAATAGAGGGAGCATCCCACGTCAACAATAATATATGAGTTGATGTGTTTCGACGGAGATGAAAAGGGGGCTTTTCATCGGCAGGTTTCAGCCTTTCCACATGGGTCATCTAAAGGCTGTAAGCTACATTCTGGAGCGGGAGGATGAATGCATCGTAGGGGTTGGAAGCGCCCAGTACAGCCACACGGTCGAGAACCCGTTCACAGCCGGGGAGAGAATAGAGGTCATCCACCGCAGCCTAAAAAGCTCGGGAGTAGATTTGGCGAGATGCTTCATAATACCCATCCCCGACGTCGGCGAGCACAGGCTCTGGGTCTCCAGAGTCGTCTCCATGTGCCCCCTCTTCCAGACAATTTACAGCAACAACAGCTTGGTCAGGGTCTTGTTCGAGGAGCAGGGTTTCAGGGTTGAGCCCGTCCCTCTCTACGACCGCAGCCGTTTGATGGGGACTGAGATACGCAGGCTGATAGCCCAGGCCGGGGATTGGAGAAGCAGGCTTCATCCAGCAGCAGCCGAATATCTGTCCAGCATAGGCTGCGAGAAGCGTCTCTCATCACTTCTCAAGAACGACTTTTGACGAGGATGATTGTGTCGCCCGGCTTAACTTGAAGCATCTGCGCAGCGCTGCCCCTGTTGACCGAGACCTCCAAAAAACCCGTCCCGCCGACGACTAGAAGAGGCTTGCCCAAGGCGGTTTGAGAGTAGTATGAAGCGATTGGAACTCTCTCTAAGGTTTTACTTTCGGCTGAGATGTCGACGGCTCCCCAGCCTTCTGGAAGCCGGCCGTGGATGTTGAGGATCACGTTTCCGAACTTGTCCAGATGCATGACAGTCGCCTCAACGCCTTCTCCAGACCACCTAGGTTCAGGCAGGCTGAGGACAACCATAGCTTCCTTCTCCTCGACATGCCTTCTCCAGTCCCCGCCCGACAGAAGCCTGCCGAGAACCTCGGCGAAGACATCCCGGCCGTGGAAGGTGTGCGAGACGTTCTCCAAAGTCTCGGTCTTTATCCTCCAAACTCTAGAAACACCCTCACCGCTGACAGCCGGGTAGAGGAGCCCTGTGTCGGGCCCCGTGTAAACTCTTCCCCGACGTGTCTCGACTATGATGGCGTCCCGCTCTCCGCCCACCCCAGGGTCGACGACCGCCAGGAAAGCCGTGTTGTCGGGGAACGTCTTGGCCGCAATTTTGAGCAGGAACGCTCCTTGAAGAGTGTTGAAAGACTCGACCTCATGAGTTATGTCCACTAGGACGGCGTCGGGATTGTGCTTCAGAACAACCGCCTTAACCTCCGAAACATACGTATCCCTTAAGCCATAGTCGGTTAGCAGGGCCACTATGGGTTTTTTCACGTATTTATCCAACATCTGTACAGCGATCGCCGTGCGTGGATATAAACAGGTGTTGGTCATACGCAGCGACCTTAGGATGAGCGTGGGCAAGACCGCGGCACAAGCTTCTCACGCAGCCGTGCTAGCCCTGGAGGCGGCGAGGCGTAGAAAGCCTGAATGGGTGAGGGAGTGGTTTGACAGGGGTCAGAAAAAAGTTGTTCTGAAGGTTGGTTCGGAGGAAGAGCTGCGTCGTGTTGCGTCCGCCAGCGCCGTCCGGGGCCTTCCAGTCGAAATAGTTGAGGACGCAGGCCTTACAGAGCTTCCTCCGGGGACTGCGACCGCGGTCGGCATAGGGCCTGCGCCGGAGGAGGAGGTAGACAAGGTGACGGGAAGCCTTCCACTCCTCTAAACTTATCAAGAAGCCTTCAAAACATAACAACATGTATGAGGCACGGCCGAGGCTCACGTATGTCTTGATAGCCATCAACACGGTTGTCTGGGCCTCGGTCAACTTGTTCATCACCAATCAAAACCAGCTGACTTCCTTCCTTTACACCTTCGGCACGGTCCCTATATTCATCCTCAACGGCCTCAACATCTTCTCGCTCATTACCTACATGTTTGTCCACATCGATTTCTTCCACATACTGCTGAACATGTACAGCCTTTTTCTTTTCGGCAGGGATGTGGAGTCTTATTTGGGGAGCGCTAAGTTTCTCTTCGTCTACATGGTGAGCGGTGTGGCGGCGGCTCTATTCCACATATTTTACTTCGTTTTCTTCCTCTCCCTCGAATGCTCGCCAGCCATGCGGCCGATACCGTCGGCCTGCCTGATTCCTTCGATAGGAGCATCCGGAGCCATCTTTGGAATAATGGGAAGCTACTTGGTTTTCTTCCCCCACAGACGTCTCTATGCATTCCTCTGGTTCGTCCCCGTCGTCGCACCAGCCTTCGCTGTAATAATCGGCTTCATACTCATCCAAACACTCTTCATGCTGACCACTCCCTTCAGCACGGTCGCATACACAGCCCACGTGGGAGGTTTCATAGCTGGGCTGATCTTGTCTCTGCCGTTCAGAGTAAGACGTAGTGCAGAATGGTTTTTCTATGGTTGAACGCATAGGTTTAAAAATGACCCGGCAGAACCCCATCCAAGGATGTGGCCTTTACCGCGGACGCCTTTCCCAGGATACGTCAAAACAGGTATATTCGGCTACAGGCACGTCGACTCTGACTCCGTTGTGAGAATGGTGGAGGAGTCGGAGGTTCAGTCGAAGCACGTCGAAGAGACCGTGTCGAAGTACGGCGTCGACAAGGTTCACAGGGTTGAGGACCGTAGCGGCGTGAACTATTTCCTGTACAGGTTCAGGAACTTCAGGCTCATCCGTTATCTCCTCAACTGGGGCCGGATGGCTTCCCTCTTCCCCGCACACATCACGACGGCCTGCTGCTCGGTCGAGTTCGCCGCCACACACTCACCCCGATACGACCCGGAGAGGTTCGGATGGCTTCCTGCTACGGGGAGCCTGAGACAGTCCGACGTGCTGGTCGTTGAAGGAACCGTGACCTCCAAGATGGCCATGAGGCTCAGGCTCGTCTACGACCAGATGCCGGACCCCAAGTGGGTTATAGCTATGGGGGCTTGCGCAATAAGCGGAGGTCTCTACGCCAAGGACTCGTATAACGTCGTCCAGGGCATAGACGACATACTCCCCGTCGACGTCTACGTGCCGGGATGCCCTCCCAGGCCTGAAACCTTGTTCCAGGGCATTCTACTTTTGCGTGAAAAAATACTATACGGTAGGTGGGGTTGATGTCCCTGCAAGCCGTGGTTCAAGCAGTCGACGGAAAGTTCGGCCCAAGCGTATTGGAAAAAACTGTAGACGAGAAGAAGCTCGTCAAGATAGTTGTCGACGCCTCCGTAGTCAAATCCGTGGCCCTGTACCTTCGGGACAACCTTGGGTTCGACCACGTGAAGGCTGTAACGGGCGTCGACTTGAGCAAACTCCTGAAGAAGGAAAACAGAATCGAGATAATCTACCACCTTGGCTCCTACAGCAGACCTGACCTACACACTTCCGACCTAGCTCTGTCGGTCAAGCTTGACAAATCAGCGCCTAGGATGGTGTCGTTGAGTGAGGTATGGCCTAGCTGCGTCTACCACGAGAGGGAGGTTTACGAAATGTTTGGCGTTGTCTTCGAAGGACATCCAGACTTGAGGAGGCTTCTTCTCCCCGAGTACTGGAGCGACACCCCTCCGATGCTGAAGGATTATGAGGCTCCGGGGAGGTGATTGTGGATGACCGTCATAGAGGAGAAGGAGAGGGTTAGAACGCTGGAGTTTTACGATGTTGGAGAGGCTGCCCTCAAGGTGAGTTATGGGCCTCAGCACCCGGGGACGGGCCACTTCAGGCTCGTCGTAACTGTTTCGGGAGACACGGTCCTAGAAGCAGACCCCGACCCGGGCTTCGTCCATCGCGGGGAGGAGAAGCTCGCAGAGTACAAGACATGGATAACGAACATACCCCACCTCGAGAGGCCTGTCATCCTCGACTCCGCAGGCATACAGTACCCTTACGTGCTTGCGGTTGAAAAGCTAATGGGTGTTGAGCCGCCTGACAGGGCGAAGTTCCTGCGGGTGATAATGGCTGAGCTCCAGCGAATAGCCAGCCACCTCTACTGGTTCGCTCTCTACGGAGTCTTCCTCGGCCACACCACCATGTTCTTATGGTGCTTCGGCGACCGTGAATACTTGGTCGACCTTACATCTCTCATAGGCGGGCAGCGGATTACTCACGCCTACTTCGAGCCTGGAGGAGTTCGGAACGACGCTCCTAAGAAGGCTCCCTCCGCCTTGGTCAAAGAGTTTTCACGTTACTACAGGATGGCTACGGGTAAGGAACTGGGCCACGATGCAGAGGACTTTCGGAAGTATGTCCTAGCCGTCTGCGAGTTCTTCGACCGAAGACTGGACGACTACTGGGACATGTTCTTCAACAACGAGCTGTTCATCAGCAGGACTAGGGATGTGGGGGTTCTCAGCTCCGCTGACGCCGTTCGCCTAGGTGCGGTGGGCACTACTCTGAGGGCTTCGGGGGTAAAGTATGACAGCAGGGTGAACAACCCGTACGACGCCTATCCTCAGCTGAGGTTCGAAGTACCCGTAGGATCTAGGGGAGACTGTTATGATAGGGCTGTTGTCGGGTTCAGGGAGATGCGTGAGAGCACTAAGATAATCAGCCAAGCTGTCGAGATGATGCCCGACGGCCCTGTTAAGGTTAAGCAGCACCCCATCAACATCAGGGTTCCTGCTGGAGAGGCGGTTGCTCGGGCTGAGGCGGCTAGGGGAGAGATGATGTACTACGTAAGGAGCGAGGGAGGCGACAAGCCCTACAGAGTAAAGATTAGCCCGCCGTCGTTCAGGCTACTCCCCGTGATGAAGCACCTTCTTAGAGGAGAGCAGATAGCCAACATACCGCCCATCTACTGGTCGCTAAACTACTGGCCGGTAGAGGCCGACCGCTGACTTACATAAAGCTCTCCAAGCTCGTCAGTCCAACCACTCCGTCGAAGTCAATTTCAAGCGGGTCAAGCACCTGCTCAAACGTAGACCTCATGTACTCGATGTATTTGTCGACGTCCACAGACTCCTTCCTCGCTAGCTGGAGAGGCGTCACACCCTCTTTGTCCCTCGTCTTGACGTAGCTTATTATGTCTCCGGGCCCCACGTTCACCCCCAGGCTCTGCAGCTTCTTAGCTGCCTTGACGTGCTGAGGAGTGGTCTTCTCGTATCTTTCGATCGTCTTGGACATCATCACCCTGAACGCAAGCTGGTCGATCTCGAACGTTCTGTTCTTGAGCCTCGAGTACCACGTCGCTATGACTTCACGTATCCTCCGCTTTACCCTCTCAAGGTCTTCCTCGGTCTTGACCTCAGCCAACTGCCTCAGCATGTCGTCAAAGGCCTCCTTGATGAAGACAGGTATGTTCCTCTTTTTCCCGGTCAATCCTTTGACGTCAACTACCCCCTTATCAGTCACGCCTAGGTAGTTTTTCTTACGCCTGCTGAACACAACGTACCTGTAGACCTTGTCGAACTCGAGGGATAGTTTGAACTTCTCGGCAGCCCATTTAATCATCTGGGTTATCTGCTCAGGCTCGGTCGTCTTCAGGAAGATGGAGTCCGTGTCGCCGTATACAACCTGGACGTTGAGGGATTTAGCTTTCTCGACAGCCGACTGGAAGACATACCTTCCTATCGCCGTCGTGCTTTCCGCCAGCGGAGGACAGTAGAGCGGAAACTCCTCAAAGCCCAGAACCCCGTAGCTAGCGTTGAGGAAAACCTTCAAAGCTCTCTGCACAACCTCGTACCAGCCTCTCTGGACAGGGGTGATTGTCTTGTCGGAGGCCATCGGCTTGTACCACTTGACACGGATGTCCCTTATCACGCCGATGATGCTGCTCTGCAGGCCCCGCTTCCTTAAACAAACCCAGTGGCTTGTTTCAGGTATGCTGTTGCTCCTACATTCTTGATGGCTGCAGTTTATCGTCTCGAAGCTGAGGTTGTACTCCTTGAGTATGCTGGGATACAGCGAAGCGAAGTCAAGAACCGTGACGTTGAAGTGGACTCCCGGAACAGGTTCAACAACCAACCCTCCTCTGTACTTTTTACCCTCGATGATTGCCTTGGTACTCGTCCCCCCCTTAGAGGCTAGGTCCTCTTTCAAGGGAATCAGCCAGTTCAAACCCCTCAGCTCCCAGTAGAGCAAGTTCTTGATCCAGCCGCTTACTCCATGCCTGCAGACATCTTCCAGAGGCATTCTGCTTATGCGTGAGATCACCGCCATAAGCCTGAGCAGCAACCGGTCTCCTGACTCCACCAAGTCTCTCAACAGACGTGAATCCCTGTAGCTGTACTCTGCAAGCTCCTGAATCCTCAGCTCCCCCAAAGGTTTTTCAACCTGCACCTTACCAACCCCTAGAAGAGCCTTGGCCACCCCGTCTAGAGTATGCTCACGGTACCTGTTGTCGAAGGCATAGACTTGGACGGATTTGTTGTTGAAGAAGCGGTATAAGTCTAGGTGTATTCCCTTCCGTAGGGTTGCTCCGTCCCTTCCTACGCTGATGGGGATTTTACTGCGTGGTATTCCGAGTTTCTCGGCACGGTTCCTCAAGTAAGGCAGGTCAAAGTCGTCCCCGTTGAAGGTAACTGCGACGGGGTATTCTTCGAGTATCTCGAAACACCTCATCAGCAGTAAAGCCTCGTCGTCGAATACTTCGAGACCGTACTCGCCTCCGTCAAACTTCATGTCAACGCCGTCCCTCCTGAGGACAAGAACCTTACCCATGTTTCTCGTCCCCGAGAGAGAGATGGCGACCACGCGGTCCTCTGGGTTGGAGGGGGACGGTACGCGGGTCGGTGATTCGCCGAGAATCTCTATGTCAAGGGCGACGAAGTCTATGGCGGGATGCTCCGACTCGAGGATCTTCAGCCATTTCCTTGTCTCTT
The DNA here is from genome assembly GCA_038740895.1 of Candidatus Caldarchaeum sp. Taxonomy (GTDB): domain Archaea; phylum Thermoproteota; class Nitrososphaeria_A; order Caldarchaeales; family Caldarchaeaceae; genus Caldarchaeum. Next base: position 63,269 of record JAVYLK010000001.1, read on the forward strand.
CAAGCTCCTCGGGTGAAGCGTCGTGGAAAAACCTTGCAAGTATTTGGTTTACTTTTTCATCGTCGCCTAGGACAGGGGTTAGGCCGCCGTTGTCCAGAACGTACACAAGGCTTGGTATGAGCCTAGTGTCGTACACGTAGTTAAGATGGTAAGGGATGTCGGCCTCCCAGCACTTAATCCTCTCCCTAATGGATTTCTTTGAGCCGCCGACGGCTAGCGGGTCTGAAGCCTTTATCATCGTCATCACGACCCTTCCGTCCGTGAGGCTGTTGTATTTCTCAACCTCCACAAACTCGACGGCTCCAGCCTCCTTCAGCTGCGGGTCTTTGGATAGTTGTTCAGCCGGAAGGTCGCTCAAGCAGTAAGGCTTATGACCCGTAGTGTCCAGCTTGACCACGATCTTTCCGCTCTCGACGTCCAGCAGCTTGAGAAAGGCTTTCCTCTCTTGACCGTCGTAGCCGACTCCCAGCAGGAAATACCTCGTCATCTCCCGCTCAACATCTCTCCGCATCGCTTTTTAGCTTTCCGCCTTGCAAGCGAGGAGCTCTACGAGTATCCGGGTGGCGGCGGCTGCAGTTAGGCCGTTGTCGTAAACCGGGTTGACCTCCATCAGGTCGAACCCAACCAGCCTAAAGCCTCCAATATAGTGAACCAGCTCCACCACCTCGCTCACTGTCAAGCCTCCAGGCTCAGGGTTGCCTACACCCGGTGCGTATGATGGGTCAAGCACGTCTACGTCGATTGACAAGTAAACATCTCGCCTCTTCAAACAATCTCTCAAAAGCCTGAGCGTCCTCGAGACGTCGCATACTTCAGAAGCCCTGACGTAGACGACGCCATTATCCCGGGCAAACTTCTCCTCGGCCAGGTCGTAGCCCCTAACCCCCAGCAGGACGATTTTCACATCAGGCCTTTTCTCCAACAGCCTGCGTAGGTAAGTAGCGTGGTTCAGACCAAGGCCTCCGTACTCTTCTCTCAGGTCGAAGTGAGCGTCTAGGACGACTATGGCCGACGCCTTGTTCCCGAGGGCTAGGTAGGCGGACAGAGTACCTGTGTGCTCGCCGCCCACCATCACAGGCGTCTTCCCGAGCTCTACCGTCTTCTTCACAACCCGGTAGACACGTTTCAGCATGGTAGACAACCGGTTGTCGTAGGCTATGTCCCCACCGTCAAACACCTTGGCTGACGTTGCGTCAAAACGCTTGACTAAGCTGTTTACCTCGAGGTTTGCGCTGTACTTCCTCACAGCCTCGGGGCCGTGGCGTGCACCAGGCCTGAAGGAGCTCGTCAAATCGTAAGGGAAGCCGAAGAAAAAATAACTAGATTCGTCGAGCCTCGTCTCAACACCTAGGAACGTCTCTCGCTGCCGGAGAAGAAAACCAAGCTCACCGCCGACGTCCATGCTCAAATCACTTAAATAGAATTTGAAGCTGTAAAAATAGATATGTCTTCAGCCAAGACGATGCTCCTCTACTTAGCGGCAGCATCCGTCAGGCTGGTTTTAGCGCCCTTCACAGGGCATTCGTGGGATGTTTACGTCTGGGTCCAGAGTGGCGAGCTCTTCTCCAGGGGTATCAACGTTTACGAGGTCAAGAGCTTGACTGATTTTCCGTGGGGGTTTTACACATACCCGCCTGTGTGGCTTTACTGGGTTAGCCTTGTCAGCTTGGCTTCTTCAGTTTTCACCAGCTTGAACTTGCAGGTTTTGATCCTGAAGACCCCGATAATAGCGGCTGACTTAGCGGTCGCCCTGCTAACATCTAAGATTGCCGGAGAGCTTGGCATGGTCAGGCATGCTGGGAAAGCTGCTCTGCTTTGGCTGTTCAACCCCCTCGTCATAACCATATCCTCTGTCTGGGGAATGTTCGACTCGGTTGCTGTTGCGTTAAGCCTCTACGGCCTTCTGCTGATGCTGCGTGGAAGAACCATAGTGGCAGGCTTCTTGCTGGGCCTCGGCGGTGCGGTCAAGATCTTCCCTCTCATGCTGGTCGTACCGTCAATCGTACACATGCGTTTCATACAAAACACTTCGATGAGGAATACGCTGACCTTTTTCGGAGCCGCGGCGACAGGCTTTACACTACCCGCTGTACCTTTCCTCAACAACCCCCTCCCGCTAATAGACAAACTCCTCTACCATTTCGGAAACATAGGTAGTTTCAGCTACTGGACAGTCCTTTCCGTTGTGTCGCCTCCGCCAGCCATTCCAATAATATCTTACGGATTCTTTGCGGCACTCCTGTACTACTCGATGAAACAAGGCCTAGGACGAAGCTCAAGCCTGTTTGAACTATGGACAGCGACCCTGCTCGCATTCTTGGCGACTTCAGCGAAGGTAAATGTGCAGTACGTGTTATGGGTCCTCCCCCTGCTTCTGCTGTACGTGCTGTACCGAAGGTCGAGAGAACTTTATCTTAACACAGCTTTGCTTATTCTAGCCGGCCTTCTATTCGTCGCATCAGCGCAAGCCATACTAGCTATCTTCGACTTAAGAAACATAGGAAGAATAGTCGTCTCAAGGGAGGTGGAGTCGCTCACGCTGGGGGGAGCCTTGCTGATATTCTCCGGTCTGCTGGGAGGCAGCAGGTTCATCACCCTCTTCGTCAACCTGCTACGGGAAACAAGCAAAACCGTCTGGACTCTACAGCGAATAACGTTCATATCTCTGATCATAATATTCTCGCTGGTGGTCGGGCTTCTTCCAACCGGGCATGGTATAACACTACCTCAAACCAAGCTTAGAGTGGGTGTTTCGGAGGGGCTCGAGTCTCTGTTCGACAAGGTCGACGAATACAACGCCGAGTTTTTGGTAGAAAGGTTCAAGCTAACCCACGTAGTTTTTCCGATAGGGCCCGACGGCGTGCTCTACGGAGGAGATTACTCGAAGAGCTTTAGGTTCAAGCTCTCGAACAACGAGTGGACTCAACAGGACATCAGGAAGCTGGTCGAGGCCGTCAAGTCGGCAGGCGTCCGTCCTCTGCTAGGCGTCTACTTAAAGTCAAGCTACACTTCCGTCCACTACGGCTACCACGGGTTTAACTCGTCAAAACTCGTGGGAAACTTTCCAGAATGCGTCGACAAGTCTGGAGACATATTATTCAAATGCAGAGTTGACTTCGCCGAGTTCTTCGCTGAGAAAACTGTTTCATCTGCGGTGTCGATGGGGTTTGAAGGCATTTACCTTACGGGAACAGGCTGGAGCAGTGATGAAGTGGTTGAAGGCATCCAGACATACCTCAGCCATCTTAGAAGACTTTCGCAGGCACACAGTCTTGAGATCTTTTTGGAGTACGACCCCCTGTCCGCCAGAAACCCAAACAACTCTGTCAACTCGAGCAACGACCTCTACATTCTGGTTGACTACCTGGTGGTGGTGACCAATCCTTTCATCAGGTCGATCAAGGACCCTCTCAGGGGGAATTACACCGTCGACAACTACAAAAACATGCTTCAGGCAGTAGTGGCGAGAAACTCTAGCAAAAAAGTCCTTTTCACGGTACACGCCATGGACATAGCTGAGGGTTGGATGACCCCCGCTTTACAGCTTCAGACAGAGGTCAACGAGTTTTCGGAGGTTCAAGACGTGGCAGGCTACGCCATATACCACGTCAGCAGATACTTGCCCCTCAAGCTTTCCGTTAGATGATCACTCGGCTGCGGGCGGTATTCTCCTCCACAGGGGTACCTGCGGGTATGCGTTTCCCAGCCTGTCGACCAAGGCCGTGCCGAGGTAGAATCTTTTGTACCTTCCTAGAACGGCTCGGCTCTGAGCCTCCACCTTAACAGGCCCGCCCTTCATCCACATGAGAGCCTGCTCCCTCGTAAGTTCGACGACATATCTCTCATCTACGTCGGCTATCAGCATGCAGCCCTCAATCGTCAAAGTCGTAAGCTCCTTCCTTTTCTTGCCGACGTACAGCCCGACCAGCTGAACTCCTTTCATCTTAGAGGCTGTTTCCAGCGCCTCGGATGTAGTGGCTCTGACCTTGTCCTCCCCTGCTTCCAGCAAGACCAGATCCTCCGTCTCCAGCACGGCTCCCAGATGCATCCTAACCGACTCGGCGAATTCCTTCCAGCGGTCCATGCTCAGCCTCCTCATTTCTCCTTCGTAAGCTTGGCTATGTAGAAGCCTTCAGCGCCTGACTGATGAGGGTAGACCCTTACAGTTTTCTCAACTTCAGGTCTGTAAACGTAGTCCCGCCACTTTGCGACACCGTTGCTGTGGCTGAGGCCTTTTAGGCTGAAGCTCAACACCTCAGCGTTCTCATGCTTTTCCAGCAGCTCAGAAACAACGGCTTCGTTCTCGAAAGGGTGGTACGTGCATGTCGCGTAGACGAGCGTTCCTCCGGGCTTCAAAGCCATGAACCCTGAGAGCAAAAGGCTTAGCTGAAGACGACTTATCCGGGCCGAGTATCTCGGGCTCCAATTCTTCAAAACCTTCCAGTGCCTTGAGCCGACGCCGAGCGAGCTGCAGGGCGCGTCTACGAGGACTTTGTCGAAATAGTTCTCCATCCGTCTTCCAAGCCATCTACCGTCTGCAAGGGTCACGACGGAGTTTACCACGCCGCAGCGTTGAAGGTTGGAGGTTAAAGCCTTGATCCGTGTGCTCGAAACGTCGTTGGCTACCACAACTCCCTTACCCTGAAGTCTCTGGGCTATGTAGGTTGACTTGCTTCCAGGGGCTGCGCACAGGTCTAGAACCCTGTCGCCCGGCATTACGTCCAACAGCTCAGCGACCAGCATCGAAACAGGGCCCTGCATGTAGACCAAGCCAAGCATGTGCCATATGGATGTCGTCAAAACCCCCGGAGGCTCTGCGTAAAACCCGTTCTCAAGCCATTCGACAGGCTTGGCATCAACACCCTCCTCAGCCAAAAGGCTTACGCATTCGTCGACGGAGGTTTTAAGCGTGTTGACGCGGAAGGTTTCAGGCAGAGGTTTGGAATACACCTCCACGATTGGCTCGAAGTTTTCAGGAGCGAACTCGGTCAAGAACGCCCTAAGCTCCTCGCTCAACACAGGCCTCATTTGACGACCTCGCCCGTGGCAGCGGCCCAGACAACAAGGTCGAGCACGCTTGGCTTGAGCCCGGACTTCTTGGCATAAAGCTTGAACTTCCTCTCCAGAATCAGGTACCTCTTCCTCGTCAAGCTTCTAGGCCTGCTTCCGACAACGCCTGCAGAGACAAGGTGGCTGAGTACGTGGCGGTCTATTATGGAGAGGTCTTCGAACCCTATGTTCCTGAGGAAATGGCTGGCCTCCTTCATTCCCAGGCCCCTTACGTTGCTAGCCAGGTAGTCCCTGAGCTTGAAAACATCTTTCTCGCTGTTCAGCTTGTTGAGGATGTCGCCGAACTGCCTGAAAGCCCTCAGTATGTTGTCTGCTTTCGTTTTGTGGAAGCGTACACCACACTCCTTCAAAACCAGAGCGGTCCTGAAGCTGTCAGGGTTGTTCAACAGACCAAGACTTCTCATCTTCTCCACAGCCTTCAGGGCGTTGCGGGCTCTGGTCTGAGGAGTACAAAGACAGAAGACCAGCTCCTCCCAGACTCTCGAAGGATCCTTCCTGTTCTCCTTGAAATTTTTCAGCGTTCTCATAATCTTCCTCCTATGGAATTTGTAGACGCTCGCCAGACTGTTGTTTCTCATCCCTTCTCCTCCTAGACTCACGGTCTTTAAAAAACAATTTAGTCTTGCCCATGGTCATCAAGCTACTCGGCCTCACCTTTACCATCAAAGGTATGTCGCTCACAACTCTTCCGATAGCCAGACAGTATCTCGGAGGCATCTTTTTAACTAAGGTTCTAACAGTCTCGGCGTCTACCTTCGAAACCTTCGCAATCTTCTCAAGGTCCGAGTCGTTCGTGAAGTTGAAGAGAAAAATGTTGTCAGCCTGTCTGTAGACCAGTTCAGGGATCGTGTCAGGCTGGTTCGTCACTATTATCGGGAAGACTCCCAGATGCCTCATTCTGGTCACTATGTCTTCCCAGTAGGTTTCACGGAGGTAGAGATGTGCTTCCTCAGCAAGAAGAAAAACTGGCTCGAGCTTGTTCATGCCCAAGAGGCTGGAGAGATGGCTCAGCAAGTACTCGACAACTAGTCGTCGGGTGCTTGGCAGCAGCCTCGAAAGGTCGACTACTGCGACGTTTCCGTTCGGCTTGTTGGATAGAGCCTCGTCGATGTTCGTGTTCTGGTCTTCGTCGAAGAAGCCTGAAGACTTGATGCTCTGAAGCCTTGACAAAAGGGCCTCCCTCACGGCTTCATTCATGTTCTCTTTCTCCACGGCATTAAGCAGGTTTTCCAAGCTAACCTCGTCGCGTCGCTCGGCGTTTTTCCATACTCTGGCGAGCTCCCTCAAGCTCGTCGAGGGCGTGGCATATACATGCTCGAGTATGTCGAGAAAGGTCTTGAGCCCCATGCTCTTCAAGCTGGCTCTGAAGTTCCTGCCCGGTTCAAGGACTTGGATTGAATCAGCTATGTGGCTTTTCTTCCCGTCGACCGTCTTGCCCAGCTGGAGGTATTCTCCGTTGACGTCGAGGACAAGAACGGTTGCGCCGTGTAAAGCCAGGGACTCCACCAAAACTTTAGCTAGGTGGGATTTACCGCTCTCCTTCTTGCCCGTGATGATGGTTAGGCAGCCGTCTAGCCCATGCAGAGACAGCGAGATAGGCTCGTTCCCAACCTCGCCTACTGTGAAGAAAGGCCCCGCACCTCCGCCGTGGACAATTTTTTGAAGAAAGTCGTTCGTGGCCTTGTCGAAGACAGATGAATAACGGCTGGGAACCCATGACGAGTTGTGGTGAAGACGTCCCTCGTCAACAACGACCCTTATCTTAGCCAGTACGAGTCTTGTCTCCTTCAGCAACGTAGACACCGAGCCTGTGTCGTAAACATCAAGCATACGCCGGCCCTCAACCTCTTGGAAAAGCATGTCCCTGAGAAGGTCCTCGGCCGTTCCAGGCAGCTCGGGATAGGAGACGTCTATCACCTGGACGAGCATGGTTCGATCGTCTTGGGATATCCTGAGGTAGTCGCCTATCTCGAAGACTAGCTCTGCAGGGACGCATATTATCTCGAGGAGGTCGCCTCTTTTCGTGAGAATTCTCATGAACAGTTCACCCGTCGATCGGGGTGAACAACATCGACCTTACATCGTTCTTTGAAGTCTTAATACTCATTAGGCCTTCGAGACGCGTGCTTATGCCTAGGACGTCGAGCCTGTTGAGTTTAGCTAGATGATGCGCAAGTATCAGGGATTCGGGGTATCCGTTGACGATGTTATCGCTTGATAGAAGTAGGCTGAAAACTTGCTCGTCGCTCGTTCTAGAGACGACGTCGACTCTGAAGGGAGTTCTTGCTGAGGAAAGGCGTGCGACGTAGACCGAACCGTTCCTCACGACCAAGTCCTTCAGCATGGGAAGCTTGATTACGTATGGCGGCGGTGTTCCGTCTGCGTAGGAAGTTATTTTTTGCCCGTAGAGCATGAGCGTAGTTGACTTGGAGAAAGCGATGACGCCGTAGCTTGAGCCAACCGTGGTTTCAACGATTCTCTCAACCACAGCCGGGGGGCTGTCCAAAGGTCCTGCGGTCAAAGCACCGTCCACTAGGAGCAGCCCGTCCCTTGCCAACGTTCCTGCATAAAGCTGAATAAGCTTCTCAAACAGGTTGCTGACGATTTTCGGAGCGGTGGAGACGTCTAGGAACCTGCTCTTCCGTCGAACAGCCAGCGAAGCGAGGAGGGCGTCGACTATTCTTGCCGCTGTGTAGGACGATATGTTGTACATGAAGGGGCCGACGACGGACGCCGTCAGCCGGGAGCCGTGCCTGACTACGATGCTTCCCCTAACAGCCCACACGCTTCCACGGGTGGTTTCAGCAACCTTGACGGTGGACATGTCGCAGGCAACTACCGGGACTGAGTGGTTTGATTGTGTAATTGGGATGGTCTGGAAAGAGTCCGCCGTGAGAAGTTGGATGTGCAGGTCGGGCCTGTCGTCGTCGGCTTGGAGGGGTAGGCGCTCTGAGCCGTGCAGGTGTTTGACAGTGGCTTCTGCTACGGAGGAAAACGTTTTTAGTAGGTCTTGGAGTTCTTGTGTGGGTGTTAGTTGGTGAACGTATTGGTTGGTCATCTTGGTCATCAACTCCTCGTATTGTTGTTTGCTGGGACAAATATAAATGTTGCGCAAGATGAGCAAAATGGTGAAAACAATTGAGCGCGATTAAAGTAAAAATAACTACAGGAACAGCCACAGTCGAAGTCGAAGCACCCATCGAAAAGATAGAGGAAGCCGTAAAGAACGTCCTCGCAGCCCTAAAAACAGCCGAACCCCAGCCAGCAAAGCCCTCGACCTCAAAGAAACCAATCACATGTCGTAAAGCCGTCGAAGAACTGTTGCATGCCGGGTGGATGAAGAACGGGAGAACTCTGTCGGAGGTGGCTGCTGAGCTGGAGCGTCGAGGCTTTCTCTACGACACGACAGCCGTAGCCCACGTGCTTCTGGACCTAGTAAGGTCTGGAGTGCTCGAAAGAGTGGGGGAGCCGCGCAGGTATGTTTACGTGGAAACTTCCAAACACTCTGAGGCAAGCTCTCAGATGCTGGCGAACGACTCTACAAGATAGGCCAGCCCCTGAGGTGTTATGACGTATCCACCCCTGCCAACCCTCTTCAGAAACCCACGCTGAACAAGCTCGGTCAACCGGCCCGACACGGTTTTCTCGGGCTTCGCCAAGGCCCCAGCAAGCTCGGACGAAGAACATTCCTGTCTGTCGGAAAACCCGAGGAGGTTGTTGACGTACCTAGAGGCTGCATAAAGCAGAAGGGCGCTGGAGGTAGGCATGTCGGCTAGGGATTTCTTGACGAACACGCCGTCGGCGGTGGTGTATGCCAGCACGTCGCCAAGCTTCGTAAGCAGCTCCTCAGCACCGGGGAAAGCGTTGAGCTTGGACGCCAGAACGAATCCTGGTATCGAACGCTCCAGAAACCTCACGACCTGCACGTACACGTCTTCCGGCTCTCCTTCAAACTCTGCCTTCAACTCCCCGTAAGCTATCGAAACCCGGAGATGCGTCATGTCTTCTTCACTCGATTAGTTTTAGGGATGTAAACGGCTTAAATCTGTATCGTCCGTCTTCGTTCCTGTCCACCAAGCCGCTTTTCCACAGCTCGCTGAGCCTCGCCCTTGCAACCCGCTCATCTATCCTGAGGATGCCTGCAACCTCCTTGGGAGACAGGAAATCGGTCCCAACCATCCCCATCCTCCTCCCGACGTAGACAGCCGCCAAGCACAGCATTATCCTCTTCTTCGCATCTCCTTGGACAAGCACGTCCACCTTCCCCTCGCTTACGAGAACTTTACCGGACAGCTTTGCAGCAATCTCGGAGACGTCCACTTCACCTCGGAGCCTCGACAAAACCTCGACAGGGCCAAGAGTCTCGGAGAAGTACCTGTTGACCGCCGCCCAAACCTCCTCACGGCTGCCCTCAAACTCCACCTCCCTTCCTCCATGCCTAATCCTCACGATGACGTTCGAGCCCTCAGTCAAGCCGATCAGGACTCGTATCTCCTAAAGTTAAGTTTATATGCGGTTTGGTTGACTTGCTGAGCATGGCCAGAGACCAGACGCTTGGAGCCGTTCTTCTGCTGGGCAGCGTGCTTGGAGTTGTCCTCTATGGCTGGATCCTTTTCCTGCCCCCGCTGGCGGGGCTCGACCTTCTGTTGCTCAAGCTGACGGGTTTCATAGCTGTCGCCGGCGTCCTAGGGATAATAGGGTGGATAGGATACACTCTCACGACAACACCTCCTCCTAAACCCTTAGAGGAAATAGAGAAAGAGCTGAACGAAGAACTCAAGAAGGAATAGAGAGGGTTAAACGCTGAACATTGTTTTCAGCGGCGGCGAAGGCCTTTCTCTTTTATTCAAACACAATTTCCTCAGAAGCTTCATCGGCTCATCCTCCAAACTAATCGGCTTAGCCTCCAGCATCCCGTCCCTGATGGCGCTCTCCACTATCGAAAGCCCCGGCCTGGTTCGAAGAACCGTGATCGTCCATCCCTTCGTCGCAAGCCCTCCGCATGCGATATCAGCCAGCTCGGCGGAGTAGTCTTTGCAGAACCTGCATGCAGGTCTCTCGTACTTGTGGAGCTGCTTCAGCGGCTTGACTATTTCCTCGCCATTCTTCATCGTTATTATGACTTTGCCTTTGATGTTTATCTTCTCCACCATGGACGAGTCAACTTTCACTTCATCAAAGTACCTCATCAAACCCTGGTACGTGAACACCTCTGAGCAGAAAAGCCCTATGCTGAACACAACGTGCTTTTCGTACCATTTAGCGACCTCTAGGTCTGGAGTCGAATGCTGTAAATATCTAAGCCCGTCGATCTGGCAGGGCACGCCCACCACGGCCAGCCTGTCGACCCCCCTCTCGTACGCTTCTCTCAGAGCCAGCAAGTTAGGTGCATAGGTGTACCTCGATCCTGCGCACTCAAGGACTTCCTGAGGGCTGAACACAAGACGAGCCACAGGGTAGAGCGGTTTCTCGGGAGTGGTCGTCGAGACAACGGCTGCATCGATCAAGCCCTTCTCTAGACAGTAAACCAGAATAGACGAGACAGTACCGCCGTCCTGAGAACGTTTAAGGATCTCGCTCCTAGCGCTCCTCGTGAGGTAAACGTCGCCATACCGTCCGAAGCCGTCATCGCGCGAGGCGTAGCTGTCCAGTGATTTCATCTCTACGTCGACGTCCGAAAGATGAAGCTCAGGGCATGATTCGACGCATAAGTCGCAGTCTATGCAGTGGTTGAGCCTCGTGTTTATCGGCCTGTCCTCGACGTAGTCGAAGACGTTGGTCGGGCAGATGGCTACGCATGCAGCGCAGCCGCTGCACCTGCCTGTGCCGACGACCTCGTCGACAATTACTTGGTCTCCTCTCTTCCTGACCCATTCTAGGGCGTGGTGCCAGCCGTAGTAGTATGAGACTGCCTTCGGGTCATCCGTATTCCTCATACTGAGTAGGTACTGTCTCTCGATCCTCTCCAGCTTCTTCAGTATTTCCTGCGTACTTCTCAAGGCGTGTAGGGTTTGCCGACGACGACGTATATATCTTTTTCACATCAACCTATGTAGTTCAGGCCTTCCGTGTCGAAGTCCTTGACTAAAACTGGCTTTGAAGGGCCCGGAGCAAGCGGTATGTTGCGTAGCTCTGGGAAGACCTCGTAGACCGATGAAGTGGCAAGCCTTGTTGCAGGGTGCTCGAACGGAAAGACGGATGAAACAGCCTCCTTCACAAGCTCCCTCGTCTGCCTCTCGTCAAACCCAAGCGTGTGGAGATATTCGTGGAGAAGGATGACGAAAACATAGCTGTTGACTATTTTCCTTGACTTGCTGATTGATGAGACGGCGTTCAGAAGCGTTCTGTTTACGACGATGGAGTTTGACCCTACTTCATGGTAAGCCAGAAGCTGAGACGGAAGGTCGGCCAGAACCAGGCCCATCCCGGCCCTGCGAAGCCCGTACCTCTCCATGACGAGTGCTTTCACAAGCCTGTAAACCTCCTCGAAGCTCGTTGCTTTTTCAAGCCTCTGCTCATAATCCGACATCCGCCATCCCTTCGGGTTCTATCTCCAACAGACGAACCCAAACTAACATATAAGCGTATCAAGGATGACGGCCGCCCGATAATCCGCCAACCATGACAAAGGTATTCCCTCCTGCAGGTAAGACAGCTGGGCCGGGGGAGATTCGAACTCCCGACCTTTCGGTTATCAGCCGAACGCTCTAACCATGCTGAGCTACCGGCCCACGGTTCTAACCGAGGCCAATCTGTATTTAAATGGTTAACGTTCATGCTTAAATTAGGAGGGGCGTCAAAGCCTAAACAGCATGCCAAGCCTTCGGACTGAGCTCAGCAGCTTCGTGCCCTACTCGTGGGAGACGCCTTCCTATGAAATAGCTCAGAGATACAGGCTTGAGCCTGAGAAAATAATCAGGATGGACCTAAACACGTCCCCGTTCAGGCCTTCGAAATGGCTTACAAGCCTCTCCAAGAGGTTGTCGTCGCTGCCCGTCAACCTCTACCCCGACACCACGTACAAGGCGTTGAGAGTCGCTCTGAGCCATTACACGGGTAAGGATGTTGACGAGATCTTGGTCGGGAACGGGGCTGATGAATGCTTGATGATGACAGCCCAAGCCTACGTCGGCAAGGATAGCGTCGCCATGGTGAGCAGCCCCACCTACTCCTACTTCCGTATATGTGTCGAGATGATGGGCGGTAAGGTTGTAAGAATTACCCGTAAGCCAGACTTCAGAGACGATGTCGAGTCCTTGCTTGCCAAAGCAGGCGACAAGACTCGGATGGTTTTTCTATGCAGCCCGAACAACCCCACAGGCAACCTCGTCGAAAGAACAGACCTACTTAAACTGCTGAAGGAGCTCGACGCCGTAGTAGTCGTCGACGAAGCATACTACGAGTACGCAGGCCAGACCTTCGCAGACTTGACCTCGAGCTACTCCAACCTCGTTGTCGTGAGAACTTTGTCCAAGGCCTTCTCGCTGGCAGGCGTGAGGGTTGGCTACGCACTTGCGGCGGAGGAGACTGTGAGGGATTTGAACAAGGTAAGGCCGCCCAACAGCTTGAGCGTGATATCGCTTGACCTTGCCGAGCGTGCTTTGAGGGATTTCCCAACAGTCAAGAAATGGGTGGCGAGGGTTGTGGCTGAGAGAGAACGTTTGAGGAATGAGCTGGAGAGAGACAGGCGTGTGAAGGTCTTCAACTCCAGGGCTAACTTCCTGCTTCTCAAGCTGGAGGGTGTAGACGCGTCCAGAGTTCATGAGGAGTTGATGAAGAGAGGCATAGTGCTAAGAAACCTGTCCGAAGTGCTGGACGGCTGCCTAAGGTTGACGGTGCTGTCAAGGCTTGAGAATGATAAATTCCTAGCGACATTCAAGCGCGTGCTGGACGAACTACACAGTGTTTAACCAGCCGAACGACTTCGTGCGGGCCGGGTCTTTCCTCATCCAGCCACGTACGCTAAAAGCACGGTCAAGCCGTCTAGGGGATAGCAGCCCTGGGAGGGCTTTGAACCCTCGACCTGCCGCTTACAAGGCGGCCGCTCTAACCGGGCTGAGCTACCAGGGCTTTCGGTTTAGAGCTGTTAATGGTCTGTTTTTTAGTTTATGTATCCTGTTTGCTTGAGGAACTCGAGGAGTTTTTCAACGCTGGGGTTTTCTCTGTTGAGCGAGTATTTGACGGGTTTGTAGAGGTGTTTGTGAGCCCAGCCGTGCTTCGTGAGGATTTTCAAGGCTCTTTCTAGGGTTCTGTGGTTAACGCCGCATTCCTTGAGGAGAGTGTATTTTGTGGAAGGCGTCGCTGACTCGGCGAGGGCCTTGACGACTCTTATGTGGAGATAGGTCTGGAACAGCTCCTCAACCGCGTGCTCCGGCCTAGCCGTTTCTCCTCACCAACTCCTTTTCGAGAAACTCAGCTAAGCGACGGGCGTCCACTCCAGTCAGCCCAACCTGCCTGCCCCCCCTCAACTCCACAAAGCCCTTGATGCTCAAGCTCTTCAGACACGCCTGAAAATCTTCTACAGAAACACCGTACGCGTCCCTCAAAGCGCCGTAAGCCTTTCCAACATCATCAACCCCCGCATAAACGCGACGAGTGCTGCTCAGGCTCTTCGCCACCGACAGAAGGACAGCCTTCTCCTCAAAGCTCAGCGACACCAAGTCCTCAGCCCGTAGACCAGCCCCAAGCTCTGCCACTACATAACGGACGTCGTCTATCTCCAGATGGCGGCCTCCACGGGATTCAGACAAATTGCCTGCGAACAGCAGGACGTCGAGGGCGTACCTGACGTCGCCGGAAAGCGGCGGGCTGCAGGCCAAGTCGGCCACGTAGTCCAAAACCTCGTCGGAGACGGCTCCTTTCCTGAAAGCTTCCGCAACCCTGTCCTCCAGTATGTCCCTCATCTGGGTCTTAGTGTAGGGCTCGAGCTTGACAACGCTGGCGCCCAGCGAGCTCGCCTCAGGTTTCTCCAGAAACCTCTCGAACGAAACGTCTCTAGCTATGAAGACAACCCCGGCAACGTTCAAAGGCCTAACCGAAGAAGCTTCATGAAGCCTCGTAAAGTCGTAAAAAACCGTCATCTTCCCCTTGTTCTGCACGACGTGGTAATCAGCTTCGTCGAAGGTTATAAGCAGCCTCTTCGAAGAATTGCGCAGGAAGATTAACAGGTTGTCGAGAAGCTCCTCCGCTGAGAGCGACTGGCTGAACAATTCCTCGGCAACAGCCCTAACCAAGTACCTGTAGACACCTACCCGGCCTCCTGCAAACCTCCTCAGGTTAACGTAGACGTGAACGAGTTGTCTGTAAGCGGACTCTAGCTCCGCCCCGACCTTCAGGCATAACGTTGTCTTTCCAGCACCAACGCCGCCTAAAACCTTGACTCTAGCGACGCCAGCGCCCGCAGGCGACTCCACAGCAGGCCTGAGGATCGTCATCAGAAGGTTCTTCTCGGTCTCACGGTGGAGAAGCCTCTTGGGAAGGTAGGCTGGCGAGAGCTTCTCCCTGTCTAGGAATACGGACATCCGGTTGAGAAAGTAGTGGGGAGGCTTTATTGTTTTACCTCAACCCGGCCAGCTTGAGTGCCTGTTCTCTGGGGATGGCTGTGAGGGTTTCTGTGGAGAGGTAGTCGGCGAACTGGAGAATGAACTTCATGTATGTTTCGGCGTCGGGCGCCTCGGCTATGAGCACACCGTCGTAGGCTCCGAAGGTCCAGAGCATCTCACGAACCTTGACTGAAGGGTTCTCCCTGATTATCCTGTCCGTCCGGTCGACATCATCCCTGCCCAGCTTTTTCCTGAACTTTATCAAAGAAACGAAGTGCATGGATGGAGGGTGATTTCCCGGTAAATATGTGTTTTGCCGAAAACCTTGATACTCGGCGGAGCAGGTGGATGGACATGCCTTACATACCCGTGCAGGAGAGGGAGGAGCTGGACGCCGAGATAGACGCCCTAGCCCGGAAGCTGCTGAAGACGCCGCCTGAAAAGATGGACGGGAAGCTCAACTACGTCATCACGAGGCTTCTAGCCCAGCTGTACCAGCCCAGCTACTATAACTACAACAGGGCCTTGGGCGTGCTGACTGCGGTGACCCAGGAGTTCTACAGGAGGCGTGTGGCGCCTTACGAGGAAACGAAGATGAGGGAGAATGGCGACGTCTACTAACATTTAAATGCGCAGCAGAGATGGCTGACACGATGACGCAGAACCAGCTGCTCACGAGCGAAAAGCTGCTGAAGATGTTCAGGAAGATGGTTGAAATAAGGTTCTTCGAGGAGAGGGTTGAGAAGCTGTACAGGGAGGGGAAGATAACAGGCCCGACGCATCTCTACATGGGGCAGGAGGCTGTGGCTGTCGGAGTCGTCGAAGCCCTCGACCACAACGACCTCATCATCTCGACTTACAGAGGACATGGACACGGCTTGGCTCGTGGCGTGTCGATGGAAGCTGTGCTGGGCGAGATTCTCGGAAGGGCTGTCGGGACTTGTAAAGGACTGGGAGGCTCGATGCACGCTCCCATCTCCGTAGAGAATAGAATACCTCTGGCTACTGCCATCGTCGGAAGCGGTTTACCGATAGCGGTCGGCGCAGCGCTTGGGTTCAAGCATCGTGGGGAGAAAAACCTAGCCGCAGTCTTCTTCGGGGACGGGGCGGTCAACACCGGAGCCTTCCACGAAGCACTCAACCTAGCCTCGCTCTGGCGCCTCCCAGTACTCTTCATCTGCGAGAACAACCTTTATGCCATGACCACAGCCCTGTCTAGAACCTTCGCCGGAGAAAGCATCGCCGCCCGAGCCTCATCTTACGGAATAAAGGCCCACGTCGTCAACGGAAACGACGTCGTCGAGGTTTACGAAAAGTCTTCAGAAGCCGCCTCCCACGTGAGGGCGGGGGAGGGACCTGTGTTCCTCGAATGCAGGACGTACAGGCAGAAGGGGCATGGAGGCTACGACCTGGGGACTTGGTACAGGCCTAGGGAGGAGATCGATGAATGGCTCGCCAGAGACCCGGTAGAGCTTTTGTTCGGCAGGCTCAAGGTCGTAGGGATGCTGGACGAAGACGGTCGCAAAGCCGTTGAGCAAGAGGTTCTTACCGCCCTAGACGCCGTGGTCGAGAAAGTCCTAAACTCGCCGGTAGCCGACTTTAGCATCTTGGAAGACCTAGTCTACGCATCAAAGGTGTAGAGCCGTGGGGTTGCGCGAGATAACCTACGTCGAGGCTCTCAACGAAGCCCTTAGGGAGGAGATGAGGAGGGACAGCTCCGTAATAGTCTTCGGCGAGGAGGTGGCTCTGGCTGGAGGCGTTTACAAGGTTACGAAAGACCTTCTCAAGGAGTTCGGGCCCAGCAGAGTCATGGATACTCCTATATCGGAGATAGCTATCGTGGGAGCGGCGGTAGGAGCTGCCCTTAACGGCCTAAGGCCAGTAGCCGAGCTGATGTTCTTCGACTTCGCCGGCATAGCTTTCGACCAGATCGTTACGCACGCGTCGAAGATGAGGTTCACGAGCGGAGGCCAAGTCAAGCTGCCGCTCGTCATCAGGACGCAGTACAGCTTGGGCCGGTCGTATGGAAGCCAGCACACACAGTTTCTAGCGGCGTGCTTCCTGCAAGCCCCCGGGCTCAAGATAGTCCTGCCCGCGACGCCGTACGACGCCAAGGGCCTGCTAAAGTCGGCCATAAGGGACGACGACCCTGTCCTCTTCATAGAGTCGGGAGCCCTCTACGTCAACAAGAACTACTACGGGTACAAGGGCCCTGTTCCGGAAGAGGAGTACCTAGTTCCTGTCGGCAAGGCCGACGTCAAGGTTGAGGGGGATGACGCCACCGTGGTGGCCCTCTCCCGCACAGTATCTGAAGCTATGACGGCTGCCAAGAAGCTCAACGAAATGGGATTAAAGCCCGAGGTCGTAGACCTCAGAACCATCCAGCCGATGGACTACGATACGATAGTCAGGTCGGTGAGGAAGACCAACAGGCTTGTAATCGCCGAGGACAGCGTGAAGACGGGCGGAGTCTCAGCAGAGGTAGCTGCCTACGTCTGTGAGCATGCTTTCGAGGCCCTCGAGCACCCCGTCGTACGGCTGAACTCGCCGCCCATGCCGGCTCCCCAGTCCCAGCCGCTGGAGAGGCAGTACATGGTCTCAGCCGATAAGATTGTCGAGGCTGTGAAGAGGCTCTGCGTCTAGGACGTCTCGATCTCGGCTATGGTCTCGCCGACGCTGACCTCTTCTCCGACGCCGTGGAGGATTCTCACCACCCGTCCGTCCACCTCGGAGGGCACCTCAACCGCCGCCTTCTCCGTCTCGACGACCACAACAACCTCCCCCTTCCTGACGTAGTCGCCCTCCTTCTTCAGCCACTCCGCTATCTTACCCGACTCCATAGCCACGTCTATCCGTGGAAGCACAAGCCTGTAGACGCCCGGCATGGCTGTTCGCCAGGTCTTTAAATCCGCCTTCTTATAAACCGGTATCACTTATTTAGCCTTAACTAGGCTATCGTCATATACCCGCTGGCGGGATGGGACTCTGGGTGAGGCGAAATGGTTAGTCTCGACACTTTGATCAGCCTTCTCATCCTCGCAGTCCTCTCCTACGAGACTTGGTTGATGCATAAGGTATACAGGGGCGGGAAAGGCAGGAAGGCTTAGGAGATGAGGCATCTTCTTCCGTCGAATTCTATGCGGTCGAAGAACGTGATTATCCATCCCCTGTCCACCTCCTCCCCGACGTCCCTTTTCTGAAACCCTATGAAGCCGAAGCTCCTAGCCTCAACCACCAACTCCACGGCTATGAACTCCTCCTCCAGCACAAACCGGTTTCCCTCAATCCTTCCCACGCCCACAACCCAGCCAGGACTGTCGTCGCCAAACTTCTTCCAATAATTGATCCTAGCCACCCTCCTCCTCGACTCAGCCAGCCTCGACGCCTCCTCAGGCATCAACGTGCTGTCGAAGACGTACGTCGGCATCCTCCGATAGTTTTCTCACTGGTTTTTAAAGTAATAACCCGCCTTGGTGTTTAACCCGTCATGGGCTTCGACGTGGTTGTCGTCGGCGGCGGTTCCACCGGCTCGTCCGTGGCTTACCACCTGGTCAAGAACGGGGCGGGCAGGGTTGCTTTGCTTGAGAAGGACCACGTTGGCTGGGGTCAGACGGGCAGGTCAACCGCCGTGGTTCGTCTTCACTACAGCACGCCCGAGGTCGCTTTGATGGCTCTGGAGAGCTGGCGTGTGCTGAAGAACATGGACCGTGTGGTTGGCGGACCTTCCGGCTTCACGGCCTGCGGCTTCATTCTTCTGGCGGGTGAGGAGGATCGGCGTGGTCTCGAGAGAAACGTGGCCATGCTCAGGGGAGTAGGCGTAGAAACCATGGTTCTCTCGCCGGAGGAGGTTAAGGAAATAGCTCCATACATAGATGTGAGCAACTTGTCGGCAGCGGCTTACGAGCCTCTTTCAGGGTTCGCCGACCCTGTTGCCACCGCTCAGAGCTTTGCAAGCGCCGCCGTCCGCGACGGATGTGTTTTGATGGAATCGTGCAAGGTTGTTGGAGTGAGGGTTGAGCGCGGGCTGGTCGAGCGGCTTATAACCAGCCGTGGGGAGTTAGAGGCCGAGACTGTTGTTAACGCCACGGGGGTCTGGGCCAACTCGTTCCTCGAAATGGCTGGCGAACAGCTCCCCCTTGAAGTTATGAAGGAGGAGATCGTCGTGTGGAACAGGCCGGAGACGTTCAGAGGAGTTCATCCGGTGATAGGCGACCTCCCCAACAACTACTACATGAGGCCTTTCGGAGAAACCCAAACGTACATGGGAAGCATAAACCCTGACATGGCTAGGAGAGAAAAACACCCGTCATCATTCAACCTCGAGGAGAAGGTGGGGCTAGACACAGCGTCCCAGTACGGCGAAGCGGTGTCCAAGAGAATTCCAGTAATGGCTGAGGCGCAGATGGCGGGCGGATGGATTGGTCTTTATGACGTGACGCCCGACTGGCACCCCATCGTCGACTACTGCCCCAGCGCCAAGAACCTGTTCAACGTCGTCGGCCTCAGCGGACACGGGTTCAAGCTATGCCCAGCCCTGGGAATGCTCGCAGCGGATATAATTCTCGAACGGAAGAAACCCCTCGTCAACCCTGACTTCTTCAGCCTGAAGCGGTTCGAAGAAGGAAGGCTCATCGGAAAGTCCTACAAGTACGGAGTGATGTCCTGAGCAGATTTTTAAAGAACCAGCAACAAGCTATGAGCGAGCCCTGGTAGCTCAGCCTGGTGGAGCGACCGCTTGGTAAGCGGTAGAGCCCGTGGCGAACACGGGGCGCCGACGTCCGGGGTTCAAAGCCCCGCCAGGGCTTCCAACACAACAGCATCTATTCGAAGACGTCATCTTATCAAGTGTGGGCCTCTATCTCTACCTCGTCTGCTACCATCAGGTTCATTCGAGGTTTACGGGGATGAACCTACGTCTTCCAGAGACTTTCTTAGACGGAGGTCTGCCCACTATGTGTACTTGATAGCCGCATTCGAGGCATCTGTTGTCTTCGTCCAGCCGCCAGTCTAGAATGTCGTATCCATGCCTTTCGACGACCACTTTTCCGCAGCCGGGGCAGTAGGTGTTCTCCAGAGGATGGCCGGGCACGTTCCCAACGTAAGCGTAGAGCAGACCTTCCTCACGGGCTATCTGGCAGTGTTTTTCAAGCGTCTCGACGGGTGTCCACGGGAGGTGTAGGAGCTTGTAGTCGGGGTGGAAGCGTAGGAAGTGTATCGGTGTTTCCTGGCCCAAGTTTTCGTAAACCCATCTACAGAGCTTCCTCGCAGCGTCGAGGTTGTCGCCTATCTCCGGAACTATGAGGTCGGTTATCTCTACATGGATCTTCGTCCTCGTCTTCATCTCCAGAAGGGTATTGAAGACGGGCTCGGCGTCTGGAATGCCTATGTATCTTTGGACGAACCCTTTCTCACCGCTTCCCTTGAAGTCGACTGTTGCACAGTCGAGAAACTCCGCAGCCACGCCGACCGCCTCGGGAGTCCAGTAGCCGTTAGTCACGAAGACGTTTATCAACCCCTTACGCCTTGCGATGACGCCTATGTCGTGTGCGTATTCCATGAAGATCGACGGCTCGTTGTAGGTGTATGCTATGCCGTCGCTGCCGTACCTCAACGCCATCTCTACAACCTTCTCAGGAGAGGCATCAACCCCCTCCACCCTCCTACGCTGGCTTATGTCGAAGTTCTGGCAGTAGGCGCACAGCCAGTTGCAGCCCGTTGTCGCTATGCTGAAGATCTTAGTTCCGGGCCTGAAGTGCGTGACCGGCTTCTTCTCGATGGGGTCGACGTGGCCGGTGATTACCTTGCCGTAGACGAAGAGGCGGAGCTGGTTGTCGACGACCCCCCTTACTCCGCAGAGGCCGACCTGGTTGTTTTTGAGAGTGCAGTAGCGTGCACACGCCGTACAGACTATGCGGTCCTCTGCAGACCTGCGGTAGAGCGTGGCAGGGGACCCTACGACCTTGGCCTCCATCCGAGTATAATTCGTGGCAGGATGCTATTAAGCTCTATTTACTTGCCTAGCGGGACCAGGGGCTTAGTGCCCAGCAGCCTGTTGTGCTCCTTCATCATGCACCTGTTCCAGACGACCGTTATCCCTTCCTTTGAAAGCATCTCAGCCGCCTCCTTGTTGTAGATACCCTCCTGCATCCAGAAGACTTTCGGCTTAATCTTGAGGGCTGACCGAGCCACCTCCAAAACCGCCTCGCTGGGCCTGAAAACGTCGACAACATCCACGCCCTGGCCCACCTCCTCGAGGGTTTTGTAAGGCTTGAGCCCCAGCACCTCGTCGGCGAAGGGGTTGACCGGTATGATTTCATAGCCATGCCGCATCAAGAACCTCGGAACATAGTTGGACGGCTTCGCCGGCTCTCGTGAAGCACCCACGACCGCTATCCTCCTATACTTCGTTAGGATTTCACGGACCTGCTGGTCTGTCAACCCGTCTGACTCCATCCCAAAAGACTCCTACCTCCTGCCTCAAAAACTTTACACAGACACAAACTAATTATCGAGTCTTTCACCGTTCTCAAGGATGGCTTCGAGCCTTTCTATCAGAGTTGCTCACTTCTCCGACACGCACATCAGCAACTACGGATTGCACTTGCCCCAAGCCCTCGAGTCGTTCATCAAGATCTTCAACAAGCTCGACCCACGCCCCGACATAGCTATTCACACGGGCGACTTGACAGACCACGGGATACTGATGGACTACGAGCTTGCCCTGGAGAAGATGCAGCTGCTGGACGTAGACGTGATTTACGTGCCGGGAAACCATGATGAGAAGAACTACGGCGACTCTCTTTTCAGAGAGCTTGTTTCCCACATCGATGTGTTGACCGGCGTGGGTAAGGCCGTTGTTCTCAACCTCGACAGCGCAATACCCGACAGCGACTACGGTCGGCTGGGGAGGTGGAGGCAGGAGCTGATCAAAACCAAGCTGAAACAGTTCGACGACGATGTTCTGAAGATAGTGGCTTTCCACCACCATCTAGTTCCAGTGCCCTTCGCAGGCAGGGAGAAGGACATACTCGAGGACGCTGGCGACGTGCTTAAGACTATTGTGGATAATAAGGTAAACATGGTTTTGATGGGCCACCGCCACGTCAGGAACGCCGTCATGGTTGGAGGCAGCCTGCTCATAAACGCGGGCACGGTATCGTGTGTAAGAACCCGTGGAAGGCTGGGCAACAGCTTCAACCTCATAGACGTCTATGAAGACGGGTATGCGGAAGTTGTCGAAGTCCGCATCCCTTCCGGAGACAAGCATCCCCTCGGTCGTTTCAGGCTGGGGGGTGAGGGTTGATGAAGACGGCCGCCTTCCTCGTGGTTGTCTTCCTGGGCTTGGCGGCTTTCTCAGTGCTGTTGGTCGCAGGGCCTAGGGCTGAAAGCCTGACAACCGCAACGACGACGCTGACTAGGACCGTCGTCTCGACCGTTGTGGCGACGCAAACCGTGACGACCATGGTTTCAAAGACTGCTTCAGGTACGGAGGTGATGCAATCCTCAGCTCTGCTGGAGCTCCTTTCCAGTAGATATCCAAACTACGAGTCGATGGAAACTTACCGCATCAAGCTGCCGTCTAAGCCGGGTACTTACCAGTTCAGCTTTGCCGTCTTCTGGAGGTACGGTCAGAACCATAGCCACGTCATCATCATCGAGCCTCCGGAGAAGGCTGAGATGGTCTTCATGCTCGACAGCCTCATCCAGACACGTTTTGTGTCATCCCGACACCTGCCCAACATCCCCGCGCCATGGCCTCCAACAGCAAGCCTTACCGAAACGGTGTTGACTGAGGACGGCCGTGTCTTGTCGAGAACCTGGAACATAACTAGGAATGTGCCGGGATACCCTAGCACTCCTCAAGTCGAGAGGAGCGGTGCGCAGGCCTGGGTGGTCTCATACAAGCCTTTACAGGACGAGCAGTCGGGGGATAGCCTAGTTGCTAGATACTACTTCTTGGTGTTGCGGGTCATCTTCGGAGCTTCCTGAGCTTCGTTATGTCCGTCGTCCTGTACGTCCTGTAGACCTGAACAGCCAGCAGCAGGGCAAGAGCCACCACCGCCGCCCCAACTCCCAGTGACAAAAGTATGAAAGACTGGGCGTAGGGGTCAACCAAGCCCCCGCCATGCTTGGCCGAGATTGCTACGAAGTTGAGGTGGGCGGAGTTGACCATGATCTCTAGGCCGATTATCTGCTTGATGAGGCTTTTACGGGTGGCTAGGCAGTAGGCTCCGACTATGAACAGCAGGGATGCGATCAGGACGTAGTAGAGGACTGGAAGGCCCACGGCTAATCCTCCCTCCTAAGCATAGCCGAAAGCCCTATCACTAGGGTGAGCAGGACGAGGCCGAAGGCTAGGAATGCGGGAAACAGGCTTCCGTACAGGTATGATGTGATGTTTCGCCAGAGTAGTCCCGGCTCGGCTGGGACCAGCCGGTTTAGGTCTTCACCCCAGAACTTGTAGGCGGGGGAGCTGCTCGCCAGAGCTGAGAACAGAACGAAAGCGAGAATCAAGACCGCTGCGGAGCCGAGAACCTCAGCCAGCCTCATTCCTCATAACCCTTGGTGAGCAGTATGACGAACAGGAAGAGGGCCACGATGCCGCCTGCGTATATGAGGAGCTGGAACAAGGCCACGGGGTAGGCTCCGAGGATGAAGAATATCACGCCAAGCGTTGCGGTGTAGCCGAGTAAACCCATCACACTCCTCACAAGCCTCGACTGCTCCACAGCCAGTATTGCGAAAAGCACAGCGGCGGCCAGAAGCAGAACCTCCAAAAGGTCTAAGCTTATCATCTCAATCCCGGCGTGGGATACTGTAGATCGGGGAAATAAATGGATGACCCCGTTCACGTGTAGAGTTAATATTGTTGCCGTTGAGCCGTTTCTCAAGGGCTTGGGCGTCTCCGAAGTAGTTGAGGTTGCTGTCGTCGCTCCACGGCATAGGGCGGAGCAGGTGGTCGAGGAGCTCATGGCTTTTCAGGATTTCCACCCCGCTGAGCGGCAACGCCACAGAGACGCCAGACTCCACGAGCTCGAGCACAGGGCGGAGGCTGGGTTTGTAAGGCTTCAAACCGCGATACAGGAGCTGGGTGTTAAAGACTCGGTCGGACTCATCGACATGCTCGCAAACCCGGGAAAAGTTGTTCAGAGAGAGCTAACGGCAGAGGGTCTCGCCGAGCTTTTGAACAGGCTGGACAGCGAGTCGAAACCCCTCCTCGACACGGTAAACAACCTTCTGCAGGAAAGGAAGAACGTTTCCGAGAAACTCGAACGTCTAGAGTCTCTATACAGGTTGTTGAAGAAGGTAGGCGACTTAGACCTCGACCTCGATTATCTTAAGACAATTAAAAAGTTTCATGTCTTCCTAGGCTTCTCCTCGGGTGCTGAGCTGGCTGAGCTCCGAAGGGCCTTGACGAACTCTGCTGTTGTCGAGTCAGCTGTTGAAGGGTTTGTTCTTCTCCTCATAGTCTCAAAGAAATCTGAAGGAGAGATTGTTGAGAGAGTCGTCAAAGGACTCGGCGTAAAGCCTCTGGCAATTCCTCCCGAGTACCCGCCCAGGCTGAAGGAGGCTGTTAAGCTGTTAGGTGAGGAGGTCCAGTATCTCAAGAAAACAGCTGTGGAAGTCGAGGAAAAGCTGAAGGATGTTGTGGCGAAACACTCGGACCAGCTTGTTTCTCTCAGAGACAGCTACGTCATCGTAAAGGATGCTTTGGCGAGGATAGGGGGTGCTGGCGTGCTGAAGTCCTTCGCATTAATCGAGGGCTATGTCCCTGCTGAGAGGTTTGACGTGTTCATGCATACCGTTGGGTCGAAGTACCCCGTCTTGACCGTCGACCGAGCCAAGCATAATCACGAAAAAGCCCCGACAAGCTTGAAGAACCCTTCGCTCATCAAACCCTTCGAAAAAATAACCATGATACAGGGCCTACCGAGCCATCGCGAGATAGACCCGACGCCATACGTGTCGGCTTTCTTCTGCATCTTCTACGGAATCATGTTCGCAGACCTAGGCCAGGGCCTCGTCATACTGGCGTTCGGCCTTTTCATGCTGAGACGTGTTTCGGGAGACCTGAAGCTTTGGGCTAAGCTGCTGGTTTTCCTCGGAGTTTCCTCGGCCTTCACGGGTTTTCTCTTAGGCGAAGCCTTCGGCTTCAAAATAGGAGATACAGTCGGCTCGCCCCAGCTTCTTCACCTAGTTGAAGAACACGGCGAGGCGAAGACCTTTAACATGGCTGAAGTCCAGAGGCTGCTCGTCTTCACAATACTCCTCGGCGTTGTACATCTCACAGTTGGATACGTTTTATCAATCGTGAAGTATTGGAGGGAGGGGGAGAGGGGTGAAGCCCTAGCGGTGAAGCTTCCGACCCTCCTGATGTACTTCTTCGGCATATTCTTCGTCCTGGCTTTCTTCGGGGCTGGTGGAAGCATTCCGAACATGCTGGTAGTGTCCAATCCAGCTCCTTTGGTCAACCTGCCGACGAACCTCGTAGGAACGGTGGGAGTCTACGGATCTCTAGCATGCGTGCTGGTCTTGATGTTCGGAAGGTATGTTGCAGGCCTGGCGCACCCAGGTCATAAGACAAGCCTAGTCAGCTCTGTTGGGATGGGTTTGCTCGAAGTCTTGGAAAACATCATCCACTTCCTGTCCAACACCATCTCGTACTCGAGGCTGACCATTCTGCTGATAGTGCACACAGCGCTGCTCCTTTTGCTCAACACTGCTTGGCAGGCCTTAGGTTTAGCCTCCCTACCACTAATGGTCGTAGGCAACATAGGCATAATGCTGTTGGAAGGCATGCTCGTCTTCATCCAAGCCATGCGTCTACACGTCTATGAGTTCTTCAGCAAGTTCTTCGACGGGGCTGGACCGCCTTTCAAAGGCCTTGCGAGAGAAACTCCGTTCGTAAGAATAAGGCTTGCGCGCTAGCGCTTGACTATCTTCTTCCCTCTTTCAGAGGGCTCAACCAGTATCCTCGCATCGTCGTAGACTCTCTCAAGCTCCCTCCCCTCCTGAAGCCAGTCTAGGAAGACGGCTAGAGCAGCGGCTTCGCTGTGCGGCTGGCTTGTAATCGCCACGTTAAAGTCCGCCAGCCTGAAAACCTCCCCCTCAACCTTCTCACCTCCCACGACCACTAGGAGCTGTTCACCCCTGATGTACAGGTCTTTAACCTCGTCGATTACTTTCCTGAGCGGAAGCCCGTAGACCGTTAGGTGTATCTTCTTCCCAGGCCATTGTTTCAGCAGGTTTCGCCAAGATTCGACGTAATCGGCTCTGAAACTACCCCCCCACCGCCGAACGACTTCGTCGATCGTCCGTTCAACTGTCTCGTCCCTGTCGCCTGTGTAGTACATGATTTCAGCTCCGAAGGCTCTTGCCACTAGCCCGACGTGCGTCGTAAGCCTCTTGTCCCTCTCAACTCTGTGGCCGAGCCTCAGGACCGCTATCAAGTTTACTTGAGGTTGGACTCGAGCTCCGCTATCTTAGCTTTCAGGTTCTCGATGAACTTGGAGTTGTCGTACAGGGTTAGGGGTTTTCCGCAAACACGGCACCTGAACAACGTCTCCATCGAGGCTGTAAAGCTGTACTTGGAGCATCCCGGTGTTCCGCACCAGTAGATCTGGTTGCTCTCCTCGTACTCAAGACGAGCCTTAAGCCTGTCCAGCACTTTCCGCATCAAGATCTTAGTGTAGCCGACGAGCTGTTCTTGATGAACCCTCCACTTGAACGTCCTGTGGCCCGTGGTTTTATCCCTGTGAACCTCGTAAGAAACAGCCCCCAAGTCGTTAAGCTTATGAAGCACCCTCCTAACCTCCTTGACGTCTATCGCCGTAGCCGCCGAGACCTCCTCGTCAGTCAGAGACGGCCGGCTCAGCAAGGTCTTGACAATCCTACCAGCCGTTTCTCCGCCTATCATCTGGACAATCTTCAAGCAAGACTCTTCGTCAAGAATAATCATCAAATCCTTCTTCCATCCATAGAATACCATTCCCGGGTTTTATCTCTTTTGGATGGTGGACCGGCTGGGATTTGAACCCAGGACCTCCCGCACGCCAGGCGGGTGATCTTCCAGACTGATCTACCGGCCCTGCTGGAATTCTCCACCGGCTTCTTATAGGTGTTTTTATGCAATAGATTTTTAAATAATTCGGTTGTTGTCTGTCCATGGCTGTTGTTGATTTCTTGACCGTGGACGACCTTGAATGGGTGGGAAGGCGGGTTTTTGTGAGGGTGGACCTGAACACGCCGATAGACCCTGTGAGCGGCAAGCTCATGGAGCTGCACCGTATCAGGGAAGCCTCTTTCACTGTGAAGCATCTGAACGGCGCTAAGATAGTCCTAGGCTCTCACCAGGGCCGGGTTGGCAGGTACGACTATGTCTCCCTAAGCCAGCACGCCAAGGCTTTGTCGGAGGTATTGGGTAGGCCCGTTAAGTTTGTGGAGGATGTGTTTGGCGAGGCTGCTAGGGCTGCGATAAAAAGCATGGAAGGGGGGGAAATTCTCCTGCTGGAAAACCTAAGGTTCGCCGCCGAAGAGAACTTCGAGTTCACGCCTGAAGACGCGGCCAAAACCCACTTAGTGAGCAAGCTGGCGCCCCTGTTCGACATCTGCGTCCTGGATGCTTTCCCCACTGCACACCGAGCCCATCCAACCATAGTCGGTTTTCCAGAGTTTCTCCCAACGTGCGCCGGCTACTTGGTCGCTAGGGAGCTGAAATCCCTGAACCGCGTTATTACGACCTCAAAGGCTCCCTACACGGCCGTGCTCGGCGGGTCGAAGGTCTCCGACAGGCTTGAGGCTATCGAAGCACTCATCTCAAACGGCCGTGCTGACAACGTTCTCCTAACAGGGTTGATAGGCGTCGTGTTCCTCAGAGCAGTTGAAGCCTTCAAAAAACCGCTTCCCAAGGACTTGGAGAAGCACGTTCCCAAGGCGGCTAAGATTTACAGCGAGCACAGGGAGAAGTTCCACCTCCCGGAGGATGTTGCGGTAGAGAAGGACGGCGAGAGAGTTGAGGTGGACGTCCGGAGCCTGGAGAGCGCTGAGCAGGTTCTCGACATAGGGGACAGGACGATTAAAAGGTACTCGAAGATAATCAAGAGCTCCGGAACGATCTTCATCAGCGGCCCTCCCGGGATGTTCGAGAAGAAGGGCTTCGAGAGGGGGACTGACGAGCTGCTCCTGGCTACGGCCAGCTCGCTCGGAACGTCGATCGTAAGCGGGGGTCATCTGTCGGCGGCCCTTGAGAGGCTCGGGGTAAAGGACTGGGTTGACCACGTGAGCACGGCTGGAGGGGCTTTGGTTATGTTTCTGGCTGGGAAGAGCCTGCCTCTGATAGAGGCTCTCGCCCGAAGCGCTAAACGCTACAAGGGTGGAGTTGTTTGATAAGGGTTGGCGTAAACGGCTACGGAACCATAGGAAGGCGGGTGGCCGACGCTGTAAGCCTGCAGGACGACATGACTATCGTGGGTGTTGTGAAAGCAACGCCCGACTACAAGGCTAGAAGAGCGATGGAGAAAGGCTACAGAATCTACTGCATCGACGCTGAGGGCGTATCCCGGTTCAGGAAGGCGGGCATAAGGGTTGACGGAGTCTTGGAAGACTTGCTGAACGAGTGCGACGTGGTGGTTGACTGCACGCCCGGCGACGTAGGGATGACTTACAGACAGAAGTACGCTTCTATGGGTAGGAAGGCTGTTTTTCAAGGCGGCGAGGAGGCTGAAGTAGCCGAGGCCAGCTTTGTGGCTCAGTGCAACTATGACAAGGCTGTGGGCAGAAAGTCGGTGAGAGTCGTCTCATGCAACACAACCGCTCTTTGCAGGGTTCTCCACTCTCTGGACTCTATGTACGGCGTCGAAAAAGCCCGGGCCGTGATTGCTAGGAGAGCGTCGGACCCAGAAGAGTCTTCCAAAGGATTGATCGACGCCGTCGTGTTTGACCCCGTCGAGGTCCCGTCGCATCACGCCGAAGATGTTAAAACCGTTCTCCCAGAGTTGAACATTTTGACCATGGCTATGAAGATCCCGACGAGCCACATGCACGTCCACAGCCTTCTCGTCTCGCTGGAAAGGGAAGCTTCGACCGAGGAGGTAAGGGATCTTCTCTCCCGCACCACCCGCGTGAAGGTTGTCTGGAAGTCGGACGGGTTCAAGAGCACGGCTAACGTTTTCGAGTACGGCAGGGAGAGCGGCCGGGCTAGGGGAGACATTTACGAGGCCGTCGTATGGGGGGACTCGATCAAGGCTGATGGGCGGGAGGTTTACTTCTTTATGGGCGTCCATCAAGAGGCTATCGTTGTTCCGGAGAACGTCGACGCTGTAAGGGCCGTCGTGGGAGAGACATCGGCCGACCAGAGCATACAGAAAACCAACAAGGCGCTTGGAATAGTTTGAAAAGGGTCAAGGCTGTTTTCCTAGACGTCGACGGCACGCTGTACCGGAGCAGGAGTTACGAGGAGCATCTCCTCGAGTCCGCTGTCGCTGTCCTCGCCGAGCTGCTTCAGCTCAGCAGGGCCGAGGCTTTCAGAAGGCTGATGAGTTTGAAAAGGAAGGTCAAAACCGTGAGCAAGAGCGTTGAGTTGATGGGGTTGAGCCGAAGCCTGTTCTACGACCGCCTCGCTGAGCGCGTTGCTCCGGAGAAGTACATCAAGCCGGAGCCTAAGGTTGTCGACACGCTCCTTTCCCTCAGGAGAAGGGAGCTGTTCGTCGGCCTGCACACCAACTCGGGCAGAAGGCTTGCCGCTAAGGTTTTAGGATGCTTGGGCGTTGGTTCTGACTGCTACGACTTCATCGTCACGAGCGACGACGCTGAACCTAAGCCGGACCCAGCAGGGTACATGCTTCTTCTGTCGAAGTCGGGAGCTGAGGCCGGCGAGGCTCTGTACGTTGGAGACAGGTGTGATGTGGAGCTGGCTCCGGCTAAGAAGATAGGGATGCTGACGGCGGGCGTTAATCTGAGCGACTGTGTTTACGTCGACTACATCCTAAGCAGCGTTGTCGAAGTCCTGGGCATCATTTGATCCCAAGATACAGCTTACCAAGCTCCTCGTGCCGCAGAAGCATCCATGCCTCTCCCTCATAGACCGGCCGGCCGCTGACGAGCAACACCGCTCTGTCAGCTATCTCCAAAGCCTTCCTAGCGTTCTGCTCAGCGAGAAGAATGGTTTTGCCGTAGTCGTCCCTAAGCTCCTTGATTATGTTGAGGATCTGCGTAGCCATCTTCGGAGACAGGTTGCCCGTCGGCTCGTCGAAAAGCATCAGCTTAGGCTGGCGGATGAGGGCCATGGCGATGGCCAGCATCTGCCTCTCCCCCCCGCTCATCAAAGCAGCCTTCTTTCCCCGGTATTTTTTGAGGTGTGGGAAAATTTCCATAACGTCGTAGATCGCTTGCTCTCTCTTCGCCATGCCGTAGGTTGATATGAGTAGGTTTTCATGGACGGTGAGGTTGGCGAAGACGTTGTCGACTTGGGGGACGTAGGCAACTCCATGCGAGGCCACTGAGTGGGGTGGAAGCCCGGTGATGTCTTTGCCGTCGAGATATACTTTACCCGAGTAGATACGGGTCAGCCCGAAAATGGTTTTGAGAAGAGTGCTTTTGCCGCTTCCGTTAGGGCCCAAAACAGTGGTTAGAAGTTTTTCAGGAGCCGAGACGGAGACTTCGAACAAAACTTGCAGCTTTCTGTAGCCAGCCCCCAGGTTTTCAGTCCTCAGCACACTTCATCCACCGAGGTAGCTCTCAACCACCCTTATGTCGTTCAAAACCTCCGAAGGCTTGCCCTCTGAGATGATTTTACCCAGATGCATGGCGTAAACGTAGTCGACGTAGGGTATTGCTAGGTCGAGGCGATGCTCTATGAGCAGGAGTGTTACCCCAAGCTTTCGGTTGACTTCTCTCAAGTAGGCGAAGACTTCATGTGCTAAGATTGGGTTTATGCCTGCCGCCGGCTCGTCCATGAGTATCATTTTCGCACCGCTCATCAAAGCTCTGCCTGTTTCGAGAAGTTTCATCTGGCCGCCGCTAAGCTTGAAGGCCTGCTGGTCCCAGAGATGGTCGAGCTTCAACAGCTTAAGAATCCCGTACGCTTTCCTGATCTTCTCCTCTTCAAACTCGACCCACCTAGACCTGAGGAGCGGAGGGAAAAACCCCTCTCCAGGGTTCTGCTTCTCAGACACGAGGAGATTCTCTAAAACAGTCAGCGACTGAAAAGGCTGGGGAATCTGCCAAGTCCGCACCATGCCGAGTTTGTAGATTTGATGAGGTTTTAAACCATTTATCTGCTTTCCGTCGAAGTAGACATGACCTCTGTCAGGCTGGTAAACTCCCGTTATGACGTTAACTAGCGTTGTTTTTCCGCTTCCGTTAGGCCCTATCAAAAGACAGATCCTACCCTTCACCACCTTCATGTCAACACCGTCCAGAGCCCACAACCCTCCAAACTGCTTGGCCAGCCCACTGATCTCTAGGATGCTGTCAAAGTTCATTATTTTCAAAAAATGGTATGAGGTGTATAAAGGTTTTAAGGCGTGAAGCCCTGCGCCCATTCGAAGCTGTTCGTTTCGTATATGTACCTGCCTGCTTCAACCCAAGTGGGTTTCCCGTCGACTGTCCTAACAACCCAGAGAATGTAGTCGGAGTACGGCAGGTCTCCTGCGTCGTCAAGCTTCAGGCTGAGAAAATCTTGGGCGATGGTTGGAAGCACAGCCTTCACAGCGTCGGCGTCGTATTTCTGAGAAGCCATCAGCCCGAGGGCGAAGGCCCAGACAGCGCTGTAAGCGGCGTAGGAGTATGCGTCTGGAGGAGAGCGGCCCAGCACTCGAAGAACTTCAGCATCCACTCTGGCTTTTCTGTCGGGGGTTGTTGCGAAGAACAACGGGTTGATCCACTTTACCTCTTCGGCAAACCTTGTCGCTGCCGGGTCTTGGAATATTGTAGCGGTGACCGCTGTGCCGTCGCTGCCGAACCATCTAATCTGCTTCAACTCGCTGTATTCGTTGGCTGTCGAGAGGAAAGCCACAACCTCGTCAAACCCGACGATCTCGACCATTATCTGGTTCCCGGGTATTCCTCTACCGAGAAGTTCTCTAACCTTGTTCGCCAGCTGGGATACTTCTGCCGAGAACTCAGTCTTGTCCGGAGCATACCTAAGCTCCAGCTCGAGGTTCAGCCCAAGCTTTCTAGCCTCTGACGTCGAAACCGTGTGTAGGCCATCACCCCAAGCATCACCCCGCCAAATGTAGAGGAAGTGGGTCACGCCTAAGAGCTTCGCTAGGCGGGGCCCTATCGGACCCTGTATGTCGTCTGCCGTCGTGAACCTGAACACAAAGTCGCCAGGAATCTTCAAGTCGGGAGCCGTGGATGACTGAGATATCAACAGTATTCTGTTTGTGTCGGCGAATCCCTTGACCTGCCTTATCTCGGCAGAAGTCATGGGTCCGACGATAAACCTTACGCCCCTGGCGTATAGGCTTCTTATTTTCTCCTCAGCAGTTGCAGGCGCACAGGCGGTGTCCTCGTGAACCAGCCTTATCCTAAATCCTGCGCCGGCTTTCTGCAGGAAATCATTCACCTCCCTTGCGGCAAGGTCCATGGCAACTCTCTCGTTTTCAGCGTAGGAAGATAAGACGGCGCTCAGACAGAGAAGACTTCCAATCTGCACTTCACCCGTCAGGCCAGCGGCTGCCGTAGCCGTCACTGTTGCAGTCCTGAAGACAGTCTCAACTCTGGGTTCGCCGCCCAGCAAGGGGCCGAGAGCTACTCCTCCTATCAACAGCCCGATTACGAGAGATACGACCACTGCTCCGCCAGCAACAGCTGTTGACAGACCCTTTTTTCTTCTCTCCATATCGCCGTGAACTCCTTATCCATGCATATAAACGTTTTCACTAATCTGCTTCTCTACGGCGAATCGCCAAAAATGTTTATTTAGTTTTCGCAGTCCCAGTTATTTCCAGATGATTGTGTTCGACCCCATCTTTAGAGACGCCCTGATATTTGCAAGCATGTTGAGCCTACTGGCTCTGGGCTTGACGCTCAACTATCTCACCACTAAAGTGCCGAACTTCGCCCACGGTAGCTTCGCATCAATAGGCATGATGACTATGCTGACGATGACGGAGCTCTTCAAGATTAACGCATATCTCTCGATTATTCCAGCTTTCGTGCTGGGTGGTGGTGCAGCACTAGTCTTGTACGTGTTTGTGCTCAGGCCGTTGATTGCGAGGGACGCCGGCTTGGTGTCTCAGATGATCGCAACCATAGCCTTCGAGCTCGTCTTGATAGCTGTTCTCAACATATACGCCGACTTTTTCACTCAAACTTATAAAATCCAGTCAAGAGGATTCCTAATAAGGAAGAACGACGTCAGAGTCTTCGACCAGCCTGGAGTGTTTATCGCTGCTCCGACGCTGGCTCTGTCCATAGTTGTGGTTCTTTACTTCCTGCTTACAAAAACTAGGTTTGGCGTGGGCTTGAGGGCTTCGATCGAGAACCCTCCCCTAGCCGGAAGCCTAGGCATCAACGTCAGACGCATGTACAGCTTTTCATGGTTCCTGGGTGGAGGCCTGGGTGGTGTTGCTGGCTCACTCCTAGCCTTATGGTTTCAAGGCAGCCCCGTCTACGGAAGCGAGCTGCTGATAAGCATCTTCGCAGCCAGCATAGTTGGAGGTCTTCAGAACATTTACGGTGCAGTTGCAGGCGGGTACCTCCTCGGCTTGTTGGAGATTCTGGGCACTAGGCAGCTAGGCTTATTGTTCGGGCCGTGGATAACAGTCTACCGTCCTTTGATCCCCTTGGCAGCCATGGCGTTAACGCTGCTTCTGGCTCCCCAAGGGTTGGCTGCATACAGATGGAGGGCTGTTGCCAAGCTGGTGGGTAGATGATGGTGGAGCAGCAAGTTCTCACGTTTCTGCTCGACATTGTTGCATACTTCGCCATATACTTGATAGTCAACACAAGCCTCAACATCGAGTACGGGTTCACCGGGATACCAAACTTTGGAAAAGTTCTGGCAGTGTCAGGCGGGGCTTTCGTGGTTGGAGCCGTGCCTGGCAGGGTGCTGGCCAACCAGCTCAACCTGCTTCAGGGATACAGGGCTGTTGAAAACGACCCTGTTTTGTCCGAATGTCTCAGAACTCTCGCCCAGATCAAGCCGAAGATACTCGAGGGAATGGACTACATTGAGGACAACTCCGTGATAGGCGACTGCATTAGACGTGTGATGGTTGGAGACCCCACGCTGTCAATCGTCGTTCTTCTTTCAACGATCGGGCTGGCGGCATTAGTGGGCGCTGGGCTGGGGTTCGTTGCCTCCTACCCAGCCATCCGACTCCGTGAAGACTATCTAGCGATGACGCTGCTTGCCATGGGGGAGTTTCTCAGACAGGTCGGATACTTGGAGAGAAACCTGGTGGGGGGCACGCTAGGGGTCTTCGCCCCAGACCCCTACGGATGGCTCGGCCCCTACAGGTTCTACGCATCAGCCTTCGTGATACTGCTAGTAGCCGTGCTCTTCTTCACATACATGCGTCAGCTGGCCTACTCTCCTGCCGGCAGAATGTTAAAATCTGTCAAAGACCAGGAGGTTGCTGCCGAGGTTTTGGGCAAGGATGTAGTACTTCTCAAGCAGAAAGTTTTGATTATTTCTTCCATGATGGCTTCTGTCGCAGGAGCTCTTTGGGCTTTCAACTCGCAGAGCGTCATAGCCAGCAACTACGACAGGTTCACTTGGACCTTCTGGCCTTGGGTCATGGTAATCATAGGGGGGGCCGGCAACCACAAGGGCGTTCTGCTCGGAACAGCGGTCTTCATCGTTCTGAGGAGGACGATAGACACCTACAGATACGTCCTAGAACCCTTGATCCCCTTCAGCCTAATCTGGCTCGACAGGCTGTTGTTCGGAATAGCGTTAATCGTTGTGCTAATTTTGAGGCCGCAGGGAATTCTCCCAGAAAAGCCGACGCCTGCAGTAGACTTCAAACGCATCAGAAATATAATAGCGGAGCTTGAGAAAAAGTAGGTCATGACTGGCAGCGGAGACCGTGGAGACACTTATCTTCCGAGGACGGGGAAGGTTAGGAAAAGCCATCCCCGGATAACCGCCTTCGGAGAGGTTGACGAACTCTCGTCGTTCGTCGGGTTCGCCCGGTCTGCTTTGAAGGACGAGGAAGTCGACAAACTCCTCAAGACTGTCCAGGAAAGTCTCTTCCACGTGGGAGCATATCTTGCAACCGCCTCCCACCCCGTCGAGAAAATAAGGAAGAATAACTTGGTTGTCGAAGAATGGGTCAAGATGCTGGAGTCGAGTCTTCCGCCTTTAAAACACTTTATTCATCCCGCTGGCTGCACCGAGGCCGTCTTGATGCATTTGTGCAGGTCTGTGGCTAGGAGGGCTGAGAGGGCGGTGGCCCGAGTTGCTGACGAAGAACCCGTCGATGAATCGATTACAGCTTTTCTCAACAGGCTTTCGACTCTTTTCTTCCTGCTGGCTCGTGAGATGAACCGAAGAGCAGGCGTGTCCGAGGAGGAGTGGCGCCAGTCCTAGGATTTCATCTTCCTAGCCGCCTTCTCCATAAAGTCGGCCAAGACCTCGAATAGGTAGACCAACGCAGTCTCTCCGAGGAATCGTCTAGCGCCTGAGTTGAACGAGGTGTTTATCTTGGGTTTGGTGAACTCTGTTGTGTTCCCAACCCATACCTGAACAAGGGCTTGGACCTTAGGGAGGAACTGGAATGAATACGCTGTTCCACCCAGCTTCTCTCTCCTGCCCATAAGCCTTCTCGACACAGCTTCGAACAGTTCCCTGTCATAGCCGAAAAGCTTCTCCAACGGCCTGACGACAGCTTTCTGATAATAGTTCTTATGGCTCGGCTGGAGCAAGACTGTTTCAACCGACACCCAGCCCTCAGGACTGGCTGAATGGCCCTCGCCGGTAAGGTACTCAAGCAGGACGTAGGAAAGCTTCTCACCCGCCTCCTTCCCAAGCGTCAAGTCAACCACCGAGCCGATGTCAAGCTCGACGGTGAATGTCTTGTTGAGGACGTTGACAATGTACCTCCCGTGCCTGCTTGACGGAAGGTAAACCACGTCGCATCTCTTCATCGTGGCGGAATGGTCCTGACGAAGAAGCTTCGAGAACGCTTCTTCAACATGCTTCTTGATAACCGACGCCGATGACTCGGGCTGAAGCACACCACTCCCCAAGAAGGAAACAGGAAGCGGAGGGATTTAAGTAACACCAACCGGCTAATCAGAAAAAATAGGGAGGGGGTTAAGGTCTCACGTCAGGTCCATGACGGGGTCGAAAGATGGCGGCAGCCTCCTCTCAACTTTAAGGTGGGAGCCCTGCGGCGGCTTTATCTCGATGCTGAAGACGTCGTTCGGGTCCAAGTCAGCTCCCGGGATCTGAGTCACGTTTATCTTAACTGACCACATCTCGCCGTACTCGAGCACCGTGTCCCCGTCTCCAGTCACTTGATACACAATCGTCATCGTCGAGTTGTTGGGATAGATATTCTCCTTGAAGGTCCCCTTATCTCGGTAGGTTATGACTAGCTTCCCAGCCCTCACGTCGACCTCTCCCTTGCCGACCGAAGATTTGATGTAGACCACGATCTCTGTGATGCTCCCGCTCGAGCTCTTGGCAACGACCGCTCCCGCAGTCTCGATGGATGCCAGAGTTTCCTCCAGACCAGCCTGCATCACCTCACCCGTCTTCTGGGTCGTGAAAAGGCCAAGGTTCAGGACGGCGAGGGAGAAGGCGCTGGCCACGATGACAAAGGCTATCAGTATTATCGCTGTCTCGAGGCCCGTCAGACCTTTCTTTGTTTTCCGTATTCTTTTTTCATTACTCATTTTTTCCGCAGTCTAGAGTGATGCTGGGAATTATTAAAATATTTCTAGAACTTATTTGGACTTATATCTTATTCTAATCTTACTTTAGTAATTGATTTATCTATGGTTCAAGGGGGATAGACACCATGAAAGTTTTATCCATGGGGGTGGAATCGGTTGTCTGACCAGCAACCAGCCGGAGACAAGCGGCTCAAGAGCATAGAGGAGGAGATTAAGAGGATTAGGGAGCCCCTGGAGAGGACTCTTTTAGACATCCGCGAGATGCTGAATTCGGCCGAAAACCCGTTCAACGTCTTAGCCCAAGCGGTGCGTTCTGCGGAGACCCATGTCGAGCAAATAAAACCGGAGAGGAGCGCTGGTCGGCCAGCTGATGGGGAGCAGTATAGCCTCCCCCAACAGGAGGTTGTCGTACAGGGGGGCGAGAGGGCCAGCTTTAGGGACGACTACTCAGACAGCCTTAGTTACTTCATCCAAGTGTTGACGGCCGTTGATTTGATGACCGTCGTAGTCGGCAAGGATTACTTGCTTAGGCTGATCAACATGCTGGCTTGGAAGAAGCTCATCTCTAAGGATCTTGTTGAAGTCGTCAAGGAGGCTCTAGAGCTTCTGTCGAGCAGAGTCTTCGCCGAGGCTGAACCCGGTCTACGAAGCCCAGCCCAGCATTACAGACGTGTTGATAGTTCTTTATCTGATCTACCTGCTATCCAAGAACGATGAAGCCCCGCTAACATTCCTTCTGCTCAGCTCTTCGAGCAGCTTGAAAATGCTTTCGAAGAACTGGGGAGGGAGGCAGTGATGGTGGGCGGATACCTCGTGGCCGAGGCCATGGTGGCCGTGGCGCTCGTCCTTACTGTGTCGGCTTTCACGTCGAACATTTTCAACGTTCTACGAGAGATGGAGCAGGTTGGCAGGGATAGACTCCTCCACATAAGGAAGGAGGTTCAGACACGTCTGGAGCCCGTATTCATACACGTCAGCGAAAACAGGTCTATCCTGCATTTCTGGGTGAAGAACACGGGCCTCGTCAAGCTTTCACATTCCGAGATAGCTATGACGGAGGTTTTCGTTATCGGTCGTCAGCTTCTCGAAAACCCGAGGTACTGCGGCGAGCCTCCCTGCTGGAGCTACGAGCTGGTTAGGGATGTTTTCGAGGACAATGGATGGTCTTGGGGTGAAACTGTGAAGATAACGGTGAGGCTCCGACAGCCTCTCAGCAACGGGGAGTATCTGATAAGATTGTCGACACTCTACTCGAGGGTCGACCACGTCTTTTCGGTGGGTGGTTAGAGGTGTCGGGGTTCGGGCTTGTTGCCATGGTTTTGTTGACGAGCATGGTGGTCGTCCAGCTGATGGTGTTCACGGTGTTCTCTTTCGAGAGCCTACTACTCGAACAGGCGGAGGGACTCAAGCATGTTGCGCGAAACAGCTACGAGGCTAGGGTTCTCTCAGTGGAGGCGGAGGCTGTGTTAGTTGCGTTGACTAATAACGGGCCCAGCGACGTGAGGGTTAAGAACCTGCTTTCCTCAGACCTGTTTTTGATCTACTTTGACACAAATTCTAACAAGAAGGTGAAGTACGTAGAATACCTTGCTACTACTCCGCCGTCGTGGCGCATAAACGAAGTCAGGTTCGGCGACTTCCAAGGAGAGCTGCTTGACCCGATAGACCTCGGCTCCGGCTTGGAAGGCGTCTGGAACGTGGGCGAAACGCTGATAGCCGTCGTAGTTATAGACGAGCAGGTCAACCAGCTAATGCCGGTCATAGTTAAGTTTGAGGTGGTTGCGTGACCGACGGGTCAATCAAGAGCTTCAACCCTGAACTTGACCGGAAGATTGGGCCTATAAAAACTCCGTCGCTTTGTCTCATCGAAGGCCCCAACGACAGCGGTAAGTCCGTTCTGATTATGCAGTACTGCTACGGAGCCCTGCTGACAGGCTTCAACTGCTATCTGTTGACAACCGAGTCGAGCATCAGGGGAGTGAGGGAGGACATGAAGTCGCTGACGTGGGATACGACCTACCATCTTCTCACCGGCAGGCTCAAGATCGGCGAAATGCATGTCAAAAACATGACCTGGATGACTGACCAGAGCGCAAAGCTGCTCAAGCTGATTACAGCCTTCATAAGGTCCCGTGAAAAAGAGCAGATATTTTTCGTCGACTCCATGACCTACCTGCTTACAAACGCTCAGACGTCAGACATCCTCAACTTCTTCACCGTGGTCAGAAACATCGTCGACACGGAGGGTAAGTCGATCTTCCTCTCGATACACACGCATGCTTTGAACACAGACCTCTCGCTCAGGCTAAGGTCGATATCCGACGCCCACTTCGTCCTAAACGTCAAGGAGTTCGGGGAAAGGATATTCCGAACCCTTCAGGTGATCAAGCTTAAAGGAGCCGAGCGCAGCGGCCTTACGCTGGCCTTCGAGGTTGACCAAGCCTTCGGCATCCGTGTTCTGCCTTTCTCACAAGCGAAGGCG
This sequence comes from Candidatus Caldarchaeum sp., assembly GCA_038740895.1. Classification (GTDB taxonomy): domain Archaea; phylum Thermoproteota; class Nitrososphaeria_A; order Caldarchaeales; family Caldarchaeaceae; genus Caldarchaeum. Next base: position 102,212 of record JAVYLK010000001.1, read on the forward strand.
TAGGTTTTTTGATGACAGCAGTAGCTAGGCAGGTTCCCCATGACCTGCTGAGGAGGTTCACGCATCTCAGGATTTACTTGGACAGCTTGGGGCCCAAGTCTAGAGAGATCACCTATCTCGAGCAGTTGAGTAGAGAACTACGAAACCTTAGGAAGTTCAGCGTGCTGTATCCCGTCGGAGACCCCGTCTTCATCCATGTAGAGTCTCGTGAGAACGAGAGAGCCAAGTACACGGTTGTAAGCCCCTCCACAATGTATTCGCACGAGCTAATGAAGCTTGTCGAGCAGGGATTGGCCAGCCTGATAGACCCATCGATGGATTTCAACAATAAGGAGGAGCACGAGCGTATCATAACCGAGCTCCTCGACCAACTTATCGTGGTCAACGAGTCGCTTGAAGACATGGACTACCGGCCCGTTTACAGAAAAGGGGTTGTCTACGGCATATGCGCCAACAGCAACACGGCGGAGATAATCAAGTACAGCGCCGTTCTGGAGAAAGTCTACATGGGGGCTCTCGAGCCTTTCATAAGAGACCCATACATAGAGGACGTGTCGTGCGACGGCGTCGGCCCCATCTTCGTGGAACATAAAATTTTCGGGAGCTGTGAGACAAACATCTCTTTCGACAACAGGGAGGACCTGGACAGTTTCGTCGAGAGACTGGCTGAGAGGATCGACAAGCCCGTGAGCTACAGGAAGCCCATAGTCGACGCAAGCCTGCCCGACGGTTCTAGGATAAACATAGTTTACGGCAGCGACGTTAGCAAGCACGGCAGCAACTTCACGATCCGGAAGTTCTCCGAAAAACCGGTCAGTATAGCGGACCTTGTAAACTGGGGGACGATGAGCAGCTTGGAGGCTGCGTATCTATGGGTCATGATGGAGCACGGAATGAGCACTTGGTTCTGCGGCGAGACAGCCTCGGGAAAGACAACAGCCCTGCGGGCTGCCAGCGTCTTCATAAACCCGAGGGCTAAGATCGTCAGCATAGAGGACACGCCTGAGATCCTTGTCCCTCACGAGAACTGGATACGAGAGGTCACTAGGCAGGGGGAGAAGGGTGAGGGAGACATTACTCTCTTCGACTTGCTCAAGTCTGCTTTGAGGCAGAGGCCCACCTACATAATCGTGGGGGAGATAAGGGGGGCTGAGGCCTCCGTGGCTTTCCAGGCGATGCAGACAGGCCATCCAGTCCTGGCAACCTTCCACGCTGGGTCCGTTGAGAAGCTAATACAGCGGCTCACAGGCGACCCCATCAACATACCCAAAACCTACGTCGACATACTGAACTGCGTCCTCATACAGAGCGCTGTAAGGCTGCCGACGACTGGAAGGGTTGAGAGACGTGTACTGAGCATAAACGAGATGGTTGGATACGACCCTTCTACCGGCAGGTTTGACTACATAGAGCTCTTCAGCTGGGACTCGAGCGGAGACGCTCAAGTCTTCAGGGGAGAGGGAAACAGCTTCCTCCTAGAGAATTAAATAAGGACTCTGCTTGGGCTTTCGCCTCGTGAAAGCAGGAGGATATACCAAGACTTGATGCGGAGGGCTAGGCTGCTTGAGCTGATGATTCAGAGGAAGGCCACAGACTTTGACAAGGTTTGGCAGACTGTTAAGATGGTTTACGAAAACGGCGTTCATGCCGTGCTCGAGCTGGTTGAGGAGGGGAGGAAGGTTTGGCGGGGTTGAAGAGCAGGCCAGCCCCTTTCCAAAACATCGCCGGCGAAATAAACTCGTTGATGATAATGTTCTGCATCTGCGCCCTGTCCAGACTTTCACTAACCCAGATAATATCCGTCGTCTCCAGGTCCTCTTTGCTTTCGACTAGGTTTACCTCGGTCTTTCAAAAAGCACGCATCCTGAATGAGAAATGGGGATACGACCAGTCTGAAACGCTAAACTACCTTACGGAGAGTCTCAGGGACCCGCAGCTGAAGAACTACTTCACACGACTCAAGCACGCGTTAAAAGCAGGCGTAGCCCTCGAGGACTTTGCACGAATAGAGTACAGCAAGTACTTGGCGGAGCTCGAAAACGAGTTCGAGAAAGGCCTCGAGAAGCTGAGAAGGCTTGTCGAAGCCTACTCAACGCTTGTCAGCATAGTCTCGCTGCTGATGGTTTCCTTCATACTTGTCTCGATGATTTTCGGCTCCTCTGACAGCGTCGGCGTGATGGAGCTGTCTTTCCTTTCCATAACTATGACGCTAAGCTCCACAACCCTAATCTTCACAACTAACAACCTCAGGCGGAAGATGCTGAACAGTTATCCTGTACGTCCAAGCAGGTTGGCTATACTCGAACGGTTGGCGAAGCCTCTGACGGCCGCGTGCCTGCTGCTGGTCGTCGTCTCTCCACAGGTTGCCGGTTTTTTCGGCGGACAGTCGGTAGCCTACTCGTCAACTGCGTTGGCTGCGGCCGGAGCACCCTTAGCTCTCCACGGCTTCCTAGGACGGAGATGGTGCAGGAGAATCAACATGTATGAGGCAGTCCTCCCTATATTCTTGAAGAGCTTCGGCGACTACTTGAACGCGACAGGTTCTTACAGGAGCGCGGCTCGGATGCTTGTGGTAAGCGGCTTCGGCCCTATTCAAAGCCTAGTGCAAAACATCGAGACTAGGATAAAGCTGGGGATAAGCCATGCCCACAGCTTGACACTTTTCGGCAGAGAGATGCTGAGCAACCTCGCTGAGAAAACTCTAGGAATCCTCGCCGAGACACTCGAGGGCGGAGCCCGGCCTACTGAGGCTTGCAGCGTTTTGAGCGAGCATGTTTCGAGTACTTTGATGAGGGATAAAAGGCGGAGTCAGATAACCTCGTCGCTCAAATCTCTGTCAATACCTCTGCAGGCTGTGTTGGCGACAATCTCGGCCTTGATGACGACTCTTTTGAGCATACTTTCAGGAGTCGCCAAGCTTATGCAGCCCTACCTCATGCTCATCAGGCCCGTTGAAACCTCGGTCGCAGTAAACTACTTCTACACTATCATGGTCGCTGTGGCTGTCATCACAGCCTTAAACATCTACCTAGCTGACGGGGACTCGGTCTTCAGCTTCACACACTATCTAGGAATGCTTCTTTTCGTCAGCGGTTTGAGCTTCTTCGCCATGGCCACGGCAAGCGATAGGATTCTGTCATCTTTCGCAGGCTTCGGAAGAAGTATGTCGTCGTTGGTGGGGAACAGGTGATTGCATGATCGCCCTAACAGCAACCATGCCGCCAAGCATCCAAAACACGATGATGATGTTCGTCATCCTTACGACGAGCGTCGCAGTCCTCTACGGCCTCGTGCTGGTTTACGGCGTGAAGAAGCTACGCCCCACTGTCTCAACACGGCTGACGAGTGTTCAGCCCAGGCCGTTGAACACAGCTCCAGCTCAGAAAGCCTTGGCCAAACCTGTGGAAGACGCTCAGTTGTTAGAGTACAGGAAGAGACTGGAGAGGCTGGACGAAGCCGTCAAGCTCATCGAGGAGAAGCTCAAGACACCGGTCAAGCAGACTGAAGATGAGCAGCAGGTCGTGGAAGACACCGGCGTGGTGGAGGGGGGTGGAGGAGTTGAGAAAGGTCCTCGACCTGGCTAAGAGCCTGCGGGATGAGATTTCTAAGATTTCGCTGGGCGAGGTTCCGGCGGAGAAACCGTCAAATAGCCGGAAAAAAACCCATGAGCCGTTGCTTTGACTTGTATGTTCCGACAAATTCGTATAAACGCTAAATACCGAGGATATACCCGTAAACTCATGCTCAAGCCACCCGTGGATCAGCTAGAAAAATACTACAAAACTATACGAACCCGTAGGTCCTACCTGATACTCAACGTCCAAGCAATAGCCAGCAAAGCCGTCCGGGAATGGCTGGACGGCCGCGGCTTTCTCGAGCTTCTCCCGCCCATCATAGGGCCCGTGACCGACCCGGGAATAAGAGGAGCCAAGCAGGCCACCATCGACTACTACGGCCGAGAGTACAAGGTGATGAGCAGCGCCATACTCTATAAGCAGATGCTTGCCACAGCCTTCGGTAAAATCTACTTCTTCTCTCCCAACATAAGGCTGGAACCCCTCGAGTCGGCTACAACGGGGAGGCACCTAGTTGAGTTTGTCCAGATAGACATCGAAGAAGCTGACGCCGACTACAGGGCAGCCATGACGACTGCCGAGAACCTTCTAACCCACACCGTCAACACCGTAGCCGAGAAGGCTAAGCCTTATCTCGATGAGCTCGGCAGAAAGCTGCCTAGGTTCAGCCCGCCTTTCAAAAAGATACAACACGCTGAAGCAGTCGAAATACTCAAGTCCCACGGAGAGAAGCTCAACCCAACAGCCGAGATACCGTGGCCTCAGGAGGAGAAACTCTCCCGCATAATCGGCGAGCCTTTCTTCATCATCGACTACCCACGTGGAGCCAGAGGATTCTACGACAGGGAGGACCCGAGCAGGCCGGGCATACTGAAGGACTTCGACCTCATGTACCCGGAGGGGTTCGGCGAAGCTGCTTCAGGGGCGGAGAGAGAGTATGAGTACGGGAAGGTCTTGGCCAGGCTGAGGGAGAGCGGTGAGAACCCCGCCAAGTACGGCTGGTACCTCGACATGCTGAAGGAAGGCATCAAGCCTACGTCGGGTTTCGGCATAGGGCTGGAGAGGCTCACCCGATACCTGTGCGGGCTTCAGGCCGTCTGGGAGGCAAGACCCTATCCAAAAGTTGCTGGAGTCTACTCTCCGTGAGCTGAGGGTTGAAGCTTCCGCTCATAACCCTTCTCCTAAGACTGCTGAGAAACCCTCAAGCATTAAGGTCCCTAACTAAGTTCACGCAGCAGTACCCCGTCGAGGAAGTGGCTGAAAGAGCGGAGAAAGGACGACAGTCCGTCTTCCCGCTCGGCGAGCTCGACGAGTTCGGCAAAGCCCTGCTGGGGGCCCCGGTTTTCCAGCCAGCTCCGACACGCCACGACATGCTCGACAAACTTCTGATAGTGCCGCCGCTCTACACGCCCCTTAGGCTGAAGAAGATGGAGGAGCTGATGAGGGAGCCTCTCTTCACAGACGTCGACACCACCTGCAGAGTAGGAGGCTTCAACTCAACCCTCCCCGTGGTCGTGGCTTCGATGGGCTCAACCCCAATCTACAACAAGGTCAGTCTCGACGTCGCCAGGGGCGCCGCAGAGCTTGGGATACCGTTAGGGATAGGCGAGAACGTGGCCACGGTCTGGGGTTATTCAAGAAGAGTCAAGCCCAGCCAGCCCTGCTTTAAGGAGAGGGTGATGACCTACCTGGAGAACATCCAGGAGGGGTTCGGAGGTGTTTACATCCAGCAGAGCGTCGAGGATGCTTACGACGAGCTGTGGAACAGGGTTTACTCAGACCCCGACATAACCCCCTACATAGACGAGGGGAAGGTCGGGTTCGAGATAAAGCTGGGTCAGGGGGCTAAGCCAGGGCTCGGCGGCGAGACTTTCGTCGACAGAAGCTTGGCGCTAAGGCTAGTTGACAAGTACTCGTTCGACTCCGACCCCCGCAAGGTCGAGAAGCCTCTGTACGAGAGACACTCAGCCCCTGGAACGTTCACACCTGAGATTCTGCGCAGCATGATAAGGCTGATGCACAACAACTATCCGAGGGCTAGGGTTTGGCTAAAGTCCGGCCCGTTCCGAGACCTCGAAGAAGTTGCGGAGCTGTGCGACGAGGAGAAGGCTGACGTGCTTTGGATAGACGGCAAGGAAGGCGGAACGGGGCTAAGCCCCGTAGCGGCTCTGAAGGACTTGGGCCTTCCGCTGGTTGCATGCCTCCGAAAGGTTGCGTCTCTCAAGCAGCGGCTTACGGTTGACTTCGTCTGCTCTGGGCGGGTCGTTGACGGAGGCGACGTGGTCAAGGTTCTCTGCTTCAAGGCAGCGGCCTCTGGCCTCGGAAGGCCGATCGTGGTCGCAGCTTACCGGAACGGCGTCCAAGGAGTCAAGAACTACCTGGAGGCTTTGAAGACGGAGGTCCAGATGCTCACCTCGGCCGTTGGAAAGTACCGAGTGTCTGAGCTAGGCTTGGAGGACGTCTACGCAATCAACACCCAGCTGGCCAGAGACTTAGGTATAGCGAGCATCTATGACTGAGGTTCCGATGGATTTCAAAAACATAAAGTCCTCTTCGGGTATCCTCCTGACGCTTCCCCTGAAGTAGTACATCCACTTCTCCTTCTTCCTGATGAATGACAGCCTCTCCACGACCTCCTCAGCCTTGACTGGTCTTCGCCACAGGCTCGCTTTTTTGAGAGGTATGTAGTGGGTCAGCTTCTCGGAGGGATGTCCCACCACGTGGAACCTGATTTCGTCGGTTATCGGCTTAGCCCGTTGGTGGAACTCTCCGTCCCCTATGAACATCCGGCCCTCACGCCCAGTCATGTAGAAAACAGCGTGTCCACCCTCCTCCAGAGCCTTCATCGATGCAACACGCCTGCTGACAAGCCAGAACCCCTCCCTCAACCTAACCAACGCCACCTCCCTCGCCGGCAGAACTTTACCGCCGACGACGTGGTCCTTTACAACGAAAACCCAGGAACCCACGGTTTCTACAAGCTGGAGGTAAATATATCTATTACAGTACTGTGACGGACTTGGCTAGGTTTCTGGGCTTGTCGGGGTCGTAGCCCTTTTCGACCGCGATGTGGTACGCAAGAAGCTGGAACGGAACGGCGTAGGTTATGGGCGTCAGCAGAGGGTGAGTGCGGGGCAGGCCGATGTAAAAGTCGGCAAGCTCCTTCAGCTCGTTGTCAGCCTCGTCTCCGAAAACAACCACGTAAGCTCCCCTAGCCTTCATCTCCATGATGCTTCCTATGTTCATCTTCCTGTACTCGTCGGGTGGAGAGACAAAAATAACCGGGATAGATTCCTCCACGACGCTAATCGGGCCATGCTTGCTCTCGCCAGCCGGGTAGGCTATGCAAGGGATGTAGGAAAGCTCCATAACCTTCAACCTCCCCTCGTAGGCTGTCGCCGTCGATATACCTCGGCCGAGGATGAAAAGGAAAGGCTTGGAGGCCAGAACCTTCGAAAGCTCGACTGCCTTAGCCGCCGTCCTCAGCAAGACGTTTTCGACAACCTGAGGAGTCTTAAGAATTTCGGCCTTGAACTCATCCATCTCGTACTGGGCTATCTTGCCCCGCAGCCTCGCAAGCCTCAACGCTATCTGAGCAAGAACGATGACCTGTGAGGTGAAGGTCTTAGTAGCCGCAACGCCTATCTCAGGCCCGGAGTTCTGCAGCACGTAGGCTCTTGATATCCTAGTCAGAGTCGAGCCAACTGTGTTGGTGAGGCCAAGTATTGTGCAGGCCCTAAGCCTGGCAAAGTCAAGTGCCGTCAGCACGTCAGCCGTCTCGCCTGACTGGCTAACAGCCAGCACTACAGTGTCAGCTCCCACAGACCCTCCGTAGTTAGGAATGAACTCGGACGCTATCACGGGGTAGGATGCGAGTCGTGCTAGTTGAGATAATTGGTAGCTGCCGGCCAGGCACGCGTTGTAAGAGGTGCCGGCGCCCAGCAGAAAGATAGCACGCCCCTTGTCAAGCAGCTCCGCCAACAGGTCAACATACTGCTGCTGAAGCCTCAGCGAATCCATTAGAGTCAGAGGCTGCTCGTAAATCTCTTTGAGCATGAAGTGAGGATGACCCTGCTTCTCAGCTGTTTCTACCGACATCGCGACTTTTTTGACGGGGCGTTCAACCAACTCGCCCGTGTCGATTCTATAAATGCTGTATCTGTCGCTCGCCAACACAGCCATGTCTCTGTCATGCAGGAAAACCATGTCGTTGGTCATGTCGAGGAGGGCGGTTATGTCGGAAGCTGCCATGTTGAAGCCTTTGCCGACTCCGATGATTAGAGGAGCCTCCTTCCTCGCCACAAAAAGCCTTCGGGGATCTTTTGTAGAGATAAGTGCGAGAGCGTAGCTACCCTCCAGCTTCCGCAGAGACTTGGCGAAAGCCTGCTCCAGGCTGTCCCCTGACTTTAGATGCTCCTCAACGAGGTGTGGTATGACCTCGGTGTCTGTCTTTGAGGAAAACGAGTGGTTGAGGTCTATTAGTTCCTTCTTCAGCTGGAGGAAGTTTTCGATCACTCCGTTGTGTACGACGGCTATGGTGTTGCTGCAGTCTGAGTGTGGGTGAGCGTTGGCTTTAGTCGGAGCTCCGTGAGTAGCCCATCTAGTATGAGCTACTCCTATGGTGCCAGGCAACCTGTCAAGACCGAGCCTATTGTTAATGTCGTCAATCCTACCCGCATCCTTCTCAACCAAAAGCGTGTCTGAATGGATGGTGGCCACTCCAGCCGAGTCATACCCCCTGTACTCAAGCCTCCTCAGAGCCCTTACCAGTATGGATGAAGCCGGTTCCGAGCCCACGTATCCTACGATGCCGCACACGTCAAAACCGTGTTCCAACCTCCTTATAAGCACGCTTCAAACAGTTGATTAACCGGTTAAGCCAGCTTTGACAGGTATGGGTAGGGCTAGGCTTTTACAGCTCGGTCGGGAGACGGACGTCGCTGTAATCAAGGCGTCGGTCAAGGGTTTCAGGTTCACAGACCTTGTCTTCGAAGTGGCTGGAGCCTTCCAGAAGCCCAACTATCCTGCCAGCGTTGCGGAGAAGCTTGGCGTCAGCAAGCAAATCGTCGGCCAATACGTCAAGAGGCTGGTTGAGCTTGGTGTGTTGACTGAGGCTGGAGAGGTGGATGTCAGGGGAGGTAGGGCGAGGATGTACGAGGCAACAGTCTCGGGTATGGCCATGCTTTTTCCAAGACCTCGGTGGCGTAAACATTCCAAGGGCGGTGAGATTCCCGAGAAGCTTTCGAGCTTCCTCAAACCCTTTCTCAGCGGTGGAACACTCAACGGCCTCGTTGTCGTCGGCTCTCCACACCCTCACGGGCCGTTTAGGTCTGTTGCGACGGACGGACACTACGGCTTTCAGCTCGGGCTGTTCCTCGGGCGATACGTGGACAACATCAGCGGGTTTAAAGTTCGTCTCGACGTCGACGTAAAGTCTGAGAAGCTCTACGAGAACAACTTGCTGTTGTTGGGAGGGCCTGGTACGAACATAATCACGGCGATGGTGAACTCAAGCCTGCCAGTCGGGTTCATCGAGGGCAACTACTGGTCCGGAATCATTTCGTCGAGGCAGACCTACACAAGCGAGTTTGTCGGGCTCGTCGCAAAGTCGCCCAACCCTAACAACCCTAGGAACACGGTGATAGTTTTGGCTGGGTTGAGGGCTTCGGGAACAAAGTCCGCCGTGCTGGCCTTGACCGAGAACTGGAGCCGGCTGCTGGAAGCGTACCATGGTGAGCAGAGCTGGGCCGCCGTGGTGGAGGGTTTTGACGTGGACGGAGATGGTAAGGTAGACTCAGTCGAAATACTCGAAACCACCTAACTCCTTGAACGTCCTCTCGGCTTTCGCAAGGTCCTCCACGGTATCTACATCGGTCAGAAGTCTTTCATCAACCTCCACAACCCTAGCGCCGACGGTTTTGAGTATGCTCTTAGCTCCAACGTCGCCCTCAAGCATTATCAGCCTGTGGAGAAGCTTTTTAGAGAAAACCGCCGGGGGTGAGGGCTCGCCGGCCAAGCAGGCTGACACGGCTTCGCAGCACTCGTGTCTAAACACGTCAACAAGCTTCTTGACCACTTTCTTCGTGAACGGCATGTCCCCCAGAACTATCACCAAGCCCTCGGACTCCGAAGGAGTCCATGAGGCCGCCAGCCTGATGCCTGCGCTCAACCCTCTAGAGGCACGGGTGTTGACCAAGACGGCGTAGCTTGGAGGTATGAGGGCCTTCTTCACGTCGGAGAGCTGTACCACCACCGCCCTGTGCTCCAGAAAGGATATAGCTTCGACGGCCCAAGCAAGCAAAGGTCTCCCCATCAGCACGGCGGAGAGCTTGTCCCGGCCGAACCTCTGTGAATAACCCGAAGCGATCACGGCGCCGCTCAGCATGGCTGTATCCACGCACCATTGCGGCACGATAACCTTAAAAGTGTTTTAAGTACGTATCATTAATGGTACTGCATGTACTCGGCAAGGGAGCGGATAGAGGATTATAGGTCAAGGCTGATGAGCCTCGCCCAGGACCAGATGAGGAACGTGCTTGAGCTGCTTAGGAAAACAATTTTGATGCTTGAGCACCTGAACAAAGACCTCGACATCAAGAAAATGGACGAGCTTTACACTTCTGTTTTGAAGGCCGACGAAGCCGCCAAGGAATCTAGAAGGCTTGTCGAGAAGGAGGTTTCGGAGATCGGCGCAATCCTTACTAACAGGGAGGATTTCCTCAGGCTGGTGAACGGCATCGACAAGATAGCTGACACGGCGGAGGGCGTTGCTTACAGGATACTAGGACTCACGAAAGCACGTATGAAGATCGACAGAGAAATTCACGCCTCGTTAACTAAGCTTGGGGAAGCGGTTCTCCAGACCGTGATGAAGCTTAGAGAAGCCATGTTTGCTGTCACTCTCAGCAGCGAGACCTTCCTGCAGAAGATAGAGGAGACTCAGCAGGCTGAGAGGAGCGTGGACGAGATTTACAGGAACCTTGACCTTACTATTCTTCAGCTGGACATAAAGGTTGGCCAGCTGCTTCTGATACGAGAGATCGTGTCTATGCTTGAGGACATAGCGGACAAGTCGGAGGAGGCGGGCGAAAACCTTCGAGTTCTTTCGTTCGTAATTCTTTGAGTCCGGCATGTTGGCTGAAGGAGAGCTTCTGAGGGACAGTGTCGTAGTCTGGAACCTTGAACACGCTAGGAAGGTTTTCAAGGAAGGGTTTTACGGCAAACCTCTGGGCATAGCGAAGCCTAAGGACATTAGCTTTGAAGCTCCTTTGGTCCTAGACCTTGTCGAGGCCCTATACCTGCAGCAAAAGAACAAGCTGTTGGTCTTTTCTGGAGGAAGAACCATCTCTCCGGACGAGCTTGAGAAGCATGCTTCATTGCTTGAGGAGAACTTTTCGATTAAGTACAGGGTTTACAGAGATTTGAGGGATAGGGGGTTCGTAGTTCTTCCGGGAATCAAGTTCGGCAGCGACTTTGCGGCTTACAGGCACGGGCCAGGCATAGACCACGCGCCATTCATCATACAGGTCAAGAACAGGACGGGAAGCATTTCAGCTCTAGAGATAATCAGGGCCGGGAGGCTTGCTACTTCTGTCAAGAAACACTTCACCATCGCAGTCCCGTCGGAAGATAAGGTCTCCTACGTGCTGTTCGAGTGGTGGAAGGCCTAGATTACTTCATCTTCCTGTACAGGGCGTGAAGAGTCCTTCCCGTTCTCTTCAGCCCTAGGAGCACGTGCCCTGTTTTATCCGCCCAGCTTATCATGTCAACCTCGGTCGCAGGGTCTGCTGTTATGACGTGGAGTGTATCACCCGTCTTGACGTTCAGTTCCATGAAATCTCCCATCTGAGTGAGGATCCCCTCACAAGTCTCTCCGAAAACCTTCAGCTCGTGGTGGGGCACTACATCGAAGCAAACAACTCCACGGTCGGCGTTAACCCTAGAGTAGTAGTCGAGGGCTTCTCGGAAGCCTGCCAAGGACGGTTGCTCGAAGCATTCCAGCTCGGCCAGCCAGCCTCTTTCGTAGGGGTCTTCAGCCACCACCTCAGGGTTCGCCACAACATCGTTAGTCCTCAGCACACGGCAGTCAACCGGCGCCGTCAAAGCACCCTCCATCCTCAACGAAATGTAGAGAGCGAGAGAGGTGTTCTTCCTCAACAGGCTGCCGACCGGCTTAACGCTAATCCTTCTAGGTCTTCCGGCGAAGTGAAGGAATGGAGTGACAACTCCTACTACGTAAGTCGATGGACGGGTTAGAGGCTTGAACCATAAATCGTTGGGGAGGCTGTAAAGCCTGTCCTCCGGAAGCAAGCAGCCTTCGAGGCTATTTTTCAATCGGGTACCTGACGAGGTTGCCCCATTCAGTCCAGCTGCCGTCGTAAACCTTCACGCTCGGGTATCCCAGCAGATGTTTCAGAACGAACCAAGAGACGCTAGCCCTCTCTCCGATTCGGCAATACGTCACCACTTCTTTGTCGGGCAGTACCCCCTTCGAGCCGTACAGCTGTCTCAGCTCCTCAACGGGTTTGAAGGTTCCGTCCTCCCTTATCGCCTGCCCCCAAGGTATGTTGATCGCTCCGGGTATGTGTCCTCCACGCTGGGCATGCTCGTTAGGGTATTCGGGCGGAGCAGTGATCTCTCCCTTGAACTCGGCGGGAGACCTTACGTCGACGAGAACGAGGCCGGGGTCGGCTATCTTCCGTTTCAGAAGCTCCTCTAGGAAGATTCTGTCGGAATAGCTTACCTTCTCAACCTTGTAGGTTGACGGCTTGGGTCTCGGCGTCTCCTTCGAGAGTTCTCCGCCGGAGTCGATCCATTTCTTACGTCCTCCGTTGAGGAGCTGCACCTTGCTGTGGCCGTACATTTCGAACACCCAAAATGCGAAGGTTGCGAACCAGTTGTTGTAATCCCCGTACAGGACGACGTGCGTCTCGTTCGAGATGCCAAGCTTAGACATTAGGGCTTCGAACTCTTTAGCGTCTATTATGTCCCTCGAATCGTGCTTGTTCATGTCTATCCTCCAGTCTATCAGCAGAGCTCCCGGTATGTGTCCCTGTTCGTATGCGAGCTTGGGGTCGTAGTCCACCTCCACAACGGCTAATCCGGGTTTGTCGAGGTTCTGCTTAAGCCATTCGACGTTTGTGAGGACTTGCGGGTGTGCGTATGACATGGTTTGTGTCGGGGTTGGCTTTATTTAACCTATTCTTATCATAAAATAATATTGGTAATATACTAGCCATATCTAAACCTAACGCCCCGACCGTTCCATTCATGTCCGAACCTCACGGCGGCCGGCGGGCCGATCACTCCGCACGTCCCGCACGCCACGCACGCAACATGGTCGAACTTCAGCACGCTCGACTGTATGTCCTTCAGCGTCATGTCGTAGACTTTCCCGTCAGAGTCCGAGCCCGCCTGCTTCAAGTTGAAGCGGTACATGTCTCTGAAGGACGCAAACACTCCCTTTTCATTAACCACGGTGTAGCAGTTAACCGGGCACAGCGGAACCCATGCCTTCCGGCTGTCGGCCGAGGCTATTTTAGAGTCCACCTGTATGTGGGCCCTCTCCCTGTCCTCGTGATAGTCAAGCAGGCCTGTCATCGCTTGAATGTTTTTAATGGCGTCCCCGTCCTGCTGGGCCGGGTTGTAGTTGGATGCCTTGACTTTTCTCCCCAGACCGAGCCTGAACATGGCGGACACGCTCGACGAGTAGAGGAACTTCCTCTCGAGAAGCATGCTGTTCGTCTTGGACTTTCGGATAAGGCTGTACAGAGGCTGCAACATATGCTTGTAAATCGAAAGGGTTTCGTCGCCGAAGCTCCCAGCTTTATCAGCATGCATGTAGGCTTGAGCTGCCAGAATGCCAGAGGCTATAGCCGGCCTCATGCCGTCTATCAGGGCGCCGATTTTGTAGAAGACGCCTAGGGAGTCTCCAGCCGCCAGGAATCCGGGGTAGTAGGGCTTCTCAGGAGCAACTTTATAGCCACGAGGTATGTTGTGAGCCGAGTACTCAGCTATCCTACAATTCTCAACTATCTGAGAGACGAAGGGATGGGCCTCCATCTCCCTCAAGATTTCGTAGGGCTTTCCGAGCTCGTTGAACCGGGTTGTGAAGACCGATATGGCTGAGGATAGGTCCATCACGACACCGACCGACAGGCTGTCGCTGTTCGGGTAGATGAAGCCACCGCCTACTATGCCGTGCATGAATGGCCCTAGCAGGTATACTGTCTTAAAGCCGTCTTCGAGCCTGAAGAACTCTTCGATTCTCTGAGAGTTGGTTTTGAAGACATGCTTCAAGCCGTGGTAAACTTGGTCCGGCTTAATCTGTCCTCGCATCCCCACCCTCTCAGGAAGCAGCGAGGTGACTCCGCTGCAGTCTATCACGAGGTTTGCGCGAAGTTCCTCGTCCTGTGTTCTCACACCCACGACCCTGCCGTCCTCAAACAGCAAGTCCTCGACGGTTTTCGAGGTTGCGAGTAAAGCACCTTCCTCCACGGCCCTCAGGGCCATCCACCGGTCGAACTTGGCTCTCAAGACTGTGTAGTCGTGCCCGCTCGAAGCGTTCAGCATCGTCAAACCCAGCCTGGTCGCCAACGACTTCTTGTCCCACTTGATCAAGCTGAAGCTAACCCCGTCGTTCTCCGACTTAGGCTGGCTGATTAGGTAAAGCTCATGCCCCGTGATCCTTCTCTCGACTGGAGCCTCCTGCTCGAATTCAGGAAGCAGGTCGATTAAGCCAAGCCCCTTTATGAATCCCCCGAACAAAACCCCGCCCGAAACATTCCTCTGGCCAGGAAGCTGGGCCTTCTCCAGCATGATGACGTCGTAGCCCTCCCTTGCAAGCGTTATTGCCGCCGCCGACCCCGCCGGCCCCGCGCCGACCACCACCACGTCAAACCTGTCAGCCATTAGCCACCCTCTCCACAGCTTCTATGATTCTAGGAAGAGCTTCGTAAAGATCTCCTCTGACTCCGTAGTGCGCTATGTCGAAGATCGGTGCCTTAGGGTCGTTGTTTATGGCAACGATCTTCTTAGACCTGATCATCCCCACCCTATGCTGGACGGAACCGCTTATCCCAACGGCTATGTACACCTCTGGAGAAACCGTCTTCCCAGTCTGGCCTACTTGTCTTTCAGACGTCACCAATCCCTGGAGCTCTTTAAGCTCAGAGTAGATTAGGGCTCGTGTAGCGCCCAGCTCGCAGTTAACCCCTAGCTTTGTGCTCACCAAGTCGACCAGGCTTTTTGCAAGACTGTATCCCTCCCGTGGGTTTCTCGGCTTACCTTTTCCGTCCTTCAGTATTCCCAGACCTATGCTGACCACAACCCTGGCCCCCTCCAAGTCGACTTCACTCTTCGGAAGCCTCCTCTCCTCGACCACTTCCACGACGAAGTCTTCAGGTACAGGCTTAGGATGGTACCTCACCACCTCTCCTTTCCTGCTTCTGTCTTCCTGAAGAGGTTCGAAGTTTCCGGGCCTGATGCTGGCTATTTGGGGCCTGTGTCTCGGTGTGAAGATCTTAGCCACACGCGTTGCGAAGTCTGGCCTTATCTGTGCCAGCACGCTCTTGTAAGTTGTGTTGGTGGGGCCGAAGTAGTAGTCCTCTACCTCGAGGTTGATGTTGTCCGTGGCAAGCCCGGTGCCAAGCCTGTAGGCAACTCTCGGCGAAAGGTCTCTCCCCAACTCGTCTGCGACGAACAGAAGAGCGTAAGGCTTCTCCTTCTCAACCATCTCGCAGAGAACTCTAGTGTAGGGCAAGCAGGTGTAGTTTTTGAGCCAAGGCTCGTCCGCGTACACAACCTTGTCTGCTCCTCTGGCAATCGCCTCATCTACCCCTGATTTCAAGTCGTATCCTATGATTGCAGCCACAACTTTGTGTCCAAGCTTGTCAGCCACCTTCCGTGCTGCGGCGATTATCTCCAGGCTCGGCCTAGTAAGACGGCCGTCCTCCATGACGCAGTAAGCCCAGACGTCCCTATACTGCTCTAGCGACAATTCTCAACCCTCCGAATATCTCCTCAACCAAGTCGTCGAGGCTGAAAATTCCAACAACCCCTTCATGCTTGAACTTGTTCAACAAATCTTCGGGAAGGCTGCTGGCAAGGTCTCCCTTGCTGAACGGCCCGTAGGTTTTGCCGTTGTGCTGAAACTTCTCCACGTCTCTCTTAAAGACCAAGGTCTCGTCTACAAACTTCTGAGTAGGAGGCTTGCCCACCTCGTATCCGGGACCGACTATGGTTGGTGATCCCATCAACCCGAGCTTGCTCGGGTCGGCTTTGATGTATTCGGCGTTCCAGACTCTTACCTCTGCAACTCTGCCGGCGTAGTTTTTCAGCCTAGCATTCTTCTGGAGGTTTGCGGCTGGGACTCGAGGCTCGTAGTGGCTGTCGATAGTGAGGAGGCAGGGAAAGGTTGTTCGGAGTTTTTGTAGAACGCTGCCAACCTTCCTCACAGCTATGACGTTCCCAGAGTCGGGTGAAACCTCGAAATCACGTACGAATGCGATGCTGGGGATTGGTGTGCCGAGCATGCTGCTCAAAGCCTCGGCGGTCTGGGGCCCTGTGTTCCCGGTCTCGCCGTCGCTCGTCTTCATGCCTGTCAAGATGATGAACTTGTTGACTTCCCTACGATACTTTTCAAGCTCCAAGATAAATCCTTCAACGCTCAATCTTCCTTGTGAGAACCTGTTCACTAGGGTGTCCTTGACAGTAGGGAGCTTGGAGAAGATGTAGTTTGGAAGCAGGTTTTCCCTGTAAAGCTTCTCAGCTGTTTCTCTGACCAAGTCTACGTCATTCTTCTTAACGACTTCGACCAGCTTGTCAACAGCCTCCAAATGGTTTTCTACAATTTTCTTGATGCCGCATGCAAGAGTGTATGATGTAGCCCAAGTGTCTGCCCCCGCCATCCTACGGTCGCTCAGGATTACTCTCTCGTCAAAGCCTGTGAACGATATTCGGGGAACGTAGAAGCTCTCCTCCACAGGCTGAGCCAAGTCTTTCATGACGGGCATGATCTTAGGCTCAGGCCCCATGCACACACCAATCGTCTTACCGCCGACTGTCTGCTTTACGTAGTGTGCTGCCTCGATGGCCTTTCCGTCGTGAGGGTTTAGAACGAGGTCCATCTCCTCCCTCCGGAGGACGCCTGAGACCGTTACGACGCTGGTCGTCTTCGCCGGCACTCCTTTGACAAGGCACACGATCAACATGAAGGCTCTTGATGTATGATGTTTAAGATTCTCTATTTAACTTGATTTTCTGAAATCATAATGAATGATTTGCTGTCGAGTATTATCTCTATCTCTCCGTACTTGTTTCTTCGAACGTTTATGAATGCCATTCGCAGTCTGGCCCCTTCGTGAAGTGCGTCTATCCTCTCGGCGGCCAAACCCCATGCCGAGCAGCTGTATGTTTTTCCGGCGTTGTCAATCCACATGGTTAATATTTTTCTGGGGCCGAACCTCGTCTCAACCGTTGTCAGCGGAGTCTTTCTCACCAGCCTGCAGTCGACGAGCCCGTTGCAGACCCTTCCTTCAAATTCGTCCAACGTGTCTGAATAGGCTGGGGCCGGTCGGGTTTCATCCGTCCTTCTGGCTGATCTGCCGTAGGCTTGAGGTAGTCCACGTCGTTGAATGACGAAAGCCTTTTCAACAATAACATTTTTCTCAGAGACTTCGGGAAAAACAAGCCTCAGAATCCTAGACCCGTCGGTTGCAGCGAGAACCCCGTCGAAACACTTCCCGAGAACAGTAAGCGGGAACTCGTGGACGCTCTTGTCCAAAGCCCTCTTCAGAACATCCACGTCAAAACCCACGACAGTTAAGAGGCTGTTCGACCCCGTGTGCAGCTCTCCATCCTTCAGGTTTACAGAAGCCGCCATCAACCTGGTTCCTTCCGCAACACCCGACAAAGAGTCGGCCCAATCTCTCCAAGCTGTCAACAACCACACGGCTTCACCGTCCGAAACCACGAGCTCCAACAACCTAGTCTCCTCCTCAACCGTCCTGACACCGGTGTTCAAAACAACAACAGCTGAAACGTCGACAGTGCCACGCTCGTACGCACGACTCGCAGAAAGATTAAACCTCGAAAAATCCAGAGGAGGCAGCTTTGCATCATACTGCATCTTCTCTACCCTCGACTTGCTACTTGTATGGAGCACGACGCCGCTGCCCGTCCTGGGTGTGGAGACGTAGCCGTTCCAGACGGCCAAAACGTCGCCAACCGAAGCGCTCAGCTCGCCGGTCCAAACCATTACGTCGACGGCCCCCGTCCCGTCCCAGAGCCTCAGCCTCGAAAAACTCTTGCCATCCTCAGTCGAAAACGTTCCACAGCCGAGGACTCTTCCCACAACGCTCACGTTCTTCAAACCAGGGGTAAGGTCTGAGATAGACGTAAACGAGTAGTCATGCTGGAGGCTTAGGCCAGCTTCTCCAGACAAACCCCTCTCCTCGAGCAAGATCAGAAGAGCCCCCAGCCTCGTCAGGAATGGTGAAGACTTTAGCTTGTCCTCGACTATTCTGTCGAGGTCCTGTTTGCTGAGGTCTTTACATGTTTGGAGGATCTTCTCCTCCAGCTCCTCCACACGCATCCGGCGGGATGGTTTGTTGAACACAATTAAAACTTATATACAGTTTGAATCGAGTGGGCTCCGAGATGCACTTGGTGGATGGAGGTGGACGTCTTCCAGAAGGGTGGACGTCTTCCATCTAGGTTTGGCTGTTAAACCTTCAAACCTCCGAGGAGACAAGTTTCAAGCCCTAGAGGCGTTGTCGAAGCTTCTGAAAAAGCACGGTTATTCAGCGCTGGTCATAGACTCTGAAACCGCTGACCAAGACATCAAGCTTAGCGACTACGCAAGGCTTGTCCATCGGTGTGTCGAGTACTCTTTATGCACTCCTGTGCTGACGATTCCCGTGAGGAGGCATGATTTTCACTGCCGGCTGGAGGAGTTTATGAGCGTCCTGGATTCAACAGACGGCTGTGGTGTCTGCCTAGTGGCAGGGAACCGCGCTTACTTGGATGAAGACGAGAGACGAATCGCCGCAGGTCCTTTAGTGCTAAAGGCTTGTGAGATGGTTAGGAGAATACGGCGATGCTTGCTGATGGTCGGCACGGAGCGGATGGAAAAAACAGCCTCAAAAGCTGCCTGCATGTACGGCGCATCCCCTTTCATACTGCTAAACCCCGCACTCTCCGAAGAACTGGGAAGATACGACACGGCCGTGGGTGTCTACGCCCCGTTCTACATCGGCAACGAAATCGCCGAAGAGGCTCTGGACAGGATGAAGGCTTACGTCACCAGACGAGCAGCGAGTACGAGCTTGGAAGAAGCGGTAAACCACTTTTGCCTCATGGGCGGACTTGACGAGGTATCGCAAAGAGTATCCCTGGCTTGTAATGGGGTTAACCTTCTGGTGGGGTATCCTCTGGCCCTGGAGGAGCGGCAGATAGCCTTGTTCGCTATGCTTTCACGGGCTTGAAGAGAGGCTGCTTCCTGACAACCACCTTTTTCGTAGCGTTTCTGGCGAGTATGTACAACACCGTCCCCTCTGTATGAAGCTCCGCTGGAATCTCGCCTAAAGCTAGGCCCTTGCCGACCGAAGGAATGTACCCGCCGCTGGTGACGACGCCCACACGTTTTCCTGAGCTGTCTAGGATGGGGTATCCCGCTCTCGGCACACCGGGTTCCATCGCCTCAAGAATGGCGATCGTCGAGGAAGGCTTCGCCCTCAGCTTCTCCTCCAGCTTTTTCTTCCCGACGAAGTCTTTCTTCTCAAGGTTTACAGCCCACATCAACCCAGCCTCTACAGGCGTCTTAGCCTCGTCGAAATCCTGATGTGCAAGTAGATAACCAGCTTCGAGCCTGCAAGCATCCCTGCATGCTAGCCCGCAAGGCTTCACGCCACCATCCACGAACATTCTCCAAAGACTGGAGTACAACACAGTTCCGCCGCAGGGGATCATAAGCTCGTAGCCGTCGCCTCCGGTGTAGCCGCTTCTCGTCAAAAGAACCTGACAGCCCCCGAACTCAAAAACTCCTCCTGCGAACCACTTTAGACCGCTGAAATCCCTGCCGAAGACTCTGGAGACGTGGTCGGACGCTCTCGGGCCTTGCACTGCGAAGAAGGCGGATCTTTCAGTAAAGTCTTCGACATAAACGTCGGGGCCGGCGTGCTGCGCCACCCAGTCCAGCACCCTCTCCCGCGAGACGGCGTTAGAGACCATAACGTAGCTGTCTTCCTGGAGCTTGAAAACAGTCATGTCGTCGATTATGCCTGCATCCTCGTTGAGCATCAGCCCGTACTTCATCCTTCCCGGCTTGAGACGCTCCACATCTATCGTCAGGATTTTCTGCAGAAGAGTTGTTGAAGAAGAGCCCGCTATCTTTGTCCTAGTCATGTGGCTTATGTCGAAAATCCCCGACGACTCTCTGACCGCTTTGTGCTCTTCTCTCAAGCTCGTGAAGGCGATTATCGTTCTCCAGCCCGCGAACTCCCCAACCTCGGCGGATGGGTAGTTTGATTGATAATACCTCAAAAGCGGTATCTCTTTCACTTCAACCTACTCCGAAGAACCCTCCACGTAGGCGTTATAGTCAAGGGATGCGAGGCTTTGGCCTCGTCTATTCTACCTACCGGCGTGCTGTGAGGTGCTTTACGGACAAGCGTCGGATTTCTGTAGCACTCGTCAACCACCGACTCGAAAGCTTGGATGAAGGCGTCCAGCTCTGCCTTAGACTCTGTCTCCGTCGGCTCTACCATAAAAGCCTCCTCCACTATCAGGGGGAAGTAGACGGTGGGAGCGTGAAAACCATAATCGATGAGGCGCTTAGCAGCCTCAAGGGCGCCCAAACCCGTATCCCTCCGAAGCTTCGCCAAGCTGACCACAAACTCGTGCTTGCGTGGTCTGGAAGAGTCGTAAGGGAGGCTCACCCCACGAACTCCCGCCAACCTAGAGAGCATGTAGTTTGAAGCCACGACGGCGTAGTTGGCCGCTCTCCTCAACCCCTCACCCCCCATCGCCAGAATGTATGCATAAGCCCTCACCAGGACGCCGAAGTTTCCGTGAAACATCTTGACAGGACCTATGCTGGCTTGACCACCGTCCAGAAGCTCGTAGACGCCGTTGTGCTTCACGATTCTAGGCGGCGGAAGATATTTTGAAAGCTTGGAAACCACCCCAACAGGCCCAGCCCCCGGGCCTCCTCCGCCGTGTGGCGTTGAAAATGTTTTGTGGAGGTTGAGATGAACGATGTCGAACCCCATGTCGCCCGGCCTGACAACTCCCATTATGGCGTTCAGGTTGGCTCCGTCGTAGTACAGGAGTGAGTCGTTTGAATGAATAGTCTCGACTATTTTCTCGATTTCTTTCTCGAAGAGGCCCACGGTGTTGGGGTTTGTGAGCATGATGCCTGCCACGTCGCCGTCGACGATCTTCTCAAGCATCTCGAGGTCGACGCAGCCGTCCTGCCTCGTCTTCACAACCACCACTTCAAAACCAGCCATTCCTGCGCTAGCTGGGTTGGTCCCGTGTGCAGAGTCGGGGATGATTATCTTCTGACGGGGCTTGCCTTCTTTCTCAGCGTGGTATGCTCTCATGATGAGGCAGCCGACGAGCTCGCCGTGCGCCCCAGCTGCTGGTGCGAGGCAGAAGGCATCCATGCCTGTTATCTCCTTGAGGGCTGTTTCTAGGTTGTACAGAAGCTCGAGGCATCCTTGGACTGTTTTCGGAGGCTGGAGGGGGTGTATGTTGGCTGATTCCTCCAGCCAGGCCAAGTGGTTGTTGACGACTGGGTTGTACTTCATGGTGCAGCTGCCCAGGGGGTAGAAGGTTGTTGAAATGCTCATGTTCATCTGGCTCAGCCGCGTGTAGTGCCTCAACACTGAGGGCTCTGAAAGCTCAGGCAGAGGAAGGTCGCTCCGCAACAGATCCTCAGGAACGTCGTTTAGCCTCCTCCTTCCAACCTCCTCAATCTCCGTGTCTGTAGACGGTGGTGAATACCCTCTAGCCCCCGGCTTCGAAAGCTCATAAACCAGCTTCTCATCCCAGCAAGCCTGCCTGAACACTTAACCAACCCTCCTGAGAAACTCAACGTAGCTGTCTATGTCCCGCCTGCTGTGTACCTCAGTGACCGCCGTAAGTATTGCGTCACCGAGCTTGGGGTAGCCCGGCCCGAGCCTCAGCCCGCCGACGATTCCATGCTCGAGGAGGTGCTCAAGAACTCTCGAGCATTCAACGCCCTCGACACGATAGGCGAACTCCATGTAGTGAGGTGCTTCGGTGAAAGGTATTCTTATGCCTTGAACCTTATTCAGCTTCTCCATGAAGTAGCTTGTTTTGTCGAAGATGTGTCTGGCCAAGTCTCTCAGCCCGTTCTTTCCCAGAAGGGAGAGGTAGGCGGCTGCTGCCACCGCGCAAAGCGCCTGGTTCGTGCAGATGTTGGAAGTTGCTTTCTCCCTTTTAATGTCCTGCTCTCTAGCTCTCAGGATCATGGTGAATGCTCGTTTTCCGTCTGTCAAAGTTTCAGTCATGCCCACAAGCCTTCCGGGCATGGTGTGGACGAGCCTCCGCTCGTACCGGCATCCGAGGATCCCGAGTAGAGGTCCTCCAAAGCTCATCGGAAGACCCAGCGGCTGTCCCTCCCCCACAACCACGTCGGCCCCATACTCGCCGGGAGGGGTGAAGAGGCCGAGGGAGGTCGGCTCTGCACCCACGACGAAAAGGGCTCCAGAGTCGTGCGCTATCTCTCCAACAGCCCTCACATTCCTGACAACGGCTCCAACGTAGCTCGGGTTCTCAACATAGACCACAGATGTTTCGTTGTCTATTGTGTTCTTTAGGCTTTCCTCGTCTACGAACGCCTTGTAGTCCATGGGTATGGTCTCTATTTTCATGCCGAGGGGTTGTGTGTAGGTTTTTGCCACTCTCAAGCGTTCCGGGCTGCTTAGCTCCGCGACCAAAACCTTTCTACGGCCGTTGTACCGGTTCGCCATCCGTAAAGCCTCTCCCAGGGCCGTCGCCCAGTCATACATCGATGAGTTTACTACGTCCACGCCGTAGAGGTCTGCTGCAAGGCTTTGGAACTCGAACAAGGCCGTAAGCATCCCCTGCGAGGCCTCCGGCTGGTATGGTGTGTAGCTGGTCAGGAACTCAGACCTCGAAACTATCTCCTTGACGGCGGCTGGAACGTAGTGGGGCCAAACACCTCCTCCTATGAACAGCTTCAACCCTGTCTTGTTCTTGCCAAGTATGCTTCTAATGCTTTCGACAACCTCCTGCTCCGACAAGCCAGGCCCTAAAGCCGGAGGGCTGGGCAGGATATACTTGGACGGTATGTCTGAGTACAGGTCCATGGGGCTTGAAACACCTATAGCCTCGAGCATCTTCCGCAAGTCTTCGTCCGTGTGATGGCTGAGGTAAGGAGCTTTCTCAACCATGTTCGTGTACAAGACCAATATCAAGACACCTAATAGCGATAGCGTTTAAAGCAAGCCTCCTCAAACCACCTGCATGAACCTCAGCTTTCCATCGATAATACTCAACTTCAAGTCCTACAGGGAGGCAATCGGCAGGCGAGGGGTTGAGCTAGCCAAGACGGCTGAAAGGGTTTCGTCGGGGACAGGAGTCCAGGTAGTCGTCTGCCCTAACATCGTCAACCTAGAGACCGTTGCGAAAACCGTGTCCGTACCGGTTCTCGCTCAACACTGCGACCCATTCGAAGCAGGGCCCTACACAGGGGCTGTGGTCGCTGAATCCCTCAAAGAAATAGGAGTTGCAGGGTCTCTGCTCAACCATTCTGAGAAAAGGCTCAAGCTCTCAGAAATCGCATCGACTGTCGCAAGGCTGAGGAGCCTCGGCCTAGCTTCTGTTGTCTGCGCCGACGAGGTGCAGGCCGCTGCCTCCGCTGCTGCGCTGGAGCCCGAGGCCTTAGCTGTCGAACCACCCGAGTTGATAGGTACTGGTGTTTCGGTGTCGACCGCCAGGCCTGAGGTTGTGTCCGGCGCCGTTGTAAAAGTGAAGAAGGTCAGCATGCGTGTTCATGTTCTCTGCGGAGCAGGTGTCTCGAGCGAGGACGACGTCAGGAAGGCTCTGGAGCTGGGGGCTGAAGGAGTCCTACTCTCTAGCGCATACGTCAAGAGCCGAGACCCGGAGAAGCTTCTAAGAGCGATGTGCCGAGCTATGCTAGTGTGAAGACACTTCATACCAGATGCTCTTTCCCGAGGCGTCGAAGACGTGAAAATCACTCTCGTTCATGTAGGGAGGCGTGACGATGACCATGATTCTGCCGATGAAGTTGTTCAAGTCTTCGACGGAGGGCCGGCCCGCCCCCGATGGATGCGAGTGTGCGATGCCTAGGACGCTAAGGTCGATGGGCAGGGCGAAGGGGTTGAAGGAAGAAAAGTCCTCGCCGTAAACCGACTGCGGCGGAAGCGAAACCTCCTCGACAACCACGACGTTTTTACCGTGTCTTCCGTGCAGAAGAGCTATAACCTCGTTGGGATGAACCTCCCTAGCCATGGCCAGAACAAGTTCAAAGCAGTCCCTTTTTATAACGACCTTCTCCACCATGTCGTCATTTTCTCGGCCTTCTAACACCCTCCACTATGTACTCGACGGAGTCGCCGATGTAGGTAGCGTGGTCAGCTATACGCTCAAGATAACGGAGCATCAGCATTACAGCCATGTCGCATTTCTTCGAACCCGCCTGCTTTATGCTCTGGTCGACATGGTCTCGGTAGGCTCGGTCTATGAAAGAGTCTAGCTTTTCAAGCTCATCAACCAAGTCAACCTTTTTCTCTATGAAGCTCTTGATGCTTATATCAAGCATCCTCTTAACTATGGAGCTCACCTCCGAAACAACTTGCTTCTCACAATCCTTCAGATCGCCGAAGGTCGGTATAATCTGGGCGATGTCGTAAGCGTACCTGCCGAAGCGTGAAAACCCGTAGGCCACCTCCATAGCCGACCTCAAGAACCTCAAGTCTCCGGCGACGGGCTGGTACCTAGCTATGAGCTCTACCGACATGTCGGAGACCTCGTCCTGCAGCCAGCGCAGCTTCTCAGAGAGTCCGAAAACCTCTTCCTGAAGGTTTATTCCCTCCATGAAGCTTTTTACAGCAAGGTCGACAGCCTTCATGCTTAGCTCAGCCATGTCGCTCAGCATGTTTACAACCCTTTCCAGACCGATGTCCATTAACCGGGGCATTTCCTCACCCTATTCTGCCGGAAATGTAGTCCTCTGTTCTCTTGTCTCTCGGGTTTGTGAATATCTCCTTGGTCGGGCCGAATTCTATGAGCCTGCCTACCATGGACTCGTCGGGCATCATTACAGCCGTGTAATCGGAAACCCTAGCAGCTTGCTGCATATTGTGCGTGACTATGATGATTGTGTAGCTTGTTGAGATGCTGCGTAGCAGCTGCTCTATCTTAGCGGTCGATATAGGGTCGAGCGAAACCGTCGGCTCATCCAGAAGAATGACTTCAGGGTCTATCGCCAAGGTCCTGGCGATGCATAGACGCTGCTGCTGCCCGCCTGAAAGAGAGTAGGCTGGCGAGTCTAGCCTGTCCTTGACCTCGTCCCAGAGCGCCGCCTTCTCCAAAGCGTCCTTGACTTTTTCACGGAGTTGCTGGCCTGTGAGCTTGAACCCGTTTACCTTTAGCCCGAAAGCTACGTTGTCGAAGACAGACATAGGGAACGGGTTTGGGCGCTGGAAGACCATGCCTATGACGGACCTGACGGCTACGGGGTCGACCTCACGGCTGTAAATATCGACTCCACGGTAAATTACCCTGCCCTCGACTTTTGCGTCGGGAATCAGGTCGTTCATCCTGTTCAGACACCTAAGAAGCGTAGACTTGCCGCAGCCGGAAGGACCTATGATGGCTGTAATCTTATCCCTCTCGAACTTGATGTTTATGTCGGCTATGGCTTGCTTTCGTCCATACTTCACCGACAAGCCCACCGTCTCTACAACTACGCGTCCTTCGTACGTCTCCAGCTTCGACTCCTCCCCCAACACCTGCTTAACCATGCTCATTTATAACGTCACCCTTCTTTGGTACCTGTACCTGATGGCTATCGCCGCCGAGTTGAGCGAAAGGAGCATCAGAAGCAGGACTACTATGGCGGCTGAAGAAAGCTCTTGGAAAGCAGCCTGAGGCCTGCTGACCCAGTTGAAGATCTGGAGGGGCATTACTGTGAACCTGTCGAAGATGCTCGTGGGGTCCTCACGGATGAACAGAAGCCCGCTAATGACTAGTATGGGCGCCGCCTCCCCTATCGCTCTGGAGATGGCTAGGATGGCTCCTGTCATCATCATCGGAATGGCTCTAGGCAGTATGATGTACCTCGTTACCTGGAGCTTGGTGGCTCCTAGGGCGTACGCGCCCAGCTTGAGGGCTTCGGGTACAGTTTTTATGGCTTCGGCTGCGGCGACGGTGACTAGAGGCAGGGTCATGATGGCTAGCGTGAAGGCTCCGGCTATGATCGACCGTCCCCATCCAAGCCCGTAGGTTAGGATGCTCAAGCCGACAAGGCCGAAAACTACTGAAGGTACCCCTGCAAGGTTGGCCATGTTAAACTCGAGAAAACGTTTCAGGTACTTATTCTGAGACCATTCGGTCAGGTAGAGAGCGGCAGAGATCCCAAGGGGAACACAGATTAACGCGGCTAGGCTCACCGCCCACAAGCTTCCTAGGAACGCCGACCTCATTCCCGCCTGGTTGGGGTTGGGTGAAGGATAGTCGAGGATAAGGTTCCAGCTCAGCCTGGTGTAGCCGTTAGACAGAACCGTGAAAAGCAGAGAGGCGACGGTTGCAACGCCTATGAAAACCCCCAACGACAGTATGAACGGAGTGATGGTGTCAAGCCTCTTCTTCGCACGGTCTCTTCTAGTTAACACGACCTTGGTGTTCAGTAGCGTATCTGCCACCTCCTGACTATAGCTAGGGCTACTAGGTTGAATATCATCGTTATGATGAATAGCAGCAAGCCGACGGCGAATATGGACTGGTACTCGATAGTCCCGTGGGGTGCGTCTCCGGTCGCGACCTGAGCTATGAAAGCCGTCATCGTCTCCATCGACTCACGTGGGTCGAACGACATAACTACCCTGAACCCGCCAGCGATGGCCGCTATCATCGTCTCGCCCATAGCTCTAGTGAATGCTAGAATTATTGAGGCTAGGATGCCTGACAAGGATGCTGGAAGGATAACCCTGAACACCACGTCTATCTTCCTGGCTCCGAGTGCATAAGCGGCTTGTCTAAAGTCCTCGGGGACGGAGTACATGGCATCCTCGCTCAGAGACGAGACTATCGGAATAATCAACACGCCTATCATCAGCCCGACTGCTAGGGCGCTGTGGATGCCCAGCCCGGGGATGAATGGTCTCAGTAGAGTGGGTGCTATGAAGTAGAGAGCGAAGTATCCGTAGACAACTGTTGGTATCCCAGCCAACAGCTCGATGACGCTCTTCAAAGGCCTTCTGACGGAGGGTCTGGCGTACTCGCTCAAGTAAATTGCCGTAGCCAGGCCTGCTGGGACTGCTACGACAAGGGCTATGGCTGAAGTAATAGCTGTTGCGGTCAAGAGCGGAAGAACACCGAACTTCTTTTCAGCAAACAGAACAGTCCACTCTGTCCCCGTCAAAAACTCGGAGGCGGGTACAACGTTGAAGAAGACGCTGGACTCTAGCACAAGAGACCCAACAATAACCATGATGCTGATAAACGCAATAGACGAGGTCAGCAACAAAAATAGGTTGGTGATTTTAGTGTTCCTGTTTCTCCTGCGGACGCTTTCGACTATGTTTTCAGGGAAGATCTGGCCCATTCAGGCTTCACTTAGTGCGGTCCAGCCGTTTTGTTTTTGAGGAAAGCCAGCTCGTACAGCCCATCGAATACGTCGTTCTTGATCAGTATAGTCGCCTTCGCGTAGTAGTGGTCGGGGAACGGAGTGTACGAGACTTTTTTGGCAAGCTTAGCGCCGTTCTCTACGTAGTAGATCACGAATTCCCTGAGAAACGGTTTCATGTCCCATGATTTCTTGTTGACGTATATAAACAATGGCCTCGACAGCGGGTACTGGAACGTGCTTGCTGTTTGGTCGTTCGGCTCGACGCACTGGCCTCCAGCCCTGTCGTCTCTAACTTGCAGGGCCCTGATCTTCGCCTGGGCTTCTGGGTAGTAGGCGTAGCCGAAGTATCCGAGGGCATACTTCTCCGCCTCAACTCCTGCAACCAGGACGTTGTCGTCCTCAGAGGCTATAAAGTCCGTCCGGCTGGCCTTGGCTTTTCCGTTAACCCTTTCCGTGAAGTAGTCAAACGTTCCGGAGTCTGGCCCGGGTCCGTACAGCTTGATAGGCTGGTTCGGCCATTCGGGCCTTACATCCCTCCAAGTTCTGACTTGGCTGTTGGGCTCCCATATCTTCTTCAGCTCGGAAATGGTTATGCAGTCAACCCAGTCGTTCTGCCTGTTGACCACGACCACTAATGCGTCTATCGCTACTGGGATTTCTATCCATGAGATACCGTTTTTGACAGCCGATTCGTGTTCGGCGCTTGTTATGGGACGGGATGCGTCGTTGATGTCCGTTTCTCCGGAGACAAACCTTTTGAACCCTCCGCCTGTTCCAGAAATGCCTACTGATATCGAGACCTTGGGATGTCTTTTCATGAACTCCGTGGCGGCTGCTTCAGTTATCGGATAAACCGTGCTGGAGCCGTCGATCTCGATCTTGCCCGATAGTTCTAGCGGAGTAGTTTCGACCCTTACTTGGACCGTGGTGGTTAGGGTTCGTGTTATAGTTGCACCCGTTCCTTGGAGTACAGTAGTCGTGAAAGTCGCCGGTGCTGTGAAGGCAGGGCCTACGAAGATTCCAGCCACCAATCCTATCACTAGCGAGGCTACGATTGCTGCCATAGTCGAGGTTGTTACTGCTTTCCTGTTCATGGCGGCCGAAGGCTGTTGAAGTTCAATATATAGATGGAGGGTGTGGAATATTTTCGAACAAAATCCATATATTCATCTATATACCAATACAGCCAAGCATGGAGGTGTACACCAGGCGCATCCAAAGGACCGGAAGAAGCACCTACGTCGTCTCCCTGCCTAAGCAATGGGTCGAGGCCAACAAGCTCAGCCGTTTCGACCAGTTGAAGCTGACAGTAATCGGAGGGGGCGTGCTCATCGCTCCCGACAGACCACGGGACGTTGCTCAGGCCGAGATAATGGCGGCCGAGGAAAACACCCCCCTAGACGTGGTGAGGCTCATCTTCTCCAAGTACTTAGCCGGCTACAGCAGGATCAAGGTGGTATTCCCAAGCTACGCGCCGGCGACTATCTCGTACCTCAAGGAGGTGATCAGGAGATGGCTTGTGGGAGTGGAGATAGTTGAAGAGTCTGCTAGGGAGCTGGTGGCTCAGTGCATCCCGATGCATGACAGCCTGCCTGTGAAGACATCGGTCGAAAGGATGGCCGGCATAACCGCTAACATGGTCAAGGACGCTGTTTCAGCTTTCACCAACGGAGACTTGGGCTTGGCTGAGGAGGTTATCAAACGGGATGACGAGGTGGACCGTTTTTATCACTTTGTAGTACGCCAGCTCAACATAGCCGTCAAGGATTACACAACTCTCCGTTCACTGGAGCTGAACGACCCAAGCGAATGCATAGTATACGCCTTGGTGGCCAAAAACATCGAAAGGGCGGCCGACCACGCCGTTTCTATTTGCAAACACACCGTCAGCCTGCAGAGCTACCAGCTCGGAGGCCACGACTTCTCCGACCTGGCTGAGGAGATAACGAACGTCTTCAAGCGTTCTCTCCAAAGCCTTCTAAACTCAGACCTCCGGCTGGCGAGCAAGACGTTGGAGATGGCGGCTGAGGGTGTTTTGAAGCTGGAGGCCCTCGCGCGGCGTCCTCACAACTCATGGGTTGAAACTCATTACTTGCTTGTGCTCGGAAGCCTGAGGAGGATCCTAGAATATGCTGAAGACATCGCCGAGGCCGCTGTCAACGTCTCCAGCTAGCCTAGATTGTTTATGGTTTTGGCCAGCTTGACGTCATAGGTGCTCAAGCCTCCTAAGTCGTGGGTTGTCAGCCAGATTTCTACACGGT
This sequence comes from Candidatus Caldarchaeum sp., assembly GCA_038740895.1. Taxonomy (GTDB): domain Archaea; phylum Thermoproteota; class Nitrososphaeria_A; order Caldarchaeales; family Caldarchaeaceae; genus Caldarchaeum. The sequence goes on from JAVYLK010000001.1 coordinate 131,911, forward strand.
TGTAGACGTTGAACCATTCGGGATGATGCTGGAGCTTCTCCGCCTCGAGAGCTACTCTCACCATGAAACCCATGGCTTCGACGAAGTCTCTAAACTCAAAAAGACGGTGGAGCTTACCGCCTCTCAACGACCAGCCGGGTCCAACCAGTTCAGAGATCTTCTCTAATTCCTGCTGAGTTAGAAGACGGTACTCGTCGCCTTCCATGCAGGCTTCCACTGCTAATCGGCTATTATACTATGCGCACTTACTTAATGCACCAGACCGGCTCTGAGGAAGTGGTCGGCCAGTACAAAGGCAACCACCGCCTCCACTATCGGAACAGCTCGGGGTACCACGCACGGGTCATGCCGGCCTGGAACCACCAAGCTCGTCTCGCTCATCGTCGAGAGGTCGACGGTTTTTTGCTGACGAGCTATTGAGGAGGCGGGCTTGAACCCAACCCTAACCAGCAGCGGCATCCCAGTGGTAAGCCCTCCGAGAACTCCTCCAGCGTTGTTCGTTGCAGTCCTCACTCTTCCCCCCTCGATTATGAAAGGGTCGTTGTTCTCCGACCCAGTGAGCCTAGAGCTCTCGAACCCACGGCCGAACTCAACGGCCTTAACTGCGGGAATCGAGAAAAGTGCTCTGCTGAGGTCGGAGTCTATTGAGCTGAATACAGGCTCGCCCAGCCCTACCGGTAGGTTGAGGGCCATGCACTCTACGATTCCTCCTACGCTGTCTCCCCTATGCCTGCTCTCCAGTATGGCTCTCCTCATCCTCTCAGCCGTTTCGGGGTCGGGGCATCTCACCTCGTTGCTGTACCGACCAGCCCTAACCTGCTCCACTGTCAACGGCGGGCACTTGATGCCGGCGATCTCATGCGAGTAGGCTAGAACCTCAACCCCGTACCGTTGCAGGAGCTTCTTCGCAACCGCCCCAGCCATCACAAAGCCGGCGGTGATCCTGGCCGAGAACCTCCCTCCTCCCCTGTAGTCGTTAAACCCTTTGTACTTAACCCTCGCAGGATAGTCCGCATGACCTGGCCTGGGTTTGTTCAGTATCTGCTGGTAAGGCTTAGAGTCGACGTCCTTGTTCCATACGACCATCAAGATGGGTGCTCCCGTCGTGTACCCCTCGTAAACTCCTGAGAGTATCTCAACCCGATCCTCCTCAGCCCTCGTTGTAGTGACTATTGACTGGCCTGGTTTTCTCCTGTCAAGCTCAACCTGGACCCCCTCCTCCGACACCTCTACTCCAGGCGGGCATCCGTCAATCAGCACACCCACGCATCTTCCATGGCTTTCGCCGAAGCTTATGACAACGAACCTCTCTCCGATTATGTTGCCCGTCAACCCAGCTTCCTACGGGAGGGGGCATCTTTATGCTTTAACAGCTGCAGGCCGACGGAGAAGATTGCCGCTGCTAGAGAAGCCGCTGTATAAGGAGTCAAAGGCAGGACTACCTCCTGGACGCCTTCTTTCGGCATCAGGTTAAACCCGTAGCTGAGGAAATTCGACTCGATTACGGCTTGCTCAGCGTATTCAGTGAGCTGGCTGAAGTAGGCCAGGCCTCTCTCGTCTGTTCGGGCGACTTCCTCAACACCCATGCTGTTCCTGACCACAACCTTCGTGCTTACGAACGGGATGCCTAGGAAGTCTCTGGCCTTGAGCACAAAGCTACCGACCTTGACGCTCAGCCGGAGCTGCCCAGGTTCTTCAACAACTATCCTTTCAACGTTTTTCACATCAAGGCCTTTGAACAAAACCGCCTCCACCTCGGCCTCACCTAATGGAAGCCAGTAGCTTGAACCAGCCGCAAGTACGAACTTCTCCCCCGATGAAGTTTTTAGGAAGACCGTTCCGTTCACATCCTTCCCGTCCCTAGAGACGAACAAGGGAGAAACCAAGGCTTCGGGTCGGTATACCGCCTTCAGATGCTTAGGGTTATCCACGTAAACTCTAGCAGTCGTGCCGTCGGCGCTGTCGACGTCTCCCAACCATCCTACGAACACGCTCCTCTCACCGTTCCCCCGATAAACAACCTCCTCCGCTTCCACCACCAATTGTCTGCCGACGGCCCACCACAGCTCAGCAGACCCGTTCATCTTCTCCACCTTCACCAGAGCCTCGAGAACCCATTCGGCCTTGAACCTTACAGGCTCTCGCACAACCAACTCCACAGCCGGCTCGACTCCCAACCCAGCCCATCCGAGGAACCTGTACCTAAGCCCTTGACCAGCGTTCCTCAACACCGGCCCAGCGTCCAGCACTATGGGCCCGTTCTTGACAAACCACCCGCTTTCAACCATGACGGGCTGTGCCGACTCGATCTCCACGTAGTAGTAGACTCTGTAAACGGCTTTGGCTTGTACAGGGTTTCTGACGACGATAGTCGCTGAGGTGGTGTTCAGCTGGAGCCCTTGCCATTCTTGGAAAACAGCTTGTGTGTTGTTTTCCCAAGTGATTGTGGACGGGGCCGAGAGCTCAAAAACATCGCCCTCAGCATGCCATGCATCGTGGAGCAGAGCTTCCCCGTGGCTGCTTTTCGCCTGTACACGGAACTCCTTCTTCCAGCTGGCGACGACCGAAACGGGTCGGTCGACGTAAACCCTGTAAGTGTTTTCGTCGAGCTTCTCCATCGCCGGCCTCGAGTCTACTGAAGTAAGTGTCTGCCTCGCGTCGTCCCCAGTGTACACGTGCTTCTGTAAAATTCTCAGAACGACAAAACTGCCCTCTGGATACCATCCACCGCCCTCGATTACTTCAAACGGCGATACCACCGAGACGAGAAACTCTTTCACATAAACTGCTTCAACGCTAAGAGGCCTGTTGACTACTACCTGCCTAATCCTGCTGGGTTCGCCGTCGCTCCATCCCTCGAACCTAAGCCTGACCCCCTCATCCAGCAGGCTATACTCCAAGGCATCGAGCTGAATCGCACGGCCTCTCCTCACCCATTCATCATATACTCCGTCGAGACGTTTGACGGAAACTAGGTAGTAGACGCCGTATCTCGCTGTGAAATCCTGGGAGGAGTTCACGGTCTGCACTAGCTGGGCTTCTTCAGATATCTTGACGCCGTTTACATGCCAGCCTTCGAAGCGGAAAAGCGTGCCGTTGCCATGATTTATCAGTGGCGGGACGCTGTACCTAAAAGACTGTCCGTACGCCAGCTGGGTCGAGTTCAGGAACACCCTGCCTAGCTCAGACTCCATTAGCACACGAACGGTCAAGACTTCCGGTACAGGTGTAAGGTATTTGTAGGCCAACCCTTCAGGAAGCGAAACAGTCGACTGTCTGGGGCTGCTGAAGGATGTCTGGGAGACCCATGAGTAAGCCACGGCTAGTGCGTAGACGTTGAGGGTTGAGGGAAACTCGGCTGAGTTCAAATGAGTATACATCAAATCTTGACTGTACGTTGAGTGGTCTAGGCCGAGGGCGTGCCCGTATTCGTGGGCCGCTACCTTGTACGCTGTCGAGGGGTTGTTGCCCACGCATGCCTTCGATATTTGTATGGAGGCTCTCAGGATTGCGCGTGTTGCGCTGTTAAACCTCAGCGACGCAACTCCGCACACGTTGTTCCCAAGCGACTCGACGTAGGATAGACCGACGTCGGCATCTGACTCCCTCAGAACATAACTGTATCTCAGCGTAAGGAGGTAAGAGTATCCGTACTCGCCGACGAAGGCCCTTATGCTGCCGTACCAGACCTCGACCCCTCTCCTGGCAGCCGAATCTAAAACCTCCGAGCCAGACGGCTGGATGTAAACGTTAAGACTGGTCTTGGACCATGCCCCTATGAGGTCTATCTGCCTGCTGCTTGCTTGGAGCGGTGTGAAGGCTTCAGGCGATAAGGCTTGGATGGTTAATTCATACTCTGCAGGAGCCAGCGGTAGGAAAACAGCTGCTATAAAGACGGTCAGAAAAATGCTGGCGGAGGCCCTTGTCAAGTTTGGACGGTTCTTCGCGGGGCCGGAAATAAACCTTTAACGGAAGCGGCTCAGCCAAACGCCTTCAAATCATCGTGTTCTTCTTAACTCTGACACATCACGGCCGCAGCATATACATATCAACAAGCTTCTCTTAACTTTAAACCGGTATGGACGCTGAAACCCCCGAAATCCAAGACTCCGACAGAGTACTGATAATCACCGAGAAGCGGAAGAGATACTTGGTTCAAGTTAGGCAGGGCAAGAAGTTTCACAGCAGCGAAGGCTTCATAGACACCTCCGTCCTCATAGGCAAGCCGTTCGGATGCACAGTCGTCAGCAACACAGGGTCTAGATGGGTTGTACACAGGCCGACGGTCGTCGACAGGCTCATGTTCTTCCCAAGGACTACCCAAATAGTCTACCCGAAAGACATAGGCTACATAGTCGTTGCTTCCGGAGTCGGGCCTGGGAGCAGGGTTCTTGAGGCTGGTGCTGGAACCGGTGTTTTAACAACCATGCTGGCGCATCTCGTAAGGCCTACTGGAATGGTTTACAGCTACGACGTAAGAGCGGAGTACCTCGAAGCGGTTAGCTTTAGGCTTAGGCAGCTTGGTCTAGATAAGTTCGTCGAGCTAAAGCTTGGAGACGTGGCTAAGGACGCCTCCGAGGAAGAAATTGACGCAGCCGTCATCGACATCCCAGAACCTTGGACGGCTTCCAAACGTTGCTACGAATGCCTAAAGCCCAGCGGGATCTGGGTGTCCGTAAGCCCAACAGTTGAGCAGGTGGTTCAAACATGCGAGGCGTTGGAGAAAACAGGATACAGCGACATCACCTGCGTAGAGCTCTTCCTGAGAAACCTGAGAGTCAAGAGAGGAATGACTAGGCCAGAGTTCATCATGAGAGGACACACCGCCTACATCGTTTCAGCTAGGAAAACCTTGGCCGATTAAGAGCCTCTGCCGCCAAGCTCCACGATACACTCGGCGATCTGCTTAGCCGCTTCCTCGGCGTGCTGGAAGGGGTAGGCCTGAGGATAGTTGAGGTCTAGTATTTTCAGATAGCACATGGCTGAGTTGGCGGCCGCCACTACGAACTGCCTCCCCAAGTTCTGGTCGTATATAATCTGCTCGATGCTCGACACCTCTCTCCGCCGCCCGACCCCTGCAGCCAAATCCTTCATACGCCTCTCAACAATATCCTCGGGCCTGAACTCCATGTAGACTATGACCTCCGGCTTTATCAGCTTGACAACTTCGTCGGGGAGGCCTGGATAGTAGGAAGACCCCGACTTAATGACCGAGTGCGTGTCGATGATAACCGTGTCGTCGAGGCTGGCTATCTTCTCCGCTGCAGCAATCTGCAACCTCTGGTAATCCCTAAGCCCGAGAATCCTCCGCATCTCGTCTCTATGTTTCACGCCGTACCTGCTGGCCGCCTCCTCGAACATCAAGTCGCCGAAGTTAACGACTCTTACGTCGGGGATAATCTCAGCCACTTTCCTGATGGTTGTTGTCTTGCCCGAGCCGGGCAGAGCCGTTACAACGATTTTCACAGCCTAAGTCTCTAAAGCGCCGTAAAAAACCTACCCCCCGGGAAGCTCGAGTTGTTTCTCAAGCTTCTGCTTCATCGACAAATACTCGCTCTGCTTCAGCTCGCCGATCTTGTACCGCAGCTCTAGCTTGTTCAACTCTCTCCTGATTTTGTGGTGCTGTTCCATCAAAACATCTAGAACCTTCAAAGCCGCATCGATGTCTTCCTCAATCTGGGTGACGATGTTCTCTTTGATCCCAATCTCCCTCCAGTTTGTTTTGATTTTGTTTAGCTTATCCTCAAGCTGTGTCTTGAACGATGGAAGGTCGCCCAGCCTTATGTTGAAGGGGTTTCTGAGGTACATCAGCTTTGGCCTAAGCTTGCTTATCTCCCTCTCGATCTCAAGCTTCTGAGTGATGTACTGCCTGTCAGGAATCTCGCCTATCTCGTGCTTAACCTTGAGCTTCTCCAGCATCGAGCCGAGGCTGTTGAGCCTCTCCTCAACCTTCTTAATCTCGTTCTCCCTCCTCTCGTTCAGCGTCCTCAGCCTAGACCTGTACTCGCTGTAAAGCTCCTCGAAAACGTCGGGGTCGGCCTCTCGCTCCAAGAACAAGTCTATCAACCGGAGATACCACGAGTAGACTGAGGAAGTCTGGTCAACCAGCCTCTTCTCCTCAACAACAGCTTCTTCAACGCTTGCAGTAGACACTCCAGCAGGTTGTTCAACAGCTTCGACAGTCGTCTCAGCAGCCGGGCCGGACGGAGCCTCCGCAACCTCCGGAGGTGCCTGAACAACAGGCTCAGCAGGCTTCTCCAGCGTGTAGCCGCAGTATATACAGAATTTCCCCTTGATCGTGAGTCGGTGGCAGTTGGGGCATTCAATCCTTGTGGTGGCCAATTCGATGTTTCCAAGGTTTTTCGGCCTAATAAAATTTATCAACGAGTCTCTTGACAGCAATTGCTGGTTAATACCGCCAGACATTCCTTGGAAAGAGGCTTCGAAACTCGTTGCACGTTTAGCTGGTTCTCTAGCCTCTGAAAAGGTTTTAAGCAGGACTACCGCATCCAGATTGATGAACGACGAGCAATCAGACTTTCCGTCTGCTCCCATCCATCGCCTGATGAAGAAAGCTGGGGCCGGCAGAGTAAGCGAGGACGCGGCTGAAGAGCTTAAGAGGGTTCTCGAGAGCGTAGGCTCGATGATCGCTAAGGAAGCCCATGAGCTTGCTCAGTACGCTGGCCGGAGGACGGTGAAGAAGGAGGATGTAGAGAGAGCTGCTAGAACCGTTTTGCGAGGGGTTATCGGGTCCTAAGCTCGTTTAGCTTTAAATTCATCCATTAAAATCCAGAGTCTAGGGTTGATGTGAAATGTCTCTAGCACCAGGTCAGCCAGTAATAATTCTGAAGGAGGGGACGACGAGGACGCAGGGAAGGTCTGCGCAGAGGAACAACATAGCTGCTGCGAAGATCATCGCAGAGATCGTCAGAACCACTCTTGGCCCGAAGGGGATGGATAAGCTGTTGGTCGACAACATCGGCGACGTTATAGTGACGAACGACGGGGCAACTATCCTCGAGAAGATAGACGTCGAGCATCCCGCCGCAAAGATGATTATCGAGGTAGCTAAGTCTCAGGACCATGTTGTCGGAGACGGCACGACGACTGCTGTTGTGCTCGCCGGCGAGCTTCTCAGGAAAGCGGAGGAGCTGATTGAGCAGAAGATACACGCCAGCACTATCATATCGGGATACAAGAAAGGGCTTGAGATGGCTTTGAACGTCCTCAACGAAAACGCAGCAAAGATAGACCTGAACGACCGCCAGACCCTCCGCAAGGTCATAACAACGGCACTCGGCAGCAAATCCCTCGGATTCGCCCTAGACAGGCTTGTCGACGTAGCCATCGAATCTGTCCTGAGTGTGGCCAAAGATGTGAACGGAAAACTCAAGGCCGACAAGGACGACATTCAGATAGTCAAAAAGATCGGTAAGAGCCTGAACGAGACGGAGCTGGTTAGGGGCGTAATCGTGGACAAGGAGGTTGTCCACGCCGCCATGCCTAAAAGGGTTGAGAACGCAAGGATAGCGCTGATAGACAGCCCGTTCGAGATCGAAAAAACAGAGTTCAGCGCTGAGATAAGAATCAGAGACCCACTGAAGATAAAGGAGTTTCTGGACGAGGAGACGAACATCCTCAAGGGGATGGTTGACAAGGTCAAGGCTGTTGGTGCGAACGTTGTGTTCTGCCAGAAGGGCATCGACGACGCCGCCCAGTTCTTCCTAGCTAAGGAGGGCATACTGGCAGTGCGTAGAGTCAAGAAGAGCGACATGGAGAAGCTTGCTAAGGCCACCGGTGGAAGGGTTGTGACGAACTTCGAGGACCTTTCGCCTAAAGACCTTGGAAAGGCTGGTCTGGTTGAGGAGAGAAAGATAGGTGAGGATAGAATGGTGTTCGTCGAGAAGTGCGAGAACCCGAAGGCTGTGGCTGTTCTTTTGAGGGCAGGGCTGGAGAGGCAGCTCGACGAGGCTGAGAGGGCTTTAAACGATGCTATCATGAACATGGTGGACTTGGTGGACGACCCGCGTGTGGTGCCCGGAGGCGGGGCGATAGAGGAGGAGCTTGCGAAGAACTTGAGGGCCAACGCCGGTAAGTTCTCTGGCAAGGAGCAGCTGGCTTTCACGGCTTTCGCTGAAGCCCTCGAGGTCATTCCAAGGACGCTGGCGGAGAACGCTGGTCTCGAGCCTGTTGAGATAATGGCCCAGCTGCGACATGCGCACGAGAACAACGGAAGGAGCGTCGGCGTCAACATATTCGGCGGAGGAGTTGCCGACATGCTCAAAAACGGAGTAATCGAGCCGGCCAAAGTCAAGATACATGCGTTGAGGTCTAGCTTTGAGGCCACTTCGATGATTCTACGGATCGACGACGTTGTGGCAGCTTCCAAGAAGAAAGAGGAGAAGAAGAAGGAAGAATCCGAAACTCCGGAGTTCTAACCTTTTTTCAAAAACCTTTCATATTTATTAGTTCAAATTTAACGCAAAGTTTGATGAAAACAAGCCAAGTTTTGGGTACTCTAGTAGGAGTTGGAGTTTTCGTGCAGATACTGCTGGGAGAGTCGAGGCTCGCCGCCGGCATCCTTAGGGACGTGCATGCGACGATAGGTTTGGCAGGTCTAGCGGTCGTCCTAGGTTATGCTTACGTCAACAGGCGGAGCAGGATTGCCCTAGCGATGGCTTCCATAGTTGTTGTCATCACCGCTGCTCAAGTCGTCTTAGGGCTCTCGCTCTACGGCCTTCTTCCACTGGTGATGAGCCATTCAGCTCTTGAGATAAGCCATAGGTTCACGGCTTACATCCTGTTCGCAGCGGGAATAGCAGTAAGCATAGCTGCAGTCATTCTAAGAAGGAGGTCTTCACAAGCCTAGGGTTTTGTTTAAATCCAAGAAATGCATAACATTTATTGATGGTATTCCCGTTTTTTTCTCTTCAAGATTTTAGCGTTGAACTGACTGAGGAGCATGAAATATTCCGCAAATCCGTGCGTGAGTTCGCCGAAAACGTTCTGGAACGACATGTAGCTGAGATTGAGAGGACTAACAGGATCCCAGACCATCTAATTGAAAAGGCGGCTGAGTTGGGCTACTTCGGCCTCGGAATACCTGAGGAATACGGCGGTCAGGGAGTCGACCTTATGTCTGTCGCAATATACGTTGAGGAAATTTCCAGGGTTTGTCCAGCCTTCACAGTCGCTACGCTGGTCCACAGGCTATTCACCTACCCCGTGATGGTTTATGGGACAGACGAGCAGCGACGCAAGTATCTTCCACCCCTTGCCTCAGGAAAGAAGCACGCAAGCCACGCGACCACCGAGCCGGGAGCTGGCTCAGACGTGGCGGGCATACAGACGACTGCCGTCAGGAAGAATGGTGGCTGGGTATTGAACGGCCGAAAATACTTCATATCGGGGGCTGACAAAGCTGACTACTTCATAGTTCTAGCAAGGACTTCGCCACCTCCCAGCAGGAAAGAGAGGAGCAAGGGGTTGACTTTCTTCATACTTGAAAAGGGAGCCGAGGGTCTCAAGCTGGGCGAGAGAATTGAAGTGATGGGGATCCGGGGCAGTCACCCGTACGAACTTATTCTGGACAACGTCCACGTGTCTGAGAATAACATGGTCGGGGAAGAGGGTCAGGGTTTCAAGATTGCGATGGACACCTACGACCACGGCAGGATTGGTGTTGCAGCGCAAGCGGTCGGCATAGCTCAAGCATGCTTCGAGAAAAGCCTGCAGTACACGCTTCAGCGGAGAGCTTTCGAAAGACCTCTGATATACTTCCAAGCCGTCCAGTTTCACATCAGCGAGATCCTGACATACCTCGAGGCCGCTAGGCTGATGCTCTACTGGTCGTCGACCATGGCGATGAAGAATAGGCAGGGAGCAGTCATGGCCGCCTCCATGGCTAAGCTTTTCGCCACAGAGGCTGCTGAAAAAGCCGCTCTCAAGGCGATCTCCCTTCACGGAGGCGTTGGCGTGGCCACCGACGGCATGGTTGAGAGGTTTCTGAGAGACACTCAAATATTGAAAACCTACGAGGGAGCCAACGACATACAGAAACTAGTAATACTTAGGCAGATGCTCAAAACAACTTTTGGAATGGATGTAGAATAGCCTTCCACAAACTTTTTTAGTAAACCACTACACTCTAGTCGAGGGAAGCCGATGAACCATCTACTCAACTTAGCTTCCGCCGCCCTAGCAAGCTTCGCAATAATGATCCTTCTCTCAACTCTTGAGTTCACAGCCGAGCAACCCGCCCAGCCAGTTGTAGCGGCTGTGGTCCTGGCAGCCGTAGCAGCCGGCTTCGCTGGACGCTCGCCGGTCAGGGCCGCTGTGGGTGTCTTGATTGGCGGGGTGGCGGCTTTTACGCTTGCGTCTCTCTGGGGCGTTAAGCTCTGGTCTCCCTCGCCCGTACCGTCTGACCTCCCAGTCATAAGGATGATGCTCATAGGTGGTACCGCCCTTCTGGCCGCCGGAGTCGGTCTAGTGGCCTCGGAGATTCTTTCAAAACCCAAGCCGTCTGGTTTGAAAGAGGAGACGCCGAAGCCGGCGAAGCAGCCTGTCGTCGAGCTCGAGGTCGTCAAGAAAGAGGTTCGAGAGGCCGTGCCCGAGCCGGGAAACAGAGTTTGCAAGTTCTGCGAAAACGTAATTCCAGCAGAGTCGGTCTTCTGCCCCATGTGCGGGGCTAAACTGGTCGAAGCAGAGTGATGCAAGACGGAGAATCTTTATCGGTGCTAAGCCTACTGGTTAAACCGCTTCAGGAAGCCATTCTAGAGAGGTTCAGCGAGCTTACCGAGCCTCAGGTCCAGAGCATTCCAAGGATACTCGAGGGTGAGAACCTTCTGCTGATGGCTCCCACGGGTACCGGTAAAACTGAGGCGGCGATCATACCCCTGCTGAACAGGCTTATGAGCCAGCCGGGAGGAGAAGGCGTTAGGATACTTTACATCACGCCGTTGAGAGCCTTGAACCGAGACCTTCTAGAAAGGATAGAATGGTGGGCTGCGAGGTTGGACATGACTGTAGGAGTGAGGCACGGCGACACGCTTCAGCGAGAGAGAAGAATCCAGACGCTAATGCCTCCAACCATTCTTATCACGACGCCCGAAACCCTCCAGATACTCCTCACCGCCCGCACTTTCCGACGACATCTAAAACACGTAGAGGCAGTCGTTGTGGACGAGGTTCACGAGCTTGCCGGAGACAAAAGGGGTGCGCAGCTATCGGTTGCGTTGGAGAGGCTTGTCGAGATTACCGGAAGAGACTTTCAGAGAATCGGTCTCTCGGCCACTGTAGGCAGCCCTGAGAAGGTTGCTTCTTTCCTCGTCGGTGTCGGAAGACGATGCAGCGTCGTGAGGGTTCCAGTTGTCAGGCACCTAAAAATCACCGTCGAGTATCCTGACCCGTCTCCAGAGGATTTCCGGCTGGCTGAGATGTTGTCCATCTACCCGGACGTGGCGGCTAGAATGAGCCTCATCAAATCACTAGTCGACAGCCACGAGTCGACTCTTGTGTTCACCAACACACGCCCCTTGGCCGAGGTTCTGACAAACAGGTTTAGGGCCTGGGACGAAACAGCCCCTATAGGTATTCATCACGGAAGCCTGTCGAAATCGACTCGAGTCGGTGCTGAGCAGGCTCTCAAGACTGGAGGTCTTTCAGGTGTTGTTTGCACGTCCTCGCTCGAGATGGGCATAGATGTTGGCAGGATTGAACTCTGCATACAGTACAATTCACCCCGTGAAGTCTCCCGGCTCGTCCAGAGGGTTGGACGCAGCGGCCACACAATAAAGCGGACGGCGAAAGGCGTGATAATTGTTGCTGATTCGGATGATGCTTTGGAGAGTCTGGTGATCGCTAGGAGAGCGCAAGGGGACGAGTTGGAGCCGACCGAGATCTTCGAAAACTCCTACGACGTGCTGGCCCACCAGATAGCGGGGATTGTGATAGAACGAGGTGAAATAAAGGTTGAAAACCTCGTCAACATCCTAAGGCGTTCCTACTGCTACAGAAACATAAACACAGAGCAGGTCGTCAAGAATGCGCAGCATCTGGAGAAACTCGGAGCTGTCCTGATAACTACCGACAACGTCATTACCCTAGGAGTCAAGCGGACAGTCCTGTACGACTACTACTTCAGCAACCTATCCATGATACCGGAGGAAAAACAGTACCTTGTGGTTAACGAGTCGACAGGCGAAGCCGTGGGAATACTGGACGAAGAATTCGTGGCAGAGCACGGAGATCCTGGGACTAGGTTCATACTCATGGGCAAAGCTTGGGAGATAATTCAAACCTCCAACGCGAGGATCTATGTCGCACCTCTGGAAAGCCTCGAGGGAGCTGTTCCTTCATGGGTTGGCGACGAGATACCGGTCCCGTACCAGGTTGCTGAAGAGGTTGGAAGAATCAGGCGGGTTTATGCGGAGGCATTACAGGCGGATAGAGCCGACATGGTTTTGTCCGAGCTTTCCCAAGCCTACAGAACAAACACGTCGTTGCTGAAAAAATCCCTTAGAGAGGTTGAGCAGCACCTCCGCCTTGGAATTCCAGTCCCTTCGGACAAGACTTTCGTATTAGAGGAGACCCCAGAGTACGTGGTTTTCCACATAACGGGCGGGCTGAAGGCTAACAGGACGCTTTCAAGAGTTCTGGCTCATCGTCTTGCCTCGAGGACGGGGGCAGTAGTTGCGGTTCAGCAGGACGCCTACAGGATTGTCTTCAAGTCAAAAGAGATAGATGCAGACATGGTTGAGGATGAGTTGAAGAACCTGCTTGGCGCCGACTGGAGGGACACCGTCGCCAGGGCAGTCGAGTCGTCGAGCCTTTTCAGGAGAAGGCTCGTGCACGCTGCTCGTAAAATGGGAGTGCTCAGCAAGGAGGCCAGCATACTCGACGTCAGCGCTGTCAAGCTCGCTGAGATGCTTAAGGATACTGTTGTCTACGAGGAGGCGCTCAACCACAGCCTTGTCGCAGACTTCGACTCGTCAACAGCCCTGACCCTGGTCAATAGAATCGTCCAGGGGAATACGGGCCTGATTAAAGTACGGGTTAAATCTCCGTCACCTCTGGCTGCGCTAACCTTAAACAGGTACAGCAGCGACGTAGACGTAGTGGCTTCCGACAGGCTTGAGAAGCTTGTGCTGAACGCTGTAAGGGGAAGGCTGAACAACGAACCTGTCACCCTGGTGTGTGTTTCTTGCTGGAATTGGTACAGGCGGTGCTTCGTCAAAGAGCTTGAACCACGGCCCGTCTGCGGGTCTTGCCAGTCTACAAGCCTCGGAGTTTTGACCGTCGAGCCGGAGGAGGTGATGAACCTTCTAGCCAGGCGTGGAAAACCTTCCAACAGGAAGGAACGTGGCTACCGGTCTCAAGCCGTTAAGACTGCGATGTTGGTGGAAAGGTATGGGAAGGCAGCTGTCTTCACGCTCGCCAGCAAGTACCTCTCAGCCCAAGACGCCTCCGAAGTACTTGCGCAGGAGTCAGGCTTGGGGTCCAAGCTTGTCGAACTCATCGTCGAGAGGGAGCGTAAAAAGATTCAAGAAATGTTCAGGTAGGGTTCTCTTCTCCTTGTCCTTGTGAGAGGCTCGAGACAGCCTTTATCAACTCCTTCTGGTCGACCTCAGCCAACGCTCTCCATCCTACTGCGAGCATGCCGTCGCCGATGTCATGCAGGTATCCACGTCTAACAAACCTCTCAAGTGCGGCCTCGACACGCCACTTCGGAAGCTTTGACTCAAGTAAATCGATCAATTCTTTCTTCGGGGCCCTCCCACCGCGAGAAAACAGAACAGCTAGAGAAGTCGACAACACAGCCAGGTCGTCTATCCTCCAGCCTGCAGCAACTATGTCCGATAGGCTGAGCGGGTCAGCCAAAGTGATGAAGTACCGGGCCCGGTCGTAGTCCTCCTCCGACGGCTCTTTGTCGGAAGGTGTTTCGAACAGCGTCTTCACTCTCAAGCCGAGCGGCTCGAGCCTGTGGTTAAGGCTCTCCAGCACCTTCAGGTAGTTCTTGCCGATTCTTCTGCGCAGCTCGTACCCCCTAACTCCGGGAAGCCTGTGGCTCGTGAACAGAAGCATCGCCATGGCCGTCGAAATCTTCTTCCTGGCAGCCGTCTGCTCGGGAGAGCCCTCAGTCAAGCACACCACCCTTCTTCAGCACGACAACCAACGAGGCCACGTTCCTTCTCTCAACCTTATTCTCCAAAGGCCTTAAAGTTATCTGACCAGTCAACGGGTTCCTCGACGCCTCCGCAAGCCCTTCGCTAAGCAGGAAGGCTGTCAAGTAAGCCCTTTCAAAGACCTTTTCAACCCCCTCCTCCAAGACGAAAGCCTTGTAGTCTAGAACGCCTTCCTCGTTCCTCCGCTCGAGCATTTCCCGGTGGAGACGCATCATTTCGCTCTCCAGCAAGCTTCTCTCGCTAAAAACCCATCCAACACCAGTATCGCCTAACCCGGAGCCCGTGTCCGAGCTCGCAGGTTTCCAAGAAGCTCTGGACGGAAGGCTCATAAAGTACTCGAGGCCCGAAACCGCCATCCCAAGCGTGAGTTGCTCTGCAGTAACTATGGGCCTCCAGCTAATCGCCAAAGCCTGAGCCAGGGACTTTTTGTCAGCTTCAAGAACTTTGAGGGCGACTGTTTGGGCGTCGACGAACAGGGATGAGGCTCTGTCCTTGAGCCATTTGTGCTGGAGGGCTATGACCGTCGCTATTCTGTAGATCGTCTCCGCGTCGAGGACCAGCAGCTCCGTGTTTTCGAATTTTTCAGCGATGGCCCGGAGCCTCGTCAGCATGTTCTTGACGTCCACCGAGTAAGGATCTGTTCCCGTCTGAACCACCGAGTCGCACAGCGAAATAAGCTTCTCCAACTCCTCCCTAGCTAGTCTCAAGCTTTTCACTGGGCACCGCCTCCGCAACAGACACCGTAGACCTGCCCCTAACGTTCTGGACAAGTATTACGTTCATATCACCGCTGTAAGGAAGCCTGCCGGGAGTTATGATGATGTACTGGGCCTCGCCGTCCCTGCCAGCCGTTGCTGTGAGTATGTTGATTATTCTCTCCCTGTTAAGAGGGTCTAGATGAACGTCGAACTCGTCGACGGCCCTGAAGGGCGACTTGATATGTTTCTGAAGAGCCAGCAGAAAAGCCATCGTCGCAACGATCCTCTCGCCTCCGCTCTGCGTGTGAGCATT
Source organism: Candidatus Caldarchaeum sp. (assembly GCA_038740895.1). Lineage (GTDB taxonomy): Archaea > Thermoproteota > Nitrososphaeria_A > Caldarchaeales > Caldarchaeaceae > Caldarchaeum. Next base: position 147,105 of record JAVYLK010000001.1, read on the forward strand.
TAGAAGCGTTGGCTCAACCCCCCTGAACCCCACGTATATCTCAACAGAAGCCTTATCTATGTCGTTCAGGTACCTCAGCTCGATCTTACCCGTCCCGCCCACCAGCGATAGGATCCTCTGATACTCGGGCTCTACCGATTGTATCAGGTTTCGGAGGAAGCTGCGCCACTTCTCTTTCCTGAACTCGGTCTCCTCCAACGCCTTCCTAGCGTTCTCGCTCAATTGCCTAGCCTTCAGCTCAGCCTCTCGAAACTTCGCCTCCGCCAGCATGAACATTTCCTCAGCATGAGGCACAGGCTTGCCCAAGGAAGCCAGCTGAAGCTCCAGCGCTTTAAGATCATCCAAAACCTCGACAGGCTTCCGCACGGTCTCTATCTTCTGCCCTTTTGAGGAAGCCTCAGCAAACCTTCTCGCCAACTCTTTCTCAGCGGCCGCTAGCTCGTACTTGATGTCCTTCAACTCCGTCTCACGTATCTCCTTGAATGCTTCAGCCCTTCCCAGCTTCTCAGCGGCCTTGATGACTGCGTCAACGTTCTCCTCGAGGCTCGAACCTGTGTTCTCGGTCCTTACTATGTTCAGCAACCGTTGACGGGCTGTCTCAGTCTCCTGAGCCGCGTCAGAAACATCTCTACCAAGCTTCTCAACCTCCCTGCCGACCGCCATCAGTCTTTCAACAAGCCTGTCCCTCGACTTCTCCGCCTCTCTTACCAAGGACCAGAGATGCTCGGCCTCTAGCAAAGCTTTACGCTCTTCTAACTCACGGATCAACGTAAGCTTCTTGTACTCTTCCTTCCAAAAATCAACAGCAGCCCCAGCATCCTCGAGCGTCTTCCTCAACACAGCCTCCTCTGCAAGAAGAGCCGTGAGCTTCTGTTCAGCCTCCTTTATCCTCTCCCTCAAGCCTGAAGCCCCGACAGCCTCCTCTATCATGGCCAGCTTCTCGACGCTGTCCCTGCTGACGAACTGCTCGATCATGTTTTGATGCATTATTATCAGGATGTTGTCAGGGTTTATTCCGACTCTGGCTAGAAGGTTCTCTACTTCAGCCTTTGTCCTGAACTTGTTGTTTACGTAGTGCCAGTACTCTCCGCTTTTCTTCAAAAACCTAGCTATCGACACAGAGTCGGACTGGATGGAAGGCAACGGCCTCCGACCGTCGACAGGCTTGTTGTCTAGGACCACGACTACACGTGCTGCGTCCATTCCTCTCCTTATCAAGTCGCTCAGCCGTTGTCCCCGCTCCGTGTAGGACTGGCCAAGGGCTACGGATATGGCTAGAAGAATGGATGATTTTCCGGCTCCGTTAGGGCCTACTATGACGTTGAGGCCGTTGGTCAGCTGGATGCGGCTATACTCATGGGACATGAAGTTCTCTAGGATAACCTCCTTGATGTAGGGCCTTGGCAGGTTGTCCTGGTTGGTAGTCAATCCTTCAGGCCGGCCTACGACGGAGGATAATATAAATTACCATCAACTCTCAAATCATACGTATGTATGTCATGGACAATTATGCCTGCCGCCGAACCCGCTAACATATATAGACACGTTCCAGGCTTCCCCGTTCGAGCATGTCGCAGGAGCTGGAGAGAATCGCAGCGATCAGAGCCCGTGAAGCGGTGAACTACGACAGGTCCGGCCAGAGGCTTAAAGCAGTCAAGCTGTACAGGGAGGCGATCGAGTTGTTGTGGAAGCTTTACCGGCTAGCTCCCGACTCGTCGGTCAAAAGGATCTACGCCGACAAAATTAAAGAGTATCAGGCTAGGATAGAGGAACTGTCCAACGAATCCCCTCCACCGTTCAAGGAGGTTCAGTTCAACCAAGCCGAGCTGTCCAACTCCAAACCCAGCCTCACCCTGACCGAGAAGCCAAAGGTCCGGTGGGACGACATAGTCAACATAGAGGAGGCGAAGAGAGCTATCAAGGAGAGCATAATATTCCCGACCAGAAGACCAGACCTTTTCCCGCTTGGCTGGCCGAGGGGGATTCTGCTTTTCGGCCCGCCAGGCTGCGGCAAGACTCTCCTAGCAGCTGCGGTTGCGTCTGAGCTAGATGCAGGGTTTCACTCTCTGGACGCCGCCAGCATTATGTCCAAGTGGCTGGGGGAGTCGGAGCGGAACATCTCCAAGTTGTTCAACACCTGCAGGCATGAAGCTAAATCAGGCAAGCCTGTCATTATCTTCATCGACGAGGTTGACTCTTTAACCACGGAGAGGTTCATGGAAGTGGGTGGTGAGGCGAGGGTCAGGAACCAGCTGCTGAAGGAAATGGACAGCATCCTAGACAAGGGTAGGAAAGACTTTCTGTACGTAATCGCAGCGACCAACAAGCCTTGGCTGCTGGATGAGCCCTTCATCAGAAGGTTCCAGAAAAGGATCTACGTCTCGCTGCCCGACATCGACGCAAGGCTGCATCTGTTTAGAATGTACACTAACGGCCTTAACCTAGACAGCGGCGTTGAACTCGCTCAGCTGGCAAAAATAACTGACGGCTACTCGGCGGCAGACATTCACGACATATGCGTAGAGGCGCAGCTACGTGTCGTCAGCGAATACTTCTCCTCTTCTGACGGCGATGAGGGAGAGCCCAGACCTATTACGATGGATGACTTCATGGAGATCATCAAGAAGAGAAAGCACTCGATCGTTCTGGAGAATTTGAAGAAGCTGCTGGACTGGAACTCAAAGTACGGAACTAGCTAGCTTCTGCGACCTCCAGCTGTATCAAACCCTTATCGTGCAGGTTTTTCAAAACTTCTGAAGCTGTCTGAGGGTCTATCTTCAGCTCAGCTGCGAGAACGTGAAGGTCGAGCTCCTCATCCTCCCTACCCACGACGTAGCTGTAAACAGTCTTCTCCAAGTCTGTAAGCCTAGGGGCCTCGGGGAACGATTGACGCACCTTCTCAGCAGCTATCCTCCTAGCTTCGTCGAGGATGAACGAAACTTCCTGAGAGACGTTCGTGTTGCTGTCAGACACGGGCTCTACGTAGACGCCCGAGCTGGTCATGAAGTCCTCGATCAACACCATTAGGTTCCTCAAGTGTTCAGACGCCTCGGGTGAGACGTCAGCTATCTCGGCCAGAGTGTTCTGAAGCATGGCCGACAGAGGCCTGATGAGGGACAGGGCCTCGCCCAGTTCAAGGATGCTTTCAAGCCTAATCTTGACCTGCAGCAGTACGAGCTGGCTGTGAAGAACTATTCCAGCCAGTTTTTTAACCTCAGCAATCTCCGAGGCGTAGATCTTGGCCTTCTCATCATCCTTTGACTGGATAGCGTCAACGCATTTCTCGAAGTATTCACGGCTCCTTGCCAGCATCTCTCTATACTTGTTGTTGAGCCTCTCGATGTGCCCGTTAAGAGAGGATATTGACTTTTCAATTCTTGCAGCCATCTCCTCATGAAGGTCCATCTGGGGAGGTTCCTCCGCCTGTTGTTCGGGCCAGTCGTTCCTACGCTTCAGAAACCCAATCAATCCAACTGTCCGCAGAGGTCGAGATTAATATGCTTCATCTATCCTATGACGGCGGATATTCCCTTGCTATTACTTGGATTATACTTCTCAGGAGCATCTGGACAAGAAGATGTCTTCCCTCTCGTATTCGGCCATCCACGTTCTTGTTGAGCTGGGCTTGAGCCTCAGGCCGACAAGCATGTAGCCCTCCGGAGTATCGGCTATGGAAGAGGCAAGCGCCTGCTCGATAGAGTCTGCGACTCGTTCCTTCACAACACGCTTCTCGCCGCTTTCCCTCTCGGCACGATAGCACACTAAGCACAGCGTTTTTCCGCGGAGCACAGTAGAAGTAAACCTTCTTACTGAGGAGCCGCACTTGTCGCAGACAATCATATGGAGGCCGCATTTTCGGCAGACAGCTCCGTAGCCAGCGACGTAGTGGAATGTTTCGCCCGGCTTTGACTCTGCTCCGCACGACTTGCATACGGTTTTTTCACCGGTTTTCTGGATGTGGCCGAGCATCTCTGGTTATGTGGATTTTTTATGCATATAAGTTTACCAGAGATACAGCTATTAACGGCTGTGAGTGGCATTCAACGGTTTGAACGACTTCACAGCCCTGATGTCTCAAAAGTTCGGACTAGAGCCTGCATGGCTTTCTAGGCTTAGGGTTAAGTTTCTCGAGCTGTACAGGTCGATGCCGCCCGAGACCTCCGAGCTCTACATCCGGCATTACGAGGCGCCAGACCTGAGCGAAGAACGTCTTTACGGCATGCTCCCTGAAGGCATCGAGGACGATGTGCCCAACGAGTTCAAGCACGTCAAGGAGGACAAGGAGCATCCGACCGTCGTCTACGTCGGCGGGAAGCTGGCACACCTCTACATCCCGAATGATTTTGTTTCGAAGGGCGTTGAAGCATCCACGCTCGGGGAGGCTTTAAAGAAGCACGAAGGATTCATTCGTGAAATTTTAGAGAGAGCGGCGAACTCCCGCTACCTAGACAAGTACTCAAGCCTTACCCAAGCCCTCTTCACCTCCGGCACGTTCATAAGGATTCCACGGTCCACCGAGCTGACCAAGCCTTTCCGAATACTCTACATCGTCGACAAGCCGTCGGAAGCCTTCTTCACAAAAACCATCCTACTAGCCGAGAGCCAGTCATCTGCCTCCATCGTTGAGGAGCTTCACGGCCTTCCAGGTTCTGCGGGAAGCATAGTCGGCCAGAACGTCGAGCTGGTTCTAGGCGATTCATGCAGCGTTAGACACGGTGTTCTTCAGAATTTGGGCCACGACCACATGTACCTCGCTAACAGGCTGGCCTACGTTGGAAGAGGCTCTTCAGCCATGGTTGTGGGTTCTTTGATCGGCGGTGGGTTGTCTAAGGTTAGGGTTGACAGTGTGATGGCTGGAGACGGCTCGAGCGTGAACGACTTTGAGCTGGTGTTCGGCGACGGCGAGCAGAGGATGGACTTAACCGCCAACCTTCATCACGTCGGCTACGGCACGCAGGGTAGGGAAGTGTCGAAAGGAGTCGTCAAGGAAAAGGCCCGGGTTATCTTCAAAGGCATGATAACCATAGAGAAACAGGCCAAGAACACCAACGCCTATCTTGCTAAGCACGCTATGATAATGAGCCCGGAGGCCCGGGCCTACGCCATCCCATCCCTCGAGATCGAGACTGACGAGGTAAAGGCCACACACTCGGCAAGCGTTAGCCAGATAGACCCCGACCAGGTCTACTACCTGATGACTAGGGGAATTCCCTACGAGGAGGCCAGGAAGATGCTCGCCCTAGGATTCTTCGAGCCCGTGGTCTCGATGATTGACCTTGACGAGGTGAGGTGGGGTCTCAGAAGCCTGCTAGAGAGCAAGTGGGGTGGAACGGTGGCGGAGCTCTTTGAGGAGCCTGAGGTCGCGGTCTCAAGCCTTTTCGGAACCCACTACAAGTACAGGTATGGAAAATAGGCTTAGGTCCCGCCTACATTCGCTTGAAGAGAGATTCATGGAGACAATCCACGGAAGGAGCTACGCAGCCGTTGCCATAATCCTCAGAAACCTCGATAGGAGCCCTGAAGTAATACTGGTGAAGAGGGCTACAAGGCTGGATGACCCTTGGTCGGGTCAGATAGCTTTTCCAGGAGGCCGACGCAAGCCATCCGACCAAAGCCTAGTCCAGACGGCTCTGAGGGAGTTGAAAGAGGAGACGGGTGTTGGCGAAGAGGCTGTCGAGGTTTTGGGAGCCCTGCCCTTTACGTCGCCGGCCAACTCACCGGATTTGCTGGTCAAGCCTTTTGTAGGGCTTTTAGATGGTGAGGTCGTCTTCGTCGAAGGAAACGAGGTTCAGAGAGTCTTCTGGGCTCCTCTGCTGGGGTTAAAACCTGTGGTTAAACGGGTTTACTCAAAGTCAGGTTCGACGGTTCGCAATCATCTGTGCTACGCTTACGGCGACGACCTGGTCTGGGGGATGACGTCCAAGCTAGTAAGACAGGTCTTGACGACGTTGGGGCTATGACCTGCGTGCCTTGGCAAACCTTTCGGCGGCTTCAACGAGAGCGTCGACATCTTCCTTGGAGTGGGCCGCTGAGATGAACAGATGCGGGTTGTACGGCGGCACGTACAATATTTTCTCCAAGACCATGTGCTTCGAGAACTCGACTGTAAGCCTCAAGTCCTTGGTCCTGTTTGCCGTATGTATGTCGACCGGCTTCTCCTTCGTGAAGTGTATGCAGACAAGCGACCCTATTCCAGTTATGTGGGCGTTCAGGGGCTCGAGGGCTTCTTCAAGCCCCTCCCTAGCCCTCCTGCCTAGGCTGTCCAGGTGATCGTAGACAAGCCCCTTCTCCAGCTCTTTGAGCAGGACGTATCCAGCCCTCATGGCTAACGGGTTGCCGCTGTATGTTCCACCGTGGAAAACTCTCTCGTAGGGCATAGGCCTCTTCTTGTGGTCAAGAACCTCCATTATCTCAGACCTTCCGCAGAAGGCGCCTGTCGGGAAAGGACCTCCGCCTACGCATTTTCCCAGCACAGTCATGTCTGGAACAACCCCGTAAAGCTTCTGAGCCCCGCCCGGCGAAAGCCTAAACCCCGTGATCACCTCATCAAATATCAGAACAGCCCCGACCCTGTCGCATATCTCTCTCAACCCCTTCAGATATTCTCGGTCGGCTGGGATGAACCCACCAGCTCCAAGAACGGGCTCGACGACTATGGCCGCAACCTCCCTACCATTTAGCCTTCGCTCGACTCCTTCGAGGTCGTTGAAGGGTAGAAGCAGGGTGTTTGCCGTAGCTTCCTCAGGCAACCCTAGCGTGGAGGGCTTGTCAACGGGGTAAGAAACACCCACCTGCAGCCCGTCGTACCCGCCGTGCCATCCTCCCTCAATCTTGCCCACGATCTTCCTGCCCGTGAAACCCCTAGCCGTTCGGACGGCGTACATGTTGGCCTCCGTTCCGCTGTTAGTCGGCCTAACCTTCTCAGCGGAAGGAACCATGCTGCAAACCTGCTTAGCCCACTTGACCTCCCAGGGATGAGGATAGCCAAAATGAGCCCCTCTCCACAGCTGTTCAGAGGCAGCCTCCAGAACAGGCCTGTAGCCGTGGCCCATCAAGAGAGCGCCGTGGCCCATCCAGAAGTCAACATACCTGACCCCGTGCAGGTCCCACACGTAGGCCCCCTCAGCCCTCTCGACATAAACAGGCCTTGGGTCGATGTGCCTTACGCTGTAGGTAACACCTGCAGGAAGATACTTTTGGGCTTCCTCAAAAAGCTCCTGCTCCACGCTTTAAGCAGTTCGTCTGCGGTTTAAAAACATGAGCGTGTTCCCCCGGTATGTAGGCTGGAACATTCGACATCGCTCGAAAAGCAAAAGATTTAATCACTTCAAAACAAGCTCCTGCCGGGATGCTTGGTGTGAGGCACCGCATCACGGCCACGGCGCTTATCGCAGCCGACCTTCTATTCCTATCCTTCATCATCTACTTCGCATATCTGTAAGATTTTATATAGCGGCGGCTGTATGTGTCCTTAGTCATGGAAACTTTAGCAGAGCCGCAGCAGGCCTACTTCAGGGTCTTGGAGCTGATGGAGAAGCATCACGAGTTGTTCAGGAAGTCTATACCGCTCGTAGCCAGCGAGAACGTGGTCAGCCCAGCAGTAAGGGAGGCGATGGCTAGCGACCTCCAGCACAGGTATGCGGAGGGATGGCCTGGTGAGAGGCTTTACGCTGGATGTAAGTACATAGACGAGATAGAGTTGTTGGCTATAGAGCTGGGTAAGCAGGTTTACAGAGCCGAGTTTGTGGACGTTAGGCCTATTTCAGGGGTGGTGGCGAACCTGGTGGCCTACTGCGCTTTCGCACGTCCGGGGGACATGATGGTTGCTTTAACGATTCCTCACGGAGGCCACATAAGCCATGGCAAGGAAAAGTGGGGAGGAACCGCTGGAGTGGTTAGAGGGCTTGAGGTTGAGAGGTACGAGTTCAACGAGGACCTGCACGAGATAGACGTGGACGCAACAGCTCGGAGGCTCAGGCGGATAGAGTCCGAGACAGGAAAGAAGCCTAGGCTGTTCATGCTGGGCGCCAGCGTCTTCCTCTTCCCCCACCCGGTCCGGGAGGTGAGGACGTTAGCCGACCAGTACGGCGCCCACCTGGTCTACGACGGGGCCCACGTAGCCGGCTTGATAGCGGGCGGCAAGTTTCAAGACCCTATCAGGGAAGGAGCAGACTGCATGACGATAAGCACTCACAAGACGCTGGCTGGACCCCAGCACGGCATGGTTGTGTCGTGGTCAAAATACGCCGAACGGCTCAAGCAGGTAGCGTTTCCAGGCCTTCTCTCGAACCATCATCTACACGCCGTCGCAGGCGTGGCGATCGCTCTAGCTGAAGCCCTTGCATTCTACAGAGAATACGCCATGCAGATCATCAGAAACTCCAAAGTTCTGGCCGAGTCTTTGTACGAACATGGTGTCCAAGTCCTTTACGAAAGCAGGGGTTTCACCGAGTCCCACACCTTGATAGCAGACGTGTCGAAGTACATGGACGGCAGGACTGCTGAGGAGAGGCTTGAGAGGGCCGGCATAATCCTGAACAGGAACCTCATACCCAAAGACTACAGGATGAAGACCGACTACCGTAAGCCAAGCGGCATAAGGATGGGTACGCAGGAGGTCACACGACTGGGCATGAACGAGTCCGAGATGAAGCACATAGCCGAGCTGATTGCGGACGTGGTTGTGCGTGGTCGAAACCCGGTGGAGGTTGCTGAAGAGGTCGCTGAGTTCAGGAAAGACTACCGTAAGGTCAAGTTTTGTTTCGAATCTGCGACAGGAGCCTACGACTACGTGAGGATCAGGTGATCGTAAGATGAATGAGGATTATGTAGTGGTCGTCAAGAGCCTCAAGAAGGTTTACCGGAGCAACGGGCTTGAGACTGTGGCTTTGAACGGCGTGGACCTAAAGATTAAACGGGGTGAGATGCTTGCCATCGTCGGGCCGAGCGGAAGCGGCAAGTCCACGCTGTTGAACATGCTCGGAGCTCTTGACAAGCCTACGGAGGGAAGCATAGTCATAGACGGCGTAGATATTAGCAGAATAGACGACAACAAGAGAGCCGAATTCCGAAACAAGAAGATAGGGTTCGTGTTCCAGTCGTACAACCTGATCAACAGGCTGCAGGTGGTGAAGAACGTCGAGCTGCCTTTGATGATTTTAGAGGTTCCTGAGGAAAGGAGAAGAAAACTAGCCCTCAGCATGCTCGGGGAGGTTGGCCTCGACTCCAAATCTTTTAAAAGACCGACCCAGCTAAGCGGCGGAGAACAGCAGAGAGTAGCGATAGCCCGAGCTCTCGTGACGGAGCCTAGCATAATCCTTGCGGATGAGCCTACGGGCAACCTAGACTCCAAGTCAGGAGCCGTTGTTGTGAACCTGCTGAGAGAACTCACACGTCGAGGGAACACAGTCATAGTCGTCACGCACAACATGGAGGTCGCTAGGGCCGCTGACCGCATAGTCTACATTAAGGACGGTAAGATAGAAAAAGAGGAAATAGTCAGATTACCTCAAGTAGAACAGTCATGAAAGCCTTGGTCCTACTCCTTTCAGCGATGGTTCTGGCGTCCTGGTTTAGCTTGTTCGAGGCTTATGGGCTTACTATTCAAGTTGTCGACCTTTCGTGGGGAAGCCCGTCGAACCCTGAGAAAGCCATTCCCGGCGACAGCAACGTCGAGTTGAGCGTTGTCGTAGCCAACATAGGCAACAAGCCGGTGTGCTCTCTGGAGGCTGAGATCCTGCCCAAGCTCAACAGAAGTCTGCCGATCGCGAGCTGGGAGACGGGTAAGCCTTTGAAGGCCTTCCTCCAGACTCAGCTAAACCCAGGGACGATGGGGAGCCTTGTCTTCAGGGTCAACGTCCTCGAAGATGTTAGACCGGGTAGGTACGAAGCAGACCTCAGGCTCTCTTTCAGGGAATGCACCTCAACCTCGGACGTCCTGCCAGTAGCCCAGATGGTCTCATCCATCGTCCTCCAAATATACCCGCCTCCGTCCATGCGAATAATCAGAACAACATGGCTCGTCGACGGCATCGAGAGGTCGGTCGGACCGGGCTCTGGGCCAGCGGTCTTACGCATTTACTTGGAGGCGCCTGTGGAGACTTCGGTGAGCAACGTCGAGATGAGGATTTCGCCGCCCAGAGGGTTTACAGGTAAGACTTTGTACGACGCTTACCTCGAGAGGATACCGGCCGGCAGCGTCTTCGTGCTTGAGTTCCCGCTAGTCGTCTCAGACGACGTACGGGTCGGGGTGCATTCTTTTGACGCTGAGATAATGTACAGGAATAAGTACGGCACGATGGTGAGAATGGTTCAGGTCTTCGACGTGGAGGTTTTGGGCAGGGAGGAGATAGTTGTCGAGTCTGCGGCCCAATCCGTAGCGAAAGGCTCCTACGGCGTTCTCAAACTCTTGCTGAAGAACACAGGATCAGCCCCCGCATACAACGTCGAGCTTGTTCTGCGACCCGACGACGTTAGGATAAGCGTCCTCGACGATAAACTTTCTGTAGGCATTCTCCAGCCGGGAGACCGGAGAGAGGTTAGCGTGAACGTTTTCGTCGACCGTTCAGCCGAAACATCGGTCTACACGGCTACAGCTGCCATAGAGTACCGAGACGGCTATGCCAACCACAAGTCTAAAGAGTTTAGAATCGCGTTCAACCTCGTTGAGGAGTTCAGGCGAGGGTTCAAAGCGGCTGCAAGCCAGAGATACATCTACGCAGGCTCCTCGACATCTGTCGAGCTCATAGTAATAAACGAAAACTCCTACACGGTCCGTGAAGTACGGATAACTGTGTCGCCCGACACCCCATCGGTCGCAGTAGTTGAGGGCGAAACTAAGGCGGTCCTGGATTCGATGATGGCTGGTCAATCTTACGTGATGCCGTTGAAGATCCTCGCAACATCCCAGGCCGGCGATTCTGTGGCGACGATTACCGCCTTAGTAGAGTACCGGGACCAGGCCGGGGTCAAGGTTGCTGAGAGCTTGGCGGTATCATTAGCCGTAAGAGCGGACATAGACATCAGGTTCAAAGGGGTTCAGCTCTCTCCATCAAGGGTTAGGGCGGGGGAGACTGTTGACGTGGCTGGTGATGTCGTCAACGAGGGGTCTAACATAGCCCGAGCCGTGGCGGTCGAGCTGATAGGCGCTCCTCCCTATGAGGCTTTGGGAGAGTCAAGGTCTGTCGTCGGCCTGGTCAACCCTTCACAGGTCTCCGCTTTCACATTAAACTTTAGAGTCCAGAACAACGCACAGCCGGGTAAGTACAACGTCGTTGTGAAGGTTTCGTTCAGAAACGGGTTCGGTGAAGTTTTCCAGAGAGAGACTGTTCTGGAGTACGAGGTGGTTCAAGGCAACCAACTGTCTGCGACTACGGTATCTCAGCCTGTTCAGCAGAGGTTCGACCCGATCCTAATGGCTTTGGTTGCCGTAGTAGTTCTAGCCCTCGTCGGGCTTGCTGTTCTCAGGAGAAGAAGGAAGCAGGAATGAAGACGAATGACTATGTTAGGTTTGCCTGGTCAGCTCTCAAGGACAGACGTCTCCGAACAACGCTGACCATCCTCGGAATAGTCGTAGGCCCTGCCCTGATAACGGCTCTTAACGCAACCACGGCAGGCCTGACACAGAACATCATATCGAACCTCCAGGTGTTCGGAGCCGACATGATACTCATCCAACGTGTGGGCGACTTTAACCTGGATGACGCCGTGATAAGGAACATACGCCAGACGCCCGGGGTGCGGGAGGTTTACCCCTACTACTTGATAGCTTCAGGGGAAATCAAGACAAGGGGCAAGACTTTCACGATGGACCCTATCCGGTCCTACACCATCTTGGCGGTCAACCTCAAAGACCTGCCCAACCTGTTCCCGAACATAAGGCTGGACGCCGGCGAGATAATAGACAACCCCTCCTACGCACTAGTCGGGTACAGCGCCTGGAACCCTAGAGACCCCGACATACCCCCCATAGACCTAGGCTCTCTCTTCACAGCCTCGACGGGAGGGGCTGCAAGGTCTTTCTCAGTCTCCGGAAGGTTTGACAAGTACGGTCAGGCTCTTTTCCTCAACCCCGACACCCAGATATTCGTCAATCTGGATGCGGGCAGGCTTCTCACCAACCGTAGAAGCTACAGCGGAGCTTTCGTAAGAATAACAGAGCCGGGTGTTAGCGACAGCGTGGTGGTAGAGCTGGAGAACAGGTACGGCGAGAACATAAGGGTCTTCTCAATCACAGCCATATCTGAGACTGTCCAGCAGATTATAGGCACCCTAAACGTTTTCTTCTCATCCGTCGCTTCGATGAGCCTTCTAGTCGCATTCCTAGGCATCATGACTACGATGTTCACGTCGGTCAACGAGAGGGTTAGGGAGATTGGGCTGGTCAAGGCGCTCGGGTTCAGGACGAGAGACGTGATGCTGAATTTCTTGACGGAAGCCTTAATCATAGGGCTCATAGGCGGGTTAGTTGGAACAGCTGCCGGAGTTGCGACGTCGTTCGTGCTGGCCGATATCTTCTCAGGCCCCCCAGCCGAGAGCAGGCCTGGAACCTTCGCAGTAGGCGGCCCGCAGGCTGTAAGAATAACGCCTCTCATAACGTCTGAGCTAGTCATCACAGGCGTGCTCGTCGCTGTAGTAGTATCCGTGCTAGCCGGGCTGGTCCCAGCCTACAGAGCTTCAAAACTAGAGCCGATGGAGGCTCTGAGGCGTGAGTGAACGGTTGTGTTTTTATTGACCTGAAAAAGGTTATGTCTGTATGCTGAACATTAAACAGCTGAGGGCCGACCCGGAATACTTCAGGCGGGGGCTTGCTAGGAGGCGGCTGGCGGCCGATGTCGTCGACAGGATCCTAGAGCTGGACGCTGGCAGAAGGTCTCTGCTGAAGAAGGTTGAAGAGCTAAGGCATCTCAGGAACCTGGCGGCTGACGCCGTCGCCGCAGCGAAGAAGAGAGGGGAAAAAGCCGACGAGCAGTTGCAAAGGATGAGGCAGGTCAACGAGCAGATAGACGCTTGTGAGAAAGAGCTGGAGAGCGTCGAGTCAAACCTTCACAGCCTTCTGTACAACACTCCGAACGTTCCCCACGAATCTGTTCCTGAAGGTGATTCAGAGGAGTTCAACCAGGTTGTCAGATCATGGGGTGAGGTGAGGAAGGAGGAGTGGATGAGGGATCATGTGGAAGTGTTGAAAAGCTTGGGTATGGCCGACCTCGAGGCTGCAGCCTCTGTGGCGGGGGCACGTTTCTACTACTTGTTCAATGACCTAGTCCTCCTCAACATGGCTCTCGCAAGGTATGCGCTTGAGTTTCTCCGTGCACGTGGGTTCAAGCTAGTCCAGCCCCCTTACATGCTAACCAGGCGTGTGATGGAGGGAGTCGTCTCGTTCCAAGAGTTTCAAGACATGCTCTACAAGGTTGAGGGCGAGGAGCTTTATCTGATAGGCACGGCCGAGCATGCGATAGCGGGCCTGCACGCCGGCGACATTCTGGACGGCAGATCGCTACCCCTGAGATACGCAGGAATCAGCCCTTGTTTCAGGAGAGAAGCCGGAGCCCACGGCAAGGACACCAAGGGTATTTTCCGTGTCCACCAGTTCGAGAAAGTAGAGCAGTTCAGCTTCACGAAGCCAAGCCAGTCATGGAGCGAGCACGAGTACCTCATCTCCAACGCCGAGGAGATATATCGTTCTCTTGGACTGCCTTACAGGATTGTGAACATCTGCATAGGGGAGCTGGGCGCGATCGCAGCCAAGAAGTACGACCTCGAGGTCTGGATGCCTGCGCAGGGAAGGTACCGGGAGCTCGTATCCTGCAGCAACTGCACAGACTATCAAGCGGTCAGGCTCAACATCAGGTATCGTGAAGAACCGCACGTCGAGGAGACCGAGTACGTCCACACTTTGAACAGCACGGCCGTGGCTACCGAGAGGACTATAGTGGCTATACTCGAAAACTACCAGCGCAGGGACGGCTGTGTTGACGTGCCGGAGGCTCTTCAGCCTTACATGAACGGGATGACGGTAATCAGGAGTACTGCTCGATAGAGCTGGAAACGTAAGCAGCAAGCTTTTGCGGCATCTCGAGCGCTGCAGGCTCGGCGCTTCTCAACAGGTAGCTGGCGGAGGCCGTTGAAAGAAGCGGGTCGGCTCCGGCTCCAACAAACCAAGCCACCAAGGCTTGTGCGTAGGCGTGGTAGGCCTGCGTCAAAGGCCTTCCCATCCAGTTGAGGTAGGTTTTCGACCCGTTGGTCATCGAGTCCACCTCGCCCACGACGTATATGGGTGCCGCAAGCTTACGGCACAGCTCCTCGACGTCTTTCAGCAGCGTCTGATAAACCTGCCTCAGCTCGCCTGCGAGGGGTTTTTCGCTGAACAAGACGTAGACAGGGTTTAAGCCGGCTGTGGCTAGGTTGGAGACGACTACGGGCTGACTTCGGGGGAGGAACGGCTTTACGCTTGAAGGGTTTATGTCCCCGGCTAGGAGGACAGACCGTGAGGCGGCTACGGCGTAGCGAAGCTCAGGGTTCTCGACGAGCATGTCGAGGTTGCAGAAAGCTGTGAATCCTTTCAACGAAGTCAGGAACTCCCGCACCCTCTCGTCAGGCCCCTTCTCGCCGAAGATGTAAGCTATCCTACCCGTGTAAAGCTTGTCCCTGCCGGCTTTCCTGACTAGAAGCTTCAACTGCCCGGGCCCGGCAACAACCCCCGCCTCGGCGGGTATTCCGATCCTCTCGACAACGGTCTTCTCCTGGATTCTTCGATGCACGGGCTTAGGCATGTGAAGAGCCACGACTAGGTCGGGCTGGAAAAAAACCTCCCCCTCCCCCGTGTCGGGGTCGAGCCCCGTAGGTATGTCGACCGAGAGCTTGAAGGCTTTGGAGCTGTTGGCCAAGTCTACGGCAGTTTTCAAGACACCCGAAAGCCCTCCTCTAGCCCCAGTCCCTAGGATTGCGTCGACGATTACGTCAGCTTGGCTGAACGCCTCTACATGCTGCAGGAGCTCTTCAGTAGAGTCAACGCTGTCGAGCTTTATCGAGAGCTTCATGTTCCTCACCGTCTCGAAGTTTCGCCTAGACTCGTCTGTCTTTATCTTCGAAGGGTCTGCGAGAATCAAAACCTTCGTCTCAGCGCCCATGCCGGTGAGATGTCTCGCAGCAGCAAGCCCATCGCCGCCGTTGTTCCCGGGCCCGCACAGTACGAGCACCTTCCTCCCCCCAACATCCTTCAAGACGTTAAGAACCGCCTCCGCCACAGCCCTTCCAGCGTTTTCCATCAAAACAACTCGCTTCAACCCCATCCATTCACAGTTCTCGTCAACCACCGTCATCTCGTCAGAAGTAATTGTTCCAGACGCCGAAGCCAAACCAACAACCCAGTCAGGACATTTTTATATAAACATTACAACGCCGAAACAACGACACATTACGCCGATATGCGTAGTCCACAACAGAACCATGCACCCAACAGCCCTAGGCCGGGGAGGCTTCCTTCTGCGGCAATAACCTCCAGCCACGGCTGGCGTAAAGACCTCCCCGGACGGGGATGGATATAATCACCGGCCTGCTGGAGTCCTGCTAGGAAGCTGTCTCAAGTTCTCCGTCGGGCTCCTTTCAGCATCGTTCCCTTCAAGTCGCCTTTATGCCTTCACAGCCGAATTACTTCACAGTTAGTCAGGGCAGCCCTGTCTGCGGACGGAGCTAACCTAGGATGCTCGAAGAGCCTCGCTGCGGAAACCCTGTGGGCCCGGTGGGATTCGAACCCACGGCCACCAGGTTATGAGCCTGGCGCTCTGACCTGGCTGAGCTACGGGCCCTCGTCGTACTTGATCGTTGAAGGTGTTTTTATGTCTGATGGTTGGATGGGTTATCGTTATATTGTAGACCGTTTAACGGACTATGAGTGGAATTGGTTCGGCAGGTCGATTATTCGCCTAAGCCCATCGACCCAGACTTTCTCAAGAAGCCTGATGAATTTCCTTTGACCGGCACGCACAACGGACACGAGGTCAGGGCTGAGGGGTTGACGAGGCTCGACGCAAACGGCAACCCGTATCCGACGAAGCTAGGGATTCACGGGAAGATCGTGGCAGTTGACTGGGAAGCCTGCATCGCTGACGGCATCTGCATGGACGTGTGCCCTGTGAACGTCTTCGAATGGGCTCTGAACCCGGGAAGGTCTGGGACTGGCAACGACCTCTACCCAGTAGAGGGTGAGTTGTACGAAAAATACAGGACGGACAAGTCGGAGCCCATAAGGGAGGCTGACTGTATCTTCTGCATGGCTTGCGAAGCATCCTGTCCAACCAAAGCTATAAAAATAAATCCTCCCTAAACGCTTAACAACCTCCTATCAACAACCTCTATTTTTGATGAAGCTGGTTTTCTCTGAGGAAGTCTCTTCAGCGTTCAAGGGCCTCGGCGTGTTGTTGCTGGAGTTCAGCGGCGTATCTCAGGGCAGGGAGGCCATCGAGCTGGACGCCTTCGTCGAGGACGCCGTTGAGGACGTTAGGAGGAAGTTCAGCCTGGAGACTCTAACTCAAAACCCGATGGTGAGAGCCTACAGGGACTTTTTCTGGAGGATTGGAGTGGACCCGACCAAGACGAGGCCTTCGGCTGAGGCTCTTCTTCGAAGAGTGCTTCAGGGCAAGGCCTTCCCGCGAGTCAACGTTCTGGTGGACGTCTACAACGTGGTCTCTATGAAACAAGTCGTTCCCATAGCCGCCTACGACACCGAAAAAATCTCGGGAGAACTTTTTATGCGCTTCGCCAGAGAAGGCGAGTCTTTCCACGGCATAGGCATGGACAGACGGTATAACCTTTCAGGCAGAGAGCTCGTCGTCCAAGACGGTCAGAAACTGTTGGCGGTTTACCCTTACAGGGATGCAGAGACAACTAAGGTCTCTGAACACAGCCGGAAAATTCTGTTCATGGTCTGCGGCGTTCCCGCCATAGAGACGAGCTACCTACATGAGACATCGTCCATCCTTGCTGAAGCCGTTAAGAAGTTCTGTGGAGGAGTATGTATATCCGAGGAGTTGGCTATCGCCGGGGGTGGGATTTGAACCCACGCGGCCCGGAAAGGCCACCGGCTGTCCTGACCAGCTGCTGCATGATCTCGAGGCCGGCCCACTACCTGGCTGTGGGACCCCGGCTTCTGATGCTGTTCTGGAATTCGTTGTATTAAGTTTGTCAGACATAGTCCGAACGGTTTACGATGTTGTGGGGCTTTTCTCCTCTGAAGTACCGGACTAGGTTTTCGACGGCGTGCTTCTTCATCCTAGTTAGGACTTCGGGGTTTCCGAAAGCTCCAGCAACCCAGGGAGTGCCCATGAAGTTGGGTTGTTCAAAGAGCTCGGTTTCCCAAGGCTCGTTCATCTTGACGCTCCACCAGACGTCGGTGGCTACGCAGGCGTCGGGGTTTTCCTTCATGTAGGCCATCAAGTCGTTCCTGTCTATCAGCTCTGCCCTTCCCACGTTAACCACTACGGCGTTCTTCTTCAGCAGACGCATCCTCCGGAGGTTGATCATACCACGGGTCTGTTTCGTCAGCGGAGCCGCTAGCACGACAAAATCACTTCCTGCCAAAATCTCGTCCAGCCTTTCGGGGCCTACAACCATGTCTACTACTGCGGGAGAGGAGCCTGAACGAGTGACCCCGACTACACGCATGCCGAAAGCCTTGCCGATCTCCGCCACCCTCCTGCCTATCTCACCCATCCCCACCACCGACAAGGTTTTGCCTCCGAGAAGAATAGTCTTCACGTCCTGCCGGAAGTCCCCCTTCCTCGTCCTAGGCAGGTATACGTGGAGTTTTTTGGCCGCCGCCAGAAGCAGAGCCCAAGCATGCTCCGCAACTGCCTCGGCGTTGGAGCCCATGTTCCCGCAAACAATCACGTGTTCGGGGATCGAAGCCCAAGGCAGGAAGTCGACGCCTGCCGACAAAGCCTGGATAAGCTTCAGGCTCGTGAGCTTTCTCAGCTCTGAATCACTCATCTGTACACACAGGACAGCCTCGGCCTGCTGTTTGGCAGTCTCTACACCCTCGCTGGAAGGAGTGTAAACGTCAGCGTACGCCCTCAGCCCCGAAACGTCGACATCATCTAGCTCGACGTACGACACTACAGATGGTTTCCGCCTCAACCGCTAAATGTGTCTTCGGGAGCCGGGTAATAAACCTCAGTCACCAACTTTCTCGAGCAGTAGATACAGTATACTACTGTCTTAGCGCACTCCATGTGGTATACGGCGCCGCAGCTGCATTCGAGCACTACGTCGGTTTCTGCCTCGGGCGTTGATGCGAGTAGGGGTTTGAGCTGCTTGCCGCAGTAGCTGCACATCCTCGAGAGCGCCAACACGTCTCTGACTGTGAATATGCCGACAACCCTGTTCCCCTCCGTAACAACGACTCTCCTAACCTTCTTCCTGTTCATCAAGTCCACGGCTTCGAGCAGAGACGCTTCTATGTCTATCGTGAGAAGGGGAGCGCTCATCACGTCTTTGACGAGGGTCTTCGAGGGGTCGAGGTTTTTGGCAACGACCCTGGACACTATGTCCCTCTCGGTGACGAGTCCGAAGGGCACGCCGTTGAGCGACACGACTAGCCCGCTTACCTTTCTGTCGGTCATCATCTTAGCGGCTTCGAGGACTGTTGCATTCCCGTCGATAGATATTATCTGCATCCGCACAACGTCCCTTACCTTAGCACCCGGCCACAACGGTAGGAAAACGTTATGCTGGCTAAAAAGCGTTAAAACGGGGAAACGTTGAAATATTCCGGACAGGTTTTCAGGCTGATGCGTCTTCTCCAGATCTCGGACGTTCACGGTAGCCTTGAAGCAGTCTCGAAGGCTGTCGCAATGTCTAACGGATGCGACGCCGTTCTGGTGGTGGGGGACATCACCCACTTCGGCGGAGTCCCCCAAGCGGAGCCTCTGCTGCAGAAACTGGCCGGCAGCGGGCTTAAGGTCTACTTCGTCGCAGGCAACTGCGACCATCCAGCTCTCCTGACGTGGGAGCCGTCAAATCCAAACATAGTAAACCTTCACCTCAGGACTGAAAAGTTTGAAGGCATGGAGCTGGTCGGGCTTGGGGGTGGAAACCTGTCCCCCTTCAACACTTTGATCGAGTTCAACGAGGATGAGATTAGTTCGATGCTCTCGGGCCTTAAGCTGTCCACCGAACGCTTTATCTTGGTCAGCCACACACCGCCCTACGGAGCCGACGCCGACGTAGCACGTGGAAGGCATCTGGGAAGCACGGCCGTGAGGAAGTTTGTGGAGGAGAAAAAGCCTGTTGCAGTATGCTGCGGACACATTCACGAAGCGAGGTCGGTGTCTTTCATAGGTCGTACCGTGGTTGTCAACGCCGGCCCTGCGAGGGATGGTTTCTGCGCATACCTAAACATTTCAGGTCCCGAGGTTTCGGCCGAGCTTCAACGTCTGTAAGGCGTGGGACATGACAAGGTATGTCGTTGAGGTCATCAACGTGGGCAACGAGCTGTTAGACGGAAGGACGATCAACACAAACCTCAACTGGGTCTGCGGAAGGCTCAGCCAGCTTGGCTACACGGTATCCAGGGCCGTGGTCGTGAGGGACAGCATCAAAGACATAACGGCTGCTTTGAGGGAGGCTCTACGACGGAGGCCGGGATGGGTCTTCATGACGGGAGGTCTAGGGCCAACGCATGACGACAAGACCCTCCAAGCTGTCGCTAGGGCTATTGGAGGACGTCTAGTCCTACGTAGAGACGTCGTGGAGACTATCAGGCAGAGATACCTCAAGCTCGCCGAGAGAGGCTTGATCAAGGAGCCTATTCTCACCAAGGAGAGGCTCAAGATGGCTAGGCTGCCGGAAGGGTCGACGCCGTTGAGGAATTTTGAGGGAGCGGCTCCCGGCGTGTTGGTCGAGTACCGTGGGGTGAGAGTCGTCTGCCTGCCTGGCGTTCCGAGGGAGTTGACTTCGATTTTCGACAACGAGGTGGCCCCAATACTGGAGAAGGAGGCCCGGGGTAGGGGGTTCATCGTGGAGAACGTTGAGGTGAGGGGAGTGGTCGAGTCCAAGCTCGCTCCTCTGCTTGTTAAAACCATGAAGAAGTTTCCTAAGATATATCTGAAGAGCAACCCGAAAGGCGTCGACAACGGTCCTCTCGTGGTGGTTGACTTTATAGCTGAAAAAAGTCACAGGAGCCAGCTGGAGGATGCGATGAAGTACTTCAAAGAGGCTTTGAAGGGGATGGATTAGGCTTTGGATTGGATGGACGAGCTTATCGGCAAGGCTTGGCGCTATGTCCTCTCGTCTCCTGAAATGTACAGACGCGGGCTTGAGAATGGCTTAAGGCTGGCGGGGCCCTGGGCAGAAGGCTTCCGGAAAGTCTTGATCCTGGGGGTGGGAGGTTCCGGGATGGTCGGGGACATCGTGGCCAGCTTGAGACAGCCGGAAGGAGTGTTGACGGTTCAGTATGTGAAAGACGCCAAAACACCGGCTTCGACGGGGCCTGACACTTTAACCGTAGCCGTAAGCTACTCGGGCAACACCGCCGAAACGCTCCAAGCCGCCGTCGACGCTCTCTCCAAAGGCGCGACGGTCGTGGGCGTGTCCTCGGGTGGTCGACTAACTTCATTCCTCCAGTCTAGAGGTCTCAGGGTTGTGGGGGTTTCGGAGGGTCTGGAGCCAAGGTATGCCGTGCCTGAGATGGTGGGCGTTGTCTACGGAATCCTGTCCGCATTCCAAGGCTTCTCCCAGGAGGTTTTTCTAGAAGCCGTCGACGACCTAGAAGACTTCCTAGGCTTGTTTAGAGAGTTTGGCGACAACTACGCGATGCAAATCGCCTCCACACTCCCAGACAGGACTGTGGTTGTGCTGTCGTCTGAGATCCTCAGGCCCGCCGCCCACCGGCTTAAGACCCAGCTCAACGAAAACGCCAAACACAGGGCTTACACGGCTTTCTTGCCCGAAGCTTGCCACAACGAGGTTGAAACATGGTCGGATACGGAACGCTTCGCCTACGTCATGCAGCGGAGCGTCTACGAACTAGCCGTCCACGCCGACGCATTCGCATGGATGAAAAGCTATCTAGTCGATAGGGGAGCCGTATGCCATGACGTCCTAATCGAGTCAAGAACACGCGCTTCGGAGGTTTTGAAGCATGTGGCGTTATCAGACATGGTGAGCGTCTGTTTAGCTGGCCTCAAGAAAGTCGACCCATTCAAGCTTAGCATCATTCCGTTGCTCAGGCCCGTTCTGCGGAGACATCTTCCCTGAGTTCAGAGAGTAAAGGTATTGCCCTGACCTTCTCGTCCGGCAGCATGTTCCAGAAGATACGTTCGGGCTTCTTGTTCTTCGGGCAGACGATAGTTTTCGTGTTTGTGTGGATGAAGTCGACTGGAAGGTCGTAGGGCTCCGAAGGTATATGGTCTACGACTTGGGCGTCGTGGACCGTGGTCACGACCGGAGTTCGCTCGCTTACCTTTCCAAGCATCCGTAGCAAGGCGTACTCTATCTCCGAATAGCCTTCACCCTTTCCAACACGCCATCCTTCCGGCGACACAGCCACGCTTCCCGCCACGACGAAGTCTATGTGCGGAAGGTCTCGAGGATTCGTCTTCAACCCATGCCTGAAGGCTCCCGAGATAGTGGCCGCCTTAGCTAGGCTTTTCCCTGGAATCCTTCGCGGGTCTAGGACCAGAAAGCCCTGGGAGATCCTCGGCGTTGGGAAGACAAGCACCTTCCCGTCCTCCAAGACTCGACGCCTAACCGGGGCCTGGGGAGCGTCGGGGTTGACCTTCACGCAGAGGGCCCGTCGATATTCGTCCGAGGCAGCCAGCCGTGCAGCGGCCTCTTTCGCTCCCAGAAAGTTGGGGATTCGGCCGTTCACGGGTCTGGGAAACGCAGCCAGGCCCTCTTCCTCAAGCCTCCGCCAAACCCGCTCCCTAATTTCTTGCTTGAGAAGACTTGAACGCTCTGACAAGCTCCTCATAGCTCTGCTTAACCTCCTCCACAGCCGCCTCGTCCTCGAGAGTGGTTATGTCTCCGAGGCTGGCGCCGACGGCCACGGCTCTTATGAGCCGCCTCATAATCTTGCCGCTCCTGGTTTTAGGTAGCTTTTCGACGAAAACTATGCCGCTAGGTGTGGCTATCGGTCCGTAAACCTCTCTGACATATCGAACAAGCTGCTCGGCCGTCTCCGGCCCCGGTCTATAGCCGGTCTTCAGAACGACGTAGGCCAGCGGCACCTCCCCCTTGACCTCGTCGGGTATGCCGACGACGGCGGACTCGGCTACGGCCGGATGCGAAACCAGGACGGACTCAAGCTCGTAAGTCCCAATCCTGTGTCCCGCAACCTTGAGAACCTCGTCAGCCCTGCCGGCGACCCATATGTATCCGTCCGTGTCTTTGACAGCATAGTCGCCCGTGAAGAAAACCCCCCGAACTTTCTCGAAGTAGACTTGACGGTACCTCTCAGGCTCCTTCCACATCCCTGTCGGAGGCCCTGGCATGCCGGGCCATGGCTTACGGATTACGAGCAGGCCTCTCTCGCCGGCTTTGACGGGGTGGCCGTTTTCGTCGACTACGTCGGCATCTATCCCGGGAAGCGGATACCCATTGGTCCCTGGCTTGAGCGGAGTCAGGTAAAGGCCGGGTGCATGGCTTATGAGTATTCCTCCGGTCTCGGTCATCCACCAGGTCGAGCCCACCGGGCATCTCCTCTCCCCCACGACTTCGAACAGCCACCGCCATGCGGCTGGGTTGATCGGCTCTCCCACGCTGTGTATAAGCCTCAAGCTCGACCGGTCGTGCTTCTCGACAAGCTGGCTTCCGTGCCGCATCAGCATACGCACAGCAGTCGGAGTCGTGTACAGAACAGACACGCCGTACCTCTCGACAATAGACCACCACCTGTCAGGAGCCGGGTAGTCGGGCGTCCCCTCGTACATAACGACGGTGGCGCCGGCTAGGAGCGGGGCGAAGACTATGTAGCTGTGGCCCGTCACCCATCCTATGTCGGCTGTGCAGAAATATGTGTCGTCATCCCTTATGTCGAAGACCCAACGCATAGTGGCGTTGAGCAGAACAGCGTAGCCGCCGTGGTCGTGTATTATTCCCTTGGGCCTGCCTGTTGTCCCAGACGTGTAAAGGACGTACAGGATGGTGTCCGAGTCGAGCCTCTCAGGCTCTAAGTAAGCGGTCATTGGGACTTGTTCGAGAAGCCGGTGAAGCCATATGTCCCTTCCTTCAGCCATGGACACTTTGTTGCCCGCCCTTCGGACGACGAGAACGTTCTTGACGGACTTGCTTCCCTCCAAAGCCCTGTCAGCTATCTCCTTCAGGTTAATCAACCGCCCCCTCCTGTAAAAACCGTCAGCCGTGATAAGAACCGTCGCACCCAAGTCTTCAATCCGTATCTTAAGGTTCTCGGCTGAAAACCCGCTGAACACGACGGTAAAGACGACGCCGATCCGGGCCAGAGCAAGCATCGTCATCGGCAGCTCGGGTATCATCGGCAGGTAGATAGCCGCCTTATCTCCCCTCACCAGCCCGATCTTCTTGAAAGCATACGCAAGCCTGTTGACGGACCGCCAGAGGTCGTAGTAAGTTATTCTCCTTACCTCGGCGGGTTTCCCTTCTTCGTCCACCGGCTCGCCCTCCCACACGTAGGCCAGCTTGTTCCTCCTCCATCCTCTCACGTGCCTGTCAAGGCAAAGGTACGACATGTTTGTCTTGGCGCCGACGAACCAGCGGTAAACCTCGGGATAATCCCCAGCCTCGAGCACCTTATCCCACGGCTGGAACCACTCAAGCTTACGGGCTTCAGCCTCCCAAAAGCTGGTGAAGTCCTCCACGCTACGCCTCCACAGAGCAAGGTAGCTGTCGAGGTCTATGTGCCGGCCTCTCCAACCCTGCAGCTCTATGTACTCGCTGAAAGGAAGTGGTTCAGACAAATCCAACCATGTTGGGTCGCTACTTATTTATTATGTTTTATCTCTCGACAGCCGTCGGTAAAATTTTTAAACAGCGTTTGAACAAACCCTCCCATGGAAGCCGCTTACTCAGATTTTCTGTTCAACGACAACCTGACTGATAAGGTTAACAAGCCCCTGCTGCTAGGCTTCCCCGACACGGGGCTGGCCGGAGCCATAGCAGTATCCTACCTCGTCGACCAGCTCAAGCCAGCTGAGAAAGGCTACGTCGACTCGGCTGACCTGCCACCGATCGTCCCCGTCAGGAAGGGGGAAGCCAAGGAGCTGATAAGAATCTATGAAGGAAGGAATTACGTGGCCATCGTGTCCGAGATACCCATCCCAGCTCCGTTGATACGTTCGTTCTCGGAGACCCTGCTGACATGGGTTGGGGAGAAGAAGATCAAGGAGGTGCGGTGTTTGACGGGTGTCACGGAGCCCAGGAGGCTAGAGATCGAGACGCCTAAGGTCTTCATACTATCGTCCAGCCTAGCCCGGAGCGAGGAGCTAGCCAAGTCGTTGGATGCCGAGGTTTTCACCGAGGGCTTCGTGACCGGCATACACGCAGAGATACTCAGGCTTGGGGTGAGAAGAGGGCTCGACGTCTCCCTGCTGCTGGCCCAGTCCCACCTAAACTACCCAGACCCCGGTGCGGCTGCACAGCTTCTCGTAAGGCTGCCGAGGCTTGTGAACGAGCAGATCGACGTCAAGCCACTTCTTGATAGCGAGGAGATGGTTCGGATGCAGCTGAGAGACCTCATGAGAAGAACCGCCGAGTCGATGGTCCAGAAGTCTAGGGAGATGGAGCTTCCACCTGTCTACAGGTGATTAGAGATGTCCGGGGACTGGTTCAGGCGTTTGCAGAGGCGGATGGAGATGGAGATCGACGAGATGATGAAGACGATCAAGGAGGTTGAATCAAGGACCGGCTGCATTATCCCGCTGCACGATGTTGTGGAGACGGAGGACGAATACGTCGTGACCATCGACATGCCCGGCGTCAAGAGAGAGGAGATAGACCTGAAGGTTTACGAGAACCAGCTCGGCGTCGAGGCTCCTTGCAGCATGAACATACCCAGCAGGAGGTACGGCGGGCGGTATAGGCTGTTGATCGAGCTTCCAAAGCCGATAGACCCATCAGCCGTCAAGGCCAGGTACGTACACGGCGTCCTCGAGGTAAGAGTGAGCAAGAAAGCAGGCCGGGGAGTCAAGATAGCGGTGGAATAGCTTAAATCAACCCACGCCGGTTTATAGACGGGTGAGCGGCCGGGCGGGCCACCGGGAGCTCCGGAGGAAGTTCCTCCCCCGAGGGAGGCGTGCGCAGCGCCGAGAGGCGCGTGGGGAGACTCACGGCAACGCCGCAGAAACGAGACCCCCGCAGCACGATGACCATGACTCGGCGAAGAGCCGTCGAGGAGTGCGGTGGGTTGGTTGAAACGGGCGACCTGCGCCGGGAAAGGCCGACGGGCTGTGAGCAGCTTCCCCGAGCTCGTCGGTAGCCGATGAGACAAATCCCGCCGGAACAGAAGGAGGGCTACGAGCCGCACACCCCATTAGACGTTTCATCTGGGTCATGGGTTGAAGATCCGCGTGAGTGTACGGAGCATGTCGAAGGCTGTGGGTTTCACCTTCTCCGAGAGCTGGGAGAGACTCATCATCTCCTCTCCCGACAGCATGACATCCCCCGCCAAAGCGTTCTCCAAAGCCTGATGCCTGTTCTTAGCACCGGCGACGGCCACGCATCGCTGATGGCCCGCAACCCATGCCAAGGCTATCTGACCCATCGAAACACCATGTTTTCCCGCAGTCTTCTCCAGTTCCTCGAACAACTTCTCCGCCCTCCTCAAGAAGGCTGGTGTGTATAGTCTGTTTATTCTCCTCACATAATCACGGGGCCTGTGTTTTCTGCTGTATTTTCCTGTGAGAAGACCCTGAGCAAGCGGGCTGTATGCGAGAATTGTTATCTTTTCACGTTCACAATATGGTAGAAGGTCCTTTTCGATATTCCTCTCGATTAGATTGTACTTTACTTGGTTAGAGACCACGTCCTCCGTCTTTAGATACTCCCTAGCCTTCTTCAGAAGCCTAAGGGGGAAGTTGCTCACGCCTATGAAACGTACCTTCCCCATTCTTACCAAGTCCTCCATCGCCCGCATCGTCTGCCTTAAGGGTATCAGCGGGTTGGGAAAATGTATCTGATAGAGGTCGATGGTTCTCACTCCTAGTCTTTGAAGACTTCTACCACATGCCTTGATGACACCGTTGTATGTCAAGTGTGTAGGCCAGACCTTTGTAGCGATGAATACCTCGCCGTCAACATCTCTCAAAGCCTCTCCCACAATCTGCTCCGAAACGCCTCCGCCGTAGATCTCGGCGGTGTCGATAAAGTTAACCCCAGCCTCTAGTGAAGCACGCACAGCTTCCAAGCAGTCGTTCCTCGAATATTCCCTCCCAAACCCCCACGAGCCTGAGCCGAACTGCCACGTCCCAAGACATATCGACGAAACCCTCAAACCAGTCCGACCTAGTTCGACAAACCTCATCGAGGGTAAGACGGGAACCTACATATTAAAACGTTCAGCCAATACAATCGATGAAAATAGCCCGGGTCTCGCTCGAGGACAAGACGGTTGAGGAGTTTCGCGTCGAGGACGACTTCGAAGCAGGAGTTTGGGGAGGGCGGGCGCTCGGTGTTGGGCTCATCGCCCGGAACTCGGGTGTCAAAGACCATCTTGACCCCGAAAGCCCCTTCGTCGTGTCTGTCGGCAGCTTGGCGGGCACCGGCTACCCCCTCGGCAACAGGCTGACCATGGTTTTCAGGTCTCCCCTCAGCAAGACGGTCGCCTGGGCTCATACAGGAGGATACGCAGCCTACGAGCTGGCTAGCCTGGGATACTCAGCCATCTACATCACCGGCAGGTGTGAGAAGCTCTCAACCCTGGTGGTGAGCGACAAAGGCATCTCCGTTGTTGAAGCACCCGGGCTTGCCGGGCTGGGAGCAGTGGAGACCTGTGCAGTAATCCGTGGGGGCGTAGGGGATGCGAGAGTATTGTCAATTGGCGTGGCAGGCGAGAAGAGAGCCCCGATAGCGACAATCATAAACGACATGGGAAGGTCCAGCGGGGTTAGGCATGGTGCCGGAGCGGTGCTCGGCTCCAAAAACCTCAAAGCCATACTGATAAAATCTAAGAAACGCTCTCCCCCACCGTCCAGAAACCCGGCTCAGTTCGCCCAGCTCCTCCGGAGGCTCAAGAAAGTAGTTGAACAGTCTTCCATGCTCAACATAGAGAAAGGCCTGCTGGCTGTACACGGAACACCCATAGCCGTTGAATCAATCGGAGAGTACGAGGCCCTTCCCGTCAAAAACTACACCTTCACAACCGTGGAAGATTATGCGAAGGTGGGCGGGGTCTCGATGTCTTCATCCGTCCTAGTCTCACGGTTGACTTGTTCGATGTGCCCAGTCTCATGCAGGAGAGAGACGGTGGGCTACGGGGTTAGGGGCGAGGGCCCGGACTACGCTCAAATTTCGTCCCTGGGAACAAACTGTCTGTTGCTAGACCATGAGAAGATCGCCTACCTAACCCAGCTATGCTACGATGCAGGAGTCGACCCCATCGAGATGGGCAACGTCCTCGCTGTCTACGCCGACCTATCCGAGAACGGCTACGTGGAGTACCCGCTTTCGTGGGGTGATTTCAAAAACATGACCCGTCTGGTCGAGCTCACAGCCAGGAGGGAGGGGCTTGGCGAAGTTCTCGCCGGGGGAGCCTACACAACAGCCAAAGCCTTCAACAACGAGTACGTGGCGCCCACGGTCAAGAACATCAGCATCCAGAACGCCGACCCTCGTGTCGAGCATGCATGGGGTTTGATAAACGCCGTCGAGGCCTTCGGCGGAGGCGTGCACATTTGGGTCTACCCCAACCTTGTCAAAAGCTTCGAGAAGATTGGGCTGGAGAGCGTCTTCACGGGAGCCTTTACCGAGGAGGAGTTGGCTCTACGCGTCTACAGGAAGCAAGCAGAGGTAGCTGCCTTAGACTCGCTCGGAGTCTGCGCATTCTCAAGGATCGCCTTCACTCCGAGAGACTACGTAGAAGGCCTGTCCGCCCTCTACGGTTGCGAGGTCTCTGAAGAGTTGTTTTACGAGGCTGGATTCCGTGTCCTAGCTTTGGAGCGCTACGTGAACAGCCTGTACGGGTTTGACGCATCCTCCGACGCCCTGCCTAAGAAATTTCTGGAGGAACCAGTCCCAACCGGAAAGCACGCCGGCGCCGTAATTCCTGCGGACGAACTAGTTAAAGCCTACCATAAGCTTTTAAGCGACACCGGCGTCTCGAAGTACCTGGCCCTCTTTCCCAAGCTAGAATGAGCCAACGAACAGGCTGAGCAACCCGACGCCGAAGTCAAGAATGTCCCGCGAGGATATAACCCCAAGAGGCCTTCCCTCAGCATCAACGACAGGGATGTGTCGGATGTTGAAGTCCTTCATCTTCTCAACCACAGAAGCAACCAAGTCGTCCACAGAAGCTGTAACGACATTCCTAGTCATCAGAGACTTAGCTTTCACATCCTTGCCCATCATCAAGTGCGAAGCAGCGTAGAGGATGTCCCTTTCCGTTATTATGCCGACGAGCTTGCTCTCACGGTCAACTATCAAGACGCTCCCAACCCCCTTCTCCCACATCACCCTCGCTACATCGTCTACGCTGGCCTCCTCGTCGACAGAGATCGGGGGCTTCGACATCAAGTCGCCAGCCTTCAGGGGCGAGTACTTCAGCGTGCGCTTGAACAAAGGCATAGCCCTTCATAGATAAACCTATTTAAAACGATTTTTACCGCCAGACCTGACGTCTTCCGCTCCAAAGATTTAAATTATCAAACGGGCTGGTGAGGTTGAAGCAGGCTCCGGTAGTATAGTCCGGTCAAGTATACCGGCCTTTCGAGCCGGCGACCCGGGTTCAAATCCCGGCCGGAGCACTTCAACTGGTCAGAAAACCACCGTCCACCACGACGACAGCGCCGTTCACATAAGAAGACAACTCTGAAGCAAGAAACAACACGACGAGGGCCACTTCGTCGGGATGACCCAGCCTGCCAAGAGGGATCCGTGAAATAAACTGCATCCCCAACCAGAGGAACCCCAGGCGGAGTTTTTTCAAAGCCTCGTTTCGGACCCTCCCGGTTCCCGGAGTATGAATTCCACCCGGCATCACGGCGTTAACACGAAAACCTTTGTCCCCGAACTCACGGGCTAACGACCTGGTCAAGCTCACCAAACCGATCTTACTCATGCCGTAATGTGTCAAATCTTTCATCCAGTGCAACACTGCTTCGACAGAGCTGACGTTGACCACGACACCTCCTCTTTCACCACGCACTCTGAAAAAATGCTGACACATGTAAAACGCCGATTTCAGGTTAACCGACAACATTCTTTCCAAAAATTCCTCATCGACTTCGAGAAAATCCCTGAACTGGTATATTCCCGCGTTGTTGACGAGAATTTCGGGTGAGGCATCCGACATTTCACCCCACAGCAGGTCGATTTCTGACTTTTTCGACAAATCGGTTTTCTTCGCGAACACGTCGACGCCGAAACGGTCTTTGATTCTTCGGGCCGCTTCGTCGTTGGCTTTCTCGTCGACGTCGACGAGTATTAGGTCGGCGCCGGCTTCTGCAAACCTTTCAGCTACGGACAGGCCGATTCCAGAGGCAGCTCCGGTTACTAATGCCCGTTTTCCACGGAGCGAAATCAAATCCTTTAGGGGCTTTCGCGACAAAACAGCATCATTATTTTCACGCTGGTTAAAAATCTTGGCGGAAGATCAGGCCTACGTTCGTGACGGAATGATTTTGACGAGGCTTCCCTGACCGAGTCCGGAGGGCCCTCCTTGGGAGATGGCTTCTTCGGAAAACCTAACAACCAGGTTATCGACACCATAAACATCCGTCACCACGCCCTCCCACAAGTCGCCTTTGAAGTCTTCGTAGAGGACCTTGGAGCCCAGGAGCTTCTGCAGGAGAGTTGGTTCGAGCGGCGAGGTCGGCGACACTATGCAGTCGTCTCCGTCAAAGGCCACCACTATGGCTGAAACCTCTTCTTCCTCAGTCAACGTTAAAACTTTCTTCGCGGGAGCTATTATTTCTTACGACCTCAAAACTTATTAACTGAACATGAAAAGTAGGAACGATGTCCGGCGATGATGAGCTGGAGCGCATAAAGATGCGGAAGCTCGCTGAAATGCTTTCAAGCAGACCGCCCGCACCGCAGCAACCCATAGCCGAGCCCGTGGAGCTCACCGACCTCAGCTTTGACGACTTTGTTTCCAAGCACGAGTTTGTGGTGGTTGACTTTTGGGCGGAGTGGTGCGCTCCGTGCAGGGCCATAGCTCCCGTGGTGAAGGAGCTGGCAAAGCAGTACGCAGGCAAGGTTGTTTTCGGAAAGCTCAACGTCGACGACAACCCGAGGACTGCAGCCATGTTCGGCATAATGAGTATACCCACGCTGATGTTCTTCAAGAACGGCAAGCCCGTTGACATGGTTGTGGGCGCTGTCCCCAAGCGGATGCTCGAAACACGAATAGCTCATCATCTTTAACCAGCTAAAAATATAATACAGTCTTCATCACTAACGTTGTTGGATGAACACGGTCCTAGAGAGAACACCGCTCGATAACCTCCTCATCGGGCTAAAAACGGACTTGGAGAAAAACCTTCTGGATAAACTATCAGGAAGGCCCGACAGGTTTCTGATCGAGAGAGCTGTTTCGGGAGGCAAGAGGCTCAGGCCTATCCTTCTCCTCACGGTCTTCAAAGCCCTTGGAGGAAGGGAGTACCAGAAAGCTCTGGACGTGGCTGTGGCTCTAGAGCTGGCTCACAGCGCCAGCCTCGTCCACGACGACATAATCGACTTGGATAAGAGCCGTAGGGGTGGCAGAACGCTCTGGGCTCAAATAGGAATGGGGAAGGCGGTTCTCCAGGGTCATCGTATCATAAACTTTGCTTTCGAGATAGTGCTGGACATAGGCGTTGAGATGGCTCGGATATTCCTTGACGCATGGGAGAGGGCTTCGAAGGGGATTCTGGACGAGGTTCTGAACAGGTCTGTCCTCACCGAGCGACTGTACATGTTCATGATAAGGGAGAAGACCGCTTCTCTGTTCGAAGCCGCAGCACACGCCGGTGCTTTGCTAGCGGGCGCCAGCCACGATCAGACCGAGCTGATGAGGAGGTACGGCCTGGAGGTTGGAACGGTGTACCAGCTTGCCGACGACCTCGAGGAACTATACGTCAAAAAGAGAATGGGCAGAGCCCTGTACGTCGTGCAGGAGATGAGGGACAGGTTTCTACACCTGATACTCGCTTCCAAGACTGGAAACACTAAAGGAGTTTTCAGAGCAGTAGCTCCACTAAATCCCGGCGAGGAATTTATGAAGAGACAGATGGTTGAAAAGCTTAAATCCTCCATCAACCTAGCGTCAAGCTCTCTAATACCTGAAACACCTTACAAACAGCTTCTCCAGCATCTGCCCATGTATTTCGTGAGGCAAATGTTCGGCGAAGCCCGCAGCCACGTTTAAACGATGGCTTTAGGATGGTTAGATGTCTTTGGACGTTTTGGCTTATGTTGCGACTTCAACGGCTGCTGTGGCTGCTTCTTGGGCACGGATGGGCATAGCTCTCGCATTCTCAGTTCTGTTCTCGTTCCTAGTCGGAACCTTGGCGGGAACCAACAAGTTTTTTGAAAGAATAGCCATACCCGTGCTAGACGTACTCCAGTCAATCCCCATTCTAGGCTTCTTCCCCGTAGCCATAACGCTCTTCTACACAATCTTCCCGGTTGTAGGAGCTGAGATGGCCGCAATCTTCCTAATCTTCACGAGCCAGGCCTGGAACATCACGTTCGCAGTCTACGAAGGAACAAGGTTGATCAAATCAGAGCTTCTTGACACGGCTCGGTTCCTCGGAATCAGCTGGTTCGAGAAGTTTAGGTATCTTTATGTTCCGGCAACCCTTCCACGGGTTTTGTACAACCTCCAGCCCTCATGGGCCAACGGAATTTTCTTCCTCGTCGGAAGCGAGATACTCACCTTTGGCGAGACTGAGATGGAGTTGTTCGGCCTGGGAACGGTGATCTCGAGGTACACGATTGAAGGCGACACTGTGGGTGTTCTGATAACCCTTTTGATGCTCGTTTTGGCGACTTTGATAACGACGTTCTTTGTCTTTCTCCCCCTCACCCAGCTCACCGAGCCCAGGAGAAAACCACCAAGAGAGATGCAGCCCTACGTAAAAATCATGAGGCGGGTTCTAGGTCCTGCGTTCAGAACCGTCTACCTGCCATCCCATCTCATTTTCTTCGAGTACAACAAAGCAATCGAACAGCTGACTAGACGTGTCTCCCTGTCAACTTCCCTGATCAGGGGTGTCCTATTCTTCCTCCTAGGAGGGCTGCTGATAGCTCTGCTTATAGCTCGAGGAGAGGAGCTGCTGGCCAGGCTTTCTTTCCTAGCGCGGGAAGTGAACGAAGTTGGTCTTGAGAACCTTGCCGTCTCCTCGGCTTACTCCTTCGGACGTGTAGCAGCCGCCGTGTCTTTTTCAGTAGCCTGGAGCCTTCCAGCAGCTATTGCGATATCGAGAAGGGAGAGGCTTTCATCAACAGCGACCACCCTCGTTCAGATTATTGCTTCAATACCCGCCACAATTGTTTACCCACTCTTCGCCAGCCAGCTAGCTGGCCAGCCTGAGCTGAGGACCTTCCTGATGACTGTGGCAGCCACGCAGTATTATGTTTTCTTCCAAGTCTACGGAGGAGTCAAGAACATTCCTAAGGTTGAGCTGGAGTTGACGGAGCTTCTGGGTCTCAGGACACTAGACAGGATTAGGAATGTATACATACCTAGGCTGCTTCCCCCCCTCGTCACAGGCTGCATCACAGCTGCCGGTGGTGCTTGGAACAGTTTAGTGGTTTCGGAGAGGCTAGTCCTCGGCGATGTTGTTGCTGAGACGGATTTGCCTGGTCTTGGTAAGCTTTTGTCTCTGATGACGTATGAGGGGAATTTGGTCGGCAGCGTCGTCGTGATAACTGTGATGTCCAGTCTGATAGTTTTGATGAACAGGCTTTTCTGGAAGAGGCTCTACGATGTTGTTATCTCACGTCTTAAAATTCAAGAAGAAGCTGGGAAGTAGGGGATGGAAGGCGGTGGAGGCGTGTGAGGGAGCCAATAATCAGCGTTGTCGACGTCTCGCACAGTTTTTACACTCGGAAAGGCATGAACATAGATGTTCTGAAGAACATGAACATCAACCTTTACTACGGGGAGTTCTTGGGAGTCGTTGGACAGAGTGGCTCCGGCAAGACAACGCTTCTCAAGATCATGGCTGGGCTAATCAAGCCGACGTCGGGAAAAGTGTTGTACAAGTCGAAGCCGCTGGACGGCCCGACACCAGCCATATCACTGGTCTTCCAGGAACCGGCCCTGTTTCCATGGCTAACGGTTCTCGAGAACGTCGTCCTCGCCCTCAAACGGTTTAAAGAGCTATCGAAGCAGGAAGCTGTTGAAAGAGCTAGGTCTTATCTCGACATGGTTGGCCTGTCGGGTTTTGAGTATGTTTACCCGGGCGAGCTAAGCGGCGGCATGAAGCAGCGGGTTGTCCTTGCGCGGGCCTTAGTAACGAACCCAGACGTGCTGCTGATGGATGAGCCGTTCAGCAACGTCGACCCTCTTACAGCTGTGTCGCTGCGGCGTGAGATCGACATGCTGCGGGCGCATGAGACCCTTCCCCCTTCCTCTGTTCTTCTAGTATCTCACAACGTCGAGGAGATCGTCGAGCTGAGCGACAGGGTCTTAGTTCTGAGCGGAAGGCCCGCCGAGGTCAAGGGGGAGATAAGGGTTTTAATGGAGAAGCCTCGGGATAGGAGAAGTCCTCAGTTCTACGAGTACGTTGACCAGATCTTCACGTTGATGAGTTAAACGGTCTTACGTGCTCTTAGCCTGAAAAGCCCCGAGTCCCCGTCGTAGCTCAGCAGCTCCGTGTAGATCATCCAGTCCATAAGAAGCTCCCGCAGCTTCTCCGTGTCTTCTGCGTACTGGACGAGGTTGGGGTCGTTGGACAGACGGTTTACCAAGTCGTCTATGCTGAAGCCTTTCGGGTTCTCCCTAGCCAGGTTCAGGGCAGTTGAGAAAGGCTCTAGGTTAGGAACCTGTTCCTTCAAAATCCTCTTCTTTCCCTTAGACAGGCTTTTGCTTACTTTAATCCCCAGCTGAGTGGCCACGCCTTCACCGTCATGAATCTCGAGAACGCCCAGCATCTCCGCCGCCGTCGAAGCGGGGAGTATCTCGTCAACCTCCATCTGGAGCTCTCTGGCTATGAAAGCTAGGTCAGCCTTTCCTCCGTATGCGACGACAAGCTCGAGGAGGCCTAGGACGGTCCCTAGCCGGGCGTCGAGGGGGAAGTTCTTCGGCTGTTGCCCCATACGTCTTTGGGACTGGGTTCGTCCTAAATTAACACTTCTACGAAAGGTTTAATACAAGCCTCTCAACGGCTTCAGCTGCACGCCTAGCTCCGCCCAACTCCCGCACCCTACTCTGGTGTGTTTTGGCGGCATGGTCCATGCGGCTGTTTTCGAGAACATCGGAGACAACAGCCTCGAACTCCGAAGCGTCCAGCATGTCTTGGTCATAAACCTCAGCCAACCCAAGCTCCTTAGCCTTCAAAGCGTTAGCATTCTGCTCTCCGTGCTGAGGCGTGGGGATCAGCAGCATCTTCTTACCGTACGCCATGCATTTAGTTATCAGCGTTAGGCCGCCCCTCCCAACAACCAAGTCTGCGGCCATAATCATGCTGTCTAGGTCTTCAACCCAGCTAGATACGTAAAAAGACCCTACCCTGAAAGACTCGCCGCCACCGGGGTTAGCTGTTGAGAGGACGTAGCTGAACCTGCTGCTCAGCCTGGGGGCGATCTCTAAGAACTTTTCGACAAGCCTTCTCTTCTCCTCCAACCCGCCGCTTACGGTTATCAGTACAAGAGGCTTATCAGAGCCGCCGTACGTCCTCCTCAAACTCATCATCTCCTGTTGTGAAACGGCCGGCGGGTCGACCAACGGGCCCACGTACAAGACTCTGTTAACGACTTTTCGCGGGAAGTCGAGAGTGGCTTCGGAAATTGTGCTTGGCGGCGGCAGGTCGGGCACGATTATTACGTCCGACAAGTCCCAGATGAGCTGAGCCGCCTGGAGGGCTGGCTCGGCAAGCTTCGCAGCCCTTCTGTGCCTTCGAGTCTCTAGCAGGAGGTTGTACTGGTTTAGTATTGTGGCTACAGGCTTGTTCATCAGCTTGGCGGCCGCTACGGCTGAGGCTCTCGTGTCTGAGACTACGCAATCTGTCCCTGTCTCGGAGATGTTTACCGCTTCTGCGCCGACCTGTGATAGGAAGCGGGCTGGGAGCGTGATGTTTTCCTTAATCGTCTTCTTTACGCTCACTACTCCGTCATCCCCAACTCCATACTTGACTGCGGGAACTCTTGAAGGGCTGAACCCCGTCCGCTCCAAGTAGGGGACGGCCTGTCCGTAAGCCGAGAACGAAACTCCATGACCCCTTCTCATCAACTCCCTCGCCACGACTAAGCTCCTGGAAGCATGCCCTAGCCCGATTCCGCACACAGCTACATGGATAAACATTACTGCCTACGCACCACAGCCCCTCTAGGCTCAACCTCCGAGAAAACCTCAGCCCTGAACTTGCTGAGACGCATCTCGCCATAAACCCAGTAAGTTGGGTTGAGACCCGCTTTGACGCAGAGATGGGAGAGGTATTCTTCAGCATTCCAGCCGTACTCGACGGGCACTTGGGGAAGAAGTAGGCCAGAGCCGTAGGGGGTTTCCAAGACCAGCCCATCCTTACCCACCTCTATCTTCGCCGGCAGCTCCTCTCTCGAAACGCTGCTAACTGGCACGGGAGGAGTAAGCACGCTTACCTCGAACACGACCCTAGGAAGCTCCTCAATCGTCATCGGCGGAAACCTGGGGTCGTCGAAGGCAGCTGCAAGAGCCGCCCTAGCCGTGGCCTCATCCAGCGGCATGTCCGGCTTGACAAAACCTATGCATCCACGCAGCTCCTTGGCTGGATGGGTGTATATCGAGACGAACACTCCTCTCTTCTCCTGCAAGTACTGACCCACGGGCTTGTAAAGCTTTTGCGTCGCAAAATAGTGCTCCACGGCCCTTCGCGCGACAGAGACGAGTAGAGCTCCTTCCTCCAAGTTCATCTCCACACTAAGTCTGAAGCCGCTCAAGCGTCTTACTAATGTTTCTCCAGTGGCCTCCAACCCAGTATTGCTTACCGCAGAAAACGCAAACCCATCTAGGAGGCTGATTCGACAACTTTTCCAGCACCGTGTTGCACTCGGGGCAGCGGCTGTTGTCCATGCTGAAGACGAGTGTTATGCCTGTCTCGGACTGGATTTTTTTAAGCCCTTGGACTACGTCGTTGGAGTCAAGTAGAACACTTCTGACCAAGCCTTTGACAGCCCTTTGAGCCAGCTCTCTGTCCCTCGTGACTAAGACCCTCTCTCCCCTCCTCGCGGCTTCAATAAGTTCGTCGTCAGAAAGGTTATCGCCGTAAAGAGTGTCGTACCCCAACAGCCTCAACCAAGTCACTAGGTGGCCGAGCATAGTGTCGAGGATAAACTTCATTTTGGAGCGCTGAACTTCTCCTTCCCCTCAAGCTCCAGCCGGCATTCCTCGCAAAGAAGCTGGTCCTCAACCCTCACCAGAAGGTCCGACCACTCGCCGCAGGAATCGCAGTAGCCTTCGACGGGGTTTGAAGACGGGTATGCCGCAGCTCCGCCGATCTTTAGCTTTTCCCTCACAATAGACAGAATCTCGGGGGTGACTTGGAGAATGTCCTTGATCGTGACAACTCCGACAAGTTTATCTTTATAGACCACTGCAAGCCTGCTGAGCTTGAGACGGTTCATCTTGCTCAAAGCCTCTTCGATTACTATATCTGGCTCGATCGTCTGGAGAGGCGTGGTCATGATATCTCTGGCTTTCACCTTGTTAGGGTCGCTGCCGTTGGCCACAACCTGGCAGACTATGTCTGTCTTGGTAATGATTCCTAAAGGCTTGCCGTTCGAGGTTATTATTATGCTGCCTATGCCGTACTTCCTCATCAACCCAGCGACCTCAACTATCGTCGCTGAGTCGCTTGCCTCGATGACCGGGCTTGACATCACGTCTCTGACCCTGACTTCGTCAAAAAGGGCTGTCGGCTTGACCATCTTCTCCCAACCTACTTTACACAACTAACGACTAATAAGCTTGTCCAAATAATACACTGAGCAGCGTCCGAACGGTATCTGGGCTGCGAGCATGTCGGCCTCTTCCTTGGAGAGTGTTGCTTCCATAAGACTCAAAACCTTAATAGCAGCATCTTCAGCCAACGTCCTCCCCGGCCTAAGCTCGACGAAACTACGTCCCGACCGGAGAGCCGTGAGGTAGGGAACAACCGTAAAGCCTTTCTCCATCCGGACAGCCGCAAGCCGAAGTTCGGCTGAGACGTATCTTCTCTGGCCGTAGACCATGAAAGAACCCTTCGGCAGGAACTGGCCCGAGGGCGGGGTGAAGGAGACTTGGTCCGCCGCCACGTAGTAAACCGATGCGTTTGAGAACATCTCCCTCCAAGCCCTGCTGTAGGAGGCGGTGAACTGGGCTGCCTCCATTATGTCTGCTTCAGAGGCTCTCCCCCCGTCCTTCAGGACCGTCGCCGGCGAACCCGCCACCTCTGTATGGAACACGACATCGTTTCCGGCTAGGTGTTGCTTGAGCAACTTTATGTTTGACCTGCTGTCCCTCCCCGACATAGCTAAAAAACCACCCGAAGTCGTGAACTCTCTGAACGGCTTGACCTGCCTACGGGGCGTAGGCTTGGGCAGGTGCTTCTCCAGCCCAGCCAACTCGCTGCCAGAAGTAAGGCGTCTAACCCTATCGTCGATCTGCTCAACCTCGGCTGAAAGCTTCACCACCGAGTTTTTGAGGGTTTTGAGCTCGTCGTACAGCTTTCCAAGTTCTCGGTGTATTGAGGAGGTGCGCCTCAGCACAAGCCTCAGTTCTCCCATCTGAAGCGTCAGCGTGTTTTCTCCCAGCTCAGCCCTGCATCCCGTTGATGCGAAGACCTCTTCAACTGCTTCCCTAGGAGCTGTCCACGGGTCTTCCAGCATGTAAGTCAACGGCTTGGTTCTGTTGATGAAGTTCTCCAGATCGTCTATTCTCCGCCTCAACTTCTCTATTGCAAAAAGCTTGTCCCCCTTCTCCTTCTCCAAAGCTTCTACCTTCTGCTGAATGGCTTTCTTCTCCTCGTCCATTCGCCTTCTGCCGACTTCATTTATGTAAGCCTCCAAAACGGCCTCGCTGAAGCTGGTTTTTTCTACGAATTCGAAGTCGTGGAGAGACCTGAGCTCGACGGGGCTGGGCACCGCTTCCAGCCCACGCTTATATACTCGGGGGCGGGGCTTGGCCATCTCATCGAAAAGGTCCTTCAGAGCCACTGCGATCCTCGTCCTCTCCTCCTCGGACAGGCTTGACGTCTTCCTCCTTTTCTCAACGCCAGCCCTGTACAGAACCTCTTCAGCGTACTTCCCTCCCAGGCCTAGGTCTCTAGAAAGAGACGCAACGACGGGTGATCCCGGGTTGAGCATGTGGAGATGGTCGGAGGGGTTCATAGAAGGTATGAGGGCGAACTTTTCAGCTGGGGGTTTGTATGCAGCCCCTTTGACTACGGTTCGTCCAGAAGACTTGACAGGCTCGAGCAGCCATATCACGGTTTCGTCCCGGAGTAGGAAGACACCGCCGGGAGGCAATAGCTCTGCCACGATTTTAAGCCCATCTCTGTTGAACGCAAGTTCCACAATCCTCTCGGACCCAAGCTGGTTCAACGCAGTTATTTTCAGGCCTTCGACCATCCTCCTTAGATGGAGGATGGTGGCCGGCGGCTCGGCCGGCTTGGGGTACGGAGTGGACGTGTATGTAATCATCTTCCCGGCTGCTACTAAAAGTTCGTAGGACTGAAACTGGGGCTTGTAAAGCCTGAAGACCGTCGTCCTTTCCTCCGTCTGGTATACGTTTTTGACGTAGGCGTCTTCGACAAGCTCTTTGAGCTCCTTCACGACAACCGTGAGCTCCGCTGATGTAAGCATCCTACTAACTCAACGTAGTCCGGGTTGGTAAAAACTGTTGACCTGCCAACCTTAAATTAGCGTTTTCTTGAAGAGAACGGAGGAAGCTTGGGCTTCGACTACGTCTACTGGGTCAAAGTTTTCACAGCTGTCGTTTATGGATACATCTCGGCTCTGGGAGCCATAGCCCTCGAATCCGCTTTGTATATCTATGTTTTTCTGTTGACGGCGGTTGTCATCTACATCTTTCTCGCCGAGGTTATCTGGAGAATGAGCGGTATGAAGGTTCGGAGGAGACAATCCTACCTTAACGGGGCGGGAGGGTACGCAGGTGTATACCTTCTTGCCTGGCTGTTGTTTTTCAACCTTCTTGCGTAGCGGTTATTTTCGCCGGCTTGGGCAGCTTCTCAACAGCCTCGAGCACGTGCCGCCACGCATGGAAGAACCTGTCGTCTCCTCCAAGCGTCTTTGATAGAGCCTCCAAGCACTTCTTGACATCGCTCTTCCTCCTCCTAAACTCCTCGTTGAGATAAAGCATGTACAGCAAAGAGTCTCTGTCTTCACCGACGTAGGAATGGTACAAACCCTTGAGGGCATGGATGTACCTCGCGTCGTCTGGATGTTTCTCCTCCAGCTGGGTGAGATACTTCTCAGCCTCGGTAAGCCTGTTCCTGAACAGAATATCTAGGAACTCGAAGGTCTCCTTGGCCGAGACAACCATCATCATCCACCTTCTTCAACATCCTCGACGCCGTTCTCAGTTATCTGGAAAACCGCCTCCCCCTCAGGCAGGTAAGGGCTCGAGACCAGACGAGCTATCCTCGTCCTCCTGCCAGAGACTTTGCGGAGCAAAACTCTGTTATGGCTTGTGTGGCCGACGACATGGCCTCCTATCGGGTAGACTGCCAGGCTGCTTATGTCGTCAGGCCTTGCCATCACCTGGTTCGTGGCTACGGCGGCGGCGTTGAAGGCTCTGGCCAGCCTAACGATGCGATGCATGTGTTTGTTCAGCTTCTGCTGCCTCTCAGGAAGCATCTGCCTTCCAAGGTATTCGCTCCTGAAGTGAGCGGTCAAGGAGTCGACTATAATCAGTTTAACGTTTTTCTCCTTGATGACCTTGTCAGACTTCTCGATTAGGAGTATTTGATGGTCGCTTGTGTAGGCTTCTGCGTATACTATGCGCTCCATCACCTCGTCCGGTTCAAGCCCTAGATGCTTGGCCATCGATACTATTCTTTCAGGTCTGAAGGTGTTCTCGGTGTCTATGTAGAGCGCCGACCCGTCGAGTCCCCCCCTCCTTACTGGAAGCTGAACGTTCACGGCTAGCTGGTGGCATATCTGGGACTTGCCCGTGCCAAACTCTCCGAAGAACTCTGTTATCGCCTGTGTCTCAACGCCTCCGCCGAGCAGCATGTCAAGCCTCATGCTTCCCGTGGTAACGCGGCCTATCGAGGTCTTGAGTTCGGCCAACTCCTTCGCAGTCACCCACGTGATTTCGATAAACTCCCTTGCTGTCGAGATTACTCGCGATGCCTGCTTATCGTCGAACCCTGCTGCAACAAGCTCAGCCACCGTGGCTGTTGCGACAGACTCGACGGTTGTGTACCCCATCTCCCTTAGCCTTTCCGCAAGCTGTTTGCTCACCCCGGGCAAGTCCTCCAAGAATACGTAGCGAGGCTCTTTCAAACCACAGCTCTGGGTTCATGTCTGCAGGGAATTATAAAAACTAATAGCCTCGTCAGGCTCTCACCGTGTTGATGAAAGCGGTCTTGATTGTTCTCGACGGTCTAGGGGACAGGAGATGCAG
Organism: Candidatus Caldarchaeum sp.; assembly: GCA_038740895.1. Taxonomy (GTDB): domain Archaea; phylum Thermoproteota; class Nitrososphaeria_A; order Caldarchaeales; family Caldarchaeaceae; genus Caldarchaeum. The sequence goes on from JAVYLK010000001.1 coordinate 188,038, forward strand.
GGCCCTGAACGGGCTCACACCTCTTCAGGCCGCCAGCCCTTCTTTTTTCGACAGGCTTGCGGCTGAGGGCGAGACTGGTATAGTGGACGTTGTTTCCCCGGGAGTTCCCAACGGAAGCGACACGGGGCATCTAGCTCTGCTGGGCTACGACCCTCACAAGTACTACACGGGCCGTGGGCCTTTCGAGGCTTTGGGAGCGGGCCTACACCTCGATAAGAAGGATGTTGCGCTAAGGTGTAATTTCGGCACCGTCGACTCTGGCTCCGTGCTAGTTGACCGGAGAGCGGGGAGAATATCCTCGGAGGAGGCCGGCAAGCTGGCCGAGTCGGTTGGAGCGATGGAGGTTGAGGGCGTGAAGGTCTTGTTCAAACACACCGTTGAACACAGGGGCGTTCTACTCCTACGGGGCGACGGGCTGTCTCACAGAGTTTCGAACGTAGACCCGCACAGCACGGGGACTGTCGTCGCCATGCCCAAGCCGCTTGACGGGAGCAGAGAAGCAAGGTTCACGGCCGAAGTCTTGACGAAGTATCTGACGGAAGCCAGAAGAATACTGGAGACGCATCCAGTAAACCTGCGGAGGGTCGAACGGGGCCTTCCCCCAGCCAACTTCATACTTACTCGGGGGGCGGGTGTCAAGCCAGACCTTCCCGGCTTCGAGTCGAAGTACGGAATGCGGGGGTCTGTCGTGGCCGGAGGCGCTCTGTACAAAGGCGTCTGCAAGGCCGCCGGATTGGACGTAGCCCTTGTCGAGGGTGCTACGGGAACTGTCAACACAAACCTAGACGGCAAGGCGGCGGCTGTGCTGGAGCATCTCAAACGCCACGACTTCGTCCTTCTCCACATCAAAGCCACCGACACCTTGAGCCACGACAAAAAACCCGCCGAAAAAGTAATGATGATAAAGAAGGTGTCGGATGTCTTGAAGAAAATGTTGGAGGAGCTTCCCGACGGAACACATCTAGCCGTCACTGGCGACCATACGACTCCATCGGAGTTGGGGGAGCATCGCGGGGACCCGGTTCCGCTGCTGGTCTGGGGTCCGCAGGTAAGGGGCGACATGGTTAACTCTTTCAACGAGGTTTCATGCAGCCGTGGAGGACTGGGTAGAATACGAGGGGTCGACGTGATGCCCATACTAGCTAACTACGCAGGAGCTCTCGAGCTGTTTGGGGAGTGATTGGGGCGAGGGTTCCGATAATCATAAGGGTTGAGGGCCTGCCCGACGTAGAAGGCGAGCTGCACAGGTTCGCTGCACCCCTAACCGTCGAGGAGGTCGTGAAACGGCTTCCCGTCGAGGGTTTCGTTGTCCGATGGCCCACAGCCGTCTACATACTCACAGAAGTCCGGAGAGGTGTGGAAAAGACGAGCAGCAGGCTTGCGGCCGGCGACATCTTCTACTGGCCGCCTGAAGGCGTGTTAGGAGTAGCTTTGGAGGAGCACGTGCCGCGTTCGCAGACTTTGAAGATCGGATCAGCCGGCTCAGGCTATGCCGTGCTGGAAAAGGCTAGGGTTGGCTCACGGATGAGGGTTTCTTTGAAGGCTTTTTAGCCTTTTTGGGCTTGGCCTCTGCCTCGGTTGACGCCTGGCTTGTGGGGGCTTGTGCTGTCTTGAGAAGCGGCTCGTAGATTCTTATGCGGTTGACTCCTACAACCTCCCGGACCAGGCCTTTGGAGACGAACTCCTTGAGAACTGACTTTGCTATGGACACCCTTACCTTCAGACGCTCAGCCAGAATGGATGGGGTGACGACATTCAGCCCAGCCAGAGCACTCTTGACATCTTCGTCGGACGGCAGAACAACTTTAAGAACACCCTTCTCCACAGACTCCTCTTTCTTCTCAGGCGCCTTCTTACGCTCCTGCTTCTTCTGGTCCCCGCTCACGGCTCTGCATGACGAGGCTTCATTTATTAAGGCTTAAACCCCGCCCAGCCCCCAAGCCCCTCAGGGATGACAAGGCCTTCAGTAAAATACCTCGGTCATGTGGCCTTAGTAAGGCTTCCTCCCGGCTTCAGCGGTAGCCCCGAACAGTATGCCGAGAGATTGCTCGCTGGACGGTCTAGGGTGAAGACGGTTGTGCTCATCGACGGCGTCGAGGGGCCGTTGAGGATTCCTCGGGTAATAGGCATTTTCGGCGAGGCCCCCGCCGAGACGGTCCACAGGGAGAATGGCATGGTGTTCAAGCTTGACGCTTCACGCCTGATGTTCTCTCTGGGGAACAGCTTCGAGAGGCTTAGGATGATTGATCTTCCACGAGAAGGCGAGACGATAGTCGACATGTTTGCGGGAGTGGGGCAGTTCACAATCCCAGCAGCAAAATCCCGAGCCGAGCGGGTCTACTCTTTCGAGGTCAACCCCCAAGCGTATGATTACCTGCTGCAGAACATAAGCCTTAACAAGGTTGAGGATAGAGTGAAGCCATTCTGCGACGACTGCAGGAACGCTACGAGACACGGCCTGAGAAACACGGCAGACCGGATAATAATGGGCTACTTGAACGGAACCCTCAACTACCTCTCAACCGCACTCGAAATAGCCAAAACCGAAGCCGTCATACACTTTCACGAGCTCGCTAAACCAGTCGACGGATGGGTTGACCTCTACAGCCGCTGCCAGCTCTGGGCGGGTGAGAAGGGTAGGCAGCTGAAGCTCCTGGGATGGAGGGTTGTCAAGACATACTCGGCTAGGATGTGGCATTATGTTCTAGACCTAGGGCTCGGAGGCTAGGCGCTGCTTCAGCCATTTCGCCACAGCTGAGAAAGTTGGGCTCCTCGAAACGTTGATGACCAAGGCTTCAGGGCCCTTCTCAGCGCTCAGCATCTGGGTGTAGTTCGGCAGGGGGGCGAAAGAAACGCTCATCCAGTAAACTCTTCCGCTCATCAACTCTTCAACCACCTTCGTGTTGTTCGAAGCCAGAGGTATCGGCAAAAAAACAACGCCTTCAGCCCAGTACAGAACGGCCGGCTGACCCGGCGGCAGAATCATGTTCCGGATCAGCTCGTCAGCTGTCGGATACTTGACGTACTCCAGCACGACTATCTCTTTAAGCGGGCTGTATACTATCGACACCATGGTATTAAGAGGATGAAAAATCCTTTTAAGTGTTTGTACACGCTTAACCAACATGGACGGGCTTGAGTTCGTCTTGAGCAGGCCTTGGACAAGGTTTTACGAAAAGTCTGTCAACGGCAACATCACGGCTCCGAAAACACCCCTTCCGGACTTTTTTGAGGCTAACTGCACAGAGTACAGGAATAAAGTGGCCGCAGTCTTCCTCGACACGCAGTTCACTTTCGACGAGCTCAGCAAGTATGTTAGAAGGTTTGCAGCATTCGTATCCAAGCTGGGGATTGGAAAGGGAAGCAGAGTGGTTGTTCTCCTTCCAAACAGCGTGCAATTCATCGTATCATACTACGGAGTCCTCAAGACGGGGGCCACAGTTGTTCCGATAAACCCGCTGAGCACAGCGACCGAGATACAGCAGTACTGCTCCATCTCTTCCGCATCAGCCTTAGTTTGTCTCGACTTGTTCATAGACAACGTGATGACAGCTATGCCTGGCACTCAGCTACGCTACGTCATCACCTCCAATATAGCAGACCATCTACCCGGGCTTAAGAAAACTTTGGGAAAACTGTTGAGGAGGATACCTTCGAAGGAACTTCCCAAGCACCCCGCCATCAAGACTTACACGGAGGCCTTGGAAACTCCTGAAGAGGAGATAAAAGCCGACATCAACCCCGAGAAAGACACGGCCTCGCTCCAGTTCACCGGAGGAACAACAGGCCTTCCAAAAGCCGTCGTCCTAACCCATCACAACATACTGTCGAACATAATCCAGATGTACGAGTTCATCAGGCCCTACATAGTTGAAGCTGGGGAGACCTTTGCAGCGCTACTGCCGTTCTACCACATATACGGGCAGACAGTAATACTGGGAGCTGGGCTCAACAAGGGCAACAGGCTGATAATCTTTCCGAGGCTAGAGCTCGAGAAGTTCATGGAAGACGTTGAAAAATACGCCGTCACCATACTGCCGGGTGTCCCCACCCTGTTCAACGTCATGATGAAGCACCGCCGAGCCTCTGAATTCAAGTACCCCAAGCTTAAGCTAGTCATATCTGGAGCTGACATGCTGCCGCCTGAAGTAGCTGAGGAGTTCGAGAAAACTTTCGGAAAACGGATAGTGGAGGGCTACGGGCTTACTGAGGCATCCCCCGTCACCCACGTAAACCCGCCCGACAGGGTCAAGAAAGGCTCGTTCGGAATACCAATTCCGTCCACTTTGGCAGCCGTCCTAGACCCTGCTACAAAGACGTTCCTACCTCCCGGCGAGATCGGGGAGCTTGTAGTTTCTGGCCCTCAGGTAATGAAGGGCTACTTGAACGATGACTCGAGCGTCTTCCTGATGGAGGCAGGCAGGCGGTGGCTGATGACAGGCGACTTGGTTAGGATGGATGAAGAGGGCTACTTCTACTTCGTGGAGAGGGCGAAGGATGTCATCAAGCACAAAGGGTTTACAGTTTTTCCTGCGGAGATTGAGAGAGTTCTTTATGAAAGCGAGTCTGTCAAGGAGGCTTCGGTGGTAGGGGTAAAGGATGAAGTCACTGGTGAGAGAATCGTGGCTGCGGTTGTTCTGAAGCCGGGGGCTGACGAACGCGTGGAGCTTGAAAAACTGAGAGAAAACTGCAGGGCGAAGCTCGCCGAGTACAAGCACCCCTCCGAGTTCATCGTCTTCAGCGAACTGCCCAAGTCCCTGGTCGGAAAGATGCTGAGGAGAAAAGTCAAGGAGATGATATATCAAAAAACTGGCGGGAAAGGCTAGACATCTATTTATTGTGATTGTTAACAGAGACCATGTGAGCTCTTCGGGAGTCTACAAGGGGTTGGACAACTTACCCATCAAGGAGACTGTTCTTTCCACTATTGACGGTGAGAAGGGCAAGCTGTACTACGTTGGTTATTCTGTCGAGGAGCTTGCGGAGAAATCAACCTATGAAGAGGTGTGTTTCCTCCTTCTGAACCACAGGCTTCCGTCAGGGTCGGAGCTGGCTGATTTCACCAGCAGGCTTGTCGAAGAGAGGAGACTTCACCCCGATGTATGGAGTTTGTTGAGCCGATTACCGCCAGAAGCCTCGTTGATGAACAAGCTAAAGCTAGGCGTCGACCTGCTCGCACTCTACGACAAGGAAGCCGACAGCGTCGACAAGAACTCAAGGATGAGGACGGCCATACGGATAATATCTAAGATAGCCACGCTAGCTACGGGCCTCTACCGCCTGAGCAAGGGTCTTGAGCCGGTTGAACCCGACTCCCGGCTTCTGCATTCGTCGAACTTCCTTTACATGGCTACTGGAAGAAAGCCCGACAGTCTAGAATCCAAGATAATGGACGTAGCATTCATCCTACACGCCGAGCATGAGCTTCCAGCCTCCTCGACAGCAGCCCTCGTCGTGGCATCCACGCTGTCAGACCTCTACTCTGCAGTTTCGGCTGGTATAGGTGCGTTGAAAGGGCCGCTGCACGGAGGAGCGAACGAGCGGGCTTTGGAGATGCTGATGTCGATAAAATCGCCCGAGGAAGCTCAGCAGTATGTTTTGAGGGAGCTCGGGTCTAAAAGGAAGATTATGGGGTTCGGCCACCGGGTTTACAAGACGTTCGACCCAAGAGCAGTCATATTCAAGTCTTATTTGGAGAAGCTCTCCGAGGTTAAGGGAGACAGGAGGCTGCTGGGGATAGCTGACAAGGTTGAGGAGGTGATGATTAAGGAGCTGGGCTCTAAAATGATATTTCCAAACATAGACCTCTACTCGGGCCCGGTTTTCAGCCTCCTCGGGCTCGATAAGGAGATGTTCACACCCATTTTCGCAGCGGCCAGGTCTGTGGGATGGATCGCTCACGTTCTCGAGTACTGGGAGGACAACAGGCTCATCAGGCCGCGCGCTGTGTACGTGGGGCCCGAGCCTAGGAAATACATCCCTATCGACGAACGATAGGTTGAAGCCTTTAACGCAGCTCAAGGTGGAGAAAGCATTCTTCCTCGAGAGGGTTAACAGGTTTTCTGCCAGGGTGAGGAGCGGGGACAGAGTTCTGCCGCTTCATCTCACCAACACGGGGAGGCTTCACGACCTGCTCCGCCACGGCGTCGAAGTCGTCTACCTCAAAAACGAGACGTCTAAGTCGGCTGGTAGGCTCGTGGGCGTTGTCGTTCCCGGCGGAGTGGCCGTGGTGGACACGTGGACGCAGGCATCGGCTTTTGAGGAGGCGTTTCGTCAAGGGTTGATTCCATGGCTTGGAGATTTTAGGCTTAAAGGCAGAGAGGCCGTCGTGGGCGGAAGTAGGGTTGACTACGTCTTCGAAGACCCAGCTGGGGGTTCTGTGTATTTAGAGCTCAAGTCAGCTGTTTACATGAACAACTCGGGCGGAGCCATGTACCCTGACACAGTCTCCGAGCGTGGACGAAAACACATAAAGCTCATCACAGCCCTAGCCGAGAAGCATAGCGCGAAGATAGTGTTCGTGGCCGCTCACCCCCTAGCTGAGTTTTTCACTCCATGCGACGAGGCAGACCCGCTGGTCAGAAAACTTCTCATCAAGGCTGCTCACGCTGGAGTCGACGTGCGAGCGGTCAAAACCTTCATGGATTCCTCGGGAGCCGTTTACTGGAGCAGTTCAGACCTCCCCGTCGTATTAGATCCAAGCTAGAAGAAGAGCGGCGAACACGACTGAGAGCCACGGACTCGAGGCCTTGAATGCGTTCCACGCGTGGGCTTTAGACTGATACTTTATAGTTTTTAGGTTTTCGTGCAGAAGCCACGCTGAGGACGGAACCACTAAAGCAAGGTAGGCTAAGGGTGTTGATACGAAGGGCGTCAGCAAAAGCGCAGCCATGACGGACAGCAGGTTGGAGGCTAGGATGGCTTTCGCTGTCGGCAGAAATCCATGCTTGACAGGAAGCATCGGCAGGCCCGCCGACCTATAGTCCTCGGCGGCTCTTATTGCAAGGGCCCAAAAATGCCCCGGCGTCCAGAGGAAAACCACCAAAGCAAGCAGAGCTGGAACTACTGTGAAGTCAGCACCGGCTGCAGCCCATCCAGCCAGGGGCGAGCAGCTCCCAGCAGCGCCTCCGATGACGATGTTCCAGACAGACCTTCTCTTCAGCCATAGGGTGTAGACGAAGACGTAGACTAGGACGCCCATGAGCATAAAGGACGTCGTGAGCACGTTGATGAACAAAAGCGAATAGACCGCTGAGGCTGTTGTGAGCGCTAAGCCGAAGACAAGGGCGTTGCGTGGGTTTAGACGGCCGGATGGAAGAGGTCTTCTGGATGTCCTGCCCATCTTGGAGTCGATGTCCACGTCTAGAAAGTGGTTGATGGCGCTGGCTCCTCCGACAGAGAGATACCCTGCGACGGAAAGGTGCAGTGCTCCCTGCGGCCCTCCACCTGCGAGGAAGTAGGACACGAGCCCAGTAAGCAGGTTTAGGAAAGTTATCTTCGGCTTCGTCAGCACGGCGTAGAGTCTAATTTTTCGACTCATGCTTCTTGCCTCTTGTCAGAAACGCTCAGATATAAACAGGCTGACGTAGGAAATAGCCGCCGACACCACGACAGCCCTCTCCCATGAAACTCCCTTGGAGCTCACCAACACCGCCGAGACCGCAGCCATCTGCCACACGTGGAGCGCAAGATAGACCCAGCTGGTTATCGATGCAAACATGGCTGAAGACGCCACTCCGAACCCCGATATAATCGTGAAGTACGTTAACAGAATGTTGGACGGCGTGAGGGCTATTGGAAGGGTTAAGGCGATGGCCGATTCGCCGCCGAGCCGCAGAGAAGCCAAGAATCCGGCGGCCATTAGCAAAGCCATCAGGAGGAAGATGTTGAGCGTGGATGCTAGCAGTGCGGCTTCAGGAGACGACATAGGCCTGAAATGTAGGAGGATCTGGCTGTTCGACAGCCTCCACGAAAAAACTACGTAAATGATTGATGATAGAAAAGCCACGGGTACCATAGTGGCTCTGGACATCTGGACCTTGTCCAGCAGGGGGTTCAGCGTGAACATCAGAAGAAGCCTCCTAGGGCCCTGAAGCCCCCCAACGCTCGACTCGGCCAAGTAGTCCGAAACCCTCATGGACTCGACAAGCCTAAACCCCCTTTCGCTCAGCATGTACTTCCGCTTGGAAGTCTTGATGACAAAAGGCTGCATAAACTCTAGGTGGTAGTAAAGAGTTCCTACGCTAATGCCTAGCAGGTGCTTAAGGTCTGTAGCAGCCATGGGACCGTTCTCCTTCAGAAGTGTTATTATCTGCCTGCGGATGGGGTTTTTTAACAGGGTATAAAACAGCAGCTTCTCATCCTTCGGTTCTAGGGTTTTAGACACCGTAACTAGATTCGGGTTTTCTTCCGCCGCCATAGGTCTTCTCTAACTTCGAATAACATGCCTATAAACCGTTGCTTTCTAACTAGTTAGACTATAAATCCAATAAATAACAGCTCCACCTCTATCGTGGAGAGTTGGCGACTCGTAAACCGGCCACGCTGGCTTTAGCCTTCATGCTGGTAGCCTCCTCGGTGCTCTTACCCACAGCCCTCTCCCAGAACGCCGACCCCAGCCTAGCCGCTAGGCTAGAAGCGGTCAAAACCGTCGTCCAGAAGCTCAAGTCAAGCGGCTTGGACACCCAGGCTTTCGAGAAGACAATCTCCGACGTCGAGACGGCTTTGAGACAGGGCTCCGGCTCGATGGAGTCAGGCATTACGCTTGAGAAGATTCACCGCCAGCTAACACAGGTGTCGGCAGTCCTCGAGCAAGACCGCCAGAAGGCTGTGAAGGCATACAGCCTGCTAAGCATCATCCACTACCTCAGACCCCTCTCAACCGGCTTCTCCGCTGTTTTACTAGACGTCTCTGAGCAGCTTGTCGAGCAGGCCTTGAAGGACAGGCAGGACGTCCATCCGGACCTGCTGCCGAAGGCTCAGGCCCTTGTCGACAGCGTTCGCGGCGTTTTTGAAGGGAAGCCGATTAACCTGAAGGTTGTCCGGAGTGCAGACGCGGGAGGTGAGGAAACCGAGATAAGCATAGCGTCGCTGTCAACGGCGAACGATGTAGTGAGAGTCTTCATGACTGAGGAGAGGTTGCGGTACTCCAACAACACAGTGGTGGTTTCGAAGAACGCCTTCATCAGTCTCGGAAGCACCATCATCATACAGAAGGAGACCACGAGGAATGTTGAGCCAGCCTCGGAGAAAACCGTTCTTCTGGGCGAGAACAAAGCAATAGGTGCGGTGCTTTCGCTCAGCAGGCAGTCGAACAAACTCCAGCTCGAGAAAACAGAATACGATGTAGCCGTGCTCAGCCATTCCTTCGAACAAAACCATGTGAGGCTCGTGCTGTCCAGCACAAAAGAAGCAGCTGGAAAGCTTGTGATAATCGATGTAGACAAAGACTTCATGAAAAACTATCTGCCACGAGACATCTCGATAAGGGTTGACGGAACCCCCGCCGTTCTCGCTCAAAGCATAACAGAGATCCTCACAGAAGACTCGACGGAGCCAAAATACTTCTTGGCTTTAACAGGCAGGGGTCTTCAAATCGTTTTGTACATACCCAACTGGTCGACGAAGGTTGTGATAATCGGCTCGGCTAGCTCCCTGTCTTTCCAGATAGCGATACCAGGATTCTGGAACAGGGAGTTTGAGCTGTTCGCAACAACTGTCGGCTTTATGCTGCTCATGGCGTTTGTCTTCGTCGCCAAGGTTCTGAGAAGAACTTTAGACGAATAGCGGGACTGCTGCTGAGATAGTGCTGGACAAGCCTCCTAGTGTATCTCTCCAGAGGCAGCTGAAGCGACTTCCTCGGCTCGACCCACACGTATCCGTGAATCTCGTAGCAGTCAGCCCTCACATCCGTCGAGAGAGCCCTGCAGAGAACGTCTACGAAGATAAAGTGCCTCCCCCTCATATAAAACTGGTCGGGGCTGCAGACCTCTTGAAGAGCTATAACTTTCTCAGGCCTGACGTTGAGGCCAACTTCTTCCCTCGCCTCCCTCACGACGGCGTCGAAGATTTTTTCTCCATAATTCACGTGCCCTCCGGGTATCGAGTAGAGGTAGCCCCATTTATGGCTCACTACGAGCAAGAGGTTGTCTCTGCGGTCGAGTATGAATGCCCCTACAGTAAGCTCGGGATTTCTACGCTTCAAGTTTTCAGCCTGTGCATGGCTTTCAAGTCTTTCTCGAAAAGCTTAAGCTCGGAAGGTACAGTCATCTCAACTTCGTCCTTCAACGATATTCCACGGCTTTTCTTGAACGACCAAACCATGGAGTTGAACTCCATCAGCTTGGATGTGTAGGGGGCGTAGTCTTTGCTCCAAACTGGCTTTGGAAACTTCTCAAGATGAATGCTTTTGCTGCCGTATAGCTTTGTCCAGAGGTAGTCGGTTATGAAGGGAGTGATGGGAGCGAGCAGTAGGAGCACGTTTTTGAATACTGCGTGGAGAGTGTAGAGAGCTGCCTTCCTCTCCTCCTCGTCGAAGCCGTCCCCATAGGCTCTAGGCTTGACCATCTCGACGTAGTGTGGTGCGTAGATGTTCCATACAAACCTCCTGACCTCGTTGGCTGGTATGAAGAAGTTGAACTCTCTGTATCCTTGGAGGCAGACTTCGATTGTGCGGGACAGCTCGGAAAGTATCCATCGGTCTGAAGGCTGCGGAGCTGCTCTCTTAGGTACAGGGAACATCGACACATACCGTCCTAGGTTCCAGAGCTTTGAAAGAAACTTTCCAGCTCCAGCGATCCTTGCCTCCGATATCCTAAAGTCTTCCCCCAAGCTTGCCTCTTGAGCGCTCCAGAACCTGAAGCAGTCCGCCCCGTACTTTTCGAGGATAGGAACCGGGTCTATTACGTTGCCACGGCTTTTGCTCATCTTCTCCCCGTGTTCGTCTAGGCCAAGACCTCCAAGCCAGACCTTCCTGAAGGGCTCTTTCCCGGTCAAAAGATAGCAGCGTAGAACAGTGTAGAAAAGCCACGTCCTCACGATGTCCTTTCCCTGAGGCCTTATCGTAGCCGGATAAAGATTCCAAGAGATCTTTCCTGTTTCCCTGTCGCTTATTATGAACAACGGGGTGATGCTCGAGTCCATCCAAGTGTCAAACGTTCTTTCGTCTCCGACAAACTGCGTCGAACCGCACTTGGAGCAAGCCTCAACAGGCGGTTTCTCCTTCCAAGGCCTGTGATACTTCCCGTCGTCGGCAACGTATGTCTCTCCGCATGCCTTACAGTACCAGACAGGTATCTCCGTAGCGTAGACCCTCCTCCTGGATATGGGCCAGTCAATCGCTAGGGAGTTTATCCAGTTAATCAACAGCTGCCGTGACGGCTCTGGATGGAACTCCATTTTGTAGGCTAGTCGCTTCAGCTCTTCAACGTAGTCGAGCTGCTTCAGGTAGTATTCTTCCATTGGGATGATCTCTATCGGGGTCTTGCTTCTTTCGCAGACAGGCGTCATGTGAGTTATGTTCTCGGACTTGACTAACCGCATCGTCTCTACGAGCTTCTCAACCATCTTCTCCCGGGCCTCTTCCACCCTCAACCCGGCTAGGAAACCAGCGTTTTTGTTCATCTTGCCGTCTAGGTTTATGACTATGCGTTCAGGCAGTTTCAGCTCTCTGAAGAGACGTACATCCGTGTAGTCGCCGTAGCTGCAAACCATCAACGCACCGGAACCGTAGTCGGGCTTAGCTTCAGGACGAGGTATGATCTCGACGGCTTCACCGAAGACCGGTGTGATGGCTTTAGCTCCGTGCAGGCCTTTGTATCTCTCGTCTGCAGGGTTGACTATGACGGCTCTACAGGCAGGTATGAGCTCCGGCCTTGTAGTGGCTATGGTTATATCTCCACCCTCAGCCAAGTCGAACTTGATGTAGTGCAGCTTGGAGGGCATCGGCTCGTGGTCCACCTCCGCGTCAGCTATCGTGGTTCCGCAGACGTGGCAGTAGTTGTTCGGCCTAGTGGCTCTGTATATCATCCCCTTCTTCCACAGCTTCACGAAAGTAGCTTGAGTAAGACGCCTGTACTCGGGCGAGTCAGTCCGGTACTTGTTCTTAAAATCACCGCTCAACCCCATCCTTTTCATGATTGAAACCATCTCCTCCTCTAGCTCGTCCAGAGAGGTTGAGCAGAGCTCGATGAATTTCTCACGCGGCGTCTTGTGTATGGAGATGCCGTATTTTTTCTCGGTGTACATCTCGACAGGCAATCCGTTCCTGTCTATGCCTATGGGGAAAAGGGTCATGTACCCTGACATCCTAGCGGTCCGAGCTATCATGTCAATCTGGCTGTACTGGGCAGCTGCACCTATGTGCCAAGGCCGGCCAGATGGATACGGCGGAGGAGTGTCGATGACAAACTTCTTCTTGCGAGACCTTCTGCTGAATGCGTAAATGTCTTCTCTCTCCCAGCTTTCAAAGACCTCCTTCTCCAACGCCGGGCTCCAGTTCTTTTCCTGAATGGTGGGATTAAGGGGCATGGTTCCTGAATCTTGATAACGTGAATTTAAGGGATTTTACCTCCCAAGCCTTACCGGGAAAATAGACAGCTTCCAGCAGGGTTCTATAACGGCGTCTTCAGCCTGCTGCGACCTAGACAAACCCTAAAGCCGCTTTGGCGTCCTCGCTCATTCTGTCAGGCGTCCACGGCGGGTCGAACACCAGCTCGACGTCGACACGCTCCACTCCTTCGACCAAGGTTGTGATTGCTTCCTTCACCTGCTCCGCCACAAAAGCTCCCACAGGACATCCTGGAGCGGTCAGGGTCATCTTCACGTAGACGGTTCTTTCGTCGACTATTTTGACGTCGTAAATGAGACCAAGGTCGACTATATTGACCGGGATCTCCGGGTCATAGCAGTTTTTCAACGCCTCCATAACTTGCTCAACTGTAGCCATCGACGGTTTTATTCTAGCAGGGCAATATAAACATGCGCTTGTATAAACCTTCAGACATAAAGCTGGGCTTCTCCCTTGTCCGGATGGTTTGAAGGCCTGTGTGCTGGTCGGGCCCGAGTTCGAGGACCTCGAGCTTTTTTACCCCGTCATTAGGCTCAGAGAGGAGGGTTTCGACGTGGACCTTGTTGGGCCGGAAAAGTCTTCTTACGAGGGTAAGCACGGCATACCTGCGTTAGCCGACAAGCGGATAGAGGACGCCAGCCCCGAAGAATATGATTTACTGATAATTCCAGGCGGATGGGCTCCGGACAGGCTGAGAAGGAATGCCCGAGTCGTCGAGTTCGTCAGAGAATTCTTCAACTCAGGCAAACCCGTCGCAGCAATATGCCACGGCCCTCAACTACTCATATCGGCCAAAGTGCTCAAAGGCTTTAGGCTAACATGCTCGCCAGCCGTCAAAGACGACGTGGAGAACGCCGGCGCTCTCTACGAGGACAAGCCTGTCGTCGAGGACCGCAACTTGATAACTTCCCGCGGTCCAGCAGACCTGCACCTATTCATGAGGAAGGTGGTCGAGAGGGTGGTTTCTCGTTGAGAATGTTCACTGTGGAAGAGCGGTACGACTTGGGCGAGCTGGTGACTTTTAAGCTCAACAAACACAAACCACGTCATCGATGGTTTTTTCTTTAAGGAAGGCTTTTCGAGCAGGTTCGTTGAGATCACGCTCTCAAGCCTTGGGGCTGGGAGGAACCACGTGGTCCTCGACCCTTTCGCCGGCGTTGGCACTACGCCTCTTACCTGCCGTGAGACGGGGGTTCCGTCGATAGGAGTCGAGGTCTCACCCCTATTCCAGTTCATAGCAGACGTGAAGCTTCAAGACTACGACGTCAACGTCCTCAGGCGTCTCAGGGACGAGGTCATGTCGGTTAAATTCGTAAAACCGGAGTATAGGGCAAGCCCGTTCATACGTAAGCTCTACCCCAGGCCCGTTCTAGAGGACGTCTTCTTCTTCAAGAAAATATTAGAAGACATGCCGAACGACAAGTACAGGCGGTTCATAACACTGGCTCTCGTCATAGCCGCTGAGAAATCCTCCTACATTTACCGAGATGGCAGCGTAGTAAAGGCCGTGAAGAATAAGCCGAGAATACCCTCTCTGCGAAAAGCACTCCGACGTGTGTTGAGCATGATGATAAAGGACGTTGAAACATCCTCGCTGGAAAACGTCGAGTCAAATGTTGTCCTTGGGGACGCGCGACGCCTAGACTTTATACAGGACGAGTCCATCGACATAGTGATTACATCTCCTCCCTACTTGAACAAGATCGAGTACACGCAGTGCTACTGGCCTGAGTACGAGCTCTTCTTTCCCAACGAACCGCATTCCTCTCTCAGGTCTTACATAGGCGTCAGGCCGGACAGCATGGAGTTTTCCAGCTATTCAGGTGAGGTTCCCCCAGCAGCTCATCTCTACTTCGAGGACATTGGCATGGCTTTAAGAGAGCTTCACCGTGTCCTCAAGCACGGGGGAAGAGCCGTCGTAGTGGTTGGTGGTGGAGTTTTCCCCCACAAGGTGATTGAGACCGACGTCGAGCTGGCCGCCCTAGCTGAAGAGAAAGGTTTCAGAGTCGACAGGATCGTGGCTGTGAACAAAAGAGCTGCGACCACGAGGAGGGTTGTCAAAATAGGTGAGACTAGAGAAAGCATTATCTACCTTAGCAAACTTTAACAACGACCTCATGCATATCGCCCATCCCCAACAAGTAGTTTCTATCACGCCATTTGACCGAGGGCATTCCAGCCGTCTTTACGACAGCCGTGAGCAAGGCCGCTGAGACGGCGGCCGCTCCTAGATACCAGAGGAAGCCGTAGACGAAACGGGATGAATGGAGCCTTGCCTCATGACCTAGAGCCAGGCTTGCGGCGAGGTAGCCTGCGAGGAAGGCTGGCAGGTTTCCCGACAGCAGAGTAACTATCGGTATGGCTAAGCATAAGGATGTGAGGATTATGTAGGGTGCTTTTTGCTTGAATGAGCGGTTAAGCATTAGTGGTATGAACACTCTCAGCATGCCATTCCATAGAGACTTCGAGTCGTCGTTCCACGAGGAGGTTAGCCTGTCTAAAGCCTTGGCGAACGAAACCCTTAGACCTGCCTTCAAAGCTCTCAACGCAAGAGCCCTATCCTCAAGAAGGGCGTTCCTAACAGCTCTATGGCCGCCGACCTTCTCGTAGGCTTCTCTCTTGATGAGGATGAAGCTGCCGAAAGCGAAAGCAGCCCTTCCAGTCTGGAACATGTGGGGCTTACCTAGCACGTACAGGCCTGTGAGCAAAATAGGCATGGTGAGCTTGTGGAGGACGCTGTTGAACCTCAGCCTAGGGTACAGAGTTATCAGCTCGGCCTGTTTCTCCTCAGCCTTCGACAAAGCCAGGGCTATAACATCCTCCGAGAAATGAGTGTCGGCATCTGTAAAGAGAAGCCAGTCGCCGGATGAATGGCGGTAGCCTACCTCGCATGCCCATGTCTTCCCAACCCATCCCTCAGGCGGTGAACCGCTCTTGATAGACTTCACTCCCCTATCCGAATACATCTGAGTAATTCTCAAGGTCTGGTCCGAAGAGTTGTCGTCGACGACGATGACCTCGACTGAAACGCCTCTCTGGGAGAGAAGCGACTCGACGCATCCGGCTATGGTCTTCTCCTCATTCCTGGCAGGAACCACGACTGAGACAACTGTCTTAGGAACCCTAGTTTGGGAGTCGAGGTCGTCCAGATGGTTCAAGGCCTCGATTTTCTTCAAAAATACGTACAGCCAAGCAGCAACGAACACGAGGGCTCCGGCAACAATTATCGCTTGGTTCAACCCTAGAAGAGACGCAAACAATTTATACTACTTAAACCTGTTCTCATACAGAATGTCTGACGACTGGTGGTTCGGGAGAAGGCGCAAAAGACCTTCAAGCTTCTTCGAAGAGTTTGAAGCCATGTTCGAGGAGATGCAGCGTGAGTTCTTGGATGAGATAAGGAGGATGATGGACTCTCTGCCCCGTGAGCTTGTGAGGGAGACTAGGACTCCTACGGGCGTCAGGAGAGAG
This sequence comes from Candidatus Caldarchaeum sp., assembly GCA_038740895.1. Taxonomy (GTDB): domain Archaea; phylum Thermoproteota; class Nitrososphaeria_A; order Caldarchaeales; family Caldarchaeaceae; genus Caldarchaeum. The sequence goes on from JAVYLK010000001.1 coordinate 204,077, forward strand.
TATGGTCCTTTCGTTTACGGCTACTCAATAACTATAGGGCCTGAGGGAAAGCCAATCATACGTCAGTTTGGAAACATATCTCCAGCCGCCTTGCCCAAAGGTTTAGAGGTGAAGGCTGAGAGGGAGCCTTTGGTAGACATCATCGAGGACGAAAAGACTGTCAAGGTGGTTGCCGAGCTTCCCGGCGTTAAGAAGGAGGACATAGACCTCACGCTCGAGGAGAAAAGACTGACGATAAGGGTTGATACGGAGGCTAGGAAGTATTACAAGGAGGTGAGCCTACCGACAGAGGTGGAGACGTCAGGCGCTAGGGCCGAGTACAACAACGGCGTCCTGTCCGTGTCTTTGGTGAAGAAGCAGGCGGGCAGGATGAAGGGCGAGAAGGTGAGAGTCGAATAATTCATTAAAACAGCTTGTTTCTTCATCATAGTTAAATAAAGCAAAGAGCCTTTACATACGAATGGCTCCAACTAAAATCTCTTGGATGATAGGCGGGGCTCAGGGCACGGGCGTGGACTCCTCGGCGAACGTCCTAGCCAGGGCGGCTGCCATCTACGGCTTGTACGTCTTCGGGAAGAGAGAGTATTATTCAAACATCAAGGGAGAACATAGCTACTTTTCCCTCGTCCTGTCCGATTACCCAGTACGCTCCCACATGGATGAGGTTCATCTTCTCGCGACGTTCGACTCCGAGACGGTTGTCAGACACGCTTGGGAAGTTGTGGGAGGAGGTGGCATAATCTACGACTCGATGGCTGTTGATGAGAAGATATCTAGCATACCGACGCTCGAGAAGGTTGTCCTCGAGAGAATACGCGCCCGCCTGTCGAGGGAGGGGTTGGGCGAGACCGTCGGCGATGTGTTGGAAGTGGCTCGCAAGAACGGTGTCCGGCTGTATCCTATACCCTACATGGAGCTGCTCAAGAAGGTTGGTGAGCTGACTGGCGAGAAACAGTTGAGCGCCCTCGCTAGGATGACTAACACGATGGCTGTCGGAGTCTCGCTGACCATGCTCAACATCCCGCTCAAGTATCTAGAGGAGGCTCTTGCACAAGTCTTCCGAGCCAAGGCTAGGGTCGTGAAGGCTAACTTGACAGCAGCTGAGGTTGTGAGCGATTATGCTCAGAAAACCTTCTCAGCCGAGTTCCCGTACCGTGTGGAGGCGAGGCAGAAAACACCGAGGCTGTTCATCTCCGGCACATCGGCCGTTGCCTTGGGGAAGATAGTTGCTGGATGCAGGTTTCAAACTTACTATCCCATCACTCCGGCCAGCGACGAGAGCGTCTACCTTGAGGACCATCAAGTTTTCAGCATTACGGAGGAGTATCCCCACGTCAAGGAGATGAACGAGCTTAACGGACACGGTTCGGTCGTTGTAGTCCAGACGGAAGACGAGATAGCCGCCATCAACATGGTGTCTGGCGCTGCTCTTGCAGGCGCCAGGGCTGCCACAGCGACCTCGGGCCCGGGGTTCGACTTGATGGCTGAAGGCATGGGATGGGCTGGAATGAACGAGGTTCCTGTAGTGATCACACTCTACCAGAGAGGAGGCCCGAGCACAGGCCTTCCCACGAGACACGAACAGGGAGAGCTTCTTTTCTCAATATTCGGAGGGCACGGCGAGTTTCCGAGAATCGTTCTCGCCTCGGGAGACATAGAGGAGGCTTTCTACGACGTCGCCAAGGCTTTCAACTATGCAGAGAAGTACCAGACGCCGGTCGTTCACATTCTCGACAAGGCGCTAGCCAACAGCACCATGACCGTCAACATCTTTGACGTAGGCAGAGTGAGAATAGACAGGGGGAAGCTGCTTCACTCCTGGGACAGCTCTCTTGGAGTTTACAAGCGTTTCAAGTTCACGGAGGACGGCGTATCTCCCAGGACACTTATCGGAACTGAGAACGGAATATTCTGGAACACGGGCGACGAGCACGACGAGCTAGGCCACATAACTGAGGAGCCGTCAACCAGGGACAAGATGATGGAAAAGAGGATGAAGAAGCTGGAGATAGCCGACGCTGAAATACCCGACAGCGAGAGGGTTTCGCTTTACGGGGATCATGACGCACCCTACCTGATACTTAGCTGGGGTTCGACGAAGGGAGCTATCATCGACGCCGTTGAACACCTCGAGTCCGAAGGCATGAAGTTTGCCTTCGCACAGGTCAGGATCTTGAACCCGTTCCCGACTAGGTTCCTTCAGAACCTCATCCCATCCTACAAGAAAGTGATATGCATAGAGCAAAACTACTCAGGCCAGTTGTCGATCCTCCTGAGGGCTCGGACGGGTATGCAGCCCGACCACCTCATATGTAAGTACAACGGCAGGCCGTTCTCCTTCTCCGAAATCAGGGACGGTCTAAAAGAAGCGGTCATACACGGCCCTCCGAGAATAGTGAAAAGGAGCGGAGGCTGAGAGACATGGCTACTCGACTGTCCATGGTTTCGTACCGCACAACGGTGCACAACGACTGGTGCCCTGGATGCGGCGACTTTGGAATCCTTTCATCCATACAGATGGCGCTCGCCGACCTTCAGATACCTCCGCACATGGTCGCGATTTTCTCGGGCATAGGCTGCTCAGGAAAAACACCCCACTACATCAACGCGTACGGAATCCACACCCTCCACGGCAGGGTGTTGCCCTTCGCCATAGGAGCCAAGCTCAGCAACCCTGAGCTAACCGTTCTCGCAGTCGGAGGAGACGGGGACGGCCTCGGCATAGGGGCGGGCCATTTCGTGAACAGCGGCCGGAGGAACGTCGACATCACTTACATAGTCTTCGACAACGGTGTTTACGGCTTGACAAAAGGACAGGCATCGCCAACGCTTGCCAGAGGGTTGAAGACAAAGTCCCTGCCTAAGCCCAACATCAACGACTCCATCAACCCCATAGCGATAGCGGTGGCGGCTGGCTACACCTTCGTGGCAAGGGGATATGCATACGACACCAAGCATCTCAAGGAGCTGATAAAGATGGGAATCCAGCACAGAGGGTCGGCTTTCATAGACGTTCTCCAGCCATGCCCAACCTACAACGACATAACAACTAAAGAATGGTTCGCCGGAGAGGACCGGGTCGTCGAGGGGAAGCCGTTGCCAAGGATATACAAGCTCGAGGACGAGGGCTACGACGGTGAAGTGAAGTCGGCGGACGTGGATGAGATGAACTCCAAGAAGATACAGGCGATAGAAAAGTCGTTCGAGTGGGGCGACAGAATACCGGTGGGAATATTCTACAGGAACCAGTTCATACCGAGCTACGAGGACAGGATAACGGAAACCATTAGGGACTACTTCTCGAACCCGCCTGCGAAACAGCCGATAGCATCGCCCGACGGACGTCCTCTCGCATCAATCAACGAAATACTTAAAGAGTTCCTGGTTTAGCCCTCGGAGATAGACCAATCATACATCTCATATATATTCGGACCGCTCGCACAAGTAGCCGAAGAACCATGAAGAGACTAGTCGCTGCAACCGCTGTTCTAGCAGCTGTGGCCGCCTTAGTGGCTGGGTTTTCAGCGGTGAACGCTCTAAACCCCTCGCCGGTTCACGGACTGGGGCGTGGAAGAGGCGGGCCGTGGATGGGCAACGCAACGACGACAGAGAGCGTTGTTGAAGGCGTGGTCGTCAACGCAGACCACGGATTGATTGTCGTAAGCTCTGGTGGCCAGGAGCTCAGGCTTTCCGCTCCAAGGCTGTGGTCTGTCAGAGGCGAGACCAAGACTTGGTTCAGGCTGTTCGCCGACGACGATGTCAACATAGGCGACAACGTGAGGCTTATCGTCGTGACGATTTCGCACACAAGCCCGCGTGGAGCTACGATAACAATCCAAGTAGTCAAGACCATCACAGACCTTTCGACGGGCGTTGAGGCCTCAGCCGTCCAACGTCAGCCACCAGCAGCGCCACAAACGTAAACAACCCCCAAATAATTTTTTATAACAACGCCCTGCATATGCGAGTGAGTTGATGGTTCCGGCGATCGTTAGGCTAGACATTATTTTCGAAGCCGTCAGCTTCATCTTCAGCCTAGCCATATCCTCCGTCGCCCTCCTTGCTTGGAGGAAGTTAAGGTCTAGAACCCTGCTGCTGTTCGCCTTGGGCTTTTTCCTAATGGCTGCCGCCATGCTTCTGCGTGTAGTTTTGGTAAGCTTAGCTTTCTCGTCCGCTTCCTCCCCCCCATACTTCAGGCACCTGTTTTTCCTAACTCTCCAGCTTCAGGAGACAATCTACTCACTCATACGGCTGGTGTCGTACATCGTTTTTCTGTACCTGTACGCCGCCTACCCTTTGAAGAAGGACGGAGGCCTTTACCTTCTCACCCCCGCATCCCTAATCTACAACCCGTTCTTCGAAGCGGTGTCTGCAACGATACTCGCTTTCATAGTTTATCAGCTGGTCACAACAACACGGGACAAACAAGCCGGCTACGGAACAGCAGGCTTCATATTCCTACTGATCAGCCACCTACTCTTCATAGCAACGCCCCTGTCTCTAAACTTCTACCTTCTAGCCCACTTCACCCAGATGCTGTCATTCGTTCTCTTCCTGACAGGGGTTTCGACGGTGCTCAAACATGGTGAAAGACTATAGGTCGAAGGCTAGAATATACTCGGACATACTCGAGTCCGTGTCTTCGCAGGGCTTGGCTAAGCCCACGAAGATTATGGTGGACGCCAACCTCTCATACGACCGTTTGACCAAATACCTCTCGCTGCTGCTGGAGAAAGGCTTGGTAAAAAAGTATGAAGGGTCTGAGCTTTCGTACGTGATTACAGAGAAAGGCGTGCAGTATCTCTCCGAGTTTAAAAAATTCGAAAAGCTGGCAGCTGCTTTCGGCCTCAGGCTATGATGTTGAGGCATGCTGCGTCTTCTTCTTGACGATCCGGATTTTGCAGAGCAGCGAGTCGCCGTCCTTGATCTCGAAGATTTTCCTTATCTCTTCAGGGATAGTTATCCGACCGCCCGCAGTGACTTCTGCGAAGAACGGAATATCTTCCTCAGATATTTCAACCATTTTTACGGCTTTTACAGGTTCAAGCTGCTTAATAACCTCACTCGGCACGGGCCGGACCCCCGACCTCCGAAACCCATGGCGTCAACCCCAAGTCCTCCACCCTGCTGGAGACATACTGGGCGTCCTCGGGATGGGTGTTTATGAAGACAGTGGGCCCTGTCTGCATGGAGTAGTAGCATTCGACTCCCTCCCTCCTCAGCCGGAGCACCTCGTTAATTATTCTCATGCTATCAACCGACGCAAGTATCAGCCTTCTTGGACCGGTGGCTGTGGCCGCGTGCAGCTCTATCGTGTCCAGCTCCTTCAGATCGCCAAAAGTCTTGAAGTCTCCGTTTAGTATGGCTTTCTCCATCTCCTCGCATCTCTGCTGAGCGTTTTTGACGCGGGTGTCAAAGAAAGTTGAGCGCTCGGCCTCCGAGTGAGCTTCTTCAGTTGAGTACTCGGCGTTAAGCGGTACCACAACTACTTTGAGCGGGAGGTTTTTCTCGTCTGCGAAACAGACGGCGTAGGAGTCTTCGTCAGAACTACCTGCGTACCATCTGGAATACTTGCCTACGACGCTTCTGCAAGCCGAACCAGCTAGCCTCCGTGCAATCCTCGACAGGAGACGCATGTCCCATCCGTACCGCTTGTCCAAGCCCGCTGCCTTGAAGGAGGCGACGGCTAGCGCAGCCCCTCCGGATGACGAGAACCCAAGACCCTTCACCCTTCCTAGGGGTATCGAATTGTTTGAAACAACTCGGAAGTCGGCCTCAAACCCCGCAAGCTTCATGACGTACTCTACAACGGTTTGGATGCGCTGAAGCTCCCTCCCCGAGACCCTGACGCCGTTGATGACTGCCGTATTCTCGCCGAAATCGCCGAACTCAACCTCAGTAGTCGTCGTGAACGCGCCGAGGTTGACCGAGATGCTGTCATGGTAGGGTATTCTAAGCCTCCAGTCCCTGAGACCGTGGTACTTTACAAGCCCCTCCATCGGATGAGCGACAGCCCTGCCCTTCACATCCCCCACCTAAGTGTAGCGTATTCTTTGAAACCGTCTGACTAACTCAACAACCTCAGCCGAGACATTCTCCCCCTCCAAGGCTCTCTTACAAAGCCGGGCTGCCCTCGACATCTGCTTCAAACCCATACCCCTTCTGGAAACCTCGGAAGTCCCCATCCTCACAGCTATATCCACAAGTATCTTAGACTTCTCCAGAACATCCCTCATCCTCACTCCATCCTGCTCGGTGCAAGGTATGTAAACTTGGTGTGATTTTGTGTATCCACTCGAGTCCTTGAAAGGCCTGACCCCATACTTATCGAGAGACGAAGCCAGCTCTGACGCGTTGCTCACCACTCTTTCTGCGTAGGCCCGACCGTTGCGTTTCATCTCTTCTAAGGCTACGGCCAGCCCTGCAACCCTGTTGAAGTGAATGTTATCTACAAACTTGTGGAAAGTCGTTTCCTCCACCGCTCTGGCGATTTTTTCGTCATTGGTGAGTATAATTCCTCCTTGGGGGCCGAAGAATGATTTGTGAGTCGACCCGAGCAGGATGTCAGCTCCTTCTTCGAGAGGTTTCTGGAACAAACCGCCCGCTATCAGCCCTAGAACGTGAGAGCCGTCGTAAACAACCCTGCCTCCGTATGAGTGGACAGCCTCCGACAACTCTTTCACCGGCATCGGGTAAAGAAATAAACTCGCCCCCAACACCACGGCATCCGGCCTCTCCCTCTCAACAATTCTGAGACACTCTTCCAAGTCTAGGTGAAACCCTTTGTACGGGAGAAAATGAACACGGTAGCCGAAAACTTCAACAATCTTATCCTTCATCAAGCCGGGGTATCCGCCAACCGAGGGGTCGACCGACGCGACCTTACCTCCCCTACCTGCGACAACGTACAAAGCCTGCATCAAGGCCAGATGACCGGAGAGAGGAGCTACGCTGACGAAGTCGCAGCGGAATACACTCTTAGCCAAGTCCTCGGCAGCGCTCCAGACTTCATGCATCATCGACGTGCCTGAGTAGAATTCTGGCCTGAACGCATAGCGGGAGGCCATGTCTGACGAGAGAGCTCTTCTGACGGCCGGGCTGAGGACGTTGTCGCTTGCCAACAGGCTGAGATACCTTGGCCTTTCACGGTCATGCCTGTAAACAGCTTCAAGAGGCCTGTACATCCAATAAATCCTTAACGCCGAGGATTTTACTGTTTTTCACACATAGACGTACCTAGTGTCAGACTTGACAACTCTCAGCGTGACATACGTGTTCACCGCTGAAACACCTTTGAGCTTCTTTATCCTATCAACAACCTCCCTGACGTGGTTTAAATCGTAGCCGACGACGACTGCGATCGCGTCATAGTCTCCTGAAAGCTGGTAGATGTTATAAACCTCCCTCATGGCTTTCAGCTCCTCAAGAACATTATCCAGCTCGGAAGGCTCGATCTTAATCATCAAAGCAGCTGAATTCTTCAGCCCAAGCTTAGAATGGTCCACAAGGGCAGTGATACGGCGGATTACACCGCTGCGGACTAGCCTGTTAAACCTGAAACGAACCGTGTTTTCGCTGACTCCCAGCTTCCTCCCTATGTCGGCAAAAGAGGCTCGTCCATCCTCGTAGAGGATAGACAATATCTTCTTGTCGAGCTCGTCAACCTCCTCAGCCATCACCGTCCCACCTAACTATCAACCCTTTGTCCGGGCTGTGTTTTGAGAGGTCGACAAACCTCCAACCCCTTCCGACAAACCTTATAGCGGCGACGGGCCTTGGGTGTATCCTCTCGCCGCAGTGAGGGCATTTTACTTCAAACTTCTTTACAAACTCCATCAGCCTAGAGACCTGCTCGCTGTTCAGCATGGCGTATGATTTGCTGCTGCTTTTCACCTCGACAGCTATCAACTCCCCCCCGTCAACGGCCAGCATGTCGGGCTTAGCCATCTTACCCGAGCCGCTTCCCGGAGTCCTTATGGCGTAGAAACCATCCTCCCCGACCTCAACGAACTTTCTCAGCAGGCTGTACTCACCTTCGTAGCCCAACCGCGCCCTATACCTTGGGGAGTTGGGGTTGGAGGGTTTTCGAGCCATACATTCAACGCCCGTCTTCAAGATGTATTATCTTCTTCTCCTGCTTCTCCGCGACAGGCGGGTTCTTCTCGATCTCGTTCAGCTCGATCAACAGCGGACTCAGATACCTGCTGAAAGTAGCTGAGTTCTTGACCCATTTCCTCTCCGAAGGCTTAGACAAATACCCAATCTCAACAAGGTTGGAGAGGAATGTGGAAACGCTTCTACGCTTTCTTTCATTCCTCGAAACAGATTCGTGTAAACGTTCAGTCAAGTCTGTGAGGCTGAAGGTGGTTTTACTCATCGTGGCGATTGCCGCCAGCACCTGCACGATCTCGTCCTCGGTCAAAAGCCGCGTCTTCCACTTCAGCATCTTCACCACAGGGTTCACTTCTTTCATTTTTGTCAAGCCCTGTAAAACCTTTCATAAATGTATGCCGGGTCAACCATCACCATTTTACTGCATGAGAAGCATGTCGTCTGCAGCATTTCTTTATCGGATATGGCTAGCTCAAGCTCGGTTTTAGATGGGAGAACTAGAAGGTTTATCGACTGGCAGTAAGGGCATTTAAGCTTCACTCTCGTGCCGCTGTCGTCGTTGAGCAAGATGCCTTTGTTCTTCAGCTTGAAGAAGACGGGGGATTGAGGTACGGCTGGTTCGGGAGCGGGCTGCTTGACACCGCTGAGCCGGCTTAGCTCCGCCCTCAGCCTCTCGTTCTCCTCCTCCAGCTGAGACTTCTTCGCCACAACTTCCTTAAACTCCTTCTCCAGCTTTTCGAAAACCCATTTAGGAATCAAGTCGTTCTTTATAGCGGGCATTACAAACTCGACGACCTTCTTCCTGACGTTCTCCACGAGGGGCTGCTCCAGCGGCTTAAGCACTTGGATCTCGCCGGCCTTCACCTTGGCGATGTTTGCGAACTGTTTTGACAACGCCTCCAAGTCCTCTCTCTTCACCAGCTCAGGACTTTGGAGAAGCATCATGAGGGAACGGGCCGAAGCCGCCTCGTCCTCCAAAACCTCCACTATCTCCCTTCTCTTCTCAACCTCCTCCTCCAGCTTCCTCAACTCTTCCTTCTTCTCCTCTATGGCCTTCAGCACATCCTCGGCACTCCCCCGGAAACCAACGAGCGCTTCATACTCCTTGGCAAGCTCCTCAAGCTGTTTAGAAAGAACCTCCCGCCTGTCCTCCAGCTCAGCCACCGATTGTCTAAGCCTTTTGAACAGCTGTTCAAGGTCTTCGATTTCGGGCAGCGACAGAGATAGTTGTTTCAGCCTCTCCTGCTTGGCGTTAAGCTCTTCCTCGACCCGGCTGAGCTTTAGCTCCGTCTGCTTAAGCATGTTGTTAGCTTCCACTATCTTCGACTCGACTTCATCCAAGCGTGCGAATTTTTCAAACAACTCCTTGACATCTAGGCCTGAAGCGGTCATCTTCACCGCGGCTCTAGCTATCTGCTCGAGGTTGTTGACGTCGACGGAATACTTCTCAAGCGTTTTCATAAGGGCCCCAACCCTGTTGACGGTCTCGAGAGTTAGCTTATGCTGCTCTAGGTAAATCTTCAAGTCCTCCTCAATTCTTCTCCTCTTCTCCAGCAGCTCGCTGATGGCGTACTCGAGCTTGACACTCTCACGGAATTTCTTCTCATAATCCTTAACCAGAGCGGAGTAGTTTTTTCCATGGGCCCTCTCCAGCTCACGAAGCTTCAGCGCAGCCTTCACATACCTCTTGAACTGTTGGGGAGACAGCCCCAGCTCTTTATATGCGGTAAGAACCTCGCTCATCGCCCCCCCATCATCCTTACCCACTCCACCGCCGGCCTCCAAGTTCTCGTCCATTAACTTCTTAATACAACAAACAATGATTTAAGAGTATAAGTTTACCCAGACCAATCGGCGTCCAGACGTATTAGCCTCAATGGTCTTCGAGTAATACGTGAGTAGTGAAGTCTTAAATAAATACGGGGCATAACCATATGTAGTGCAGTAGTTATGTTGTTGATGTTCAGCATGTTGTTATTTCCAGCGGTGCTGGGCCTAGAATCAGTGGTTCCGCTCTTCTTCATTATATTACTGCTGCTGATAATCCTCTCTTCTTCCATCAAAGTCGTCACCGAGTACGAGAGAGCGGTGATATTCCGTCTGGGCAGGTTGATAGGCATCAAGGGCCCTGGAGTGGTAATCATACTGCCGATAATAGACAGGCGTAGGGTTATAGACCTGAGGCTGGTGACCTTCGACGTGCCTAAGCAGCGGATAATCACGAAGGACAACGTGACGGTTGACGTCGACGCTATTGTCTACTTCAGGGTTACAGACCCTCAGATGGCTGTCGTCAAGGTTAAGGATTATTTCACGGCGTCTGCTCTTCTTGCTCAGACGACTTTGCGGGATGTTATAGGTCAGGTTGAGCTAGACGACCTCTTGACACGTAGGGATGAGCTGAACAAGAGGCTTCAGCAGATACTCGACGAAGCCACGGAGCCTTGGGGAATCAAAGTCACGACAGTTGCTTTAAGGGATGTCGTGATCCCGGAGATGATGCAGAGAGCCATAGCGAAGCAGGCGGAGGCGGAGAGGGAGAGGCGTAGCAGGATCATAGCCGCCGAGGGCGAGCTGATGGCTGCTGAGAAGATGGCTCAAGCCGCCGACTACTACGCCAAACATCCCATAGCTCTCCGTCTTAGGGAACTCCAGACGTGGAGCGAGATAGCGAGGGAGAAGAACATGATAGTCGTGACGGAGTCGGCTTCTAAGGAGCTGGGGACTGTTTTAGGGATAGTCAAGAAGCAGGAATGAATTTACTTGCTTTAATAATCCTCGTCGGGGTTTTCCAGACAGCGGCTGCCCAGCCCTCGGCAGTATTGTGGGTCGAGGTCAACGGATACATCTCGCCCGGCACGGCAGCTTACGTCGAGGAGGCTTTCGCCGAAGCCTCTAGGTATTCTGCGGTTCTGGTCACGCTTGACACTCTTGGCGGGCAGGCTGACGCGATGCTCAGGATAGTAGAATCGATACAGCGTTCTCCTGTTCCGGTGATAGGGTTTGTTTACCCGGTTGGAGGAAAAGCCATGTCGGCAGGCACCTACATCCTGATGGCTTCGAACTTCGCCGCCATGTCTCCGGGTACGCTGATAGGCTCAGCCCAGCCGGTTGCAGGGGGAGAGCCTGTGACCGATTCGAAGGTGCTGAACTTCTTCGCCGAGAAGATGGGCTCTCTCGCCGAGGCCAACGGACGGAACAGGGAGGAGGCTGTGAAGATAGTGCTGGAGAACAAAAACTTCAACCCCCAGTCTGCGATGGAGGCTGGGTTGATCGAGGCTGTCGCCAACAGCGTGGACGAGCTTTTAGAGCAGGCTGACGGAAAGACGGTCATGACGTTCTGGGGTGAGAGAGTTTTGAACGTGAAAGGCGCAAGCGTAGTCAGGAAAAGCCCAAGCTTGACCGCTACGATAGTCTCGATGCTGTCGGACCCGCTTTTGTCGAGCGTCCTGATAACTCTTGGAATCCTGCTTGTGGTGTTCGGCTTGTCCAGCCCCGGATGGGGAGGCGAGGTGATGGGCATTCTGCTCGTTATTTTGGGTTTGGTGGGCCAGGGGCTGAACATAAACATAGCGGGGGCGTTGCTGGTCATTGTCGGGGCTGTTCTGATGCTCTATGAGCTGCTGTCGCCCGGGTTCGGGATAGTTGGAATTGGCGGAATACTGTGCTTGACTCTAGGCATGATACTCATAGGAGGCTACCCGCCAACACCCGCGTTCGTTGCACAGGAGTGGTTCACTCAGTTCCAGACAACGGTAATAATGCTGGCTTTGTTCATGGCTGCTTTCCTAGGCTTTCTAGGATACAAATCCTACAAAGCTCAGAGACGCAGACCCATCGAGTTATCTGCGAAGCATGCTAGAGCGGTTGAGCGGATAGAGACTGGAAGAGTTGGCTACATCGTAATAGAAGGCGAGTACTGGCGTGCGAAAGCGGTGAGGGCTGTTGAAGAGGGGCAGTCTGTTAAAATAGTTGGGCGGGAGGACGGGGTTTTTGTCGTGGAGCCAGAGGAACCTACCTGAAAGGCCGGCGCCTCTGGAAACCTCTAGACCTGAAACCTCCTCTCTCCCTTCGCTCCTCGGAGAAGCTCTCTTTCTGCGACAGGTTGTTCTCTGTGTTTACCTCTTCTATCTGGACGTCAGCTGGCTCGATCTTCCCGAACCTTCCAAGGTTTAGCTGCATGCGGCCTTTGAACAGCTTGATGAAACCGTTAGTGACCTTTACTGCGTCGCCTTCGTTCACCGTGTCTATGTTCTCATCCCACAGCACCAGCGTTATGGCTCCGGTTTCGTCAGCTATCAGCGCCTCGGTAAGCCTGTGCTCCGACTGGTCGTACTGCGATGACACAACCCTTGGCTCCGGCTTTTCGACGAGTTTGGCAACGAGGTTCACACCCCTCGAGCGAGGGGTTAGGCTTCCAATCTTAACGAGTTCGCTCAACTTCTTTCTTCACTCTTTTTGGTGTGTTTAGTTAATCCAAGCCGTATATAAGTCTTAGGCTAGGCAGCGGGCTATCATCTCGTAAGCCCTTTCGACGCCCAAGTCCTCGACGACGAACGTCCCAAACCTCGGCCCGCTGTCCTGCCCGAGGAGTATTCTGTAAAGCTGCTGGAAAAGCTGCTGCGGCTTGAGACCGTGGCGCCTCGCTGTTTCGAAGACGGCTGACTGGAGCACCTCGGCTTGCTTTGCCTGCTTAATAATCTCTGCGACCTCGGCGACTGCAGGCTTCAGGGCCTCGTCGAGTTTTACCTGCTCGGCGGAAGGCTGGCCGAAGGATTTGTAGTAGTTGATGGCCATGGTTATCCTCTCCAAGGCTTGTTCGTCGACTCTGTAGCCGTAGCGTTCAAGCCTTGACGCGATGAAGTCCTTCTCTTTCCCTTCGGGCGCTATGGAGGACAGGAAGACGAGTAGGTTGTAGGGTATGATGTTGGGCCTTTTCGTAGGCGGGTGTAGGAAATAGGCGTAGACGTAGAGCCCTGTCTTCCTCGGGTCTCCCGTTCTAGAGTAGTGTTGCTCGGCGAGCCGGTCAAGCTCGTTCATCAACGCAGGGATCAGCCTGTGGGAAATGACTCGGGTCCCCCTCATTCTTTTGAGAAGAAGTAGAACGAGGCTCTGCGGAGTACCGTATCTGTACCATGTGTGGGGTGTGAAAACTGAAACTCCTCTGGACTTCGAGATCTTCCTCTTGGATTCGTCGAGGAACAGCTCGTACTGGACATGGTAGGGAGGCGGTCTGTTGAGGACGTTTGCACACACCCAGTCGTTGACCTTGACTGAGTCGGCGAGGTCTTTGCCGTACGCTTCGAACCTCACGTCTAGAGCAGCCCATCTGGCCGCCCACTCGACCTTCCACGACAGCTTCCCCTCAGCCTTAGAGACGTCGGCCTCTCCCTCGTAGCCGCAGCCCTGATGCCAGCGCTTCTTGATCTCAACCCCCCTGCATACGTAGTGGACACGGCCAGTCGAGTGGTCGAAGGACTGTGCCTGAGTGGTGTATATCCTCCCGCATGAATGGCAGAGAGGGAAGTAGGGAAGCGTCTGCGTGAATTTCCTCTGACCCGTTGTCTCAGCTATCTTCTCGCCTATCGTCGTCCAGTTCTTCAGTATGGCGGTAATCTCGTTCTTCAGTGTTCCGTTTCCGTAAACTACGTATCCTCTGTACAGCCTAGCCTCAACGCCTGTTTTAGACAGGGCGTCGAGGAGCTGGTCCTCCATGTGGACTGCGTAGGATTCATGGCATCCAAAGGGGTCTGGTATGAGGGAGACAGGCTGGAGCAGGTACTTCTCGTAGGGCTGAGGTATCTCGGCTGGAACGCTGCGCAACCCATCCATGTCGTCGGCGAACTGAATCATCTCCGAATTGTATCCAAGGTTTTTCAAGGCCAGCGAGACGGCGTAGGCCCTCACCGAGTCAGACATGCTGCCTATGTGGACGAAGCCTGATGCGGCGATGCCGGCCTCAGTCCTTAGCAGGCTAAGGTCTCTGCCCAGGGCTTTTTCACGCTCTACGATCTTCCAGGCAAGGTTGTCCAGCCACGTACCGAGACCTATCAGCCTCCCGTCGCTCATTACCCGCAGACAATCCTCAAGCCATTTGTTATACCTTAACAGCTCTCACGCAACGGACTTTATCTACGTATTGCGGTCTGAACCCTGCTCTCCTCAACCTCTCCATCACTCCGACGTAGACCCTCTGGCCACGGGTAAAACCCGGCTGGCCGACGTAATGAACCAAGCATCCCCCCTTCTTAAGGACGCTGGCGACCATGCAGTAGAACTCGAGAGAGTACAGCTCTCCAACCATTCTAATGGTCGGAGGGTCGTGGACGACGCAGTCGAAAGTTTCGTTGCATCTGGAGAGAAAGTCGAATGCGTCGGCGTTGACGACGTCTACTCTTTCGTCGCTGAACAAAGCTTTGGACCATGGGTTGTAGGAGGCCATCCTCAGCACGTTAAAGTCTTTCTCCACGGTTATAACCCGTGCGACGCCTCTTTTCAGCAAAGCCGTCGAAGTGTAGCCCAGACCTGTGCAGACATCTAGAACAGACTTGTTCCTGAGGCTTGCGAATAGCTGGACCTTCTGGGCGGCGTCCGCCTCTGGCGGCACGTCCACTGTTCGGTGCATTCTTATGCCGTCAATCTCAACAGTCGGTGCGTGGCCCCACTTCGGGAGGACTAGGCGGTAGTATCGCTGGTCGAACCAGCCCAGCCTGCGTACTCTACCCCCAAGAACGTAGACATCCTCGGGGGTATCAGCCATCTTCTCCAATTCATTCCAGCCAACGGAAACATCTTTCATAACAAGGGCCTCGGAAGTAAGCTTGCAAAGAGTAGTTGACAGCCCCAAGTCAAGCGACACTGAGGCCTCCGTTGCTGAAGACCTCAGCCCGATGATCCGTCTCGCCTCCCATCCAGCCAAGAGTCTTAGCTTCCTCGGCTTCAGCAACAACAGCTCGTCGAGTACATCCCTATATAAACGAGTAATGGCAGCGTTGCAGGGTTGAAGGCTGTCATCCTAGTCTCTTCGGAGGACGTCGCCGCGATGAACGTCCTCAAAGTTCTGAGGGAGCTTCATGGATTCGAGCAGGGAATGGAGGCGTCTCTGTACGTGGGCGGCGGGGTTGAAGCCCGTGTACTCGACCAGCCAGCTCTTTATGCAGACCAATACATCGGTGAGACTGCCGCCGACCTTATCGTAGTTGCCTCCCGCCATGTCTCGGAGTCAGGTCGTCGTTGCTTGTTGGTTCATTCTACCGGAAACTGGAGGGATAAGGCTGAGTTCGGCGGCCTTCCGTCAAAGCTCTCGATGACCTCCGCCAGAGCAGTCTACACAGCTGTTCATGCATTACGCTCATCAGCGGATGAGCTCGGGCTGCGTGATGTAGTTGTCGGGCTTGAGGCCACCCACCACGGACCGTACTCGGAGAAGCCTCTCGTCTTCGTCGAGATAGGTTCTTCACCGGACAGCTGGAGAGACCAAACGATGGCCGAGGCTGCGGCGGACGCCTGCCTAAAGCTCTGCAGGGACAAAGGCAACCTCCCAGAGTCGTGCGCAGTAGGGTTCGGAGGAGGACATTATGCCCCAAACTTCCTAATGCCGGTCTTTGAAGGCAGGTTCGCCGTCGGCCACATCGCCTCCAAGCACGTGTTCCCGCTGACCGAGGACCTTGTCGAACAAGCTTTCTCGAAGACCGTTGAAAAGCCGAGGACGGCTTTGGTTGACTGGGACGGGCTCAAGTCTGACCATCGTCAAGCACTCCTGAAAACTCTGGCGAGAATGGATGTGGAAGTGGTCAGGGTTTAGCTGGCAAGTGTTTATATACCGAAAATCATACAACATGCTGGGGTTGCTGCTACCTGCGGAGATAGAGTCTAAGGTCACGATACCTCTAATCAGGGCTCTAATCGCCAAGAAGCTTGTCTACGGGAAGAAGTTTACGCAGGAGCAGGTGGCTAACGTGCTCGGAATAACTCAGGCGGCGGTGAGCAACTACTTGAGGGGCGTCAGAGGCTGGTCCGCCGAGTGGGAGAGAAACGAGGAGCTGAACAAGTGGGCTGACGAGGTTATCGAAGCCATTCTGCGGAAGGAGCCGAAGGAGGAGGTGGCTCGGAGGATAAACGCCGCTGTCAAAAGCATTCGTTCGAACAGGATACTGTGCGAGATTCACAAAAAGATCGAGCCGGAGATAGACGTCGACTCCTGCAAGGTCTGCGACTAGGGTTGAACAACCCGGCCGACTAGCTTCAGCACTATCTCAACAACCTCTTCGGGTGTTTTTCCAAAGATGTAGGTTATCGGCTCGTACCCAACCCCTCCTCCGTGCAGAACCGCCCTACACTCACCGCCCTCCAAGCATCTCTTGACGTCGTCCAGTATGTCCTGCTCAGTCAGAGGCCTGGCTCGAGGCCCTACCGAGACAGCCTGAACCCCGAGGCTCTTCAACGCCTCCTCCACCTCAGGGCTGTGCTTAATGTTTATGGCTGACCTTATGGATGGGTCGACCTCCCTTGCGCGGAGGAGAACGCTGGCTAGATGTTTAGAGCCTCCCATAGTAGGACGCCCTACTGACTTGACGCGTTTGTTGACGGACACGATCCTGCCGGCTACTCCGGCGACCTCGTTGATGGACACGGCGTTCTTCAAACTGTACACCAAGTTTGAGCCAACTTCCGGGATCAGCCTGTATATGCCCGGAGACTCTTCCAACCGTTTGACAGCTCCCTCCAGCTTCCTGAGAACGTTCATCCTGTCCCCGTCCACCATAGCATCGGCATCCAGGCTCATGCATATCTCGCAGTCAGCCAGCTGTGGATAGATACTCCTGTGGAAGGCGCAGAGCCTACCCTCCGAAAGAAGAGAACGCCAGTAGGAGTAAAGCATGCCAGCCGCGTGGGCAGGGCTCTCATGAAGAACGTCGACGAGCGTG
Organism: Candidatus Caldarchaeum sp.; assembly: GCA_038740895.1. Classification (GTDB taxonomy): domain Archaea; phylum Thermoproteota; class Nitrososphaeria_A; order Caldarchaeales; family Caldarchaeaceae; genus Caldarchaeum. Next base: position 221,116 of record JAVYLK010000001.1, read on the forward strand.
TCTACAAGCATCAAAGCCTCGCCCCTCTCTACACCCATGTTCTCAAGAACTCTAAAGTACTTGTCCTCCCCCTTGGCGAGAATCTGGCTCACCGCCGGCTGAGTCGTGCCCACAAGCCTGGCTATCGTGGGCTGTCCAACCCCTTTCCGCCTGAGCCGGTGGACGACGATGCCCCTGACGGCTGGCAGGAAGAACTTCGCCATCATCTCGCATGGAGGGAACATGTATGAACAGGTAGACGGATGTTTATAAACAGGAGCCGGCCGGGTTCTGACGATGGAGAAACACGAGATGGAGCTGCCCCGCTATGTCGTAGTTGGGAGGGGGTTGGAGTATGTTCTGGCGGAGCGGCTGTTAAAGAACGGTTTCAGGAGGGCTGTGATGACTACTAGCAGGACGCCCTACAGGCTTTACGGCTCTAGGATTGTTGAAGCTTGCGGCGGTGATGTCGAGGTTGAGACGCTGGTCGTCGACGACGTGGTCGAGGAGTTTGAAGACGCTGTTAGACGTGCTAAGCAGGCTGACGTCGTTCTGGGCGTGGGCGGAGGCAGGGTCGGCGACGTCTCGAAAACCCTTGCCGAGGTCTCTGGAAAGCCGTTCTTCAGCGCTCCGACTGTCGCGTCCCACGACGGCATAGCGAGCCCTATGACTTCCTTCAGACGGGACGGGCAAGCCTACTCAAGAAAGTCGGTAATGCCCTCCGAGGTGTTTGCAGACATGGACGTCATCAGCCTCGCTCCCCGGAGATACTTACTGAGCGGCTGCGGCGACTTGGTTGCCAAGCAGAGCGCTGTGAGAGATTGGTGGCTGTCTCACAGGGTCTCGGGCGAGTACTACGGCAGGTATGCGGCTCATCTGGCTTACCTGAGCTCCACAGTCGTTATGAAATCGACGAGGCTCGTTGCGGAGGGTTTGTTGGAGGGGGTTAGGACGGTTGTCGAGGCGTTGATAAGCGCTGGAGTAGCCATGGGGGTTGCTGGAAGCAGCAGGCCATGCAGCGGAAGCGAGCACCTCATAGCGCATTCACTCGAGATGCTGATGGACAGGCCTGCTCTGCACGGCGAGCGATGCGGTGTAGCGACTATATTCACATCCTACCTGCAGCGTGGCAGGTGGAGGAGGATTCGGGAAAGCCTAGCCGCCATGGGAGCCCACCACAAGCTAGAACACATAAACGTCGACGCAGACCTGTTCGTCGAAGCCGTTCATCGGGCCCCCGAGATCCGTAGGGAAAGATACACTATCCTCCACCACCTCAAACCGACAAGAAAGGATGTACTGAAGGCCTTGGAAGAGACGGAGCTAGTCTAGTATAAATGATGGTGGGACGATTTAGAGTCATGGCTCTGAGGTCTGAGTTCGACACGCTTGGGGAGATGAAGGTTCCTGCAGAAGCCCTGTACGGAGCGCAGACAGCCCGGGCTGTTGAAAATTTTCCCATCTCTCGGTACAGGTTTCAGAGAGCTTTCATCAAGGCTCTCGGCCTGGTCAAGCATGCTGCAGCGGAGGCGAACATGGCTCTGGGGTTGCTGGACAGGAGGATAGGGGAGGCTATTTCGAAGGCGGCTTTGGAGGTTGCGGAAGGTCTTCACGACAAGGAGTTTGTGGTGGATGTTTTCCAGACCGGCTCCGGCACGTCGACCAACATGAACGCCAACGAGGTGATAGCCAACAGGGCCCTCGAGATACTGGGAGCCAGCAGAGGAGATAAAAAACTCATACATCCCAACGACCACGTCAACATGGGGCAGTCAACCAACGACGTGATACCAACAGCCATAAACATCTCGGCAGCTATACTCATCAGGGAAAAACTCCTCAAATCTCTCGACCTCTTAGAATCCGCGCTTGCCAAGAAGGCCGAGGAATACAGGGACATCGTCAAGCCTGGCAGGACACATTTCCAAGACGCCGTCCCCATGACCTTTGGCCAGGAATTTTCAGGATACGCGGCGATGATAAAGAAAAGCCGTCAAAGAGTCTTGAAGGCTTTCGACAGCCTTCTCGAGCTGCCGATAGGGGGCACGGCTGTGGGCACAGGTCTCAACGCTCATCCCGACTTTGCGAAACTCGTCGTCGACCGGCTCCGGGAGAAGACGGGAATCGATTTCAGTGTCGCTGAAAACCGTTTCGAGGCGATGGGTAGTAGAGACTGTTGCCTTGAAGCCTCTGCGTCCTTCAGGAGCGTCGCCGTCTCTCTGCTGAAGATATGCAACGACCTCCGAATCCTTTCATCAGGCCCCAACACGGGAATCAACGAGATAGAGCTTCCCGCTGTCCAGCCAGGGTCTTCAATCATGCCTGGAAAAGTAAACCCAGTCATCGTCGAGTCGGCGATGCTTGCGGCCGCTCAGGTAATAGGGTACGACAGGGCTGTCGAAGAGGCCTGCAGGCTTGGCGAGCTTGAGCTGAACATGGGTCTACCGCTGATAGCCTATGACTTGATCGAACAAATCGAGATACTTTCAAACACCTGCACAAACCTAGCTCTCAAGTGCGTGGCGGGTATCAGGGTGAACGTCGAGAGGGCGAGGACGCTGGCGGAGTCAAGCCCAGCACTAGTGACCGTGGTCGCTCCCGTAATAGGCTACGACGCCGCCGCCAAGGCCGCTAAGAAGATGCTGGCGGAGAATAAGCCAATCAAACAGGTTCTCCTCGAGGAGGGTGTTTTAAGCCGAGAACAGGTCGAGAAGGTTTTGGACTTGCTGAAGATAAGCAGGGGAGGCATCATAGGCGGAACATAGCTGGCTTCAGCTGGCCCTTAGTCTCTTCCAACTGCCTGAGCACGTAGCTGCGAACATTCTTCGGAGGCGGAGTCTCCCTCACCACCCTGCCGTTTTCTATCAAGGGGGTGAGCAGGGGTCTGGCGTTTGACATGCAGACCGGGCACTTTTCCAACGCGTTCCTCCACGGCGTGACGACGTCGTGGTAATTGACGCACCTGTACACCTGTTTACGGCCCGGCAGCTTCCCCCTCTTCGAGAAAGCAACCCCCTCCCGCTCAACTATGTCAAGAGAAAGGTCTACGGAGGGCGGGAAAGCGATAGACGTCCCGACGCCGAAGCCGTCAACCAGGTCCCTGAGCTCGCTTATCCTACGCTCGTCCAGCCCACCGCTTACAAAAATTTTCACATGCCCGTAGCCGTTGATGTCAAGAGTCCACCTAACCTCCTCCACTATCCGTCTGATGTTTCCTCTTCTCGAGCTGGGAGTGTCAACCCTAACTCCGTACAGGTCTTTTCCAAGCGTCTCGGCTGCGAGCAAGGCTTCAAACCTCTCGTCGGAGAAGGTGTCGACTAGAGCTATCCGTGGAACTTCTGGCGGAGCTGCCTTGTGGAACAGAAGCCAAGCTTTCGCCGCATCGCCCACCGACAGTATCAACGCGTGGGGCATGGTTCCCATCGGCTGCAGCCCAGCCATCTCGGCACCAACCACTCCAGAGACCGCATCGCAGCCACCTACGTACGCAGCTCTGTCGACCATGGGGGTTATGGCTGGGTGGACGCATCGGATTCCAAAGAAAAGCACGGGCTTGTCTCCAGCCGTCAGCTTAACCTGAGCGGCCTTCGTGGCTATGCTCGTTGCGTGGCGCAAGAAGCCCAGGATCGACGGCTCGTAAACGCCGAAATCGCCGTATTTTCCCTCGACGCTGAGAACGGGCATCATCTCGGTGAACAAGGTCCCCTCCTCGACGGCGTAGACGTTCACGGGAAGGCCTTCCAGCAGCCAGGCAACCTCCTCCAACCCCGTCAGCACAGCCCAGCCAGCTCCCTCCGGCAGGGAGTAGGAGTGAACCTCGGCGACGACCCCGACGTTGAACTCCTCAGAATGCTCGAGAACCGTCTTCGTTCTCCTGAAATAGACGTCGGTGGAGTAGCCGCTCTTTATCATCCCCTCGTCCGCTAGATAAGGCAGAGGCCTTGTCTTCTTCATGCTATCTCAACTAGGTCCGACCGGGTTAGAGTCCCCCGGTAGAGAAACGTTATCTGCCTGAAGGCCGCCTTCAAGTCGAACTCTGTAAGGGCTGAAACGCAGTCTACGGGCACGAATATCTTGATCCAGCGGAGGGCGGCGCTTCCAGCCGTGTGGAGGACGCAGATGTTGGCCACGGTCCCGACGACCACGAGGTTCTTGACACCGTGCATGGAGAGGTAGTGGTCAAAGGCTGTTCCGTAGAACCCGTCGTACCTCAGCTTCTTCACGACGACCTCGCCGGGGAAAGGCTTGAGCTCGTCAACTATCTCGGCTCCCCAGGTTCCCTCCAAGGCATGCACCCCCCATATCGAGAACTCAGGGTCATCCTTGCCATGCCAGTCCTGGGTGTAGAAAACCCTAGCCCCAGACCTTCTAAACTTGTCCAGCAGGCTGCGTATGCGTGGAATCGTCTCAGGTGAGGTGGGGACGAACAGACTGCCCTTAGGGTGGCAGAAGTCGTTCTGCATGTCGACGACTACGACCGCCGTGTCAGCTCTGCTGAGCCTCACGGGCACGGCCTCTGGGACGACGAACTCCGCCATACCGGGCTGGATGTATGACAATCTAAAATAATAAGGTTCGTCTCTGGAACAGGCGGCATGGAAGACGTTCTGGCAAGAGTCAACGACCAAGTGTCCGCTGAGAGGAAGTACTTGATGTCGACGCTCTCAGACTTCATATCCATCCGCAGCGTCTCAGCCAGGATGGAGGGATTGACCGAATCCGTAGCATATCTTGAGAAGCTTCTCGAGGAACATGGGTTCACGGTCTCAGTCCTTGACACGAAGACCGGCAGGCCTGCGGTTTACGCCGAGCTGGGGGGAGGGAGTAAGTCTCTACTGCTTTACAACCACTACGACGTGCAGCCACCCGAACCTCTGGAAGAATGGAAGACAGACGCTTTCAAACTCGTTGAGAGGGATGGGCTGCTGTACGGAAGGGGTGTGGCGGACAACAAGGCTGAGATAATCGCTAGGCTTGGGGCTGTAAGGGTCGTTGAGAAGGTTTTGGGTGAGACGCCCATAAAAATCAAGTGGTTGATCGAGGGTGAGGAGGAGGTGGGAAGCCCCTCCATCCAGGAGCTTGTGGGGCAAAACCTTCACCGCTTCAGGGACGTAGTCGGATGCATGTGGGAGGGAGGAGAGGTGGTTGACGACGTCCCACACTTCTACCTGGGTGTGAAGGGAATGCTTTACGTCGAGCTCAGGGTGAGGACCAGCGAGTCCGACGCCCACTCTATGTACGCCCCTGTCATCGAGAACGCCGCCGAGAAGCTCGCCAGGATTGTTTTGAACCTTAAAGACAAGAACAGCCGGATAACTGTTCCAGGGTTCTACGACGACGTGGCGAAGCCCACGAAGCTTGAGAGGCTCATGATGGCCCGTGCGAGAGCATCGCCGGCAAGGCTAGCTAATGCGCTGGGGGTGAAGAAGCTCACCGCCCGAAGGGATGAAGTAGTCGAGAGGCTTGTTTTCCAGCCGACCTGCAACATAGCAGGGTTCCTGTCAGGCTACACGGGCCCTGGCTCCAAGACCATCACGCCGTCGACAGCCTCAGTCAAGATAGATTTCAGGCTTGTCCCAAACCAAGACCCTGACAAGATTCTGAAGAGCTTGAAGAAAATTTTGCCGGATGTCGACATAATCGTCCACTCCAAAGCTCATCCTGCTAGAACAAGCCCCGACGAGCCTTTAGTCAAGGCAGCCCTGAAGGCGGCGGAGAAAGTTTACGGCAGGAAGCCTGTCCTTCTGCCCAACATGTTCGGGACAGGCCCCCTGCACCACTTCACGAAAGCCGGAATACCGACCGCGATGTTGTCGTCTCTAGCTCATCCGGGGTCGAGGCTGCATGCACCCAACGAGAACATCTACTTGAGCCACTTCCTCAAGTCAGTTGCCCACCACTCACTAGTCTTCATAGAAGCTGGCGGGCAAGCTTGACCGCTAAGACAGGATGCGACAGAAGCTTCCTAGCCGCACGGCCTAGGTCAAGCCCGTTGGCAAGGTCGAGGATGTCGTCCGCCTGGAAGACCTTGGCAAGAGTGTCCAAGTCCTCGTCCGAGAGCTTCTCGACAGCCCTCATGGCCTTAAGGCTCTTGTTTATCCGTGTCAGCCAGTTTTCATACAGCTTGTAGAACTGAGAGAGCCGCTGCTTAGAAACATTCCCTTCTTTAACGGCTTCAGCCGCAACACGGCCAGCGGCAAGGCCCGCAGAGACCGACGAATGAATTCCAGCCCCCGTAAGCGGGATGACGTGGCCGGCGGCGTCGCCTACGAGCATGGCTCCGTCGAAAACACTCTCCGAGATCACGCCGCCGATGGGCACGGGTGCCCCTCTGTAGTCTATTATCCTACCCCCACCCAGCTCTTCGCTAAACTTTTTGACGAAAGCGTCGAGGTACTCTTTTGCCACTCCGCCCCTGACGCCTATCCCGACCTCTGCCAGTTTCTCGCTTCGCGGGAATATCCATGCATAGCCTCCCGGGGCCAGTTTGTTTCCTAGGTAGAAGCGCACGGCGTCGGGGTGTCGGAGCCTGCAGTTGGCCATGATGTACTGCACCGTGGGTATCGGCTCGGGCCTCTCAACCACTCCAAGACTCCTAGCTACGGTCGAGTTGTAGCCGTCGGCGCCGATCACAACCTTAGCCTTGTAAGTATCCCGGTTCGTTTTGACAACCATGGTCGAGTCCTCCCTCTTGACTCCCGAGACCTCCTCCCTTACATGGATGTCGGCGCCGAACTCAGCGGCCTGAGCAGCTATCTCCTGAATGAACAGCGACTTGTTGATGTTGTAGCCGATCTGGGGAATCTTCACCTCGATTAAGCTGGGCGAGTACACCAAGGCGTAGGCTTCATGCATGACGATGCGTGGAGAAGGTCTGACTCCAGCGGTAGCCAGAGTCTCCTTGCTCACAGCCTCGCCGCAAGGCTTGTTAGCCATAATCGTAGGATACTTCTCCAGCAGAAGAACGTCGACATCCCCCGCGGCAGCAGCCTTGGCTGCAGAGACACCAGCCGGGCCGCCGCCGACAACAACGACGTCGTGCTCCTCCATGCCTGCATCTGGATGACTAGGTTATTTAAAGATTGTCTAAAAACGCCCCCACCATCAGAAACCGACGACGATGTTTAAATCATGGTTGTCCCGGGTTTGTTGAAGAATGGGAGACCCTAAGAGGATTAAGAAGAAGTACGAAACTCCGGGGCATCCTTGGAGGAAGGAGAGGCTTGACGAGGAGCTGAAGCTCATGGGCGATTACGGGCTGAGGAACAAGAGGGAGATTTGGCGTGCTTCCAGCCAGCTGAGGAAATACCGCTCCATGGCCAGGTCTCTCTACACAGCCGTCGGCCAGCGGAGGGCTGAGGAGGAGGCTAAGCTGATGGGGCGGCTTTACAGGCTGGGTCTTCTTCCCCAGCAAGCCACCCTCGACGACGTTCTCCGTCTCAGCGTCAGAGACCTGCTCGAAAGAAGGTTGCAGACAATAGTGTACAGGCTCGGCCTCGCGAAGACCGTCTACCAAGCAAGGCAGCTTATAGCCCATGGCAAAGTGTTCGTAGGAGAACGAAAAGTTAAGGCACCCAGCTACCAAGTCCTGCGTGGAGAGGAGGAGTCGATCAGGCTCTCCACGCCAGCCACGCCCAAAGCCTCGGGTGAGTGAGCATGGAAACCTCTGAGCAAAAACAGCCTGCGGAGCAGAGGACCCAGCTCCGGTGGGGTGTGGTCCACATCTACTCATCGTACAACAACATCATCGTCCACCTAACCGACTTGACGGGCGGCGAAACAATAGCTAGAGCTTCCGGAGGGATGTTCGTCGACGCCGGCAGGCTTGAGCCTACGCCTTATGCAGGGATGAGGGCTGCGATGTTTGTCATGGAGCAGGCCAAGGCAGCTGGAATCAACGCCGTCCACATCCTCGTAAGAGCTCCTGGAGGCGTCAAGTCTAGGACCCCTGGGCCGGCGACGCAGGCGGCCATAAGAACCATCGCAAGGTCCGGGCTAGCCATAGGCCGCATCGAGGACGTCACACCCATACCGCATGATAGCGTGAGGAAGAAGGGCGGCAGACGAGGAAGAAGAGTGTAGGAGAAGCTTGTTTATTTACCTCGGCCGATTCGTGTCCTTGGTGGTTGTTTGAGCATAAGGCAGGCCGACATCTCGGGAAAGTCTGCGGCGAGACGTGTGGCATGGGCCGTCGGCAGGATAAAGCTCAGACCTGAAACCATCAACCGGATTAGGCAGTCCTCGACCGAGAAGGGCGACGCTCTGCAGCTAGCCCGTGTTGGAGGGGTGATAGGGGCTAAGCAAACTCCTGTTTTATTGCCTCTATGCCATCCGTTGAAGCTGGAGCACGTGGAGGTCTCGGAGACGGTTGGCGAGGATTTTGTGGAAATCGCTGTGAAGGTCGTGGCTCATGAGAAGACAGGCGTTGAGATGGAAGCTCTCACAGCCGTGGCGGCGGCTCTCCTCAACGTATGGGACGTTGTCAAGCAGTACGAGAAGGATGCTGAAGGTCAGTATCCGACGACAGAGATATACGGCGTCCGAGTCGTGTCCAAGGTGAAGTCCGTTGAAGCCCCATCAACACCATAGGAGCAAGAGCCCCGAGAAACTCAGAATAGCCGTCCTGACAGCCAGCAGCTCGAGGTACTACAAGAACGTCGCCGGAGAAACCTACACGGACGAGTCGGGCATGAAGGCTGTCGAGATGCTTTCTAAGCTGGGGCATGAAGTCGAGTACTTGGGGGTCGTCAACGACGATGTCTGGATGATCCGTACAGCAGTCGTCAAAGCTCTGGATGAACCTTTTGACGCGGTAGTAGTAACAGGTGGGACGGGTGTATCTCCCAGAGATGTGACCGTGGAGGCACTGAAGCCTTTGCTCGACAAGGAGCTGGAGGGGTGGGGTGAGATTTTCAGGCTCGAGAGCTTCAAGACCGTTGGCGCGGCGGCAGCTCTGTCTAGGACTTTCGCCGGAGTAGCTAGGGGCAAGCTTGTGATGGCTCTCCCTGGGTCTCCCGAGGCCGTTGAGTTGGCGCTGGAGCTTTTCGGAGGAGAGATGCCTCACGTGGTTCACATAGCTCGGGGAGGATCCTGATGAGGATAGTTGTGGTAGGGTCCGGCAGCATAGTGCCTTCGCCTGAAAGATTTGGAAGCGGGCTACTTATCGAGACAGGGTCGCTCAGGATCGGGGTTGACCCCGGGCCAGGGTACTTGGAGAAGCTGAGACGTCTCCGCGTCTCTCCGAAGAGCCTCCTAGCCTGCTTCATCACCCACTTCCACCTAGACCATGTGGCGGACCTGCTTCCGCTATTGATGCTGTGGGCTTACGACCAAGACGGAAAGCCCAGCACCTCCCCCGGAAAACTAAACCTAGTGGGGCCGGCGGGTCTCTCCCAACTCGTGCACACCATAGCCGAGGAGACGTTCCCGTACTTGAGCAGAACTATGGGCTGCAATAGGTACACAACAACAGCCGAGCTGAGGAACGGCGGGGTGTGGGAGTCTAAGGGGCTCAGAGCTGTTGCGGCTGAAGTCGAGCACTTCAACGGGCTGGCCTACCGCTTCGAGGCCGAGCATCGATCCGTGGTGTTCTCCGGCGACACCACTCCAGACGAAAGGCTCGTCAAACTGGCCAAGGGATGCGACGTTTTGATCCATGAATGCAGCTTCCCCGAGGAGGTAATGCTCGGCAAGCACACCTCCGAAAAACAGCTAGCCAAGCTAGTTGAGACGATAAGGCCTAGAACAATCGTGGCGACGCATCTGTACCCTGCGTGGGAGGGGGCTGAGAAACGCCTCGAGACAGCTCTCAAGGGATGTGGAGCAGAAAACATCGTAGTAGCTAGGGACATGACCGTCATAGAGATATAAATAAGGCTTCAACACAACCATCGATGATACTGTCCGACTTCGACCTGTGGAACTACATAAAAAGCGGCAGGATCAGGATACAGCCTTTCGACGAAGACGTGGTGAGGGAGAACGGGCTTGACCTCAGGATAGGGCGTCAAGTAGCCCGGTTCAACAAAAACAACCAGGTCTTCGACACTAGAAACTCTTCTGCCAGCGACTTCTACCACTTCGAGGAAGGCGACTCGTTCGTCGTAAACCCCAAAGAGCACGTCCTCCTCCACACGCTAGAGTACCTAGCACTCCCCAAGGACCTGATGGGGTTCGTCAACCTCCGGAGCAGCTACGCAAGGATAGGGTTGACGATTCCTCCAACGATAATAGACGCAAATTTCGAGGGGGAGCTCACCATAGAGATAGTGGGCGGAGACTTCCCCGTACGACTATACAGCGGGGACAGGTTCCTGCACGTCGTCTTCGCAAGGCTTTCGTCCATCGTCGAGAAACCATACAGCGGCAAGTACCAGGGACAAAGGGGTGTGAGGCTCCCCAGCTTCAGGTGATCCCTCCTGCGATGGGGGGAAGTATGACCACTACGTCTCCCTCCTTCAGCGGAGTTGTTTTCCAGAGTAAACGATCCAAGGTTTCGCCGTTGACCGCTAGAGCGTAGCCAGGTCTCAGAGAAGACCCCTCGAAAGCTTCCTTCAGCTTGTCGCCGTACAGCCGCCTAACTAGTTGGATGAAGTCCTCGACAGTCGAGCTTTCGTCCATCTCGAAAACTTCAGAGCCCCTTCCCAGCCTCTCACGTATGAATGCAAAGTACTTTGTCGAGATCCTCATGCTCCCTCGATCCATGAAGAGCTACCGTCGACGTAGACTTCTTTCTTGAAGAGAGCAGGCTCTCTCTTGTAGCGTTCGACAGCCCTCCTAAGACCGGCGAAGACCTCCACCCTACCCTCTCCAGCGGCTGCAACCACCACCACCGGCTCTCCCAGCTTGAATTCGCCGACTAGATGCCAAACTCCGACGAAAGCCAGTCCGTACTCGGCTCTCACCTCCTCACATATCCTGTTGAGGGCCTTGTCAGCATGCTCCCTGTACGATTCCATCAGAAGCATCTCAACATCGACAGGCCCACGCCCGCGTTTCTTTACGACGCCCACGAAGAAAGCACACGCTCCACAGGAGCCGTCGGACACAAGACCCAGAACGTCCTTCATCAACGACCCCAAGTCAAGCTCATCCTTCAAATAGACCCCCGGCCCAGGAACTTTCATCTTTCTACAAGCGTGCGATCTGTTTTATTTGTTTTTCGTGGCCAATTTTTCAACCACCCAGCTTCGACGTACGTCGTCGTATTTTTGCGGTAAAAAAATTAGTTGCACGACAAAAAATGGTGATTTTTTTGAGGACGCATGACGACGTATGAAATGATTTATATGTTATTATTTTAAGCACATCTGCGAGGTTCGTAGAAAAGAAAATGCTCCAGAGTAGAACGGTGCATAAGCAGATCGTCGGGAAGCACGTCTTCGGAAACCTGTACGGGTGTTCAGCGGAAGTGCTTAGGGACCAGAAGCTTCTGCGTCAGGTCGTCCTAGATGCTGTGAATCTGTCCAAGATGACGCTGGTGTCTCTGAGGTCCTGGAGGTTTGGAGGAGAAAAGGGAGGGGTGTCCGTGATAGCTCTGGTTAAGGAGAGCCACATAGCCGTCCACACGTGGCAGCAGTACAGATATGCTACGGTAGACATATACACCTGTGGAGAGCACAGCGACCCCGATAAAGGGTTTGATTACGTTGTTAACCGGCTGTGTCCAGAAAAAGTTGTCAAGCATGTCGCGGACAGGTCTTCCGAGTAAACCTTTTAACTTTTAACTCGATGCTTTAGCTTTCCCATTTTTTCCTGTTTTATTTTTCGAACAATCACAAGCCCGCAGCCCAACCAGCTAAACTCAACACCTGTTGAGCTATTCATCCATCTGTCCGATACCTCCCCCGATTAGCCTAACTCGACGTGGTTTAAACTCCTCTACGGGTACTAAGGCTGGGTATGGGGACTCATCTGCTGGGCTAATTCAAACAGCCTTGAGTTGCTGCAGCCGGTTTATCGCAACGATGGTTTGATTGCAGTTTGAGTTGTTTTAGGCGTCGGCTATATAAATTGTTCGATTTTTCGAACAACACGGACAGGCCGGTGGACGAGTTAAAAGTTAAAAGGTAAAACGTTAACAACTAAAACATGAAAAAGAGGCAAGAACATGTTGACGAGAAAATGCTCAAAACCGCCGTCAAACAAGCCATCAAGCAGCCTAGGCTAGCCTTCTACTCACCCCTCGCCAGCGGAATCTTGAACTACAGGAAAAGCGTAATACCACGGTACAGCATAAGCGACGAACTAGCCACCATAGTCGAGTCAGCCTTGAGCGAAAAATATCCAGCCCTCACCGCTAAGGCGAAGAAGCTGCTGACGAAGGCGAGGAAGTCTAGCCGACAGACTTCCGCCAGACAACCCGGCAGAGAGGCTGAGAGCTCGTAAGCCTTTCAGGCACCCTCAAAGGCGGATGATAATTCATAGACAGCCTCACCAACTCCAGAGCCCGGACCGCTGATTCTTCAGCCGAGAGTCCTTGACAGGCGAGGGCGGTGAAAGCCCCGGTCAAAATGTCTCCTGCGCCCGTAGTGTCTGCGACTCTCTGGGGGTCGATGACCTGGATGAACATAACGCTGTCTCCATTCATCACGTAGAGGCCGTTCTCGACGCCCAAGAGACATTTTCCAACGCCATGTCGATGCATGAACCTAAGGGCCTCGTAGGGAGTGTTTTTCATCGATATGGCTTGAGCTTCTTCCTCCGAACAGTGAACAACCTCAGCATACTTCAGCAGGTTGGTGTTGTTGAGTGGTTTTAGGTAGATTTCGCCGCATTCACCAGACTCTCTCACAAACCCTTGAAGGTCTACGGTTAGGCGTTCCACACGCCTCCTGACAGCATCAAGATGCTCAAGCTCAAGCTCTTTGAAGACAGGTGAGATGATGACGGCGTCGGCGTCCAGCTCCTCCAGCTGCTCCAAAGATATTCTAGGGCCTTGGGAAACTAGCCTCAACCTTCTGCCAGACTCCGTGAACACAGGCTTAAAAGAATAGGTCCTCGCTCCCTTCACTGTCTTGACGCCTGACGTATCCAGCCCCGCCTCGATAATCTCTCTGAAAAAGTACTCTGGAAAGTCTTCGCCAACGGTCGAGATAAGGGAAACCCTGGCCCCGCATCTATGTGCTGCGATGCCTGCGTACCACGGGGGGCCTCCCACGACAGGCTCGTCTCCTATCAAGTCTACGGTTAGTGCGCCGACGACGGATATTTTCATCAATATAGGTGTTGATGGAAAAATTTAAGGGATGGGCTTAACAAGCTTGCTGAGGATTGGCCCAAACGATTCCGTTGAAAGAAGTTGGAAAGCCTGTCAGGAAGGAGGTCAAGCTTGCCCAGAAATTTGAGCAGGCCGGCTACAGAGTTGTCGGCAGACACTCAGCGGTCAAAGTCTGCCACTGGACCAAGTCGGCCCTGAGGGGCGGTAAGCTCTGCTACAAGAGCTGGTACGGAATAGACAGCCATAGATGCATTCAGATGACCCCCTCCGTTCAGTACTGCAACATGATGTGCGTCTTCTGCTGGCGCTTCCACACTTTAAACAGGGTTCAGCCCTTCGACGGAGAATGGGACGACCCACGCCAGGTCCTCGACAAGGTGGTCGAAGAACACAAGCAGCTTCTTTCAGGCTTCGGCGGAAACCCTAAAGTCTCTAAGGTGAGGTTCGAGGAAGCCATGCAGCCGAAGCACATGGCGATATCGCTGGACGGCGAGCCCACTGTCTACCCCTACCTAGCTGAGTTGATTGCGGAAGCTACGCGTCGCGGCATGACGACTTTCCTAGTCAGCAACGGCACCATGCCGGAAAGGCTTGAGGAGCTTCTGGAGAAGGCTCAGCCAACTTCTCTGTACATAAGCCTGTACGGGCCCGACAAGGAGACACACTTGCGGGCTAGCAAGCCCTTGATCCCGGACAGTTGGGAGAGGCTGCTTAAGTCTCTCGAGCTGATGGGCAGGTTTTCGTGCAGGAAGGTCATAAGGCTGACGCTCGTGAAGCACGTAAACATGCACTCGCCTGAAAAGTACTCTGAGCTGATTAAGACGGCCTCCCCCGACTTCGTCGAATGCAAGGGCTACACGCATGTGGGTGAGTCGCAGAAACGGCTCAAGAGAGAGAACATGCCTACTCTGGAGGATTTGAGGTTGTTCGCAGAGGAGCTGGGAAGGCTTCTTGCATACACCAAAGTAGTCGAGGACGATGTGAGCAGAGTAGTGCTGCTGGCGAACACTTCCTCCACTTACTACAAGCAGGTAGCTGAAAGGCTGGCTACAGCTTAGCCTCTAAGAGCCTTTTGTATGTCTGGTCCACCATCTCAGGGAGAACCCTCGTGTTGGAAAGCGTGGTCATGAAGTTCGTGTCTCCTCTCCAGCGTGGCACAACGTGGAAATGGATATGGTCCTCTATACCAGCGCCCGCATACCTGCCTATGTTAACCCCTATGTTGAAGGCCTCCGGGTTCAGAGCTTTCTTGACCAGTGCTACAGCCGTCTTCAGAAGCCTCATCACGTCAAGCATCTCGTCATCATCCATCTCCAGTATGCTCGAGATGTGGCGGTACGGGGAGACCATCAGATGACCGTTGTTGTATGGGTAGAGGTTCATGATGATAAGCGACTTGGCCCCGCGGTGGACAACGTACCTTGAGGCGTCGTCGGATGTTTTGGCCGCCTCGCAGAAGATACATTCGGCCGTGTCCTTAGCGGTCTTTATGTAACTCATCCTCCATGGCGCCCACAACCTGTCCAAACTGTTTTTTGACGGAGTTACCTTGATATAAGGTGTAGCTTTCTAGGAAGCAAGTCCACTTGGGGCTCATCTTCCTGACTATGGCTGCACCGTTTAGAAGAGTTTCAGGAGCCCGTAGAAGGCCTGTTAGCTTGTCGACCGACAGGACGAAGACTCCCGACACAGGCTGGATGCTGTCGGAGTACAGAGCCATGATTACCGGTGCGAAGAAGACTAGGTTGTTTCCCGGATACAGGTCCCGGAGCCTGTCGGCCAAGGCCTCAGTCCTCTCAACTTCTTTCGCTACCGTGGTCTGAAGAACTTTCCCCTTCAGAGGCTTCCGCCACCTCTTGCATTCGACCACGATGCAGAGGCTCGTGGTCGCAGCTACAACGTCGATCTGCACTCTTCGCCTACCATTCATGAGGCGCACATCCCTCAAACACTTCATGCCCGCTTCCCTGCATGCTGAGGCAACAAACTCCTCCATCCCCCTCCAGTCAAGTCCTCTCACCACTTGCTCGGGGTCAGCTCCCGTCTCCACAGCTCTCAACGCCTTCCACACGTCGCCCGAGCCCATGTTCCTCACCCCATTTCACCGGAACAGGTCCTCAGCCTCGTCCCTCACAACAGCCCTAGCCGGGACGCTAGTCCTGTCGTAAGCGTAGCCACGTATGACGGCGGCTGGGACGCCTTCGTCTCCCTCCCCCATAACCAGCTCGGCCGCCGAAGCAAGCTCGTCCGCTATTGCTATGACTTTTGAGACTAGAGTCCTGCCGAATAGGTCTTTCTCGCCTCTTCTGTCCCTCAAGGGGTTGATCCCGCTGCATCCTATGGCGACGTTTACTGCTCCTTTCCTGAAAGGCCGTCCGAAGGTGTCGCTCACGACGACTGCGACGTCGACGTCGGCCAGCCTCTTGATTTCTTTTCGGATCCTTTCGGCAGACTTGTCGGGGTCCTTGGGTAGAGTTATGACATATTCGGGCCCTCCTGAGTTGGATGCGTCTACTCCAGCGTTGGCGCAGATGAACCCGTGCTCGGTCTCGCAGACGATGACGCCACCCCCCATCCTGACGACCTTCCTACTGTTCCTGAGGACAATCTCCACGTGTCTTGGGTCTTTTCCCATTCTCTCGGCAATTTTCACGGCGAGTTCGGAAGGCTTGACCTCTGAAAGCTTGACCCTGCAGCCCTCGCTCCGGGAGATGATTGAATGAGCCACGACGACGACGTCGCCGTCGACTAGCCTCTCACCAGACCTTTTCAACGCTCCGAGAATAGCCTCGCCGACGCTGTGCCCCTCCTCTACAACGGGAATGCCTTTCACAGGTATTATTTCGACCCGGTTCAAATAAGGCTCCTCACAGCCCCAGCTTGTCCAGCTTCTTCCGAGCTCTTGCGACCGGAGTAGGGTGCATGTTGACAACCTGGACGTCCTCAACTGTCTTCCTTTTGACGAAAAGCCCGCACCTGCCGTCGGGCAGAAGCTTCATCTGGTTGCACTGGGCGTAGGGACATTGGTATCCTATGCAGGGAGCGTCAACCCAGTTGCACCACGGGGGGTCCCTCCTGTAGTCGAGGACTTTTTTAGCGCACCTGAAAAACCTGCAAAGCGGGTTGCATATTGGTGTTGGTTCTTTGCTCAAGGTCCAGTTAGCCAATTCTGAACCCCACTTTAGCCCTTGTCCAGCATGGTTTTATATTAACGTTGCCTAGCTAGCCGCAGCCTGTAAACGACCATCAGCGACAAGACAGCGAGGACGATCGCTAGGAAAGCAGAGACAACAAGGTCCACGGAGACCAATCCCCCACCCACGTAGACGTAGGCCAAAAGCCTAACTTCCATACTGCCGGCGCCAGCCGCCAAAACCCTTTCCCTCGCCAGAAGCTCTCCGCCTCTGTAAACGTCGACCGTAAGCGTCGACGGCTTCTCAACCACTAGGCTTATGGGCTGGCTCTCCGTCAGTCTGTCGACGACGACTTCGTCGTCAAGCTTGACAACAACCTTGAGGCCTTCGACGTATCCTCCTAGGGCGTCGACTATTCTCACAGTCATGGGGAAGTTGACGTTTGACAACCTGACTGTGAAAACTTCTCCAGATAGTTCGACGGATCGTTTGAAGACTTCTCTCTGCTGGTAAGTTATCTGGACTTCGTTGGACCCGGGGAAGACGTTCAGAAGGCTTGCGCCGTTGGCTGTTGTTGCGTTAGCCGACCGGCCTGTCTGCGGGTCTGTGATCATTACAACGGCTCCTGACACAGGGCTTCCTCCGGCGTCGTAGACGTTAACAGTGATTTGTTGAAACCTGAGATAAACATCCTTGACGGTTTCACGCTGGTCGACCGCAAGACTCTCGACCTGAATCCTCGTCCTACCCCTGAAAAGAGACAAGCTGTACTCGCCCGTTCTCGACGAAAGCGGAAGAACGCCAAATTCGTAGACGCCGTTTTCGTTGGTGACTCCGCTGGTGAAGTTTCCAAGCTCCCTAGTGCCGACGAGCATGCCCACACCCCTGACAGGTTTTCCCTCAGGGTCGAGAACCCTGACTGTAAGCTTGCCTACGTCGGCGGGGAGGAATATGCTTGCGTCAGACTGGAGTGTGAGGAACGATGAATGCACCACAACGTTTCTAGCCCCTAGCCTGATGAACAACGAGGCGTTGTACGCTCCTACCTCAGCGGAGGTCGGCAGGTTTATGACAGAAGCAAGACCACGCGACACCGACAGCGATTGGCTGAAGTTTCCAGCCCGTAGAGAGAGCTCAGCGTCGACCGGCGCCTCCTGCCCGTCTCGGAACACGACCGTGAAGTTGACGTTGACGAGGCCCGCTGTAATTTCATGAAACACCCTTCCAGCAGCAACATCAACACTACTCCTCGCCACGACTGCATCCTGTTTCGAAACTCGGAGAGAGTACGCTCCGCCGATTCTGCCGAGCGTGGAGTAGGGAACGTCGGAGAAGAAAGCGTGGCCGGTTGAGTTTGTCCGCTGAGATACTGAGACGACGCCTGTTGGGGCGTTCAGCGTGACGATGACGTTTTCCACGGCTCTGCCAGCCAAATCCGATACTTTTACAGATAGACGGCTGACTGGAGCCTGCAGCTCCAAGAATGTTGTCTCAGGATAGCTGATGCTCCTCCTCAAAAGCTCGATGTTCTGCAGCAGGAGAACCAGTTCGTAAGAGCCCGGAACTATCTGCCGGAAGACAGCGTGCCCGGAGGAGTTGGTTGCAGATGTCTCCCTGAAGCCGGGGCCCTCCACGACAACCGTAAGGCCTGGCTTGGGTAGCCCGTCTGGGTCCACGACTCGGACGGTTAGCGTCTGTGGTTGTTCTTGAGCCTCCGCCGCCTGGATGAACGCCAGCATCAGAATCGTAAGTATTAAGGCCGTCGCCTTCATCTTTATACCCGCTAAGCTCGCTGCGTTTTAAATATGTATGTGCGTCTGGCTCCTCAGGAAAGAGTCGGCTTGAAGCAGCGTGTCCTTAGCCGTCTTGAAAGTAAGCCTCTCGACCGCCTTGCCGACCGGAAGCCACGTGAAGTCGAGGTGTTCGGGTGAAAGGACGATGGATTTTGTGAAGGCTCTGCCTAGGTAGAAGACGACCTCTTTCCTTACGAGCCTCCCCTCCTTCATGAACATGTAGTTGATTGTTTTCCTGAAGCCTTGGATTATCTCGATCCGGTCGAGGCCCGTCTCCTCCCTCACCTCTCTCAGCACGGCGTCCATCTCCAACTCGTCCTTCTCTATGTGTCCCTTGGGAAAATCCCAGTGCCCCGCCCCGTACTTGAGCAGCAGGTACTCCACCCCCGCGTCCTCCGCGTAGAAGACCACGGCCCCCGCCGACCTCTCGTCGACTCTTCTCTTCAACCCGTCATTTTTTCAACCTACGTAGATATATGCTTAAATTTTATATTGACACGACTTGGCCGATGCAGACCCTCCAGAAACCCTCATGGGTCAAGACTACGATACCCGGGCACGGACAGTATTCAGAGGTCAAGAAGGTCCTGAGAAAGCATATGCTACATACTGTCTGCGAAGAGGCCCTATGCCCCAACCTCGGCGAATGCTGGGGCGGCGGAACGGCTACCGTGATGATACTCGGAGACATCTGCAGCAGGAGCTGCAGGTTTTGCGCAGTAAAGTCCGGCAACCCATACGGTTTTGTGGACATGAACGAGCCTTACAACGTTGCCAGGGCTGTCGACGAGCTCGGGCTGAAGTATGTAGTACTTACCTCTGTCTGCCGGGACGACATCCCAGACGGTGGCGCGTCGGTCTATGCTGAAACCGTGAGGGCGATTAAGAAAGTCAACAGCAAGATACTGGTCGAAGTTCTCATACCCGACTTCCGAGCGGACCGACGCTGTATCGAAATAGTTGTGGAGTCGAGACCCGACGTGGTGGCTCACAACGTCGAGACAGTGAGAAGGCTAAGCCCCTTCGTCAGAGACGCCAGGGCTTCTTTTGACCAGTCTATCCAAGTGCTCAAGACCGTCAAGCAGGTTGACGGAAGCATGTTGACAAAATCCTCGATAATGGTCGGGCTCGGCGAGACCGTGGATGAGGTTTTGGAAGCCATGAGGGAGCTGCGTGCGGCGGGAGTTGATTTCATCACGGTGGGACAGTATCTACGCCCTACCATGAAACACCTGCCTGTGAAGGAATATGTTCACCCCTCTGTTTTCGACTACTACAGGTCTGAGGCGTTGAAGATGGGTTTCAAGTATGCTGCGTGTGGGCCTCTGGTCCGCAGCTCGTACAGAGCCGGTGAATTCTACATAAGCTCCATGCTGGAGAGGTGATGTTGTGCCACTGCTTAACATGGCTCAGGCTCTAAACATGGCTTTGAGGGAGGAGATGCAGAGGGACGAGAGGGTTGTCCTGTTGGGGGAGGATGTTGGAAGACGGGGCGGCGTCTTCCTGATAACAGACGGGCTCTACGAGTTGTTCGGGCCTGAAAGAGTCATCGACACACCTCTGTCGGAGGCCGCCATAATTGGCGTGGCGGCTGGACTAGCCATGAACGGGTTAAGGCCCGTCGCCGAGATCCAGTTTGCAGACTTTATCTTCGGTGGGTTCGACCAGATCGTTTCGAACGTTGCCAAGATCAGGTACAGGACGGGAGGGCAGTTCTCGGTTCCGATGGTTGTAAGGGCGCCCGTCGGAGGAGGCGTCAAAGGAGGTATGTTCCACAGCCAGAGCCCCGAAGCCTACTTCGTCCACACACCCGGGCTGAAGGTAGT
>JAVYLK010000002.1:0-116604 GCA_038740895.1 Candidatus Caldarchaeum sp.
TTGAAGGCCCTGCCTCCAGGGGTTTGGAGGGGCCTGCTCCCGGGCCTCAGCCATATGACGTGGCGGGGAGCGGCTCGGGGTCTGCACGCCTCCCCGAGCCGACAAGGCCTAGCGTGCTGAGGGGAGGGGTGGACACGCCTGATGGAGAATTGTCCCCGAAAAGAGGCTTATAAACCTCTCGGGAGAGAAGTAAGAAGGTTCTACGTTGACGTGCATAGGCTTGCTGACAAGGACAGAAAAAGGAAGAACGATGAGAACTATCATCATTACACGGTTGACGGTGGAGGCTTCAGTAAGGTCACGGAGATAACAGAGGTTCCTGCTGGGGCTGGTGACGAGCTCTACGTGGATGTTGTTCCAGTAGAGCTCACCGATGATTTCATAGAGGTTATCAGACGGGGTGTTAGAGTCTTCTATTTGAGAAGGCTGACGCTGATGGCTAGGAAACGTGAAGAACTGAAGCTCTCTAAGACGGCTAGGAACGACGTAAGAATTCTTATGTCGATAGACAGTAGATGGTTTAGAGAGGTTGACGAAGACTATCTGACCATGCGGAAAATTATCGCCGCTCATAGAGGTCTTCTAAGAAGCCGTCAGAGCCTGACTAACAGGATAAGGGCTCTGAATGGCTTGGAGAGAAATATTCTGAAGACGGCTCTCGATTGTCTTGAAGAACAGATTAACGCTATGGCTTCGTTGATTGTCGATGAAGCGGGTAAAAGAATACCCGCTTACAATGGGCTTGTTCGAGCTTTAGACATAGACGGAAACACTCATCTAATGGCGAGAGAGGCCTTGGCGGAAGTCATGCTCCACATAGACCCACATAAAAACTTCATTAAAACAGCCAACTTCTTCGGACTGTTCAGAGGAAAGCCAAAGAGATACAATGCTAGAGCAAGACAGGCACTACAACGGCTTTCGATGGCTCTGGGAAACCCGAAGAAATCCAAAGAAGAAAAAAGAACACTTTACACAGTCTGGAAAACGATGAGAACCCGTGAAAGGCTGGAGGCCAAACCGGCCTGAACAACAGAGAAAAACCCTGAAAGCCGGTATGACCTGCTTCGTAACAATGCGGGAACATTCCCGCATTTGTCGCTCTTACGAACAGCCGGCCTTTCATGGGTTCTTAGATGTTTTTCTACTGGTGTGGCCTCCAGCCAAACCCTCCCCTATTTTTCCCTCATTCTAGGATGAAGTTAATCTGTAGACTCCTATTCGCCGATGTAACTATGTATAATTTGGGGCTGCCCGGATTTGAACCGGGGACCTCCGTCGCGTAAGGACGGTGTCATCCCATGCTAGACCACAGCCCCAAAACCTAACACCTTATTGATGGAGTTCGTATTAATCTCTTTTCCTCGTAAGAGCAGCGTCCTTCCAGGCTAGACCACCGGCCCTACCTCTTTATCTCCCTCCGCTTCCATCTAAGGTTGTAGCTGCGGCATTTCCTGCATTTGACGGCTGTCCCAGCGTTCCTTGCACCACATTCCCTGCATATCTTCACTAGCAGCCTTCGACGCTGAGCTAGCTGGAGTAAGGCCGGGTCTCGTATCGGCATTTTCGACGGCTTTCTGTCCCTCGACCCAATTTATATCTTATCGTTGGCTGTCGCCGACAGGTTTAGAAACCTATTTATTGCACATCATTCTTGGTATGTGCTGATTAGTAAAGGTGATGATGGGTGTCGAAGCAGATAGCGCCTACGGTGCTGGTGGGTAAGAAGCCGGTGATGAGCTACGTCTTGGCTTGCCTTACTGGTTTCCAGACGGGTTCCGGCGACATCATCGTGAAGGCCCGTGGAAGGGCTATAAGCAGAGCCGTCGACGTCGTGCAGATAGTCAAGAACAGGTTCATCTCAAACCTGACCATCAAAGACATCAGGCTGGGAACAGAGCAGATAACTGATGAGCAGAACAGGACTCTTAACGTGAGCACCATAGAAATAGTTATTGGACAAGGCTGACGGCTTCATGGCAGCCTCTAGGTGCATGCGTTGGAGTTTCCGGTTTGTACGTTCGACCTGAGGACCGGTGTTCTCTGCTCTAAATGCGAGGACAAGCTGAGCCGGGGCGAGCTCTCACCCCTAGATTTTGATGTGATGCGTTTTCTTCTGGAGCTGGAGAAGAGAGTACAGACACTTTCGTCGCTTGCCTACTTGAAAAGCGTTAAGCTCGACGACTATATTTTTGTCGTCCTCGGCGAGCGGAGCGTGTCAAGCCTGGGTCAGGAGGCCCTTGCTCAGGTTAGACGGGGGTTGTCGGAAAGGTTCAGGCTGAAGGCTGAGGTTGTCGAGGAATTCAAGGACTTCAACAAGTTCCTCCAAGGCCTTGTAAGCCCCGCCCGGCTCCTAGCAGTCAACAAGATGTGGCTCCCAGACCAGTCGGTCGAGATGAAGGCCGTTATAGATGATGAGAGGAAGCTCCCAGCTCCTCCGAACATCCTCTCGCGTTTTGTGAAAGAGTTTAAAGGCGTTGACGTAAGCTTTGAGCCTCAGAGAAGGAGGTTGTCAACACCTAGGTGATGCATATTGCTAGACGAGAGGCTCAAGAGAGAGTTTTCGAAGAGAGTCCATGCAGCGGAGATAGGCGAGTCTCTTGACGGAAAGCATGTAAACCTGTTCGGATGGGTTCATGAAGTACGGGACTTGGGCAAGCTAGTGTTCATAGTTTTGAGAGATGTGTCAGGTGATTGTCAGATAGTATTCAGGCGAGACGGGCTTGATGGCGCGGTGGTCCAGGAGCTGGCCAAGCTGTCCAATGAATCTGTCGTGTTTGTCCACGGCTACGTGGCCCGTCAGCCGAAAGCTAGGAGAGGGGTTGAGGTTGTCGGCGAGACCATCGAGATACTGTCGAAGGCGGCGAACAGGCTCGAGTACGACCCGACGGAGAAGGTCTCAGCAAGCTTGGACGTGAGGCTTAAGCACAGAATACTTGACCTTCGCAGACAAAAAATCAAGTCGGTCTTTGTTCTCGGGAGCGCAGTGCTCAGAGCGCTCCGGGAGTTCTTCTACGACAACGGATACATCGAGGTGAGGACGCCGAAGATAATTGGTTCGGCTACGGAGGGAGGCGCAGAGCTTTTCGAAGTCAAGTACTTTGACAGGACTGCATACTTGGCTCAGAGTCCTCAGTTATACAAAGAGCAGCTGACGACGGTTTTTGAGAAGGTGTTTGAGATAGGGCCGTTCTTCAGGGCGGAAGAGTCTCACACGAGGAGACACGTAAGCGAGTTTACGTCGGTTGACATCGAGCAGGCTTTCGCCGACATGGAGGACGTCATGACTGTTCTTGAACGAGCTGTTGTTCATGTCTACAAGCGTTTACTGAGCCAGCACCAGAGAGAGCTTGACTTATTAGGTGTTTCTCTCAAGGTTCCTAAAACTCCTTTCACGAGGCTGAGCTACGACGAAGCTCTTAGGGTTCTAGAAAGAGATGGAGTAAAGGTTGAGTGGGGCGAGGATTTCAGCACACCGCATCTCAGAGCTCTTGCAAAACACTTCCACGGCTACTACTTCATAACAGGCTTCCCAACCGAGATCAAGCCTTTCTACATACAGCCCTCAGCCGTCAACCCATCCGTGTCGGAGTCTTTCGACTTGATGTATCAGTGGCTCGAGCTAGCGTCTGGAGGAACACGTGTACACCAGCACAGCGTTCTGAAGGATAGGCTTGTCCAGAAAGGCTTGGACCCGAAGCAGTTCGAGGACCATCTTAAGGTGTTTGAGTACGGAATGCCCGTCCACGCGGGATGGGGGCTTGGGTTTGAGAGGTTGATGATGGTGCTTACACGCATAACCAACATAAGGGAAGTGATTCTTTTTCCGAGGGACAGGTTCAGGCTTACTCCCTAAGAGGTCCGACGGTGAAGTACTGACGCTGAAGATAAACGAGAGGAGGGTCGTCGGAGTAGATTTTACATTCTTCAACCTTGCCGAGAACTAGCAGATGGTCGCCTGCCTCGTAAGCCTTGTCAACCGTGCAGAACAAGACTCCCACCACGTCGTCCAAAACAGGAAAAACCTCGTTCTCAATCCTGAACTTGACCCGTTTAAACCTCTCGTCGTGGTCAACGTAGGCAAAAATGTCCGAAAGCTGCGACTGCTTCTGCCCCAGCAAGTTTACGGCGAACTTCTTTGACACCAGCACCGTGTTGCATGTCTTAGTGTTCCTCTCCAGAGAAATGACGACGAGCGGCGGGTTGAGTGAAACCGAAGCAAACGAGCTTACAGTCATTCCATGCGGTTTGCCCTCATGATAAGTTGCGACGACCGTCACGCATTGTGGAACTCTCCGCATGAACTCCCTGAGGCTCGTCATTACCATCGTCCTGGCCGTTTGATTACTATTAACTATGCTATTCCTACTCCTTTACAGTGAACATGGTGTGCGTCGAGGTCATGTTCACCTCGGTCAGCAGCCATAGCCTTTTGAAAACCCTGTTGAAGAAGTCTGTCCTGGCTTCCTCCGCCACGCTGACGACCACGTCCCACATGCCGAACAATTCATGGCCTTCGAGGACCTCTTCTATCGACATCAAGTATTTTTCCCAGAGCTTCGGAGCCGACGGCCTCCTCATCTTTATGAATATGTAGGCGCATTTACGGGTTTTGCCGCAGTTTTCCTTCTCGAAGGAGAGGCCTCCCTCGTTTACGATGAGCGTGTTGGTGTCGACGACTCCATGCTCCCTCATCACGTCAAGAACCTGGTTAAGATGCTTCAGGGACTCACAGTTTACTTTTGACACGGTGTCGTATGGGCCCCAGATTAGGTAGGATTCCTCTATGTTTTTGTCGGACCTTACAGCCGCAAGCGTCTCCGTCAATCCGCTCCTCGTACCGACAGTTCCTAGAACGAAAGCTTTCATTAGCTTGTTAGGCGTCTTGAAAATATATTAACCTTCGTGTCCCGTCTGGGCTGCTGCCGCAGCGCCTAGCAGAGGCCCGTCGTGGCCTAGGGATGTTAGAACCAGCTTGCTTCTGAGCATCGAGTATTTGTTTAGAAGGCGTTTGGGCTTCTCGACGGTTTCGACTGGATGGTTGAGCGCCACGCTCCCACCCACTATGACGATTTCGGGGTCGTAGACGTTCATGATGTTCGAGAAGCCCACAGCGTTGAGCTCAGCCATCTTGTTCAGCACGTTCAAGGCCCTTCTATCTCCTCGCTCAGCAGCTTCGAAAACTTGCCTCGAGTCAACCCAAGCAGCTTTGCCGATTACTTGACGCGCAAGCTTGGGCAGCCCTACCCCCGAGCAGAATGCCTCCCAGTGGCCCAGCCCGCCGCAGCCACACTTGATAGTGCTTTGGTAGTCCACAACCATGTGCCCTATCTCGGCGGCGTTCCCATCTCTACCTATGAGCAGGTGGCCGTCGACAACGGCTCCACCTCCTATGCCTGTGCTAATCGTGACGTAGACGAGGTTTTTGAGGCCTCTCCACGGGCCTATGGTTTTCTCAGCCAAGGCAGCCGCCGTACAGTCGTTGAGTATGGTGATTCTTCCCCAGTGCGCCTCCTCGACGATTTTGCGGAGGTTTATCCTCAACCCGCCGATGTTAGTTGCCTTGACGACGCCCTCTTTTTCGAAAGGCCCTATCGAGGCTATGCCTACTGGAGCGTTTCCTGAAACACCCATGGCGTGCAGGATGTTGAAGGAGTTGCGGAAGACATGCCTGAGCTCCGCCAGCGTCCTAGGTGTCGCGCAGACCACTCTCCTCACGACCCTGTAATTCTCTACGACGGCGAACCGGAGCATCGAGGCGCCGAAGTCGACGGCTATTGTCCACATGCCTAGTCGAGGTATTTTCCCGGGTTAAGTATGTTGTTCGGGTCGAACAGCTTCTTCAAACCCTTCATCAAACCGAGGACCTGTGGGCCGTTGTGTAAACTCAGCTGGTAAGAGAGATGCCGCATCTTCTGCAGCCCTACGCCGTGTTCGCCTGTTATCGTTCCCCCTATATCGGTCGAGTACCTAATCAGCTCGTCGACGACTTCGTTAGCCTTGACTACTTCTTCAGGGTTGTCGGGGTCGTACAGGATGCTGGGATGTATGTTTCCGTCTCCGGCGTGGCCGTTCATGGCGATTGTCAATCCATATTTTTGGGACAGCTCTTTGACCTTCGCCAGGTAGTCTATGATCCTGTCTATGGGAACGCACACGTCTTCGATAATCCTCGCTTTAGACAGGGCGTTTATTGCGAGGTACATGGTTGCTCTTATCTGCAGGAGTTTGTCAGCCTCCTCTTCAGACTCTGCGATCCTTATTTCTCGTGCCTTGTTCTTCTTAAGTATGTTTATGAGGGTTGGCAGCTCGTTTCCTCTGTATTCCTCGACGTCTATCAGCAGCATCGCTTCGCCGTATGGCAGTAGAACTCCGTGAAGTTTGTTGGCTGCTTCGATCCCTACGTTGTCGAAGAACTCCAGCATCCTCGGCACTATCCTGCTTCTACGGACCTCGAGTATCGTGTTTCCTGCGTCAACCCAGCTGTCGAAGACGGCGTAAACCCTCCTCAGCGCCACGTCGGGTAAAGGAGCTATTTTCAGCCATGCCTCGACGATTACTCCCAGCGTTCCCTCGCTGCCGACGAAGAGCTGGACGAGGTTGTATCCGGCTCTGTTCTTTGCCAGAGGCTCGCCAACGACGACCACGCTTCCGTCCGCCAGCACAACCTTCAACGCCAAAACCCAGTCCTTGACAGTTCCGTACTTGACGCATCTCAGGCCTCCAGAGCCCTCGGCAACCGCTCCGCCCACCGTGCAGATGAAGCTGCTGGCTGGGTCAGGTGGGAAGAAGAAGCCGTGTTTCTCCAGCTCTTTGTTGAGGTTTTCGAGAACCACGCCCGCCTCGACGTGGACGTAGTAGTTCGTCGCGTCGATTTTCAGGATCTTGTCCAACCTCGAGAGGTCGAGGATGAGGCTGTCTGAGACAACTGCCCCGGTTAGGCTCGAGCCTGCGCCCCATGCAGTGACAGGGATTCTTCTCTCGTTGCAGAACCGCATCACACGGCTGACGTCCTCGACGCATTCAGCTACAGCGACGGCCGATGGCATTCTGTAGAAGCCGCCCATGTCCCTCGAGTATTTCTCCAGCGTGTCTGGATCTTTCATAAGCTTGCCGCAGCACAGAGACGATTTGAGCTGTTCAAGGTCTACTTCGTCAAGCATCAGGAACACATCCACACACTAGTAAATAGGCTCTTCCACGAGCAGGTTGAGGGCACGGCTTTTAACCTCGTCGAATAAGTCTCTAGAGTATCGCTGTTTGTAGAGTTTTAGCAGAGAGAGGAGCTGCGGGTCTTTGGGCTTGTTTTTCGCCACGACGTTCAACAGGTAGGAGATGAGTGAGGTGACGTTGGAGGGTTTTCTTAGGGCTGAGGAGTGGCTGAAGTCGATGATGTACGCTGCTCCCGTGATTGAGACTATCACGTGGTCCGAGGCGTTTGAAAGCTGGCCGTGGTCGAGACCATGGGAGTCCAGAGCGTAGGCCTGGTTCAGACAGTCCTCAAACATAGAGCGTAGCTGTTTTCCGGGTTTTGTCGCTATGAGTTGTCCGAGGCTTGATCCTTCAACGTACTCCATGACTGTGATCATCCTGCTCCAGTTGAAAAGTCTTGGGCCTACGCCTACGCTGTTTGCACTGGAGTGCATTGTTGCCTCCCGTTCCATGCTCTTCACCGAGGCATCGGTCCTGAGAAGCTTTACCGCAACCCTGCAACCTTCAGCAAGCCCTAGCACGACGACGCCCCTGACCCCCTTCCCAACAACATGCAGAGCACGCTTTTCGCCAAGAGTCTTGACGGCTAGCGCTGAAACACCCAGCTCTATCATGGCTGAAACTCTTTGAAGAGCTAGGTCTGGCAACGCGGCTGGATAGGCTAGCATGCCCAAGTCAACGTTCGTTTGAACCAAATCGTCTAGTGCGATGAATTGTACAGGGCTATGAAGCTCGGACATGCTCGTATGAACTCCTCGAAGAAGGCTTTACCTTCCTGCGACAGAGTTGAGAGAATTTGCTGGGGGTCCGTGGTTGTTGTCATTTTCTTGAGGTAGGGCTTCAGCTCTTTCGAGACCGCTGCGAGGTCCTGATCGACCAGATGCCTCACGAAGTCTACGGCGTTGGTGTACTTTCTTCTGCGGAGAGAGTAGAGCCGGTCGCCTGACACCCACGGACAAGCTGCAACGTCCTCTTTCCTAGCCTGCTCCTCAACAAACTCAACGGCGCTCCTGCTCCAAACGGGAGGCCCCACGTGAAGGTAGACCGCCGGCAGAGTGAGCGTGTCGAGCTCGTACAGTATGACCGCTTTGAAGCCGTCGAGCCAGCACTCCATCCTCAGCGGTCGGTAGCCGTGGGTCGTCAAGGCCCTTCCCAGCCCGTTCATGGTCTTCTGGAGCTCGCCCCAAAGCACGTCCGGGGGCTTTTCAGGCACGTCGAAGACCATGCCCATGAACCGGCGGTCTTCCAGACTGATTTCAGCTCGTGGCCTGCCTGTGAAGAATGACTTGGCTGGCTTTCTGAGAAACAGCTTGGACTTTAGGATGAACTTTGAAAGTGAGGTCAGGGAGACGGCTGCGGCTGCGTTCCTAGACCTGTCGACGGGGTCAGGCAGGATCATGACGGCTTCTTGGTATTCCGACGCATCGCCGTCAAGGACTACGGGGGGCCTCCAGCCGGCGACCCTCTCTAGCAACGCTGAGAAGGAGCCGTGCTTGATTATCAGAAGCTCGCATACGTAGCCGCTGAAGCCACGAACCCTGATCTCGGCCCCGTAGAGACCGTCGTTCATGAGGAAGGCCTTAAGAAGCCGGGTTTCGTCAGCCATCCCTTCGTCCATCGTTTTCTTGACGTACCTCGTGTGGTGCGGTGTTCTGTCGACAGGAGTAATCCACCGGCCGTACTCCACGTCGTAGCAGGGGACTATGTTCACCCTCAGCCCCCGCACGAAGCCCTCGACGTAGGGATGGCTTGCATACCTCAGACGGACGACGCCCCCAAGGCTTCTGACTATTTCAACGCCCCTAGCCAAAACCATTTGAGAAGCCTTCTCAACGGGCACGCCGGGTTTAAAGTGGACGAAAACATCAACCTCCTCCCGCCCCCTCACCATAGTGCCTTTGGCGAAGGAACCCTCGACGGAAGCCGTGCCGGGGCCAAAAAACTCCTCAACAAGGCCTACCAGACGCTCGGCCAGCTCTGCTGCAACCCTCAAAGTCTCCGGCAACGGCCTAATCTCCTCCAAAACCTGTTCGAAAATCTGTCTCAAATCCTACGCACCGCTAGGTCGGAGTAAACCGGGCCCGACGAGGTTAAAACACTTTTTTTCAGGCTTATCCTATCGACCCTCTGCCGTCCGAAGAAGGTCTGCCTGTTCCGACTTATCACGTCGAGCAGGCTCTGTTTGTCCTTCAAAAACTTGACCCTGCATATAGTTAGGTGGGGTGAGAACCTGCTGTCCTTCTCGATCCTTATCCCGGAAAGCAGTTTCTCCAGGTTGTCGTGAATCTTCTTAAGCTCTTCCTCTCCTTGGTCGACGCCAGCCCACACCACGTTGACTCTGCCTCCTCCGGGGAAGTATCCCAGCCCCTTGAGGCTCATGGTGAACTGTTTCGCATCAACCCTGCTCAAAGCCTCTACAACTAGCTGTACGTCGGCGTCGGACACCTCGCCCAAGAAACGTATGGTGAGGTGGAGGTTTTGAGGTTCGACCGGCTTCAGCCCCTCCCGCACCACGCTCATCAGCTCGTTCTGAACGTTTACGATGTTCCTAACCGTCTCCTCGTCCGAGACGTCCACGGCTATGAATGCCCGGACCAAGGCTTCACACCCCCCTCAAGCTCAGAATTTTCCCAGCCAGTTCGTCCGACAGCCTGTCAACTACGCTGTCCTCGTTCAACACCCTTACAAAAGACTTGTCAAAATTCTTCAACAACGCAGAGTAGTACCTCCGAACCAAGGCCTGGAGCGCCTCATCCCTCTCAAACAAGCGGTCTGAGCTCTCATGCTTCCGCTGAACCCTTCTCTTCCTAGTCTGTTCATCAACATCAACAACCACCGTCAGGTCAGGCCTGACAAACACGTCGGAGCCCATCTCCACGATTAAACGGTAGAAATCGAGAAGCTTTTCGTCGTCCATGGTTTTTCCGAGCTTTCTGCCGATAAGGGCGAACCCGTAGACTATTGAGCACGCGTAGTACCTGTCTATGAACATGTAGTCGGGTCTTTTCTCATCGATTATCTTCTTGATGACGGCGCTGTCGTCTGATGTGTTGGCCAGGAATAGCAGCATTCGTGTGAGTGGGTCGGTTGTGGGCTGGTTGCCGTGGGACGTGGCGAACCCTCCTGTCTCGCTGTCGCTCGGAGTTTTGTAAGTTTCAACCCTCATTCCACGGCTCCTAAGCCTTTCAGAGGTTGCTTCTAAAAGAGTCGTCTTGCCCGCAGCGTCGACACCCTCCCAAACAACTACGACGGTGTTTTCGTGCATCCAGCTATTTGGCCTGCGATGCGGTATTAAGGGTTTGAACTTGAAAGTTTAAAAGAAGCATGAAAACACTCCTATACGTGGTTTGAATGCCTGTCACTCTACGTGTTAGGGATGTCATGGACAGAAAGGTCGTCGAGGTCGATGAGAGCGATACGGTGTTGGACGTTGTCAAGAAGATGATCGAGAACGATGTTTGGTCTGTTGTCATCACACGGAACAAGCTGCCGGTAGGCGTGGTCACGGAAAGGGATGTTATACGGAGGTGCATAGCTAAGGGCTGTTCGTTGACGATGCGTGTCGGTGAAATAATGTCATCGCCCATAGAGGTAATATCACCCGACGCTTCCTTAGGCGAGGCTATGGCAAAGATGGCTGAGAAGAACATCCGTAGGCTTTTCGTCGTCGAAGGAGGTAAGATAACAGGCCGGGTCACTCAGACGGAGTTGTTTGAGAATACTCTGAACGTTATGATGACTTTGTCGGCTCTTAGGTCGCAGCTGTGAAGCTCTCCGCAGAGATAACGGCGCCCGTCAACCCAACCGAGTCTGGGTCGAAAGTCTTAAAAGCAGTCTTGAACATTTTTCCCAAAGCCTCCGTCATACAGGATTCGGACAAAGTCTTCGCCTCGTTCGACTCGGCCGAGGGTTTTGAAAAGCTACGGATGCTGATACGGTCCCGCCGGATTAGGGCTTCGGCTCGAGCGGTTCTTTCCAAGGGGCTGAGGTGGAACTTGCTGGTTTTCTACATCAACAAGCAGGCCGCCTACGTGGGGAGGCTTTCATTCTACGAGCCCGGTGAAGTGGTTGCGTTGGGGCCCATCACTGTGAAGGTCTACTGCGAGGATGCGGGTCGGCTGGTAAGGTGGCTTACTGAGTGAACGGAACACTGTAGACTTCGAGGTCTTTAGGCACGAAGCACTCGGGGAAAACTTTGCGAGCTTGGTTGAGCAGCAGGCTCTCGTCTTCGTACCTCGGGCTTAAGTGGAAAAGATACAGGCGCTTCACGCCGGCCTGCAGAGCTACTCTAGCCGCTTCGGATGCGGTTGAATGCCCCTCCTCTACTGCTTTCTCCAGCATGCTGTCGTCAAAAGTGGAGTCGTGTATCAGCACGTCAGCTTTGAGCGATGCTTCGACGACGCTGCTGCAAGGCCTAGTGTCCCCCGTGTAGACCAGTTTCCTCCCAGGCCTGGGAGGCTCCAAAGCCTCCTCGGGCATGATGACTCTGTTGTTGTACATGACAGGGTTTCCACGCTGCAGCATCCCCCAGAGAGGGCCTTTTGGTAGGCCCAGCGATTCGAGGAACTCGACACGCATCTTGCCGGGCCGCATGTCCTCCTCCAGCACGTAGCCGTAAGACGGGGAAGTGTGTTCAGTCGAGAAGCATGACACGGCCACGTCCTCGATCTTTGTCGAGGTGTTGGGATGAAGCTCATCCACCCTCACCTCGAACCCCAGCCTCCCCAGTTGGGGCATCATCACAGACTTCAGGAACCGAGCTATGCCCGGAGGACCGTGGACTTGAACCTCAGAGGTTCTTCCGTTCATAGACCATGTGAAAAGAAGGCCGGGAAGACCCAACACGTGGTCTCCGTGGAGGTGTGTGATGAAGACGTGGATGTTGGGCTTCATCCCCAGCCCTGCCAGCATGAGTTGGCGCTGAGTTCCCTCGCCGCAGTCGAAGATGAGCAGAGACTTCTTCAGCCTCACGGCTATCGACGGAAGGCCTCTCTTCTTAGAGGGCATGCCTCCGCCCGTCCCCAGAAAGCATATCCTCATCTCACTCAAGCTTCAGCACCACGACCCTTCTGGTCAAGCTTTTGTGGACGTAGACGTCGTGTCGTTGTAGGGGCTTGAACCCCTTCGAAGCCTCGAGTAGGGTTTCGTACTCGCTGTCCGGCACCACGATCGAGACCCTTCCCCCGGGCAGGAGAAGGGTTTGGACGGTTTCAAAAAACCTCGTCAAAAGCTGTTTAAAACCTCTTCCGGCAAGCGTCGAGGACTTTCCGTAGGGCGGGTCGGTGGCTACTGCTGCGAAGGCTCTCCTGAAAGGCATTCTAGCGGCGTCCCCCTGAACGACGTGGCATACCGATGGACAGAAGAACGAAGTGTTGACAGCCATGCCGTTGGATATCCACGTCCTCAGCTCAAGCCCAACAGCCTCGTGGCCCAGCAACCCCGCCTCAACGACAACCGCTCCAGACCCGGCGAAAGGGTCTAGCAGGTTGCAGTCCAAGCTAGCAACGGACAGGTTGACGAGGCATCGGGCCAGCTTAGGCTGGAGAGCTGAGGGTATCCGGAAAGGCCTTCTCCCAGCACGCCTCAGCTGGAAAAAATGCTTGGGCTTGACTGCTTTCAACAACCCTGCGACATATGTATCGGGCAGAACCAGTACCCCGACGACTATGTCAGGCTCGTCCATGCAGACCCTCAGCCTGGGGAAGAGACTGGACAGGGCTTCAGCAGTTTTCTTCTCGACCTCCACGGAGTTGACAGCAGCCCCTCCCAGCTTGACGACATCGACTCGAAACTTCTCGACGCCAGGCTGCTCGATAATCCTCCAATCATCATCCATGGGAATGGCTCCCTCGGGAAGTATGCTGGTCTGTCCATGGCCCAGGTAAACACCAGCCATCTTCGTGTAGGCTGCGCGGGAGACCACTTCGGAGAGGATGCCTGGAGGCGTTGATGCAACAGCGACCCTAGGCGTCAGCAGCTGGAAATCCTGTCCATGTCTATAGATCTCTAGAATGTGCTGAAGCTCTGCGGCTGAAAGGTAGGGGTTTTCACCCGAGAGCAGGAAAAAGCACTTGACCATTTCTTTACTCTAGCTGGGCTGCAACCAAGCCTGCTACGGAAGCCACCGCGTACGGGTTTGGAACCGTGTCAGTCGTCATAACCAAGTCTGCTCCAGCCGAGGTTATCTTTTCAACAGACGACCCCACGAACAAGCCGTGGACCGCAGCCACTACAACCCGGGCGGCTCCCTTCCTCCTCGCAAGCTCGACGCACTTCGCCATCGTCTCACCGGTGCTTATCACGTCGTCAACCAGCACAACCTCCCTCCCGCCTAGGTCAGCGTCAACAGAAACCGACACCCGGCCGTCCTCAAGGTTTCTACGGCTCTCAACATGCGCATAGTCTGTTTCCATGACGGAGGCTACCGAAGCAGCCATCTCCAAGCCCTTCTTCCCCGGCGACAACACCAGCGGCTTTTCAACCCCTGCCTGCAGCAGGTACGAGGCTAACAATCCCGTGGCGTCCACGTTCCTCACGGGCACGGCTGACTTTTCGAGGATCCACGGCGAGTGGATGTTTACCGTTATCAACTCGCTCACTCCCACCGTTTTCAAAAGCTTGAGCACGGTGAGGATGCTCACAGCCTCGCCGTCCCTAAACCTCCTGTCCTGCCTCGCATACGCCATGTAGGGGACCACGGCTCTTATGGACGAAGCACCCAAGTCATTCAAGCAGTCGGCCAGCAGAAGAAGCTGCGTCAGATGCGTGTCCTGTGGAGGATGAAGACCCTGAACCAGCACAACCTCCTCACCCGCCACAGCCCCCACAACCCTGACGTAGGACTCTCCGTCGGGAAAACGCTTCGACTCAACATTGACCACCGGAGCGTTTAGGAAACGGCTTAGCTTGGCGGCTAGGTCCGCCGACGACACACCGCTGACGACTTTCAAGCCTGTACCTCGTTGATGGCCGGACGTATTTAAGGGAGCACTAGACATGACCTTGATACTGGTAAACGTTTAAATATGCTAAGAATGAGCTGGATAGCATGCGGACCCAAGTCCGGGAGATTGAAGTGCCGGAGCCGTCGCTAGCCGTGTGCGAGGCAACGTTGATGCCTGTCTCCGACGAGTACACATACATCCACCACAACTTCATCGAGATCGGCGCGTTGAAGTACATCGAGAAGGCCCCGTAGATGTCGTACGGGTACGACGAGTTCGAGTCGAAGCTAGGCCAGTTCATATACACTATGGTGATGTACGAGAGGCTTCGTGAATATCTTCTTGAAAAGCTGAGGGGCAAAGACCGCTTGTCGGTACGGATAAATTTGGGTGCGGACAAGGCTGGAAACCAAGTCGTGATGGATGTTGTGCTAACCGCTGTGAAGCCTCAGTTCTTAGCCCAGCAGGTTGAGGCGCAGAAGAGGAAAAGTAAAAAGACGCTAACCATGATTTTGACGAACGAGGACGTCGCTGGCGAGAGCCACCAGATAGAGTCGGAGATGGAGAAACTGGTTCTAGAGAGCCTCAAGTGGTGGCATGGCTATTTCGGGGAGCGTGATAAGCTCAAGCTAGACTCGTGGAAATGCGAGAGGGTAGAGGTTCTAGCTGGGGATTTCGTTGGGAGTGTTGTGGAGCTGCCTGTAAGCAGGATCTTAGTCCCGCCCGGGCTTTTGATAAGTGGAAGCGACACGGAGAGGGAGGTTTTGGCCCAGTACATAGACCTGTTCACCCCTGTTGCTGTAAGGCCTGTTGAGTCGGAGATGTACGAGCTTCTGGGTGGAGTTCGTATCTTCGACGTACTGGTGAACAAGCTTGGATACGACCGGGTGAAGGCTCTTGTCCTGCACCTAGATGACCAAGAGGCGGCCAGCGTCAGAACCGAGATCGAGGAGAAGACAGGAAAGCTTGTAAAGTCGCTCTTAACCATGTGAGTCATGCCCGGTGCGTTGAGAAAACTACAGGGGGTTTTTATCGACAAACCGCCCAACTACTCCGAGATAGACGACAGAATAGCTGCAAGCGGTCTGCCCAGCAGGAAAAAACACATGCAATACCTGAAAAGCCGCGGAGTTTCGGCCATAATCAGCCTAACCGAACAACCCCTGCCAAAACAACTGGTAGAAGGGTTTACATACCTCCACTTCCCTCTTAAAGACCATCAGCCAGCCGACGCACCCATGCTTATGAAGATCGTTGAAGCCATGGAAAACCTGCTCGGCCAAGGCCACAAGCTGCTCGTCCACTGTCAGGCTGGGCACGGCAGGACGGGCATGGTGTTGACCGCTTTCCACATGAAGCATGATGGGTTGGGGTGGCGGGAGTGCCTGGAGTTTGTTAGGAGGCTGAGGCCGGGGTCTGTCGAGGCTGGACAGGAGGTAAGTCTGAGGGAGCTTGAAACGCTGCTCAAAGCTGGTTCTTGATGGATGCCGCGGTCTTCTCGCCTATCGAAGGTACTCTGGACAACTGCTCGACCGATGCTTTTCTCAAATCCTCGATCGTACGGTATCCATGGTTGTAGAGGTTCCTGGCCCTCACTCTTCCAACGCCCTTTAAGGAGGTGAGGGGGAGGAGCTCCTCCCTAACACCTTCAGCCAGCCTTTCTGACATGGTCATGAAGGCGTTCTCCAACAGCTTGTTTCCCTGAATAGCCATCAGTTGTGAAGCGGCGTAAGCGATCCAGCTGCATCTTTCCCGGAGCACAGCCAAGTCCCCCGGCTCGACGCCAAGCCGCTCGTAAAGCTCTCCTTCTCCTATCTCGTCAACCCACGCTTTCATAAGTATCGCCGTCTTGACAGATTCGAGGAACAGCTCGTACTCGTCAGGCTCCGATGCAGGGTCTGGAACGTAGAAGAAACAGTCGAAGTTTTCGTCTATGAATTTCTTAATCTTCCAAGGCTCAACCCTCCTCATAGGAATGCTGGGAACCTCGGCTGCCATGCAGACCGCTTGAATCAGACCAAGCTCGTCTAAGTTCCTCGGCCTTTTGGAGCACGTTCTTATTATCGTCAGAGCGGTTATGGGGTCTATGTACAGCTCCGAGACACGTCTGCCAAGCCTAGTCGCCCTCAGACCGTCCCCCAACCTCACGAACCCGTTCGAAATGAGGAAATCCACGACCCCGTTCAACGCCCTGACCATCATCTTATTCCCGAACTGGTGAGCTAGGAAGGTTTTGGCGAAAAACCTCTCCAACCCTTCAGAGGTGTGTGTCTCCTCGCTTGCGAGAACGGCTAAAACCTGCACCCTCAAATGTCTCTGGCTGCCCAGCTTGGACCAGACCCGCTCAGGCCTCCCCTTCACGTATCTCTCGAAGACAGCCTCGAACTCGTCTTCGCTGCGGGCTATAACCACCGTCTCGCCGTAGTCGTCGTATCCCGGCCTTCCAGCTCTTCCACAGAACTGCTTATACTCTGAGACGGATATGTTCTTCAAACCCTCCCCAACCTCATATCTTCTAAGCTCAGGTATCACAACCATCCTAGCTGGAAGGTTTACTCCAGCGGCGAGCGTGGGTGTTGCACAAAGTATTTTGAGACGTCTCTGTCTGAAAGCATACTCAACCGCACGCCTGTGAGAAGCCCCTAACCCTGCGTGGTGAAAACAAGCACCCTGGCGTAGTAGTGTAGAGACTTTCTCGGTGAAAGCAGACGCCTCACCAACCTGAACAAGCTCCGAAGCAACCGAGGACAGGAAGTCTATGTCCTCCTCACTCAGCAGCTTGCTTGAGGAGAGGGCTGAGGCTGCTTTCTCAGCATACTGCTCGGCTCTTCTACGGGTGTTCGTGAAGATGATGGCTTGGCCACCTTCGGAAACCGTCTGCAAGACCAGCGAGACAGCTGGGTTAGAGTCGTACTCCGAAACCTTTCTGCTCTGGTTGTCGCTGTAAACCACCTCCCCCCTCAAGTAGACTCCCTCCCTGAGAGGAACGGGCCTCCAGTCCATCGAAACCAGGTCTGCGCCGAGCCATGCAGCTATTTCCTCGGCGTTGGGCGCTGTTGCGCTAAGGGCTAGAAGCTGTGCTTCAGGGTTGTTGGCGAGCATTCTGGTAAGGGTCATCTCGAGGGTCGGCCCTCGGTCGGAGTCCCCCAGTAAATGTATCTCGTCCGCCACAAGCAGGGATATTTTTTCTATCCAGGGCGCTCTGTGTCTGAGAAGGCTGTCGGCCTTCTCGTTGGTGGCCACGATGACGTCGTAGGACTCTAGCCAGGAGTCGGCTGAGTCGTAGTCTCCCGTGCTGGCAACCGCACGGAACTCACCGCCTAAGAAGAGGCTGAACTCGTTTAGCTTTTCGGAAGCTAAAGCTCTCAGGGGAGTGAGGTACAGCACTTTACCGCCTTCGACTAAGTGCTTGTAGGCCGCCATCATGGCTATCAGGGTTTTTCCAGAAGCTGTCGGGGTCGAGACCATTAGACGCTTGCCGTCGAGAAGACCTTTTTCCAGGGCCATTGTTTGAGGAGGGTAGAACTCCCTGACGCCGTATCTCTTTACAGCCTCCCGGAGGTAGGGGGGAAGATGTTCAACACTCCTGACCGAGTTCATGTCGTCTTGTAAGCACCCGTCCTAGGCATGAAGACCCTGCCCTCGGTGATCAGCCGGGTGATAAGCCTCGTTATGTCGTCTTCCGACAGACCCTCCTGAAGGAGCGCGCTTCTCAGCTCCTGCTCGGAAGCATACCCGCTCTTTTCCTCAAACTTCTTTATCGTTTCAACGACAAGCTTAATCTTATCCCTGAGACTCTTGGGCTTCCCGGTCATGATCACGTCGATGTCGGGGACGCCCGTCTCAACGTCAACACCAACCTGCTGGAGGCTGACCTTCATCAAGGAAATAGCCGCAGCTGCGTCAACCTCGTCTGCCTGGCTCTTCAAAGCGGCTCTAGCATGCGCCTCCGTCATCCTTATCAGAGACTCGAACTGACGAGCTGTTATGCTTACCGTCGAAGTCTTCTCGTACATCGACCTCATCCTGAGGTAAAACTCCTCCAGCACCTTCAGAGCCTTCGACGAAATTACTGGCTCAATCCTCTTCGAGTAAGCTATGTATTTTCGGAAGATCTCTACGGGTATCGGCGGTGCTTTCTCGGGCTCACCGAGTTGATGAAGAGCGGCTATGTGTGTGGAGATTCTTTTGTCTGTGTCGGGGTTGGGCTCGTCCTTTAGCACGAATATGAGGTCGAACCTTGAGAGGATGGTTATGGGGAGGTCGACGTTCTCCGTGAAAAGCTTGTAGCTGTCGTACCTGCCGAGGTATGGGTTAGCCGCCGCTAGCACCGCTGTCCTAGCGTTGAGCGTCGCCACTATTCCGCCCTTGGCGATGCTTACGGTCTGCTGAGCCATCGCCTCGTGAATAGCAACCCTGTCCTCAGCCCTCATCTTGTCGATCTCGTCGATGCAGCAAACACCCATGTCCGCCAGAACCATCGCACCGGCTTCGAGAACCATGCCGCCCTCCCTCTCACGCAGAACGGCTGCAGTCAGCCCAGCGGCCGTCGAGCCTCTGCCCGATGTGTAGATCCCTCTGGGCGCTATGGCTGCAACATACTGGAGTAGCTGGCTCTTGGCGGTGCCCGGGTCGCCCACCAAGAGGATGTTCATGTCTCCCCTCACTCTCAAACCGTCGGGGAAGGTCTTCGACCTACCGCCTACAAGCAGCAGGAGGATGGCTTTCTTGATGTGGTCGAGACCGTAGATCGATGGAGCTATCGATTCGACTAGCTTGTTTATTATGAAGGGGTCTTCAGCCATCTTCTTGAACAGCTTCTCGTCCTCGGACGATATGTGGACGGCTTGAGGTTCTTTGCTTGCAGGCTCTATGCTCACGGCGTCTAGGTAGATTTTGAAGGTTCGTAGGGGGCTTTCAACCGTCCTCTCCTGCACCGAGTCGACCACTCCAACGACAATCACCCTGTCGCCGGGCCTAGCCACGTCAACCAAGTCATCCTTAGCCCTTACCTCTATAACACGTGGAAGCTGTCCCGGAGGAAGGTCCTCAGGCTTCTCCTGCACCCCGATGACCTGATAGTCTATGTAGGTAGACTCCTCAGGCACGAGCTCGAAACTAGGCCGCCTGCTCCCTCTGCACGTCTTGTCCAGACAAGCTTCAGGCATGCTTACCCTGTGAGAAGCCTGCTCAACCATCTGGGTCATGCCACAATACCTGCACCGGAACACACCCTTCTTCAAGATCGGCTTTACAGCCGAAGCCTTCGAGATCATCCCGTCAACCATCACAAGCTTGCGGAGATGCTCCGACCTTACCTCCCTGATTGGAGTAGCCGTGGGAAGAGATATGATTCTTGCAGCGAAAACGGGTACTGAGGCTGCATACTCGGGGTCCTCGATCTGGAGCTGGCGAAGACAAGCTCTGTTCAAAACACCAAGCAGGTTGTTGGGGCTGGCGACTAGGTTGCGTGCGAAGGTTTCGTCGAACTTAATCAGGTCGTTGAACTCGACGGGGATGCTTCTCTTTTTCCTCACAGCTGCTTCTCTCAGAAGCTCCCTGTATTTCTCAGACTTGAAGAAAGACACTAGCTTCTCTTCAAGAGGTATGGTCGCCAACCCTAGCCACCCTCCTTCGCAGTCATCCGGCCGACCCATTCGTCGACTATTCTGTAAACGCTCCGGTAAAGCACCTCCTCCTCCGGAGTAAGTTTTTTAACTATCTCTCCGTCGAGCCGCTTCGCAGCCAGCGCAACTATCTTGCTCACCCTCATCGTCATGATGTCGGTAAGCCTGCGTGCAACATCCCTATCCCCTCTCTCAGCTTCCCTCATCCACTCAAAGTAGAAGTGTTTCGCGAGGGGCTGTACGTCCGCCGGGTTGTTTTTCTCCCTCCACTCGACCTGCATCAACTGCGAGGACGGTGTGGGTTTTGAAGCATACTCGGCGCAGCCAGACGAGACCAGTACGTCGGCAACCCACCTCCATACGCTCACGACGGACCCTGCCTTCAAGTCTTCGACCGTTTTCCCCGCATAAGCAAGCCGGTGCAGTTCGGAGGTCAGCACCACCTTCACAGGTGTGTGGAGGTATTCAACCAAGCTTTCCTCTATTACCGATGCGATGTCGTCAACCATCTAGTTAGGCTGCTGAACAACTGTACTTAAGGATGCTGTGCAGCCAATATACAGTATTTTTAGCCAGAGTAATATTTTTGTATTCGAAGAACATATCGTCGATCAGCCTTGAAGATAGCGGTTGTCGGTCTAGGTGTAGCTGGCTCCTATCTCGTGCGGAGGCTTTCTATGCTGGGGTACGAGGTCAGGGGTTTTGAGAGGCAGCCCCTAGAGAGCTTCAAAGCTATCTGCGCTTGGGGAACAAGCAGGAATGCGATGAAACAGCTTCTCAGAAACGTCGACTTTGACTTCGACGACTTCTTACTCCACTTAGGAGGGAAGCTGACGCTTGACAACGGCGCGAGAACTTCGGACATCCCCCTGAAGGGGCTATGCACCTACGATAAAGCTAGTCTAGAGGTGGAGCTGGCGAGGGGGCTGGACGTTGCGTACGGCTCACCAGCCGAGCTAGAGTACTTGCTGAAGAGGTTCGACTTGGTGGTCGACGCCACGGGCGTGACGAGAGCTCTTCTTCCAAGACCTTCATCCGACGAGGTTGTGCCGTGTTTCGAGTACAGGATGAGGTACTTGAACGGTAAGCCTTACGACGACTTTTACGTGAGAATATTCAGTAGATGGACTGGATATCTGTGGTATTTCCCTCTGGGGGAGGACGAGGCTTATCTGGGTGCCGGCGACATGCAGAGCAATCAAGTTAGGGAGGTGAATTCTTTCAGCAAGAGGCATGGCGGGGAGGTGGTTGTGAAGGTCGGCAAGGCGGTTAGGATAACTCCTCCAGAGCTCAGCCAGCCGATTGTTTCAGGCAAGGTTGTCGGCGTAGGCGAATCGGTGGGTACGGTTTATCCGATGCTGGGCGAGGGCATAGTTCCGAGCCTAGAGTGCGCTGAGCTGTTTGTCGAAAACATCGACGACTTGGACAGCTATGTTCAGAAGGTTCTCGAGAGATTCAAGCCGTTCGCCGACGTTTACAGGATGGTGAAGCTGAGGCAGAGAGGTGAGCTGAGCTTGTTGAAGCACATGCCTTTGCTGATGCGCTGCTACAGGTACATGAAGGAGAGGGAGGACAGGTTCGGGATGACTATCAGGTACAGCGACCTTCAGCTTATTCTTGAGGCTTGACACATAGGTTTATATGCAGCGCATTCCGCTGAAAAACAAGGTGGTCGGAACTAAGGCTGGTCTGCAGGAACTGCAAGTCTGAGTTTCCCCCCGAGCTTAGGAATGTCTGCGACAGGTGTCTCGGCGCTCTCGACGTTGTCTACGACGAGCTTATGGACGGCTGGTTGGACAGGGTTTCATGCAGCGGCGTAAGGGGTGTCTGGAGATACTCGGAGCTTCTGCCGGTCGAGAAGCAGCACAGGGTGGACATAGGAGCTGGAGGAACGCCTCTCGTGAGAGTTAGCGAGCTGGGCAAGGCCGTAGGAGTCAGGAACCTTTACGTGAAGAACGACACGGTCAACCCGACGTTCTCTTTCAAGGACAGGCCGGCGTCCGTGGCCGTCTCGAAAGCCAAGGAGTTTGGAATAACAACAGTCGGCTGCGCTTCGACGGGGAACCTTGCTTCAGCGACTCTGGCCCACGCGACGGCTGCGGGATTAACAGGCTTCGTACTCATGCCGGACACCGTCGAGCTGCCCAAAGTCAAGCAAGCTTCGATCTACGGCGGGAACGTCGTGCTGGTGGACGGAACCTACGACGACGTCAACAGGCTTGCTTACCTTCTCGTCGACCGGAGCGAGGTTGGGATTGTTAACGTGAACCTCAGACCTTACTATGTAGAGGGGTCGAAGACTATGATGTTCGAGACAGTCGAGAGCCTCGGCTGGAGGGCTCCCCAGCACATAGTCGTACCCATGGCCAGCGGAGCCTTGTTCGGGGCTCTGCACAAAGCGCTCAAGGAGCTTGAGCAGTTCGGCGTCTTAAACTCGGCGGACACGGTTTTCCACGGAGTACAGCCAGAAGGATGCTCACCCATCTCGAGCTCCTTCGCCGCCGGATGGGACGAGGTCAGGCCTGTCAAGAAGCCTGAGACACTCGTGAAAAGCCTTGCAATAGGCACGCCGGGAGACGGCAACTACGCCCTCTCGATAGCCAGAAGCACCGGAGGAACATGCGAGACTGTTTCGGACGAGGAAACCATAGAGGCTATCAAGCTCTTAAGCAAACACGCCGGTTTATTCGCAGAGCCGGGAGGCGCTGTCACCGTGGCGGCCGTCAAGAAGATGAGGGAGGAAGGAGTTATCGACTCCGGCGACGAAGTCGTCTGCTGCGTTACCGGGGCCGGGTTCAAGGTTGACGAAGTCGTTGACAGAGTGGTTGGACACACTCACGTCGTTCCAGCCAAGCTGGACAGCATCCTCGAAGTGTTGAGGAACAAGCCTGTCATATCCGGGTAGTCTCTAATCCTTGAAGTATTTCTCCCTCGGCTTTGTTGAGTAAACGACGACGACGGAATCTCGGAACTTCCGGTTGGGCACGAGGATTATACATTCATCGCCGGAAACAACGGTCCGCGTCAGAGTTATGTCTATAATCTTTCCACGCCTGCCGTCAATCTCGACCTCGCTACCGATGTTTATCCGAGGGTCAAGCACTACCGAGATGCCTGAGAAGATGTCCGTCACCCATGGGACTAGGGAAAGCGCCAGCAGAAGCCCAAGGGCTCCAGCCGTCGCCAGCACGCCCACGACGAACTCGAAGAACCTCCAGAGATAAGCAACATAACCAACGTAGACCGCTGAGAGAAGCAGCAGAACGAGGTACAAAACCTTACCATGCTCCTCACGAAACCTGCGGCGAAGAAGAAACCTAG
The DNA here is from genome assembly GCA_038740895.1 of Candidatus Caldarchaeum sp. Taxonomy (GTDB): domain Archaea; phylum Thermoproteota; class Nitrososphaeria_A; order Caldarchaeales; family Caldarchaeaceae; genus Caldarchaeum. Next base: position 23,105 of record JAVYLK010000002.1, read on the forward strand.
AAACGACAGCAGCTGAGGCAAACACTGCAGATGCGGCCGCCGTCGCCAACAACTGGTCAATAATCATGAAGAAGCTCAAGCCAGGCCCTCTATTACTTTTTCCACCAACGTGCTCAGAGCTCAAGATCGCAGTCATCGCTTCAGGCTGGTCAGACTCATCATCGCAGCTTACCAAAGCATTATGACGTTCTTAAATCTTTTCCACACCAACCCTCCAAAGTATTTATGATGGAGACGATCGATATCCGTGATGAAGTGCTTAGCGCTAATCGCAGCCTTCATCATTCTAGTCTCTCTCGCTCCCCAACCAAGCTTCGGACAGCAAGACTACCGAGTTCTACCCATCAGAGCCCCGCTTAACGTGGTGCTCGTTTTCATAGACGTAGACCCCGCGTGGTTCGGAGCCAGCAACATCAACCAACTGCTTGAAGCCGTGTCTGCAGGGGTAAGAGAAACCGCCAAATCAGCCCTTGACGATAGCGGATCAATCTTTGCGCCGTTCGAGTTCAATGTGCAGCTCTCCGCCCGAGAATTTAGGCTGATTCAGCTGGAGGAGTTTAGGCTGAGCCTACGAAGCCTCAACCTGCCTGCTCCCCGAGAGCTCCTCGAGGCTAAGGGGGTTAGAGGAAGCATAGCCTCGATCCACGCGCCCACTGCCTTGAAAATGCTGGTCGACCTCTCTAGAAGACACTACCCCGATATACTAGACGACCACGTGATATTCTTCATCTGCGGAGCTAGGGCCCTGGGGTCGGCACCTATCTACCATACTTTTGGACAGCTCCCTGAAACGGGAGAATACGGCGGGGAGCTTCCACTGAACATGTACGGCGGCGCGTGGTACGGTAGGTACGTGTTCGTAGACCTCTGCGCCCTCAGCCAGTACGAAGACTACCCACCCATCCAAAACCTAGACACAGCCCGTGAGAGGCTCGCTCTTCTAACAACCTACGTAGACGAGATTATCGACATGCAGTTCGTCAAATCAACCCTCTATGTACCACGGTACAGGCTTCAAGTACTAGTGGACGTCTTGGTGGTGGACGCCACCAGAGCTGGGCTGAACTTCGAACTCTTGGTCGACCGGTTTGACTTGGAGGCGGTGGAGCAGTCCCTCAAAACTCTCACCCCCTACAACCTGTACACATTCACCGTAAGACACGTCAGGGCGGCAGACGTCCCCGGCTTCATGAACATAATTACACTAGACCAAGCCAATAACAAGGCTTTGGTCGAAGCGAGCATGGCGTACGACTTGCTGAGAAGAGCCAACAAGCTGTCGCCCGGGGAGGGAGATTATCAATACGTACCAGCAATAGTCGTCGTCACAGACTATAACACAAGAGTATACTTGAAAGACCCTGAAGATGATGCTCTTGGAATCGCATTACCCGACCCAGACGACCCGAGATTCGGAGCAGCGGCCGTGGCGGGTGCTTCATACTATTTACTCTCTTATGAAGGGTTGGCGGCTACTGTTGCGCATGAGATAGGTCATGTCCTAGGCTTGAGACACCCGCACGATGACTTCGACGAAGCCGCAGGGAGAGACGTAAGAAGTATGATCTACACCAAGTCTATTGAAACCTACATGAGCTACTCCACTACTTGGGTTGAGGCTGTTAAGCGAAGAACCATCAGAGAAGGATACTACCCCGTCAAAACCTACTGGAGCATCTTCGACCTAGACGCAATAGACAGAGCCATCATCTCAATACTTCTTTCGACCTACGAGCAGAACTACAGAGAAATAGTTGACGAAGTATCTAAAGCAGGCCTGAGGCTGGATGACATGAAAACCCTTACGGAAGCGCTTAACACGGCAAAGATTCTTGCCGAGAGGTCTGTAGAGCTATTCAGGTCGCACAACTATCTCGACAGGCTTGAGTACACCGGGATGGGGGCACAGCTCAGGTCGTCCTTCGACTATGCATTCATGGCCATGGCGTTGACGGAGCTGTCGAAGACTTACACGAACGGCTTGATAGTGCAGAACGAAAGGCTGAGGCCGCAGATAGAGTCGCTTCAAGCGGAGATCTCCAGCCTCACAGCTACGCTGAACAGGGTTAAGCAGGAGACCGAGAGAACCGCCGAGGAGTTGAAAAGCGTCGAAGAAGCTGTGAAGAAGTCTCTTGAGACCAACGAGGCGTTGATGAACAGGATTAAGATGCTTTCGGAGGAGGCGTCTCAGCTCGAGCAACTGCGGTCTAGGAGAGCCGAGCTTGACAGGAGGCTTGGTGAGGAGGGGAGAAGGTTGAGCGAGTTGACAGCTGAGGTGGGAGGGCTGAGGACGACCATCTTTGCGTTGACGGCTTTGACGGTTGTCCTAGTAGCTGCCGCTGCGGCTTTGGTCGTCTTCTTCAGGAAGAAGCTGTAGGCAAAGGAGGCGGAGGAGGAGGCGGCGGAGGTGGAGTTAGCCTTTTACGGTTGTTCCTTCTAAGCCAGACTACCGCTGCCCCGACTGCTACCGCCTCTACAGCTAGAACTGCGAGCAGCGTGTTATTCTGGGACCTCAGGGAAGACAATTCCTCCTCAGACTGTTTGAGGGAGTTGACGACTTTCTGCAGCTCATCTTCCTTCCTTGAAATCTCCTCCCTAACTGTTTTAACTTCTGCAACAGCTTTCTCGGCCCTCTGTAGCTCGGCGTTCAGAGAATCGCCGGCGGATGTCAGGCTTTGCAGCTCCTGCCTTTTTTGAGAGAGAAGCCGCTGGGACTCGTCAAGCACCCTACGGGCGTTCTCCGTCTCCGTCCTGAGGTTCGCCAGAGTTTGTCTCAGTGTCGAGGCCTGGGCTCCAAGCCTAGCCGCCTCGTAGAGAACGCCTGGCAGGTAGTAGTTCTTGATGTTCCCCGTTTGCAGCGCAGCAACGAATGCATAGTCAAAGGCTGAGACTAGCTGAGCTCCTAAACCCTTGAAGGAAGCCCTGTCAAAGTAGTTATGGTTCACGAACTCCTCGACAGCCCTCAAGCTATACTGCCTCGCTAGGTCAAGGGCCTCCCTGATTTCAGGAACATCCGTTAGGTCGAGTCCAGCGCTGTTGAGACTCTCGATGATTTCACGGTAGTTTTGTTCATATTCTTGAAGCAGGAGACAGACGACGGCACGGTCTATGTTGTCTAGGTCGAAGATGCTCCAGAAAGTCCTGATAGGGTAAAGATCTTCGAAGATTTTCTCACGGTTAAGACTTACAATCCATGATTTGCTGTAGCTCATAACAGTCTCGGTGAAGTAGGTTAACGCAAAAAAATCTTTTTCCGAGTTCCTGTATTCGTCAAAGTCGTCATGCGGATGTCTAAGCCCTAACGTATGACCTATTTCATGTATCAAAATACTCGTTAAACCTTGCTTGATGAGTACTTCATGATATATGGCTCCAGTGGCTGCCAACGGAAGCGACGGGTCGTCCCGCCTACCTACTGCAATACCCAGAACCCCTGGTTCTTCTACCCATGATGTTGTCGTGGTGAAGAGGATTATGGCTGGGACATAGTCCATAACTTCCCTAATCGACTCGTCAATTATTCCTCGTCGTTTGAGAATGTCGTATGCTCTATCCGGGAGCAGCACGATGCCTTCAGGGGTGTGCTGTATGGCTTGACTGAGCTCGGGCACATCCCTCAGTTCAACCTCTCTCAGCTTGGTCGTGAAGAAGTTGTAGGGCATCAGGGTTCTGAAAGCCTTGGACAGCAACTCGGGATCAAAATATCGAACTATCATGTCGTAGCCCACGCCTGCCACGGTAGCGTCCACGACAATCACGTCAAACAAAGTCTGAATGTTGTACCTCGGTTTGTAGATTAGAGACTTGACGAACGCCATGTCGATGATAATATCTATCAACGCGGCAACATGGTAAACACGCTCCGTAGCCGTCCCAAGCTCGAATATCGGCTTGAGCTGTTGATAGAACCTCTGGGGCGGGTACGAGCACAGGTCAACGTAGTAATACCTGCCCCACCAATTACCCCCGTACATGCTAAGCCCGAAGTCGGCCAGGTATGCCCCCGTGTCCGGAGACTGCCCGTAAGTGTAGTAGATGGCTGGCCTGTTGCCTCCCATCGCAGGAATTCCGCAGAAAAGGAAAATGGCGTATTTTCCAGCCGTCTCTGGAAAGTATTTCTCCGTCAGGTATGAAAACACGTACAGCGCGTCCCGGGCTCTGATCGTCTGGTCGGTCCAAGCTAGAGGCATCCCGTAGCTTCTCGCAAACTCTACTGCTTGTTGAGCGATTTGGAAGGGGGTCCGGGAGACCAGGGAGTTTAGAAGCTGGCGGTACTCCTGCTGGACCGCTGCTGAAGGAACTATAAGCCTTAGGTTTACGTCGAACTCGAACGGAACAAACTCACTCCCCTTTGAATAGAGTTGAGACCTGGCGAAGGGCCTTATCGCTTTAGTATCTATGAGGAGTTGGAGAAGGTGTCTGAGGTCTCTTGCCTCGAACCAGCTTAGACTGACGTCGTAGAGAAACACGTTGACCTCGAGCTCGCCTTCTATCGGCAGAACACTGAGGTCCTCCTGCTGCTGAACAAGCTCAGCCCCGTGAGCCTGCTGAGGGAGAAGGCTGACGACCATCAGACCCAGAACCACGAGGGATAAAATCGTGCGAGGCGACGGCATGGCTAAACTTCATCCAACACTTATAAAAATATTTGCACGGACTCGACACGTTCAGAAGAGGTTTTCGGAAAGCCGTTTAAGCTGCTCCTCGACCTGCCGCCAGCCACCGCCCTCGCTCAGCCTGTAGACAGTCTCCGACACCTCCACAGCTAGACCCGCCTCGGCGAGAAAGTCAAGGTGGGATAAAGTCTCCAGGTAAGCTAGCCATTTGTCAACTGGAGAGAGGTCGTCGAACGAGCCTTTCGACCATCTAATATCACGCGCTACTTCGAGGGCCGGGGTTTCTCGGTAGGTCAAGAGCTTCGCGGCCTCGGCAAGCCTTTGACGGTGATGGGAGAATATCTCGGCTGCTCTTTTCCTGCAGTCCCTTATCAGGGGGCCGTGTGATGGGACTATTGTTTCGAGGTTCATCTTTGTCAGCTTGGTTAGGTTCTTCAGAAACTCTGTTAGGGGGTGGTAGTTTTCGAAAGGGATGTAGGCTACGTTGGTGGTGTCGTTTTCGAGGATGAGGTCGGCTGTGATGCCCACCCTCCCACCTACGACGATGACGTGCCCCGCCGTATGCCCCGGCGTGTGGACCACACGCCAACCACCAAAACTCATGCCCTCGTAGGCGAAGACGTCTGGCTCAGGAATACTCCTTACATACTGTAGAAATTTACTGAAGGACTGATGGCTTCCTGGCCCGAGGGTTTTATCCAGCCACGGCTGAGCCTCTAAAAGTATCTTGAGGGTCTGGTACTCCCTCTCGTGATAGGCCACCGACGCGTGTTTTCTTTTCTTAACTTCAGACGCTCCGCCGGAGTGGTCGAGGTGAAGATGCGTAAGCAGGGTTGTTGAGACTCTGTACCCTTCGATAGCTTCGAGTAGTTCTTCAGCCGTCTCCGGATACCCGGTATCCAACAGCACGTGGCTGTCTCCTTGCTTGACTAAGAAACAGCGTACGGGTTTATTCACACCACCGACGAGCTCGATTACCCTAACGTCTTGGTTGATGTCCCAGACCTCGGACATTCCGGCTCAACAAATCGAGCCGTCATTTAAGCCTCACTCCATTTTCATACAACTCTCAATCTTTAATGCCGTCCTCGTCCAACGAGAGGCAGGGACATGCCGGTCTTCAAACATGAGGAAAAGCTTAGTCCCGAGTACGTTCCTGAGAAGCTTCTTTACCGCGAGGATGAGATGAAGCTTCTCAGATCGTTTTTTTCCTCCGTCCTGAACGATGACAAGGCTTTCCAGGTGAGGGTTTTCATCTGGGGGGCTGTTGGGACAGGTAAGACAAGCCTTGCGAAGCTCTTCGGCCTCAATCTCGAGCGGGAAGCCCGTGAGCTAGGTAGGAAGGTTAGGTTCACTTACGTCAACTCCAGGATCAACAAATCGCTGTACACGGTTTTGCGGAAGACTGTTGAGCAGCTTGGTCTTGACCTTCCGAGAAGAGGGTACTCTGACGAGGAGGTCTTTGACGTGCTTGTGAAGTTTCTCCGCACCACCGGCCTGCGCCTCGTGCTTTGTCTAGACGAGGTTGAGGCCCTAATCTCCGAGGAGGGGAGCGAGGCTGTCTACTTTCTCACAAGGCTGGGTGAGGGGGCGGTGGACGGTGGCCTAATCTCTCTAGTTCTGATTTTCAGAGAACCGGAGATTCTCGACAGGCTCGACAGCCAGACCATAAGCGGGATGGGCGGCAACAGCATTCATCTGCAGGAGTACGACTACAACCAGCTGCTGGAGATTCTACGGTACAGGGCCGGGGAGGCGTTCCAGCGGAACGCTTTGAGCGACGAGGTTCTGGAGTTCATAGCCCAAGCAGCTGCGGAGAGGAAGGATGCACGATACGCAATTGACCTTCTCTGGCGTTCAGGCAAGTATGCTGAGGCTGAGGGATGCTCCACCGTTGAAGCAGAGCATGTTAGAAAGGCTCTGGCCAGCGTCTACCCAACTATAAGGAGGGAGAACCTCTCCTACCTATCGAAGGATGAAAGGCTCGTCCTTCTAGCCTCGGCCCGCGGCCTTTCAGGAACTCGTACGGCCATCACCGCCGCAGACCTCTTCCAGTACTATAGGCTTGTATGCGAGGAGCTTAAGACCGAGGCCAAGGGCTACACGACCTTCTGGGAGACGCTCCAACAACTCCAGGATCTTGGGTTTCTGAGGCTCAGCATCAAGAGCGAGGGAGCCAAGGGGAGGAAGACATACGTCTACCTTCCAGGCATACCTGTCCAGCTTCTCGAGAGGGAGTTGTTGAAGGACATCAGCCGCTAGCCCTCCTCCTTCTCCTCCCCGCCTCGCCTCCTCGGAGAAATGCGGCCTCCTCTTCAGTAAAGCCGAAAAACTTAACCAACCCTTCTCCGCCCTCTGTCATCAAAACCTTTATGAACGGGAGCATCTCTGTCCGTGCCTTCTTTCTCGACATGTGAAGGCTTGAGCCAATCTTCGTGCAAACCCTCTCAATCAATTCTCTCTCAGCCCTTGTCTGGCCTAGGTATCTCACTCTGCTGGGGAAGCTGAACCTAACGAACTTACCGGTGGGATGCTTTCTCGACACAGCTACTCCAGCCGTCATCAGAGGTATTGCATACCTGAGGAGATGCCAAGACTGCGTGGCGTTTATTCGCTGAAGGAAGAGGTCGGCTTTGGAAAGGTTCTCCAAGGCTTCGACAAGGTCTTGCGGGGATAATTGTTCGGGGGCGTTGTCAAGCACCCATGTGAAGAAGTCGGCCGGGTCCATGTCCAAGCCGCCCAAGGCCTCCACGGCGTCTGAATAGCTTTTAGAGTGGTAGACCCTAGCCAAGGCTTCGAAGACCTCCACCCTCCTATCTCTAAAACCCGGCTCCATGCTAACGCCTCCGGCCGCTGCCAGAAGCTGCAAGTCGTTGATAGCCGAACGAAGGTCTCCTCCGGAGCTATCGGCCACAGATTTTATAACCTCCTCAGACAGCCTTAGCTTCTCAGCCATGGCTATCCTCCTCAAATGGGCTGCGATGCTCGGCTTGGGAATCCTCCTGAACTGTATAAGGAGCGATTTTTCACGGAGAGGAGCAAGCCTTGGGTTCCAAGGGTCGTTGGCCACGAGCACGACCGGGACCATGGTCTCGTCTATTATCTGAACTAGTGCAGACACAGCTCCAGCGTCCTGTCTTGTGTCTATTCCATCTACCTCGTCGACTAGGATTATTTTGTTCTTTGCCATAGTTATCGAAGCTTGGGAGGAGGCCGCCCCAACAACACGTTCCAAGTTATCTTTGGTCCTGAAGTCGCTGGCGTTCATCTCTATCACCTCCCATCCATTTTCTCTTGCGAAGGCGTGGACGAGAGAAGTCTTGCCCACTCCAGCCGGGCCGTAAAGCATGACAGCTTTCTTGGCCGGTCTCTTCTTCAGCCACCCCTCAACCCAGTTCAAAAACTCGAAAACTGCTTCCTTGTTCCCAACAATCTCGGAGACCTTCGACGGCCTGTGTTTCTCGGTCCAAGGCAGGCTTGTCATGCCCTTTTCATGAGAGTAAGCCTCGCTAGGAAGGCTAGCAGCTGTACCTCAGGCGTGCCACCCTCGGATATACGGTAGTCTGTCTCCCCCAAAAACTCGACTAGACGCACCTTGTCTGCTTCAGAGACTTGCAGCATCGGTATCTCCCTCGACAACGAAGAGACCAAGTCTTGAGGTTGATGGCCCTGAACGTATATCAGGTCTCTAAGTACTTCACGGGCTTCGAGGAACTTACCGTCCAAAGCCAGCTCGAGCATCCGTCTCACTTCTCCCCTGCTGACCAAGCCCATCACTTGGTAGACGGTTTTTTCACCCACTTTCTTGGACAGCGCTGAAGCCGACTGGAGTATGTTGATGGCCTTCCTCATGTCGCCCAGCGAGAAGTCGAATATTGCCTTGACGGCTTCTTCGTCCAGCTGAAAATTCTCTGCCTCCGCTATCTTTTTCAGCATCTTGCTGACGCTCTCCAGCGAAAGCGGCCTGAACCGTAAGACCGCGCACCTAGACTGGATCGGTTCGATTATCCTGTTGCTGTAGTTGGCTGCGAGTATGAACCTGCATGTTGTGGAGAACTGCTCCATCGTTCTCCTGAAAGCGTGCTGGGCTGCGTCTGTTAGTTGGTCGCTTTCATCCAGCAGGAGGATTCGAAACTCCACACCGCTCATGGGCACGGTTCTGGCGAAAGTCTTAACCCGTTCTCTAATCGTCTCGATTCCTCTCTCGTCGGAGGTGTTGATCTCCATGAACAACCCGTCCTCGATGTACCTCGGCCCGAAGAGTTCACGGGCGAATGCGTGGGCTGTGGCTGTTTTGCCCGTCCCTGGAGGGCCTGTGAACAGCATGTGGGGAACGTTTTTGGATGCCACGACATTCTTCAACGCAGCGACAACCTCGTCTTGGTTGACTACATCGTCGAGCGTCATGGGCCTGTATTTCTCAACCCACGGAAGATGAGGTATCTTTGTCAAGCTTTTTCCATCTACGCCTCAAGTCAAATCTTAAAAATGTTTCTAGCGTTGTCGGAAGTTGTCTCAACCACTTTCTCGAAAGGTAGTTTCTTAATGCTGGATATTCTTTCAGCGGATATCCTTATGTTGGCCGGCGTGTTGACCGCTCCCCTCTCGGGCCCTAAAACCGGCGCGTCGCTCTCTAGAAGCAGGTTTTCCAGCCCTACTCTGCTCACCAGCTTCTGCTTCTGCTCAGACCTTACGACGGACGGAGGTATGGAGAAGAAGTAGCCTTTCGAAGCTCCCCGTACAGCCTCAGACGCTGAGCCGTCGAAAGCATGCATCACAACTCTTTCCGCCCGAGCCTCGATCAAAACATCTAGGGCGTACCGGCCGGCGCTCCGGGAATGAACCACTAGCGGGAGGTCGTGCCTTGCAGCCAGCTCTATGAACTCTCTGAAAACTCTCAGCTGAAGCTCTCGGCTCTCCCTCGCCCCCCAGTAGTAGTCAAGCCCCACCTCGCCCACGGCAACTATTCTATGCCTGTTGGCCTCGATCAGCTCTACGACTTTTTCGTAGTTGTCAAGCGCATAAGGCTCAACGCCCAACGAGGCATGCACGTATCTGTTGTCCGCTATCTCTAAAACCCTCAAACAATCCTCGAAGCCTATGCCAGACGATATGATGGCAGCAACCTTCGAAGACTTGGCTTCGTCGAGAACCCTGACCAGACTGCTGTAAAGAGGCTCCTCGGTTAGGTGGCAGTGGACGTCTATCACGGAGGTAAAATAGAGGCTTTATGATTTATGTTTGACCTGTGAAGCTTAGGTGTGTCTGCGGGGCTGAGGTGGAAAACGTCGATGACTTGACTTTCGTCAAGGATGGAGAGGGGGTTGTTAAAGCTCGATGTAGGAATGAGTTTTGCAGGCTTGGAGAGGTTCTCTCCATCAAGTTCTCTGACAACAGAGCGGAGGTTAGGTTTTCAACGATGTTCAGCACTTACAACCTTCTCTTCATGGGAAGCGACCTGCTGGAGAAGAGGCTTGAGTTGTTGTCGAGAAGGGTGTTGGAAGTGGTGACGCACGGAAAAAGTTTAAAGACACGCATCACATATGGATGGAGATGACATACAGGTACAGGGATGTTGAAATAAATTGGCTCGGCCACGACAGCTACTTGATCAAAACGGACAAGACGATTTACATAGACCCGTTCAAAATATCTTCTGGACCGGCGGCCGATTTGGTTTTGATAACTCACGACCATTTCGACCACTTGAGTCTAGACGACCTGCAGAAAATCACCACCGACAAGACAGTCATAGTAGCGGCTAGGAACTGCGAACACGAGCTGAGGAAGCTGGGGAGGGGCAGCGTAAAATACGTTTCACCCGGCGAGACGGTGAGCATCGGCAACATCAGAGTCAAGGCTGTTCCCGCTTACAACGTCAACAAGTTCCGTGAACCCGGCAAGGTCTTCCATCCCCGTGAGTACGGCGGGGTGGGCTACGTCGTCTCAGTAGGAGACGTTTCGATCTACCATGCGGGAGACACCGACTTCATACCGGAGATGAAGGAGGTGAAGGCCGACGTTGCGCTCCTGCCGGTCAGCGGAACGTATGTAATGACGGCCTCGGAGGCTGTTGAGGCAGCTAACCTGATAAAACCTGCAGTAGCCATACCGATGCATTACGGAACCATAGTCGGTTCTGAAAAAGACGCCGAGAATTTCAAAAGCCTTTACAAGGGAGAGACGGTAATCCTGAAGAAGCAGGGCTAGGGCTTGAGCTGCGAGGAATCCCACGACTACGTCTACCACGGAGCCCTAAACATCTACATGAACACGGAGCTCGTCAAGGTTGTGGAGGCATGGCGTTGCAGAAGATGTGGCGTGATGCGGGTTGGGCTTCGTGGGCCTGATGTTCTGAGCTCTACAGAGGGCTTGATGCCGGAGCCGTCGACGGGGAAGCACTGGGTTTTAGTGGTTTGCAAGGCAGGTGAAGAGCCTGTGTTCGAGCTGCACCAGTTGTCGGATGCCGAGAGTTTCAAGCATAGGTGTCCGGCTTTTGAAGGTAGTGAGAGCCTTTACTACGTCAGGGGCAGGGGAGTTCTCTACGGCTCAGACGGCCCTCCCGCAGGCCTGCACTATGCTTACGAGCTTGCGAAAACCCTGAGAGGGTACATAGAGCTGGGTAAAACTCCTCCCGAGGTTGTCAGTTTAATCCGCTGAAAAACCTTCTGGGATTCGTGAAACATGTTCGTGCAGTATCTTCCAGCTTCTCCCAACCCTCCGCAGAACCATGCTGCACCGCACAGCTGCGTCCACCATCCGGCCCTCAAAAGCATAGTTGTTGACAGCCATGCCTCCGTACCGCATCGTGAAGACCGCTAGGGCCACATCTCCCATGATAACCACCTGCGGCTCCGTCATCCGGTAATCAAAATCAACCAGCTCGGTCATCAGGCTGAGCTTGAGCTTGAGAGCCTCTTCCCTGGATTGAAGCCTGAAAGGAGGTAGGTCGCTGAACCTAGTGTAGTCTTGATGATGAAGCTCTTGGAACTCGTCGATCAACCCGTTTCTTGAAAACTCTAGAGAAAGCTTTATGGTGTTGATGACCTCATCTGTTTCCATCCAGCTCAACCTCTCCGTGGATGATTTTCTGCTGAAGCTCCAGCTCTAGGGCTGCTATCTCCTCCTCGGAAACACCGCCCCGTTTTAGATTTTCGACGTCCTCCTCAACTACGGATGCTCTCACGTTAGGCCCGCCTACGCTCTGGTAAACAACTCCCTCAAACCGGACGCTCATACTCCTCCACACCACACGGCCCCGGAAAACCTTGAAAGGATAATCCCCATCAACACTGTCGACATAGACCTGCTCTATCATCGTTTACCTGCCTCAGAGACGGCTCTGAGAAACGTTTCAACAGCTGTTCTTCTGTTGTCGCCGGCCGGCATTCTGCTGGCCCATTCTCTGAGGTGGTTGGTTATTCTCCTCATGAAGGCCTCCACGTCCCTGACCTCTCGGAGGGCCGACGCAGGTATGGATGATAGGGGTATTTCCGCCACGGACGTCTGCATGAACGGGCCGAACTCGTCCCTCGAAACCTTTACCGCCACCACCCTACCTCCCTCAAGCATGTAGGTTATGCCTGCGATGCTGGTTACCTCCAGGCCCCACTCCAGGCCTGGGGGTGAGAAAGGCAGAAGGGACTCCAGCAGCTTGAGTATGTTGTCGTCGGTGGGCGACTGTTTAGCCTGCTCGTAGGCTTCGGTGAAACGCTGCAAGGCGTCCATCATCACCGTCCCTTAAGACGTTTCTAAAGACCTTTTCTCCTGTAAAAACAAATAGAGAGCCATCGGCGTATGCAGGGCTATGGACAGCGTCGAGAGAGTGGTGCGGGGGTTCTTCCCGAAGGACTTCACGGACAGAGAGAGAGCTGTCTTCGAGGCGGGCATAGCTCTAGGCTCAATAGTCCACTCGGTCGCGGGACTTCCAGTCGCCGGGAACGTTAGACGACTTGTGGAAAGGGCGGTCGAGGCTATCTTCCTGCTCCAGCCCTACAGGAGAAGGCTGAAGGTCAGGGTCAGGCCTCGGGTTAGGAGGAGCGGGCTGTACAGGTACGGCTCGGTTTCTCCTGAGGACTTGGATGTGGAGGTGGAGGTTGGATACGGTCAAGCAGTGGCCACTGCGAGGATGAGATACGTCAGACGGATCAAATATCCCCTGATGTACGTGGAGAGAATTAATCGGAGAAGAGACGGCTCCTCTCCTCGTCCATACGCCGGGACTCGTAAGGCAAAAGCTCGCCGTAAATCCTCAACTGGTCGCGGGCGACGTCCTTAGGGAGGACGAGCTTCAGCCTAACCTCGAGGTCGCCACGCTTTCCATTCCTTGTCGGAAGCCCACGACCTCTTAGGATTAGGGGCGTGTCTAAGTTTTCAAGCCTCAGCCTGATTTTCAGCGGGCCGTCGAAGGAGCTGACCTCTACTTCTCTGCCTAAGGCGAGCTCGCTGGGGGACACGGGCAGGTGCATCACGAGTCTTTCTCCGTCCAAGCTGAACTGCGTGCCCAGCTTCAGCCTAAAACGGATCACGAGGTCTCCTCTTCTCCCAGCAGACTGGTCGTAGAGGCCTTTACCACGTATGACGACTGAGTCGTTGTCTGACACGCCTGCAGGTATTTCGACAGCCAGCCTCTCAGTCTTTTCGACTACACCAGCTCCTCTGCAGGCTGAGCAGGCTTTCCTGACAACCATGCCCGAGCCACGGCACTTGCCGCACGTTGTGACTGACGTGAAGTACATGAAGCCCGTCTGAACCCTTTCAACCCTCTGACCCGTCCCGTTGCACACACTACATTTTTCAACGTGCCCGGGCTCCCCGCCTGACCCGCCGCACCGTCCGCATGTCTGGGTTGTTGTTATGGGTATCTCTCTCCTTCCACCCCGCAAAGCCTCCCTCAAGCTAATCTCGGCGTCGACGTACGTTGGAGACGGCGTCCTAGGCTTTCTGCCAAAACCGAAGAACCTCTCGAATATCGACTCGAACCCGCCGAGCCCAAGGTCTCTGAACAACTCGTCGAAGTCAACCCACGTGGAGCTGAAGAGGTCTTCCTTGCTGTAGGTCTGCGAGACGCCTGCTCTTCCGTACATGTCGTACAGTTTTCTCTTTTCGTCGTCAACTAAGACTGCGTAGGCTTCGCTTATCTCTTTAAACTTCTCCTCGGCGTCCGGAGACTTGTTCCGGTCGGGGTGGTACTGGAGGGCTAGTTTCCTGTAGGCTCTCTTTATCTCCTCCTTGGTCGCGTTCCTCGGAACACCAAGAATTTCGTAGTAGTCTTTCCCGTCAGCTGGCATGGCTAGCCCTTGGGCTCCTTACCGGCTCCGCCCTCACCGTAGACAGCACCGCCTATCTTCTGAGCGGTCTTCTTTAGCTTCTCCAACGCGTCCTTTATCGCCGACACATCCTTTCCAGCCAACGCTTCCCGGAGCTTCTTGACATGCTCCTCGACCTCCTTCTTAGTTTCGGCGGGAATCTTGTCGCCCAGCTCGCTGACCGCTTTCTCAACGGCGTAGATCACGGCGTCAGCCTCGTTCCGCAGCTCGGCCTCCTGCTTCTTCCTCCTGTCCTGCTCAGCGAACTGCTCGGCCTCCCTGATCATCCTGTCGATCTCCTCCTTGGACAAACGGTGCGGTGCGGTTATCTTGATGCTTACATCCTTGCCCGTCCCCAAGTCCTTGGCCGTGACTGTGAGTATGCCGTCGGCGTTGATGTCGAAGGTGACCTCAATCTTAGGAACTCCTTTCGGAGCTGGAGGAATTCCTGAGAGCGTGAACCTTCCCAGGGAGACGTTGTCAGCGGCCATCGGTCTCTCGCCCTGCAGGACATGGATCTCGACGCTTGTCTGGAAGTCTGCGGCGGTCGTGAATGTCTCGCTTTTGCGTATTGGTATGGTTGTGTTGCGGTCGATTATCTTCGTGAAGATTCCTCCAAGAGTCTCGACGCCTAGCGATATGGGCACCACGTCCAGCAGGACTATGTCCTTGTCCTTCATCTCGCCGGCCAGTATCGCTGCCTGGATAGCTGCTCCCATGGCGACGCATTCCATCGGGTCGACTCCTCTCTCAGGCTCCTTGCCCAGCACCTCTTTGATGAATTCCTGCACTATGGGCATGCGTGTCGGCCCTCCTACGAGTATTATTTTGTCGATCTCCTCTGGCTTGAGCTTGGCGTCTTGCAGGGCTTGGTAGATGGGGTTTCTGCATCTCTCGATGATTGGCCTGACGAGGTTTTCCAACGTGGCCCTGTTGATGCGCATGTAAAGGTTCTTTGGTCCTGAAGCGTCGTAAGCTATGTACGGCAGGTTTATCTCGGTCTCGGTCAACGATGAAAGCTCTATCTTAGCCCTCTCAGCCGCCTCCCTAACACGGTTCATGGCTGAAGAGTCTTTCCTCAGGTCCACCCCCGACTCCCGCCGGTAGCTTTCGACTATGTAGTCGACGAGAGCCTTGTCCATGTCTGTTCCACCTAACTGAGTGTCGCCCGACGTCGCCTTGACCTCGAAAACCCCCTGACCAAACTCCATGATAGTGACGTCGAGGGTCCCCCCTCCGAGGTCGAAGACCAAGATCTTCATCTCCTGGTCCAGCTTGTTGAGCCCGTACGCCAGCGCCGCAGCAGTAGGCTCGTTGATAATCCTCACCACCTCAAGCCCAGCTATCGCTCCAGCGTCCTTGGTCGCCTGCCTCTGGTTGTCGTTGAAGTAGGCGGGAACCGTGATGACAGCCTTTTTGACAGGCTCGCCGAGATAAGCCTCGGCGTCCTTCTTTATCTTTTGAAGAAGGAAGGCAGACAGCTGTTGAGGCGTGAACTCCCTGCCGTGCAGCGTGAGCTTTTGGTCCGTGCCCATCTTCC
Organism: Candidatus Caldarchaeum sp.; assembly: GCA_038740895.1. Lineage (GTDB taxonomy): Archaea > Thermoproteota > Nitrososphaeria_A > Caldarchaeales > Caldarchaeaceae > Caldarchaeum. Next base: position 38,569 of record JAVYLK010000002.1, read on the forward strand.
TCTTCCAAGCGGTGGTCGTCCCCTCGGGGTTGAGTACGGCCTGTCGCCTGGCAGGCTCGCCGACTATCAGCTCCCCCTCCTTCGTTATGGCGACGTATGAAGGGAAAGCCTTCCCGTAAAGCGTCACGCCCTCGACGGAGGGAATTATCGTCGGTCTTCCAGCTATCACAACAGCTGCCGCCGAGTTGCTTGTACCCAAGTCTATGCCTATTATCTTCTCAGCCATGTCTCGAACACCTCTTGAAGTATCCTACTGCATGGCTTTCTAAGCCGGAATTAAAATCTATAGGATGCGGAAGACGATGAGGGACGGCGTCACGGTGGCTTCGGCTTCGCAACCTTGACCTTGGGCGGTTTTAACACCCTGCCGTGGAGCCTGTAGCCCGGCGAGACTGTTTCGACGACAGTCTCCACGGTTGCCTCGCTGCTTTCAACAAACTCAACCGCTTCGTGGTCGAACGGGTTAAACTCTTTCCCGACCACGTCCATCCTCTCAACACCCTCCGAGGCAAGTATGTTTCCCAGCTCCTTGAAGAGCATCTTCACAGCCTCGCTGGCAGCAGGGCCGGCCGGTTCAGCTTCCAAGCCCTTCACGACTCTTTCGAAATCCTCGTAAAGCGGCAGAAGCTTTTTAACAATCCTCTCCACAGCAGCCGACTCGCTCCTCTTTATCTCGTTCTCCATCAACCGCCGTAGGTTGGCCAGCTCTGCACGTGCATAAATCAGGCTTTCCATCAGCTCCTTCTTCTCAGCCTCCAAGGCCTTCACGACGTCTTCGGACATCCTCGTAGGCTTTGTGAGCGGGTGCTATTTGTGTTTCTGAGGATAGGTTTAAACCATGGGTGTTTGAAGTCCGAGACGGGTTGAGTCAGGAAGACGTCAAAGCTTACACCGTCCCCCTAGACGATGCTTGGAAAGCCTCGAGGCTGAGGAGAGCAGACGCAGCCGTCCGCCTGGTCAGGGAGTTTGTCCAAAGGCATTCGAAAGCCGAGAATGTCAAGCTTTCGCCCAAAGTAGTCGAGCGTATATGGATGAACGGCAGGCAGAACCCCCCTAGGAGGATAAAGATTGTTTTGGAAAAAGAAGACGACGAGACTGTCGTTGTTAGGCTCGAGGGTGAGGCGGGGAACGAGGAGGAGCGGGAGTAGGGTAAAACCTTATGGAGATACGTGTGGAAACGGTCCTCGGCTCGGCTGAGGTCGGGCTCTTCGCCCTGCCGACCGACAGGTTTGTCTTGGTCTCGAAGCATGTAAACCCCTCGAAGCTCCGTGTCTTCGAGCAGGTGTTGAACACCGAGACCGTTCCCACCTCGCTTTCGGACAGCATCCTTCTGTCGCCGTTCGCTGCGGGAAACTCCCACGGCCTAATACTGACTTGCTTGACCCTAGACAACGAGCTCGATACGATAAAGAGAAGATTGAAGGACCTCAACATACTCAAGCTAGACTCCAAGCACACGGCGGTAGGCAACCTGATCCTGTGCAACGACCGGGGAGCTTTGGTCAGCCCGGTGCTCGGACGGGCTGCGGCCAAGACCATAGGGGAGGTGCTTGGGGTTGAAGCTGCTGTTGGAACCATCGCCGGAAGAACCTACCTAGGGTCGCTAGCGGTGGCCACGAACGTGGGCGCGCTCGTTCATCTGGACGCAACGGAGGAGGAGATGAATCTTGTCAAGAATGTTTTGAAGGTCGAAGCAGCGACCGGCACGGTCAACGGAGGCGTTCGCTTTCTCAGAAGCAGCATCGTGGCCAACTCATGGGGGGTTGTGGCTGGAGCCAGAACAACCGGCCCGGAGCTGATGACTATTACGAGAGTTTTTCAGCGATGACGTTATTAACGGCTGTTTATCGATGCTGTACAGCATGTCTGAGGCTGAAATTACGCAAGCGCTGGAAGAGCTTCAGCTAATCGACAGACTCGTTGCCGAGCTTCAGGCCAGGGTTCTGGCTGTCCAGCGTTCACTCGTGGAGCATGAGGAGGCGGTCAAGCTCCTCGAAGAGATGAAAAAATCTGGCGAGAAGATGCGTGTGATGGTTCCTCTCGGGGCGGGGGCCTTCGCCGAGGCGAGCTTCGAGTCCCTGGAAAAGGTGACTGTGAACCTCGGCGCAGGCGTTTATGCGGTTAAGGCCTTGGACGACACCCAGCAGCTGCTGACCAAGCGGAGCCAGAACCTCCAGGCCGTCCTCGAAAGCTTGACGAAGAGGATAGGAGACTATTCGGCTAGGGCTGAGGAGCTGAGACGCTTCCTAGGAAGCGCTTTAGCTTCCCAGCGCACGCAAGGTACCTGAGATGTTCAAGACTATATCTAGAATCTTCGCAGGCGTCGTTGAGAAAATAGCTTCGGCCCCGCTGTCTCCCCAGGAGACGGAGAAAATCCTCACGGACTTCTACTACCAGCTTGTTTCGGCAGACGTGGCTGTCGAGACGGCTGAAGCAATTGTTGAAAACCTCCGCAGAGACTTGCAGGCCGTCAGGGTGCAAAGGTTCTCAGACAACCGGGAAGCTGTTAGGGATCTTCTCAAGAGGACAGTCGCTAGCTTGATTAAGACGGCGGAAGCCGAAACGTTGACGCAAAGAGCTGAGGAGAAGAAGAAACAAGGTAAGCCTGTCGTGGTTCTCTTTGTAGGGCCCAACGGGTCCGGTAAGACAACTACCGTGGTTAAAATCGCCCACTACCTCAGACGCCGTGGATACAGCGTTATCCTGGCTTCGGCCGATACTTTCAGAGCTGGTGCGATAGAGCAGCTCGAGACTCTTGGGAGCAAGGCGGGGTTTCTTGTCGTCAGCCAGCATTATGGAGCTGACCCAGCCTCTGTTGCCTTCGACGCTGTGAGCAAAGCTATATCCATGCGTGCAAACTTTGTCCTGATAGACACGGCTGGGAGGACCGAGGTCGACAGGGGTTTGCTGGAGGAGATGCGTAAAATCAAGCGTGTGGTGAACCCCGACTACGTCGTCTACACTGGCGACGCCCTCGCCGGCAACGTAGCCGTCAACCAAGCCAAGATGTTCCACGAAGTTGTGGGGCTTGACTTCGTCGTGCTCGCCAAGTTCGACGCCGACGCAAAGGGTGGCTCAACAATATCGATATGCCATGCAACAAACATCCCAGTACTCTTCCTAGGCACGGGCCAGTCTTTAGAAGACTTGGACGATAACCCGCGGCGAAGAATCATGGAAAGCCTTACGCCTACGTGAAAACATAAATCTAAAGCCCACGTTCCGAAAATGGATGGAGGCTATCAGACAGCTGTTGGAAGTGCGGGAGGTTAAGGGCCCGGCTCCCGCTTTCACGTCCGTCCAGCTGCTATACGCTGTAATCTTGATCGGGTCTTCGGCCGTGATGGGCAGGAAGAGGCTGAAAGACCTCCTCGGGATCGGTGAGGGGTCTGTGAGGACGATGGTGAGCCGTCTCGTAAGCAACGGGCTGGCTTCCTCGAGCCGTGAAGGTTTAAGGCTGACTGAGAAAGGGATGGAGCTTTACAGCTACTTGAACAAGACGATTTCAGAGCTGAAAAGGGTGGTTTTCGAGATGCCTTGGGATGCCAAGCACAACTTCGGTCTTGTGGTCAGGGGGATGGCGGGTAGGGTTTCGACAGGAGTCGAGGAGCGCGATGAAGCGGTCAGGAACGGGGCATCGGCAGCCATGGTTCTGACCTACACGGAGTCGGGGCTGGAGATGCCAAGGGTATCGAACCTAAGCCTAGAAAGGCCGGAGTTCGCCGGCAGGATAATCAGCCTCTTCAACCCCTCAGTGGGCGACGTCGTCATCATAGCGGGGGCTGATGATGAGATGAGGTCCCGGTACGCGGCTTTGGCTGCTGCCGTCAAGCTAGCCGTGGGAAAAGCTTAAAAAACAACCCGGACAACGAGATGCATGACTAGAAGCTCGAGGATCTCGGGATTCTACCACCTAAGCCCTGAGGAACGTCTCAAGAAAGTAGCGGAGTTCGCAGCCCTGACGAGTGAGGAGGTGAACGTAATTAAGTCAGGCGGGTTGGACATCGCAACCGCCAGCAGGATGATCGAGAACGTCGTCGGCCTCTTCCCGCTACCGCTAGGAATCGCGGCCAACTTCCTCGTAAACAAAGTGGATTACCTAGTCCCCATGGCGATCGAGGAACCATCGGTGGTTGCTGCAGCCTCGAACGCTGCGAAAATGGCCCGAGACGGCGGCGGCGTGTATTCCTTCCAAGGCCAGCAGCTGATGGTCGGGCAGGTCCAGCTTCTGAACGTGCCTAACCCTTATGCGGCGAGGGTTGAGATTCTCAGGAACAAGGACGAGATTATTGCCGCGGCCAACGAGAGAGACCCCGTGCTCGTAAACCTAGGAGGCGGGGCCAAAGATGTTGAAGCGAGAGTTGTCGACACACAGCTAGGCCCGATGGTTGTAGTCCATCTAGTCGTCGACGTCAAGGACGCCATGGGAGCCAACGCCGTCAACACCATGTGCGAGGCCGTCGCCCCCATGCTTGCAAGAATGTCGGGCGGGGTCTTCAGGCTCAGGATAATATCCAACCTAGCCGACAAGAGGCTTGTCAGAGCTTACACACTCGTCCCAGCCCAGTCTGTGGGGGGAAGGGAGGTTGCCAGAGGCATAGTGGAGGCTTACCACTTCGCCAAGGCAGACCCCTACCGGGCTGCAACCCATAACAAGGGCATCATGAACGGCATAGACGCTGTCGCCATAGCTACCGGAAACGACTGGAGAGCGGTCGAGGCCGGGGCCCATGCATACGCAGCCCGCACCGGCAGATACGAGCCCCTTACCGTTTGGGAGCAGATGCCCAACGGCGACCTTCACGGAAGCATAGAGCTTCCGCTGGCTGTGGGCATCGTCGGAGGAGCAACTAGGACCAACCCTGTGGCGAAGCTCTGCCTCAAGATTCTCGGCGTCAAGACCGCTAGGGAGCTTGCCGAGGTGATGGCCGCTGTTGGGCTTGTGCAGAACTTGGCCGCTTTGAGGGCTTTGGCGGCTGAGGGCATACAGGCGGGCCACATGTCTCTGCACGCCAAGAACATAGCCGTGATGGCTGGAGCTGTCGGGGAGGAGATAGATTTGGTGGCTGAGGAGATGGTAAAGCAGAAGACGATAAGGGTCGACAGGGCGCAGGAGATTCTGTTCGAGCTCAGGTCCCGCCGCCGGAGCTGAGCGCCTTCCTCCATTCATCAGGGTTAAAGCGTCTCTCCATCCTCCTCAACTCATCCTCCAACGATTTTTCCAAGTCAACTCCCAACCTGTTTGCAAGCTGAACTAACAACGTCAAGGACTGCGCAAACTCGCTGCCAACATCCTCACCCGGATGAGAGTGGCCGAGGTTCTCACGCTTGTATCCCTCCCTAGCTAGGATAAACCTTCCTATCTCGGTGATCTCCTCGATGAGATGGGCGTAAATCAGCGATTCACGGAATGTTGTCCAGCCTCTGGCTTTCTCAAAATCTTCAACGAGCTTCTGAAGCTCAGAGATCCTCATGCCGACTCACAGAAAAAGCTGCAGGTGGGGCACGTTGTCCACGTAGACGACGGATTCTTTTTTGGCGTAGCCGTTCCTGAGAGCTGTTGCCACAGCCTTTTCACCTAGCAGGTTGATTATCGTGCCCAGCTTGATGTAGTTCGCCACCTCCTCCTCAAAAACCAAGACACCCTTGTAAAAAGACTCCGCCACTTCGACTGAAACCTGCGACGACAGCCTGAGCCTCGTGCCTACGAGCTTTTCGTCGCAGACAGCCACAACGACCTCACCCGTCCTCGAGTAATGAGTCTTAACCCACAACCTCGTCGGGCTAGATTCTCCTGACAGGGTTCTTCGCCCCGCAAGCATCGCAGACCAAAAACCTGAACCTCTTCTCGCCGACAATCCTCGTGTCTATACCGTTGCAGACTGGGCAGCGCACAAACTCCTTCATGTAGAGGTCGATGAGCCTCTTCAACTCCTCCACAACCATCTTACCCTGGATGAGAAGCTTGTCATCGGAGATAGACCCCGCCCTTCCCGTCTCCTTCAGGAGGAACCGGGCGAAATGCGCCGGATCCCTGTTGAGGGTCTTAGCTATCTGGCCCAGGTTGGTTAAGGTGGTGTTCTTGGCGTCGTAAACCAAGTTCGGCCTGAACTCGAGAACTCTGTCGCCCGCCACCACGCCTCTCTTCGAGACCTTCAGTATGACGTCGTCTAGGAGCTTGACGTAGAAATGCTCGTCGGCGAGGGTTAGGCTCACTCCGAGGATGGAGTCATTACACCTCTATTTAAGAGGATTCTCGTCCAGGGTGATGCTTAAAACAAGCCAAATCAACCGTCATCCAGCTTGGTTGAGAGTTATTGGGTCAAGGACTTGGGGCTTGCTGAACAGGGTTCTAGGAAGGTGGGAATGGCTGAGACATCGATGCCGGTGCTCCGGCTGCTTGCGAAGAGGTATTCTGACGAGAGGCCTTTCGACGGGTTCACCGTTTCAGCCTGCCTGCACATAACGAAGGAGACGGCCGTCCTGGTCAAGGCCCTGAGGGAGGGCGGCGCAAAGGTAAGTTTGTGCGCTTCCAACCCGCTGAGCACGCAGGACGACGTAGCGGCATTCCTAGCTTCGGACGGGTTCCAGGTCTACGGGTTCAGAGGCATGAGCCAGCGTGATTACTACAACGCAATAAGGATGTGCCTGTCCCACGGCCCGGACCTGACAATCGACGACGGAGCAGACTTGGTGGCTACTCTCCACCAAGCAGCTGCCGTAGACACGGAGCCGCTGAAGCACGCCGTCGACAGGGTTGTGGGAGGCACGGAGGAGACGACGACGGGCGTCAACAGGCTGAAGGCTATGGAGAGGGAGAAGGTCCTGCGATACCCAATCGTGGCGGTCAACGAAGCTCTTTCCAAAAGCTTGTTCGACAACCCTCTCGGAACAGGCCAGTCCGCCCTAGACGGCGTGATGAGGGCTACGAACGTCCTCCTAGCCGGTAAGAACGTCGTCGTCTGCGGCTACGGCCGTGTAGGCTCCGGCATAGCTGAGAGAGCCCGAGGGCTGGGAGCGAGGGTTATCGTCGTCGAGCCCGACCCCATCAAGGCTCTGCAGGCTTACATGGCGGGGTTCACGGTGGCTTCGATGATTAAAGCCGCCGAGCTGGGCGACTTGTTTATCACGGCGACGGGGAACATCGACGTTATTCGAGGCGAGCACTTCAGGAGGATGAGGGACGGCGTGATCCTAGCTAACGCCGGGCACATGGATGTAGAGATAAGCAAGGAGGAGTTGAGGCATCTGGCTTCCTCGGTCGAAAGGGTTAGGGAGAACGTCGACGTGTACCGGCTTAGGGATGGGCGAAGAATACTGCTGCTTGCCGAGGGAAGGCTGGTCAACCTTGTTTGCGCCGAGGGCCATCCATCGGAGGTTATGGACCTGTCTTTCGCCCTGCAGGCTGAGTGCCTCAGGTACTTGGTCGAGAACCACGACAGGCTTGAGAAGAAAGTCTACAACGTGCCGCAGGAGATCGACAGGAATGTCGCTAGGCTGAAGCTCGAGACGCTCGGCGTCGAGCTGGAGAAGCTTACGGAGAAGCAGAACATCTACATCTATTCTTGGCAGGCCGGGACTTGAAGCCTAGCAAGGGTCCTTGGATAGCATACCTAGCCGTGGAAGGTGTGTTAGGGTCTTTCAAAAACACTCACGTCGAGCGTGTTGAGCTTGTTGGCGACAGACGTGCGAGACACGTATTCAAGAACCCTACGAGGAATAAGCTCGAGAACCTGATGAGAATTCTCGACGACTACGACATCTTGATAACTTGGGGAGGAGCCCGTAAAGACCTGCCTCTTCTGACTGCATGCTGCATCCGCCTAGGCGTAGACCCCTCACCCCTACACGCCCTAGCACATCTTGACTTGCAGGAGTTTGTGAAGGATAAGCTTGGGATTGTCGACGCAGGTCTAGAGGAGACGGCTGAGTTTTTGAAAGCCGGCAGGGGAGGAGGCAAGGTTTACACGCTGATGAGGGTTTTCAAAAAGCTCAGAGGCTTCGTGAGAAGCTTGAGGCCTGAGCTGGCTCTCTAGTACCATCGGTCTTTAAGCCCGAGTAGGTAGGCCGCTGCGTTGCTCCCGACGTGCATCAAGACAGTAAACAGCGCTAGGGCGAGAAGCGTTAGGGCGTCGAGCCAGACGGGAAGCCCGTGAAACAGCTCCACCAACCCCAGAGCAACTACCAGAAAACCAAGCTGGTCGAGCAGAGGAGCAGCGCCTCCGCTGGGTATCCCGGCCCTCCTCTTGACGAACGCCCCAAGCACGTCCCCAGCTAAAGCTCCGAAAGAGAGCAGGAAGACCTCCACCATGGTGACGAGGGGTGGGACAAGGACGTGTATAAGATAACCCACAGCCACCCCCGCACCGGTCCCCGAGACAAACCCCTCCACAGTCTTGCCGTCGCCCAGCACTCTCCTGCCGTCAAAGAACATCAAACCACGGTCGATTGGATGAGTCCTGCTGAAAAACCTGACCGCAACCACAGGGGCTGCGTTAGCCACGTACGCGGGGAAGACGTAGACAAGCCCCTGCAGGAAGGCCTGAAGCTCCATTCAAACAAGCACGACAACAGCCGAATATAGATGTATAAAAATCATGCTATATATGAGAGTTGAGCATTCTCAGTCTGTAATGGTTGAGCTAAAGATCTACAGCTACGGGCCAAGGACGGTGATAAACTTCTCCGGCTCGGAGCTCGAGGTTGGGCCCGACGTCTTTATAGCGCTCGAGGGTGCTGGAACCTTCGAGGGCGTCTCTGTCGAAAGACGTGTTTCGAAGCTTCTAGCCGAGGGGAGAGACCTAGCGAGAACGGCGAGAAAGGTCCACAGAGAGTCGACGAGAAGGGGACACGCCTCTATAACAACGTCCCTGCATATCCAGATGGAGGTGATGAACTGCAGCAGGGCCTTGTCTCTCCTGCTCGTCTCACCGCCATTCGGCTCTTACCTTCAAGAATCTCAGCGCAGGGCTAGGGTTGACAGGTCTATGCTTGTTGAGCCGTCAGGCTTGACGGGTGAAGCCAAGGATGTTTTCATGCAGACAGCTTACAAGATGGTCGATGAATACCTCTCGCTTGTCGGCGGGGATGTGGGGATCGAGGACGCTAGGTACATACTGCCGCTCTGCACCAAGACCTCTCTCTTCATAAGCAGCAGCTTGGAAAACTACGTCGCCTTGATCCAGCTGTGCGGAGACGAGTCGGCGGCGGCATACGTTCCCGACGAGGTTAGAGAGTTTGTCGAGAAATTCACTTCCGCAGTCAGAAATGTTGCGCCCATAATGCTCGAGTCGAGGCTCGGGTTCAGGAACAGGACTGCAGCCTACCCGTTCCCCAACCCCTACAAGCCGTCAGACATCTTCATGGGGAAAGTCATAGAAGCCAACAACCATCCCGAAGAACCCGTCCTGATAAGCTTTGCATCCCTACTGGGCAAAGAGGCCGACCTGCTGAAAATCCTAGCCAAGCAGGACAAGGAATCGCTCGATTCCGTCAACCCGATGACCACGGCTACGACGCTGGAGCCCTTGTCGCTGGTGGCGTACCATCAAGCCATCCGCCACCGCACAGTACCCACCGCCGTCGAATCGATATACACCGCCGCTTGGAGAGCCGTCGTGAACACAACCTCCGGCGTCGTCATACCCCCCTCCATCCGGAGGAACGAGAAAAACAGGTCAAGGTTCCTAGAAGTCGTGGGCGAGGCCCTCCAGTCATACCGACGGCTTCTGGAGAACGGCGTAAGCCCTTCAACAGCCGTCCTCATCGTCCCTCAAGCCTTGAAGGTCTACGCAGTGAGGCTGTACAACGGGTTCAACATACTACATCCCAGCGGGTTCATAGCAACTAGGTCATGCAGCTATGCTCAGTGGGAGGAAAGGGCCATAGCCTACAAGCTCATGCAGGAGATAGCGAGAAAGTCGCCGAGCCTTTCGGCTGTGATGGGCGAGAAGTGCAGACACCTAGGCTACTGCCCCGAGAGGGAGTGGTGCCCGATAATACTAAAGTACCACCAGTACAGCGATGAACTGCATAAGAGGTTTGGGGAAAGTGGGTGAGAAGAGGGTTAAGGCTATCGAGGTAGGCGGGCCTGCTCTCAACTTTGACTACGCACACTTCCTGCCTTCATCGCCGAAGTGCGGCGTCCTCCACGGCCACACCTCGATGGTAAACGTGAGGGTTTGGGGCGAGGTCGTCGACGAGATGGTTGTTGAGTTTGGCCTGCTGAAAAGCACGGTCAAGAAAGTGATTGACGAGATGGACCATAAGCTGCTCGTCTCGCCAAAGTATGTTGTAGAGGAGTGGGATGGAGGGGTTAGGGTGGTCTTCGAGGGAGTCGGAGGAGTTTACGACATGAGGCTTCCAAGGTCTTCTGTCTACTTCATAGAGAGAGACTCGACGGTGGAGAATATTTCGGAGCACATCGCACGCATGGTTAAGAAGCTGATGCCTCCGAACGTGCTGAAGGTCTCGGTTAGGATGACTGAAGGATTGGGCAAGTCAGCCACGTCGTCAGCATGAAGACCGTAGCTCTGCTCTCAGGCGGGTTAGACTCGACGGTGATGCTGTGGAAGCTTATCCACGAGGGCCATCAAGTAATCCCTCTAACCTTCAAGACCTATAGGAGAAATGATAGAGAGCTGGAGGCGGTCAAGCGGATCACTTCGCAGGCTGTATGCAGCGAGCTGAGGATAGTCGACACAAGCTTCCTCCGGGAGGTTGTGGACTTCCCCGAAGCCTTTAAGCAACGCCGTCTCACGCAGGAGACGCCGAGTGTCATCATCCCGTTCAGGAACATCATCTTCTACTCGATCGCAGCCCACATAGCCCTGTACGAAGAAGCCGACAACGTGGCGGGAGGCCACACGTCGGAAGATTTGTCGAGGATACCAGACGTAGGCCCGCTCTTTGTCGACATGCTGGAGAACATTCTTAAAATCTCAGCCCCCTTCGGCTGTGTAAGGGTTTTGACACCGTTGATAGGCATGAATAAAGTCGAGGTTGTTAAGCTGGGCGTCAAGCTCAACGCACCCTTAAGCCTCACGTGGAGCTGCTGGAGCGTTTTGGACAAGCACTGCGGGAAATGCCCCGGATGTTTGTCTAGGAAAGCTGTTTTCGCAAACGCTGGGTTGGTGGATGGGACAGAATATGCTGAGGCTTGAAGCGGAGGTCTGGTGCCGTTGGACAGCGTTGTAGTAGTTTACGCTGGCACTAGGCCTACGGCTGTTCAGGCCGCCAAGAAGCTGGGTAGGCTTTTCGAGGAAAGGGGTGTGAAACACGAGGTTCTGTCCCTGGGTGAGTTCGACAAACAACACTCACGATTCAACGAAGGAGTTATCATGGTTCTGGGAGGAGACGGAACGATGCTGAGGGTTGCGAGACGGGTGGAATCCAGCGACGTCAAGCTCATAGGCGTCAACTACGGACGTGCTGGATACCTCAACATAGTTGAGCCGGCCGAGCTGGAGGAGGCCTGCAGGAGAATACTCGAGCAGGACTATCACGTCGATAGAGTCATGCGTCTCTCCATACACGCAGGAGACGAGTTCATCGCCGACGCTCTCAACGAGGCCTACGTCTCCTCAACGAAGCCAGGCAAGATCATAGAGTACAAAATCCTTCAGCGTGATCTTCTGGCTTCCGACGTGGCCGATGGAGTGATCTTGTCTACTCCTGTTGGTTCTACGGCTTATGCGTTTTCGACGGGAGGGCCGATCGTTGACGAGAGGCTCGAGGCTCTTGTGCTGTCGCCGATGGCTTCCATGACAAACTTGAGAAGCATGGTGCTTTCGATAGACGCTCCGGTGACCGTGTCGGTGGTGAAGGGGGAGGCGCAGGTGCTGGTCGACGGCCATACAGTCAAGCCGCTGCCTGACGGGAGTGCTACGGCGCGAAAATCTCCCCGAAGCCTCTCGTTCATTTCTTTCGACGAGAGGAGGCTGTTCAGAACGCGTCTAAGGAAGAGGCTTTATGGCAAGCCGTAAAGTCTACGCCCTCGACACCCGTGCGTTCCTGTCGGTCCAGCTTGAGCCCGGGCCTGCTGAGCTGATCACCGTGCAGGAGGTTGTGGACGAGGTTCTTTACGGCGGGCTTGCTCCTGAAAGGCTTGCTCTTGCTTTGTCGAAGAACGTGGTCAAGGTGGTCAAGCCCTCGAGGCAGGCGTTGGAGCAGGTTCTGTCGGCGGCTGTGAGCACGGGGGACAGGCCTAAGCTGTCTGAGGCGGATGTCAGCCTTTTGGCTGCAGCGCTCGACGCCAAGAACGCCGGCGCTCAGGTGTTTGTTTTGTCGGACGACTACAGCCTGCAGAACACAGCGCTGAAGCTGGGGATGGAGGTCGCTGGGCTGGCGAGGCAGCCTGTCAGAGAGCTAAGACAATGGCGCTACAGGTGCAACGTGTGCGGTAAAACCTTCGACAACCCAGTTGGAGACACTTGCCCGGTCTGCGGAGGAGAGGTGTCGAGACGCTCCCGGCACGGCAGAGGTTTTTAACGCAGTGAGAGGAGGCGGCCCGCCAGCATCGCCCCCCACACGAGCACCGGGTAGACTATCAGCCTCTCCATCCCACCGTGCCCAAGCCCCATGTAATTACCCGTTATGAAGAGCATCAGGGCCGCTAGAGAAACAATGCCTGCGACGACAGACAGAAGGCCCACCGGCTTGTCAAACACCCTAACGCCGTACACAGCCGAAACACCTGCGAAGAGGAAGGTTATCAGAGACATCACTGAATGCAGGACTGGGACGTTTTCAGGAAATACTCCAACGCCTGCTGCTCCTATTCCCGCCAAGGCGATGAAGGCTCTGAACAACCTGCTTCTGAAGGCCTCGGCTCCAAGATATGCTGCTAGAATGATGCAGATTCCGAGAATGATGATGGAGGTGTTGAATATTGGTGCGGCGACGCCAACGCCCAGATCGCTTATGTAGTTTCCAGATACACTGTATCCAGGGTAGACCGACTCAGCAATTCTAAGAGCCATCATGAACTGCACGATGGATATGAAGAGTAAAGCGCCTGCGACCACGTTCTTCTTCATCACATTACAGCTGGTAGACTGGGTATTTTTGTTTTTACATAAGCAGCGTGAATAATGGCGGTAATGTCAAGACCAGTGGAATTTCTGCACGTGCTATGTTCATGGCCGTGCTGCGGGCTTTAGCATCCCCTTTCGAGGCACGAGGTCCATAGATGAATGAGTGGAAAAAATCAAGCGAGATAGCTGTGTAAAGCGTTGTAAGGGCTGCTGCCTCAGAAAGGCCTATGTTTTCCACAAAAGCCAAGTATGTTGCTGAGATTGCCGAGGCCGCTATGGCCGTCCACACGATTGGGTTGTAGCGCCTCATCATACCTGCCATAATCCTCAACCTCAACATTCTGTCGTCCAAGATCCTTGTCTCTGGTATTGCAGCGAAGGTTAGGTGGATCAGCCCTCCAACCCATATGACAAGCCCGTAAACCAGCGCAGTTTTCGCCAGCAGCTCGACGCTCATTTTACGTATCTGCGTAAAACAAGTATCGTTACCTGCGATCCCAAAGCACTGAGAACCAAGTTTGCGGCAATAGCTCCCGCCCATATAACTGCAAGCATCTGGAGCTGGACTTGGAAAAGGCCGACATAGGTGAGGATTCCCATAGCTACAATAGCTTCAGCCAAACCACTCACCATCGTTCCAGCAACAATCCTCCTCGGCTTCCTACAGGCTTCAGCATATTTCTCACCTAGGCTAAGGTCGTAAACCACGCCTGCCGCCACCGTGGCTATGAAAAGATACGGCGCAGGGGCTGGAACAACCGCAAGCAGCACAAGGCCGGATATGATTGACATGAGACTTACGCTCCACATACGGCCTGTGTAGGCGGCGACGGCGCTCATGGTAAGCCCTCTGAAGAAATGGGCTGGATATCCTCTTGCTGCGGGGAGCGTCAGCCCGAACAACGCGGACATCAAAACATAGAAGGCTGCTGATAACGCAATTGTGGATATGTTTTTTGTGGATAACAGTTTTTGATATGGTTGCATATTGCGTAAACCGCAACCTCATATTTAAATCTATTTAAAATACCATTAACCACGGCACGCCGCGACACGGCTAAACCTTTATCCTACGATTACAAAGGTAGTCTAAAGTGAATCAAGCAGACGACGTCATCGCGGTGGTTGACTTCGGAGGCCAGTACACCCATCTCATAAGCCGTAGGATAAGAGAGCTGGGCGTAAAGACTGAGGTTGTTCCCCACGCAGCAGCAGGCGAGCGGTCTTTCTCAAATAATGTAAAGGGCTTTGTCCTGTCGGGCGGTCCGGCGAGCGTCTACGACCTCAACGCACCCCGCATAAGCTTTGAGCAGATCGGCGGAAAACCCATCCTCGGCATCTGCTACGGCCACCAGCTCATCGCCCACCATTTCACAGGCCTCGTGAAAAAAGCCTCGAAAAGAGAGTACGGCAGAGTGGAGCTTAGAATAGTCGAAGACTGCGAGCTGTTCAAAGGCCTGCCCAGAAGGTTTAACGTTTGGATGAGCCATTCGGATTTCGTTGAGAAGCTGCCGCCCGGCTTCAGAACAGCGGCTTCGACAGAGACATCACCCCATTCAGCCATCTACGACAGCTCCCGAAAAATTTTTGGGCTGCAGTTTCATCCGGAGGTCGCCCACACAGAACACGGTCTGCAAATCCTCAGAAACTTCGTCATCGACGTCTGCGGCTGCAAGCAGACATGGCGTATGGAGGATTATATCGACAGAGCTGTCAGGCTTGTAGCTGATGAGGTGGGAGAGGGCAGGGTTCTGTGCGCTGTGAGCGGCGGCGTCGACTCGACTGTAGCTGCGGCCATAGTCTCCAAGGCGGTGGGAGACCGTTTGAAATGCCTATTCGTAAACCACGGCTTGCTGCGGAGCCGTGAGCCCGAGAGGGTTTTGGACATTTTGCGGAAGACCGTCGGCGAGAACAACGTGATCTACGTTGATGCCATCGATAGGTTTCTGGAGAAGCTGAAGGGTGTTGCAGACCCCGAGGAGAAGAGGAGAATCGTTGGCGCCGAGTTCGCCGCAATATTTGAAGAGGTCAGCTCAAAGCATGGCCCGTTCACGCACCTGGCTCAGGGAACGCTTTACCCCGACGTGGTCGAGAGCGGAAGGTCTGTGGGCGGCTCGGCGGTCATCAAAACCCACCACAACGTAGGCGGTCTCCCCCCAAACCTCGGCATGAAGGTCGTAGAGCCTTTGAGAGAGCTATACAAGGATGAGGTGAGAAAACTGGCCCGAATACTCGGCCTACCTGAATGGGTCGTCCGAAGGCATCCCTTCCCAGGACCTGGGCTCGCTGTCAGGGTCGTCGGAGAAGTCACGCGTGAGAAGCTGGAGATATGCAGGAAGGCCTCGGAGATCGTTGAAGAGGAGTTGGAGAAAGAGGGTTTGATTGACGATGTCTGGCAGGCTTTCGCATTCGTCGGGGACGACAAGGCAACAGGTGTGAAAGGGGACCAGAGAAGTTATGGATACATCGCGACTGTGAGGGTCGTTACGTCGGTTGACGGGATGACGGCTGACTGGGCACGGCTTCCCCATGAAGTTCTCGACAAAATAGCGAGAAGGATTGTTAACGAAGTTGAAAACGTGGCATGGGTGGCTTACGCCATTTCAAGCAAGCCTCCCGCAACTATTGAGCCGCAGTAGCTTACCGTCCACTCCAGACGGGGCGCCTCTTCTCCAGGAAAGCTTTCACACCCTCCTTCAAATCCTCCGTGGAAAACAACGATGCGAACAGCGTCAGCTCAGCCCGCAGCCCAGCCGTCAAATCTGTCTCGAGAGATAGGTTGACAGCCTCCTTAGCCGCTGCCAGTGCGAGGGGTGGCTTTGACAGCAGCTTGTCAACCAAGTTCTTCAAAGATTCCTCAACCTTGTCCCTAGCAGCCACGGCGCATACCAAGCCCATCCTCTCAAGCTCATGCGCGGAAACCCTTTCACCCGTCATGATGAGCTCCTTAGCCTTCTTCTCGCCCACAAGCCGTGGAAGCCTCTGAGTCCCACCGCCTCCGGGGATTAGCCCGAGGTTTATCTCAGGCTGGCCGAAAACAGCGTCCTCGGAAGCTAGGATTAGGTCGCATGCCATGGCGAGCTCGAACCCTCCGCCCAGGCAGTATCCCTCGACAACGGCCACGACAGGCTTCTGCATGTTTCTTATAATCCTCGACAGAACCATGGAAGTTCCCAGCTCGTTGCCCACCCTCACGGCGTCCTCGGGCTTCCATTCGAGGAAAGCCTTGACGTCTGCTCCCGCGCTGAAGTTTCCACCAGCCCCCCTCAAAACAACAACCCGTACAGAGGAGTCGCCGGCAGCGTCCTCCAGAGCCGTCTTCAGCTCCCGTCTCAAGTCCAGCTCCAAGGCGTTGTACCTCTTAGGGTTGTTCAAAACAATCGTCGCGACACCGTCTTTCTTCGTGTAGATTACTTTGTTGTAGGACGTGTTCACACCCATTCTTCTAGGCGTGGCTATTTATCTGTCATGCTGAGGCTGGCCTGAATCCGGGCAAAAACCTTCTCCTGACGTATCCGCTTACGATGTCTATGGCGATGACTGTCGCAAGAGTGAAGACCAAGACGGTTGTGAGGCTGCTGTACCTCAGCGACTCTATGTAGCTGACCATCAGGAAACCGACTCCCCCCGCCCCCACGAACCCCAGCACAGCAGACGAACGAATGTTGTACTCGAACATGAACAACAGCTGACTGACTATAGTGTTCATCGACTCGGGAAGGACAGCATGCCTCACCAAAAGAATCCTCGAAGCCCCCGTCACCCGGAGGGCGTCTAGAACCTCGGCGTCGACTGCTTCGAAGGCTTCATAGTAGAGCTTCGACAGGTATCCGAAGGAGTACACGGCTACGGCTAACGTGCCTGCGAACGGGCCCAGCCCGACGGCTATGACGAACAGCACGGCCCAGAAGAGTGCTGGGATTGTTCGGACGATGCCCAGCAGGGAGCGTACGGCCGTTGTGAGGGAGGATGGAAAGATGTTTCTGAGGGCGAGGGCTGAGAACGGCATGGACAGGAGGAAGCCTATGACTGTTCCGACGAAGGCTATCTGGACGGTTTCGGCGAGGGCTGCAGCGACTTCCGAAGCCACTCCGAGGTCCGGCGGAAGCATCTCAGCCACGAGGCTGCCAAGGTTGGACACTCCCCTTCCAAGCCTTCCAAGGTCTGCGAAGCCTAGGTTGGAGGCGGAGTATACGAAAGCAGCTATGACAAGCAGGAGGCTGAGCTGTTTACCGAAATTTCATGGAGCTGCTCCTCCGCCGAGTATGAACGAGAGGCTGTTTATGTCTAGTTTGTCTGCGGCCATGTCGGCGGTTATTCGTCCGTCTTTGAGGATGACGGCTCTGTCGGCGAATTTGTTGACGAGGTACGTGTCGTGCATGGTCATCATCAAAGCTATGTTGTTTCGCTTACATATCTTGCGTGTAAGGGTCATCACTTCGTAGGCGTTGATTACATCGAGGTCTGACACGAACTCGTCGGCCAGCAGGATGCTGGGAGCCTGCATCAAAGACCTTGCGACAGCCACCCTCTGTCTCTCACCCCCGCTCAGCAGGCTTGCTTTTCTGTAGGCCAGCTCGGCGAGGCCCATCTCAGCCAGTAGCCGGTGAGCCTTCTCCAGCTCTTTCTCCGGGAATCTGCCGAGGAGGCCGTTCAAACGTCCCACACGGCCGAGCGACCCTAGTAAGACGTTTTGAAGAGCTGAAATGTTTTTGACGAGCCCGACGTTCTGAGGCACGTATCCTACTCCACCTCTTTCGACGCCCAGCTGGACGACGCCTTGGTATGGGTAAAGCAGCCCGGCGATTACTTTGAGGAGGGTTGTCTTGCCGGAGCCTGAGAAACCCATCACGGCGAGAGATTCTCCTTGATGAAGCTCAAGGTCTACGCCGTCGAGAACGTTCCTTCGGCCGTCGTAGGAAAACCTCAACCCTCGGACTACGAGAGCGTGTTTCAAGCTCAGCCCACTTTCTCCGAGTACTTCAGGTTTGTCAGCTCTAGATAGTGCTTTAAGTTAGAGAGGTGTTTTTCAGAGGTTGTGGGCTCAAACCTGACGAACAGAGCTGAGACGAATTGACGCATCAGCTCAGGCTGTGTCTCTCCAAGCTCCAGCAAGGCTTGGGCGAGCTCGGACCGCAGCGGCTCCCTCAGCTCCTTCGAGAAGACGACTCCATGGCTGGGAATCGGCCCCTGAGACGCAACCACCCTTGTGCTGGACATGACCTCTAAGTAGAGGCTTGCTGGAATGTCTCCGGCTATTACTGCTGCGTCGACGTCGCCGTTCCTCAAAGCGGCCCAAGACTGGGCGTATCCTCCTGTTAACACGACGTTGAAGAACGTGCTGGGGTCTGCTTCCACTCCCGGCTTTGTCTGTATGTAGCCCAGCTCAACCAGCTTAGCTACTGGAGCCAAGTAGCCTGAAGTGGAGATGGGGCTTGGTAGAGCTACTTTCTTTCCGCGCAGGTCTTCAACCGATTTGATGGGAGAGTCGGGCATGACGATCCAGTACGAGTAGTAGGCGGTGGACTGGATGAGTTTGTCGCCCTCCCCAACCGTCCTCACCTCGGCGAGGACGACCTCCGCCCCCGCAAGCTTCCAAGCTAGGTACGAGGGCCAGGCGCTCATGAACGCTGCCTGGGCATGGCCTCTCCTGAGTGCTTCCACGGCCGCTGCGTAGGATGTTGGGACGTATATCTCCACGTCGACCTCCGGCAGCCGCTGCTCGAGGAAAGCCTCTACCGGCTTTGACCTCTGCATGACTTCGGCGGCTGACAGGGTTGGCTGGATTGCTATTACTAGCTTCGTCCTCGTGGGCTGGGGGAAGACCATGCCGAGTCCTGCGGAGAGGGTGAGGCCGATTAGTATTCCGGCTGTGAGAAGTGCGGCTGTTTGGATTAGTGTTTCGCGCGCCACGCCATAACGGCGTTATACCGGTATTTAAATTATACAGCGTGAACAACACCATTCACACGGTTTAACAACAAGCATATAACACCGTTAACAAAAAACAGACACAACGTTGAAGAATACAAAAGCCGAAGAAATAATACCCGCACTCCGAGCCATGGTCGCCCTCGAACTCAAGAAGAGCCACGGCATGTCGAACGCCGAAACAGCACGGGCTCTCTCCATAACACCGCAGGCAGTAACCCAGTACACGAAGGGGGTCAGGGCGTTCGGCAAGCATAGCCTCGCGTCGAACGACCTTGTGAAAAAAGTGGTCAAAGAATATGCGGCGAAGATCGCTTTGAGGAAGAGGCCTGTTCAGGAGACCGAGCTGCTCGACCTCGCATACGAAGTTCTGATGCTGGCTGAAGCCCCTCGCCGTGAGTCTGAGAAGCTTGAGGAGCAGGCGAGGAGCCAGGCCTTACGGATACTGCGGAGCAGGCTGGCAGCCGAGCAGGAAGCGGCTGAGCTTTTTCTGTCTGAAGCCATCAAGTCCAAGGACGACATCGTCAGGCTACTGTTCCGGCAAGTGGCTTCAGACAGCCTCAGACACGCCGACATAATGCAAGCAGCTATCTCAGCTGTCGAGAAAGGGCTTGGAGAAGGGCCTCTACCGGACCCGGAAAGGCTAAGGCAGCTACAGCAGCATGAGGAGAAAAGCCACATCCACGACCTCGAGGAAGTAAAGAAGATGCTTCCCAACAACCTTTTAAAAATCCTCCTAGACTCGGTGGAGGCCGACGAGGCGAAGCATGACATGATACTCGATAAGCTGATCAGCCTTAGGAGTCGGGAGCAGGCTAGCGGCGCTTCAGAGCCAACGCGGTGAAGAATATCAGCGTGGCCGTCAGGGCGATGGTTCCTCCCGAGCTTACTGCGAAGTAGTACGAGACGAAGAGGCCTGCAACCGAAGAGAAGACGCCGACAGCCAGAGATATCGCAATCATCTGCCCAAGGTTCCGTGCGTAGAGCTGTGCCGTCGCCCCCGGGGCGACTAGCAGAGATATTACCAAGATAATGCCGACTGTCTGCAAGGCGGCTATGACGGTCAGCGACATCATGATCATCAGAGAGTACTGTATGAGGGCTGACGGGAGGCCGACGACGTGTGTGAACATCGGGTCGAAGGTGAAGGAGACAATCTCCTTCATGAAGAGAGAGACTAGGAGGATTACGAGGAACCCGATCGCCGTGGTTATCACCAAGTCTTCGGCTGAAACGCCTAAAACATTCCCGAAGAGGATGTGGAAGACGTCGACGGTTGGCCTGAGACGGCTGATGATTACAAGACCTAGTGCGAAGGCCCCGGTCAGCACGATGCCGATCGCAGTGTCGTTCCTCACCCTCGTCCTGGATTCAACAAACCCAATCAAGACAGAGGCAACTACTCCAGCCACCGCACCTCCTACAGTTAGTGGGAGGTTGAACGCAGCTGACAGAGCTAGGCCGGGCAGGACTGAGTGGGAGATGGCGTCGCCCAAGAGGCTCCAGCCCCTCAGCACGACGAACACGCTGAGCGTGGAAGCTGTGAGTCCTACGACAACAGCCGTGATGAGGGCTAAACGCATGAATCCGTAGGACAGAGGTTCGAGCAGGGTCTCAATCAACGCCATCCAGCAACCCTGTTTACGTCGGAAAGGTGCATCGCAACCCTCTCACTCCCGTAGGCTTTGGCGAGGTTCTCAGCCTTCAAGGCCTCCTCCGGCCTGCCGAACGCCACCAGACAGTTCCTCAAAACCATCACGTTGTCGAACATCTCAAGAGTTGAGCTGAGGTCGTGTGTTGTCATGACTATCGTCTTCCCCTCCTCCCGCAGGCTCGACAATATCTCCAGGAGCCTATCCTCGGCTTCGGCGTCTATTCCTGTTAAGGGCTCGTCCATCAGGTAAAGGTCGGCTTCCTGGGCTATCGCACGGGCTAGAAAAATTCTCTGCTGCTGCCCGCCCGACAGCTCGGATATCTTCCTCGACTTTAAGCTCGACAGCCCGGCTTTCTCCAAGGCCTGTATAACCACTTCATCTTTCTTGCTCACAGGCTTCAGAGGGCCCACGGCCCTAATCCTGCCCAACGCCACAACGTCCCAGACGGTCAGCGGATAACCCCAGTAAACCTCCTCCTTCTGCGGCACGTAGGCAATCCTTCCCCTAGCTTTGTCGATAGATGTTCCAAGCACCGTTATCGTCCCCTCCATAGGCTTGATGAGGCCGACAAGGGTTTTGAGCAGCGTGCTCTTGCCTGAGCCGTTGGGGCCGATCACAGCCGTCAAGCTTCCCGTAGAGATTCTGAAGGAAACGTCTTCCAAGGCTTTCAGCCTTCCATAATGAACAGTCAACCCAACAACGTTGAGGGCGTCCATCAACACCACCTCAACAACTCCTCAACAATTCTCTCGACGTTGTGTCTCATCATTCCTATGTAGCTGTCGGCCCCGCTTCCAAAAGGCCCCAAGCTGTCAGCGTAGAGCGAGGACCCGATCCTACCCCCCGCCTCCCTAATCAAGGTCTCCATAGCTCTCCTGCTCAGCGTAGTCTCCACAAAATAAACACACACGCCCAACTCCTTTATCCTGCTTACTGCGTAGACCAAGTCCTGGGCCGTCGGCTCGATCTCCGTGGCTATGGAGTAGAAGTAGGCACCCACCTTGAAGCCGTAGGCCCGGGCGAAGTACTGGAAGGCATTCTCCTGCGTGACCAAGACCCTTCTCTCAACCGGTATCTTCGACGTTTCAGACCTTATCCATTCGTCCAGCATCTTGAGGCGTTGGATGTACTCGTCGGCGTTGGCTGCATAATGAGCCGCGTTCTCCGGGTCTAGCTCCGAAAGGACACCCCTTATCCGCTCGACGTACTTGACAACCAGCTTCACGTCCATCCAGAGATGAGGGTCTTCACGGCCGGCGTAGGGCCCGTCAGGCACGGTCAAAAGGTATGGCTCAAGCCCTTCCGTCGCACGAACCATCTTGCTGGACATTCTGCCCGAAAGCAGCTTCACAACCCAAGCGTCCAAGTTCAACCCGTTGTAGAGAATGAGTGTAGCCTTCTGAGCCTTAACCATGTCCTGAGGAGTCGGCTCATAGCTGTGCGGGTTCTGACCGGGCTCCACCAGGTACTCAACCGTCCAGAGGTCCCCAGCAACGTTCCTAGCCAAGTCCCACAGAACCGTCGTGGTTGCCAGCAGCATCCTACTGGAAGGCCTCTCCCCCTCACCGGCCAGCAGAGGGGCGACCAAGCTCAAGCCCAGCATCAGAACCGAGAGGGCTAGCAGGGCTGGTGAAAGCCTCTCGTACATATTCCCGGCACTAGGCCAGCCGGATATAATTTATCCTTATCTAAACCCTGAGAAGAGCGGCTCAGCCACGCCTCTTATATAGATGGCGGGGAAGTCCTTATTAGCTCCGTCGAGAAAAAAGTACCGAAGCAGGATTTGAGCACGATAACGAAATACGTCATCGAGGGGAGGATAGAGGTGGACGGGCCGGTTGACAAGAACGACGTCGTTGGCGCGGTTTTCGGCCAGACTGAGGGGATTTTTAGCTCCGACCTAGACCTCCGGGAGCTGCAGAAGACTGGACGCATCGGCAGGATAGAGATAACGGTGAATACACAGGGGAACAAGGCTTTCGGCAAGATTACAGTTCCAACGAGCCTCGACAGGTATACGACCGCCTTGATCGCAGCCATGATCGAGTCGATAGACAGGGTGGGGCCTTATCAAGCCAGGGTCGTCATAGACAAAATAGAGGACACCCGGTTGGAGAAGAGGAAGAGGATTGTCGACAGGGCTAAGGAGATTCTTGCGACCTGGGAGAAACAGAAGCTTCCGGACGATGACTTGGTTTTGAGGGATTTGGAGGACGCCGTCGTCAGGACGAAGGTCTCCGAGTACGGGCCTGAGAAACTTCCCGCAGGGCCTGACGTTGACTCTAGCGACGAGATAATCATAGTTGAGGGGAGGGCTGATGTCATCAACTTGCTGAGGTTCGGCTACAAAAACACGATAGCTGTCGAGGGGGTCAAGATACCTAAGACTGTCGCAAGCCTCACACGGCGTAAGAAGAGGGTCGTCGCCTTCCTCGACGGCGACAGGGGTGGAGACCTAATACTGCAGGAGCTACTCAACAACTGCAGGGTAGACGCTGTCGCTAGAGCGCCCTACGGCAAGGAGGTTGAGCAGCTTACCGCTCGAGAGATCCACGAGGCTTTGGAGCATGCTGTGCATCCCGAGGATGCTTTGAAGGCGAAGGAGTTTGCTGCGGCGGCTGCTGAGAAGAAGGCGGTTCCTCCCGACTTGAAGAACTTCGTCAAGGAGGTTGACGGCACGCTGTCAGCCGTTCTTCTCAACTCCGAGTTCCAGGAGATTTCACGTATCCCTGTAAGCGAGCTGGTGAGCCGTCTGGGCGAGGAAAAATCAGCGAAGTACGTTGTCTTCGACGGCGTCGTGACTCAACGGCTAGTTGACACGGCTGCGTCCCTTGGTACGGAGGTCTACCTGATCGGGGCTAGGGTTGGAGAAGTCCAGAACAAGCCTCCCAACGTGCACGTCTACACGACTCACGACCTAGCCGGCTTCTCTTAAAAGCGAGGGCTCTATACTGTACCTCAGAAGACAGGCGACGCCTCCCAAGCTCATCAGCTTGTCCAAGCTCTCCCCTTGTGAGGAGATAACTCTGACGTCGACTCCGTAGGACTCGGACTGGTCAAGCATCTGTGAAACCCTGTCGTCCGTCATCATCGTCCAGAGGTAGTCCTCGGCTATCAGGAGTTTTTTGACAGCCTTCATGCCGAATGCTTTGAAGCATTCATCAAGCCCTAGAGCGGTCCTCGAAGGATCTTTCGCAAGCATCTCCATAAGCGTCTCAACCTCCTCGGCGTCCGCCACGTCTTTAACAACCTCCCTCAGCTCGTGAAGACCTTTGTTCCGGAGAACCTCCGAAACACCTCCGAGGTCTGTGCTGGAGGCGTATCCCGTCTTCCTTACTCTGCCGGCCAACTGCTTGTCCAACCTCCTGACGTTGTTCATGAACTCGTCAACCATCACGGAAGGGCCGAAGACGTAAATTTCGTCAGCTTTCCCAGCTTCTTCAACGGCTTCGCTGTATATTTTATGTATCATCCTACTTCTCTCCTCCGGCTCCATCTTCCTGCTGGAAACAGATTTCCGGTACAAGGGCTTGAGTCCTTTGTCCGACGCTGTGTAGACGGCTACTCCTTCGTCGTCGACAAGCACGACGGCCGTTTTCTTGCTCATGGACGGGGCTCGGTAGTGTTTCGCCATCGCTTCGAGCCGCGGGTAGTTGTTCCTGCTCTCGATGGTTATTTCGTCGCCCACGCCTAGGTGGATGCTGTGATGCTTGCCCTCCAGCCCGAGGTCTCTGCTGACATACCTGATGACGCCGTGGAAGTCAACCCGCTTCATCATCGGGTCCAGCCTCTTCCCCGAAACCTCCACGCCCAGCTCCACCGCCACACGCTCGCTGTCAACGCTCCCGTCCCGCCTCTCCCGCTTCAGCTCACGACTCGCAACGCTGTAAACCACGTCCCCAATATCAACCACACGATACAGGTTCAACAGATCCAGAGTCGTCTCAGGCACAACCGACACAAGCCTCTTCAACGGGCTAACCTTGAGAACCCGCAACCCAACACCACACAACCCCGACACAATTTAACCCATGCCAACAACCCGGTGGTTCTCAGCCACGCGGACCTAAGGTGCTCCATGACAAGGCTCGACTACCACGGCGCCGTTTGGCTGTGATTTATAAATTTGAGGGGTAAGCTAACCGGAGGGCACGGCTGGATGCTTGTTTGAACCCTACAAGCGCTGGGTGTAGTTCTGTGACAGCCCAGCCTGATAAACGCCCTGAATGCAGAAACCACTATACTTACTGCCGGGGGTGGGATTCGAACCCACGACAACGGGATTATGAGCCCCGCACTCTGAGCCAGGCTGAGTTACCCCGGCTTTCATCGGCTGAGAGTATGGTGTTTTAACTTAAATGCTTTGTTTTCTTCGGCTGTGTGGTGGTTGGCTGGATGCGGGGCTTGGTTGTAAGGCTTTACCGGTTTCCCGTCAAGTCGCTGCAGGGCGAGGAGATGGCGGCTGTATACGTCTCTGCCCACGGCTTTGATGGAGACAGGCTGTACGCTGTGGTCGAACCTGAGACGGGTTTCGCTGTTTCGGCGAAGAAGGAGCCGAGGCTTCTGGACGTCTACGCAAGCCTTGAGGGAGAAAATCTTGTTATAAAGTTTCCAGACGGCCGTACATGCAGAGGCGATGACTGCGGTGAAGCGTTGTCTAAGTATCTAGGGCGGAGGGTTGAGGTAGTGCGCAGCAGGGGCACATCCCTAACCTACGTGGGTATGGGCGTGGAATTCGGCGACGTGGTTCGGCTTTACGAAAAAACAGGGCAAACGGCTGAGGCGAGGTTCCACGACTCGATGCCGCTGCATCTCGTCAAACTCGAAAGCCTGCAAAAAATCGGCCTCGACGAGAAAGACATACCACGGTTCAGGCCCAACATCGTGTACTCCTCAGACGCCGATGAGCAGGAGCTGGTCGGCGGCTACATCCAAGCTGGAGACGTACTGCTCAGAATAGTCAAGCCGACAAAACGCTGCATAGTCATAACGCACGCCCAGCCCGGCCTGCAAGCCAGCATCGAGCTCCTGAAGAGCCTCCGGACAAACCATCAAGGCGTCTTCGGGCTGTACGCCGAGGTAGTCAACCCGGGAACAATAGCGAAAAACACGCCATTAAAGTTTTATCCTGCCGCAGGCATTCAGGAATGAAGCGGCGGTAGTCCAGCATGGTAGGACATGTTGCAGAGGTCTGCGACGCCTAAGGTCGGCCTTCCACGCCGAAGGTCGCGGGTTCAAGTCCCGCCCGCCGCATGGCTAGCTAAAGCATCATCTCAGTTGTTGGCCGTGGAGCAATCACCTTTATGACGGAGTCCCAGCCGGCTCGGGCGTCGGCCTGTTATACGGCGTAAGCCGTTAGGCTCCCGGGGAGACGTGGGCTGGCTGTCGGGCTTCCTGTTCTCGGCTGCGGGCTGCCTCATCCTCACGGCTCCAATCGCCGTACAACAACACGGAGCCTCCTACTTCAGGCCGGATCTCTGTTCTCATACGATTCCGTTCACCGGCTTAGTACAGGAGAAGTGGACTCCGGCTGGCCGGCGTTATGGTTTAAAGTCCGTCTTGGACGACTACTCGAGGGTTGTCGGGGCTGGAGTGTTTGTTCAGGGCAGGTGAGGTGGCTAGGGCTGTGAAGGCCTCCCTGCCAGGTTTGGTAAACCCGGGCATGAGCTTAGTCGACCTTGCGGAGAAGGTGGAGGGCCTCATCAGGGAGCTGGGCTGCAGGCCTGCCTTCCCATGCAACATCTCCATAGACAGCGTCGCCGCCCACTACTCCCCCCCACCGGGAGACATCTCAACACTTCCCCGAAACTCAGTGGTCAAGCTAGACTTCGGCGTCGTGGTTGACGGTTACATAGCGGACACGGCTTTGACGATAACCGACACGTCTTGGGGGGAGGTGTTGAAGCAAGCCGTAGAGGAGTCGTTGAAGGCAGCTCTGAAAGTCGTCGAGGCCGGCGTGAGGGTTTCGGAGGTGGGAGCAGCCGTTTACAGCACCATGATGAAATACGGCGTCAAGCCCATCAGAAACCTTACAGGACACGAAATACAACGCTACAACCTTCACGCTGGAGTCTCAATACCCAACATCCCCGTGGGCGACGGAGTTAAGCTTCAAGAAGGACACGTCTACGCCATAGAGCCTTTCGCAACCCTGCCAGACGGGTCGGGCGAGGTCAGGGACAAACAACCCGCAACGATCTACAGGCTAGAACCCATCAGGCCGAGGCAGAAGCTTGCTGAAGCAGAACAGGCGCTGGTTAAAACCCTCGAGAAAAGGTTTGAAGGACTTCCCTACAGCCTCAGATGGCTGAGGGACATGGATCAGGAAGCCCTCGGCCTCCATCAGAAGCTCATCAAGCAAGGCCGGGTGAAAGCCTACCCCATGCTCGTCGAAAAGACTGGAAAGCCGGTGGCTCAAGCAGAACACACAGTCTTGGTGGAGAAGGGAGGATGCGTCGTAATCACCTAGCCTCCTTCTTGTCGGGCACATAGATGTTCACAATCCTGCTGACTGACCCGCCGCATTTAGGGCACTTCTCCGAGTTAACCACCTTGAAGACATAATCCTCATCCCTGAAAGGCCTCGAGTTTTCTATGCCGCACGTCGAGCACTTGAGGAAGGTAAGGGGCTGGGGGTATTTCTCACGCTGCCTCGGGCCGAGAACCAGCGCTGGCTCAGACATTCAGCCACCCACCCCCACCGTGTTGCCAATCCCGGCGACCACAGCGATTTCACCGCCCTCAACCTTCTCTAGAATGAGCTTCTTTACACGGGCCAGCACGACGTCAGCAGCCTTCGCTATCGACTCCTTCATCGGAGTAATGGCCTCCGTTATCGACTCGAACACCACGAACGCGTATAGCGGTATGTTCCGGCTCTTAGCCAGCTCCTCTATCTTGTACTTGTCCACACCGGGCCCGCCGATCGCAACTCCAACCCCCTCCGCAACCTTGCCGCTCTCCTCCCCCTCGAGCTTGAGGGCTGCGTCGACGGTTATGATGATCTTCGGGTTCTGAGGAAGCTTCTCGACAAGCTGCTTCACAGCCTCTCCAGGCCTGCCCACTGTTCCGCCCGGCCCCGCGGCTCTGACAACGTAAACCCTCCTGCCCTCGAGCTCAATCTCCTGAACGATAGTGTCCTTAGCTATCTCGTACCTTGTTTTCTCAAGCCCGTCAGCCAGCTTCGCAGCCACCAAAACCCCCACGCCATCACCGATGGGCTGTCCCTTGCTAAAAGCCACAGCAGCGTGCCTGTACGACTCGGCTATCTCGATGAGCATGGGGATGACCATCTGGATCTGAAGCACCATGTAGATGTTCGAGGTCTTCTTACCGAGCAAGTAGTAGTGTCTGACGACGCGGTAAAGAGTGTTTATTCCCCTAAGTATCTCCACGAGGTTTGTAAGCGTCTTGAGCTGGGTCTCGGTAGCGTGGGGCGCTAAGGCCGCAACCTCCTTCTCATACGTCGTCTCACCCGTCTCCAAGATGTGCTCCAGCTTGAAAACCAAGCCATACGGGTCCATCGACTCAGGCTGTATGAGGAAGAACTCGCTCAGCCTCTCCAACTCCTTGGAAGGGTCTGAATCAGGCTTTCCAACCCTTTTAACGGTGTCTACAGCAACCTGGTTTATCTCGTCCTTAATCAGCTTGAGTCTCTGCAGCTTGCGCTCCAAGTCCCTCAGCATGTACGACAGCTGCATCCTCTGCCCGAACGAGGGGTATAGGAAGAATATCATCAAGAAGGCTATCCAGACGAGCGACAGTAG
Source organism: Candidatus Caldarchaeum sp. (assembly GCA_038740895.1). Classification (GTDB taxonomy): domain Archaea; phylum Thermoproteota; class Nitrososphaeria_A; order Caldarchaeales; family Caldarchaeaceae; genus Caldarchaeum. Next base: position 66,955 of record JAVYLK010000002.1, read on the forward strand.
GAACGACAGCAGGTTATCGCCTCCTGCGGCGGGGTTGAGCAACGCAAGGAAAGACACAGCCATTTTTCCAACAAATAGAAAAAACTGTTTATTTATAAGTTTGCCTAGGTTTCCTATAACTTTTCACGCCAACCTTCACGGCCTTCGTCTGCATCTCCACGACGGCCGAGGCCAGAAGGCTGGATATCTCGTCTATTCGGATTAAACAAGTCTTTAAAAGCTCCCTGTAAAGGCTTAAGCTCTTTTCCAGGCTTTCCGACAGCTCAGCCTCGCCCCTCTCTATCCTCTCCATGTAATCCTCTACCATCCTCCGGGTCTCCGGCGAGACGAGTCGGTTGTCGGTGGCTGACAAGGCCTCTATCAGCTTCATTCCAAGCGGCGTGGGACGTAGCTGTCTCCCGTTCTTCGCGGCATAGTTTCTCTCCACTATGAGCTGCGGGTAGACTGCTCTCGTTGCGTCGGTGCCTATGCCGTGTTTCTCCATAAGCCTGAGGAGCTCGGCCTCCGTCAGCCGTGGCGGCGGCTTCGTCTGTTCCTCGATGAGCTCTGTCTTGACAACCCGGAGGACTTGGTTCTTCGCCATCTTGGGGAGGGGTTTGTCGGCCGGCTTGAAGTAGCTGAAGTAGGTGTAGAACCCGGGCTTGAAGATAAACGAGCCCTCCGCCCTTAAGCCTATCCTGCCAAGCCTCACCACGGCTTTCTGCTGTAGCTGGGTAGCGTCCTCGGCGTAGGCGTTGGCGTAAAACCTTCTAGCCACGTACTCCCAGACCCTCATCCTCAAGTCGCCTCCCCTGAATGCTGCAGTCGGATAGATCGGAGGATGGGCTCCATCATCCCTAGTACCGTTCCGAGGCCTCGGCTCCGCCGATCCAGCCACCTCCGTCAAGACTCCCGACTCCTCAACAGCCCTCCTCGACGCTTCGAAGTCGAAGGAAGGCCTGTACTTGTTGGTGTCGGTTCTCGGGTAGCTTATGTATCCCTCCGAGTAAAGCTCCTCCATCACAGACAGCAGCTTGTTGGCGCTCACTCCCGTAATCCTGTTCAACTCCCTCAAGGCGTCGTCGGTCCTGATAGGCAGGGGCCGCTGCAACGTCTTCTCGGACTCCACGTAGTCCTCCACGGAAGCCTGCGTGAGACCGCCGACCTCTTGATAGGCCTGCACGGCTTGACCCTCCTGCCAGAAGACGTCGCTGGACGCTGTAAATCTGCTGCCTTCATCCGTCTCGAGCAGCGCCTTGACAACCCAATACTTCCTCGGTTTGAAGGACAGGATTTCCCGCTCTCTTTCGACGACGAAGTTAAGCGTCGGCGTCTGGCACGACCCCCAGCTGATCAGCCTAACCAGGGCCTTCTTCCTGGTCGACTCCGTCAGAAGCCTCGTGAACGCCGCTCCAGTTATAAGGTCGAAGACCTGCCTAAACCTTGCTTTATCAACCCACCGCCAGTTGAGACCTTTCTCAAGGTTTCTCAAGCTAGCGAACAATTCACGCCTCTCGAGAGAGTTAAACCGCATCCTGAGGCATCCGGCGTCCTCGCCGTGCAGCCTACGATAGACCTTGAGTATTTCAAGCCCTATCAACTCCCCCTCCGAGTCGTTGTCGGTAGCCACCACGAGAACACCGCCCTCCTTGAAAAGCCCGACCAGGTAATCGAACGTCCTGTCGTCCGAAACCCTGTCCAACACATGTCTAAGGTTCATTATCTCCAGAGGATGCTTTGACCCCCATTCGTATCCCTCAGGCAAGTCGGCCTCCATCAAATGACCTCTGACTGAGGCGACGGCCGCGTTCAACCGAGCCGCTGCGACAACGCTCCTGATGGCCTTAGCGACGCTGGCTTTCTCAGCCACTATTATGTACTTTTCAGCGTTCATCTTCCCCAACCATTCCGAGAAGACGCTTCAAAGCCGTGTCCCTCCTGTACTCGCCAACTGTCTGGACGGCCACTATCTTCTTCCCCGTCGGAAGCTCAGCCACGTGAACCACTCCCCGGCTGTTCAAAAGCTTCTCAGCCTTCTTGACAACGTTGTTAGACAGAGCTGGAGCCGAGATGTACTTGTTGGCGGCGACGCACGTGATTATAGCCTGCCGCTCGTCGCCCATCTTGACGAACGAAACCTCCAAGCTGTCAACCTCCAACGCCCTCGCAGGCTGCAACTCCCTCGACGCGCTCATGTCCTGGAGCTGGAAGGAGTCTTCCGTCTTGACGGCGTTGCCCTGAATGGAGGAACCCACAAACAACCATCCTGGAGGCTGCCGCACCTTGACGAGATACTCCTCCCCCGAGGCTGTTGAAACCGTCAAAGTGTATGCTACACCCTCCTTGACAGCCTTCGCAGCTATGTTCGACACGTAGCCGATCAACTGCTTATAACCGGCCCCCGCCATCCAGCCCCAGAACATAAAACCCACGTATTTAGAGCATCCCCCTCCGAACACCCTTCAGCATACACAAATAAGACGCAGGAACCATGCAGGAGGAAACCGGCCGCCTGCGGCTGAACAATACATGTTTAAAGAAGCTCCACAACCAGAGCTCAAGGGCTGGCTGTCGAGCTCAGCATTCCTCGAGGCCCTTTAGGTGGACGAGGAGTTCCGGTACGCGGAACCATGAATTGAAGACTGGGCCAGGAAGGCGGCGAACCCGGGCGGCATATAGACAACCGCATTTGGTCGGCGGGGTTTTGATCCGCCTAGACACTTTAGACGCCGTGGCATCTGTTTACGGTGAACGGCTTGAAACCACGGCTAGGCGTGGTTTTCCCTAAAGATAAATAAAGGCTAGCGGTTGTTAGTTTCTGCGCCCCGGTAGCGCAGGCTGGGAGCGCGTCCGGCTGAAGACCGGAGTGTCGGCGGTTCAAGTCCGCCCCGGGGCATCTATGAGCGGGCTTCACGCCAAGGCCTGCGCCTATCCCGCTGGCTGCAGGGCCGGTCCCTGCCTTCAAGACACGTCTGTCCTTCAGTTGATTATGCCTCGCGTTTTAGCTGGCGTTTCTGCTCACTCGCCCTTGAACTCGGGCTTTCTCTTGGAGAAGAAAGCCGATATGCCCTCCATGAAGTCTTTGGTGAAGATGAGGTCTGCGAAAAGTTTTCTCTCGACGGCCAGCCCCCTGCTGAGAGGGGTTTCTCGGGCTAAGAGGACGGCTTGCTTGACGGCTGCTACGGCCAACGGCGGCTGCGAGGCCAGCCTTTCAGCCAGCTTCCTAAGCTCTTCGTCGAAGCTCTCAGCCGGGTAGACCCGGTTGACCAACCCTATCCGGTGGGCTTCCTCGGCAGGTATTCTGTCGCCCAGCAGCTCCAGCTCAAGAGCCTTAGCCACACCTACTAGGCGAGGAAGCCTCTGCGTGCCTCCCGCACCTGGAATGAGCCCGAGGTTAATCTCAGGCTGCCCCAGCTCGGATCGCGTCGTGGCTACACGAATGTCGCAGGCCTGAGCCAGTTCAAGCCCGCCACCCAGGGCGTAGCCGTCAATCGCCGCAACGACAGGCTTGGGCATCGCCTCGATTATGTTCATCACTTCCTGGAACTCGCGTAAAAACTCTTCGGCGTCGGCCTTCGTTTTGACGGCCGTGAAAGCAGAGACATCGGCGCCGGCTGAGAACGCCCTGTCGCCGGCCCCTCTGACGACGACAACGCGGACCTCGCCGTCCTTCCAAGCCTTGAGCAAGGCGTCTGTGAGCTCTCTTATCATGGTGGGAGTGATGGTGTTGAGGCGGTGAGGTCTGTTGAGTATTATCCAAGCAACCGGCGGTCTGCGGTCGTACAGCACTTCGGTGTACGCTGTCGTCTCTCCCGTGGAGTAGGTGTGGAAGCCGGCGCCGGTCTTCTTTCCCAGCCTTCCGTTGCTCACATGCTGCAGAAGCAGCTTGTCGGGCTCGTAGAAGCTTCCGTGAACACGGGCCAGCTCCTTCAAGGCTTCGACGACTTTGTCGAGCCCCAGCTCGTCGCCATACTCGAGAGCCCCCTTGGGCCAGCCAAGCCCCAGCTTGACCGCCGTCTCAACATCCTCCAGCGAAGCAACGCCGTTGCTCACAAGCCACGAGGCTGCGTTGATGCTTGGAGCGAGCACCCGGACTAGGTCAACCCGCTCACCGGCCTCCCTAGGAATGTTCGGCCTCTCGTACAGCCCACCTCCATACTCGTAAAAACCCTTGCCAGACTTCTGCCCGAGGCTGCCTTTCTCGTAGAGTTGCTTTATTAGCGGGCATGGCTGGGGCGGGTTGGGAGTCCTCTCGAGGATGGATGCTCCAGCTAGGTAAGCAACGTCCAGGCCGACGTAGTCGGTCAGCTCGAAAACTCCCATGGGCAGGCCGGCCCTGTACTTGACGGCCGAGTCTATCTCGACCACCGAAGCCTCGCCTCTCGCAACCATCCAGCAAGCGTTCTCTATCAAGGGGATGAGTATCCTGTTGACGATGAAGCCTGGAACGTCTTTCCTGCATACGACAACCGTCTTCCCCATCCTCCTACCAACCTCGATAGCCTTCGAAAGCGTCTCGTCGCTTGTCCTGTCGCCCTTTATCACTTCGAGGAGCGGCATAAGAGGCGGCGGGTTGAAGAAATGCATCCCCACAACCCTCTCCGGACGGGATGCGGCTGAAGCTATCTCCGTTATGGGCAGAGTGCTGGTGTTTGTGGCCAGAACAGCCGTCGAAGGCGCAGCCTTGCCGAGACGGCTGAATATTTCCCGCTTTAGGCTGAGCTTCTCCGGAACAGCCTCTATGACTAGGTCAGCGTCAGCGGCCGCCCGTTCCAGCTCCAGCGATGTCTTGATTCGGCTGAGAGCTTGCTCGGCTTGCTCACGGCTGAGCCTTTTCTTCTCGACGAACTTCTCCAAGCTCCATTTAATCTTCTCAACGCCTTTACGGAGAAGCTCCTCGGAGACGTCGACCATCGTGACCTCATAACCGGCCAGCGCGGCCACTTCGGCGACGCCGTGGCCCATCACACCGGCTCCGACGACAACTATCTTCAAGCCTGTTCAGCAAGAACGCGGCATTACTCGTATTTAAAAACAAGAGGAGCTGGCCGGCCTAGGCCTACAGCTAAGCCTTCACCAGCCTTTTTTCCACGGCCTCGGCTATCTCGTCGCCGGTAGGAAACCGTCTCTCCTGATGGCGGGAGAAGACTCTCTCGTCGTCGACGTAGACCTCGAACGTTCCTGCGTCCGAGGTGTCGAGCGTGACTGAGAAGTTTTTGTTCAGCCGTTGCCCGTAGCGGCTGAGGAGGTTTTTGGCCAGCTCTATTGCCTGCGGTAGGTGGCCGCACGGTACGCAGTAAACGATTCTTACATTCATGTTTCTTGGGGCGGTGGAGTGGGATTTAACCATTACATAGCCACGCCCAGGCATGGATACAGTAATCAATAGCCGTTAGGGCTTTCTACGCATGGATTACAGATGGTTTGTTGCGGTCTTGCTGGCTCTTGTTGTCTGGGGTGCTTGGGGTGTAGTTACTAGGGTTGCTTCCTCGTCGCTGGGCTGGAGGGATACGACTGCGATAGCGGCCGTGGGCCACATGTCAATCGCCATCGCATACATCATCCTATCTCGTGCGGCCGTCCTGCCTCAAGGCTCGGCCTGGTACATGGCGTTGCTCGCCGGGGCGCTTGGGTTCCTCGGGGCGCTGCTGTTCTACGTAGCACTAGACCTTAACCCTTCGTCGATAGTCGTCGTCGCAACCTCTATGTACCCTGTTGTGACGATCCTGCTGTCGATGCTTTTTTTAGGGGAGTCGATATCCCTCAGGCAGGCTGTCGGGGTCGGTCTGGCCATAGCTGCTTTAGTCCTGATCTCCAGCAGATAACACGAGCTCAACCCTGTTTCCGTCAAAGTCTTCAACCGTCGCCCCCTCAAACCCCGGCATCCCGCTCACGAGTCCTTCGGCGACGGAGCACCCCTCGCCGGCCAGTCGGTCGACTAGCCTTGACAAAGTCTCCTTCTTCACAACGTTGATGGCGAAGCTGCGTAGGCTGGCGTGCTCGTCCGACGGAGGAGGTGCGTCTACTCCCGCCCAAGTGTTGACGCCGACGTGGTGATGGTATCCGCCTGTGGACATGAACAAAGCCGACCCCATCCTGAAGACGATGTCGAAGCCCAAGAGGCCGTGGTAAAAGCTTTCAGCCTTCTCAAGCCTCGACACATGCAGGTGGATGTGGCCCAGCCTAGTACCCTCCCCGAGCCTCCAAGACTCGTCTAGAGCTCTTCCCGTCCCCTCGCCACGCAGCTCGGCCAGCAGAGAGTCTAGGTTCAGCGGAAGCGTCGCCATTCGGATTCGCCCGTCAGCCGTTTTAGGCCATGCCTCCCTAGGCCTGTCGTGGTAAACCTCTATCCCGTGTCCGTCCGGGTCTTGAAGATAGACCGCCTCGCTCACCAAGTGGTCTGAAGCTCCGTCCAGCTCCCAGAACTCGCCGAGCCTCACGAACATGCAGGCCAGATCCTTCCTCGAAGGCAGCAGTAATGCGAAGTGGTATAGCCCTCTTCTGTCCGGCGGCTTTGGCGCAACCCCTTTCCTCTCTACAAGCATGACCAAAACGTTTTTGGGTGGAGTGCCCAGCACCACGCCGCCATCCCATTCATACAGGCTGGAAAGCCCCATCACTCTTTTGTAGAACCTGCTGGACATCTGTAGGGATGAGACAGTCAGCGACACCCACTGGATGGTTGTCCGGGGGTCTAGGGGCGGGGTCGTCAAGTATTCCCTGTCTGTCCATAACCGCCATAGTATTTATCCTGTGTTCTTGGACGGAGTACGGAGTGTTCTAGTTTCTGGGTTTAATTTGCGGCGTGGATGTTTTCCTGCGTGGTGAAAGGGTTGGACAAGCAGTACGTGGTTTTGCTGGCGCTATCGGTTGCTCTTGTTGCTCTGGCAGCGTCGTTCGCAGCAGTCGTTTTGGCTGACGGGGGCTCCGTCAGCTTACAGCAGCAGGAGGCTACTATTGAGGATGTCCTGACCGTCGTGGGAAGCGCTGAAACTAGCATAACCCCTGACCAGATAACTATATTGTTCACGGTCGAGGAGAGGGCTGCCACGCCGTCCGAGGCTCTCGCCCGTGTCTCCACAGCATCCCAGAGCGTTGTGTCGACGCTTCTCCGTCGAGGCCTCACTCCTGAAGAGGTGAAGACAACCAGTCTCAACGTCTATCCGCAGTACGTCTACAAGGAGGGAGAGCCGCCGACCATAGTGGGATACGTGGCCTCATACACAGTCGAGGTTAGGACTAAAAAGATAGCTGAGGCGGGGGCTTTGATCGAGGCGGCGGTCAACGCGGGAGCCGACTACGTCAGCGGGGTTTACTTCAGCCTCTCCACCGAGAAGTACAGGGAGACGTACAGACAGCTGTTGGGGGCGGCGGTTGCTGATGCTCAGTTGAAGGCTGAGGCGCTTCTTTCTCCACTGGGGCTCAAGACAACCCGCGTAAAGTCCGTATCCATAACGGAATACATGCCTGTTCCGTTCGCCAGGGCGGCTGACTCTGCCGGTTCTCCGGAAGGACCTCCGATAATGCCTGGCACGACTAGGGTAAGCGTCTCGGTCAGCATTGTCTACGTTATAGGGCCCCGCTAAACCATCACCATCTTTTTTTCTTGGATTTCCACCTTCAGAGCCGATGCGGAGGCTTCTTTACCTTGTTCAGGGAGCTGCGGCCGGGTTCTTCTTCGGGACGGCTGCTGTCTTCGTCCGCTACCTCTCTTCCCTAGACGCGTTCACCATAGCTTTCGGAAGGGTTTTGATAGCAGGTCTGGTGATGGTCCTCCTAGGGCTCCTAGTTTACCGGTCCAAGTATGTTGAAGACGTGTCGAGGAATTGGAGAAAGTATCCTCTTCTTGGATTTTTTCTAGGGCTGCACTTCATCTTCTTCACGCTTGGTGTCCAGAACACCTCAGTCGTCAACGCCACAACCCTCGTCAACACAACCCCCGCCATGGCCATGGTCTTAGGCTGGGCTTTCAAACAGGTAAAGCCGTCCGGCTTGAACACAGCAGGGTTGTTGATGACTTTTCTAGGCTCTGCATCGATGACCTTCGGCGAGCTCTCCTACAACCCCCAACAGATCTCCGGCGACGCCTTCGCTCTGGCAGGAGCTCTGGCGTGGGCTGTCTACCTTGTCGTGGGCAAGAGCGTCAGGGAGGGGGGAAACGTTCTAGCCGCGGCAGGCCCCATCTATCTGTCTGCGGCCGTGGCGACTGGGCTGGCGGCATTGATTGTCGGCGGACTCAAGCAGCCGAGGGGCGACGAGATACTTCCTCTGCTGGGGCTGGCGTTCTTTCCCACGGTTCTCGGCCACTCACTCCAATTCTCTTCTCTCAAAAAACTATTCCCTTACGAGGCTTCTGCGCTTGCCTTGCTGGAGCCCATCGTCGCCACCCTCCTAGCCGCCGCAGTCCTGAACGAAGTCGTCGATCCAGCCTTCTACCTGAGCGCAGCGATAATCATCACAGGTATCTACATGGTTGTAAGATAGTCTAGCAAGGCTTTCGAGACGGCGGCGTCCTGCACGGCTAGGCCGACGCTCTTGAAAATGGTTATCTCTCGGTCGTCCTCCCTACCAGCCCTCAGCCCCGCCACCACCTCACCGATCTCGGCGTGAATCTTCGCACTCGTCATCAGGCCTAGCCGTATCGGCTCGAGTATGTCGCCTGCCTCCTCCATCACAGCTTCACGCGAGTCGACGACCAGCTTGGACTTTGCGGTAAGCTTCGGGTCTATCTCAACCATCTCGGGCGTGTATCCTCCTATCGCAGAGATATGGACCCCCTCCCTAACCCACTCATCCATCACGACAGGAGTCCTCGACGTCGTGACCGTGATGACTACGTCCGAGGTCTTGACCAGTTCTTCAGCTGAACGAGCCGGCTTGACCGTGAAGCCCTCGCTCCTCATCGAGTCCACGAAGCTTTTCATCCTGCCGCCATCGACGTCGAAGGCTGTGAACTCGACGCCGGGGTAAACACCGCCAACCACCCGGACCTGCCAGCCGGCTTGGTAGCCGCAGCCAACAACCCCCACCTTCGAAAAACCTCTACGAGCCAAGTGTTTAATAGAGACTGCGGAAGCCGCTGCTGTCCTGAGGCCTGTAAGCGCCCTGGCTTCAGCCACCAGCTTGGCGACTCCCGTCTCTGCATCTAGAACGACCACCAAGGCGTTGATCGTCGGCAGCCCTCGAGCCGTGTTCCTAGGATATGCCGTCACGAGCTTGAGGCTGAAGATGTTCATCGCAGGCACGTAGCACGGCATCAAAAGAATGTCCCCCTCTCTATCCCTGGCCTGGATCCGTGTACGCACAGGCATCACGACTTGTCTGAGGCTGTAGAGCTTGTAGGCTTGCTCGACAACCTCGACAACCTTCTTGGGTTCCAATAACTTGGCAACATCCTCGTCCGACAGATACTTCACAGCATTCTCCACGGATTATTTTATGTTTAAGTCTTTCCCATCAACGTCGTAAAATAAAACGCATATTAACAGAAACAAATCCATCCCTGTGGTGGGGGTTGATAGTCGTCCTCATGCTATTGCCGCTGCTGGTCTTCTCAGTAGTGGCGCCGTATCCTCTCCAAGCAGGTCTCGAACTAGTTGACGTGATCATAGAAAACAGCCCCAGCCTAGCTGCCTACTCAGCGTTCATCGACGCCGAGGTGGGTGGGATAGCCACGGCTAGGCTGCCTGCCAGGTTGTTGAGGATGCTCGAGGAGGGTGGTGCGGCGGTCTACAGGCCGAGACTGCTCAGGCCGATGCTGGACGTTAGCATGGCCGAAATAGGTGTAAACCTTCTTGGCAACTTATCCGGCCTCAACGCTCCATCCGTCGACGGCACCGGGGTCTTGATAGCCTTCGTCGACACGGGGGTCGACTACAAACATCCAGCCTTCAGGTCGAAGAACGGCGGCAACCGCATCCTGTACATCTGGGACCAGACCGTTGAGGGTAGGAAGCCGGAGGGGTTTGGCTACGGCCATGAATGCCTTCCTAGAGAGATAGCGGAGGGAGCATGTCCGCAGAGGGATAATTCGGGGCATGGCACGGTGATAGCCTCCATCGCTGCTGGAGAGTCTTTCGGCGAGCCGGGCCGCCGGGGTGTTGCGCCTGGAGCCGAGCTTATCGTGGTCAAGAGCGGTGGGCCCACATGCCAAGACGGTAGATGGTTCTTCACAGAGAAAGGGTTGATCGATGGCGTTGCGTATGCTGTTGAGAAGGCTCGTCTACTCGGCAGACGGTTGGTGGTTGTGCTGAGCGTGGGCACGGACATAGGAGGGCATGACGGCAACTCTCCTCTGGAGAAGGCGTTGGACCGGTGGGCTGAGGAGGGGGTTGTGTTAGCAGTAGCTGCGGGAAACTCCGCCAACGACAGCAGGCATGCGACTGGAGTGCTGACCCCCGGCCGAAACACCACGCTTTCATGGGTGGTTCCTCCGGAAACAACGGAGGCTAGCGTGTCGCTCGTCATCGGCCCAGATGACAGAGTAGAGCTTCAAACAACTTCTCCCAGAGGTGGTTCAGTAATCTTGAGGGCTAACCAGACCGTCTCCACCGCCGACTTCACCGTCGAGACAACTGTCTGGCGGAGAAACGCCTTAACTGAACTGCTGCTGGAGTTCAACTTCAGCTCACGACTGACGGGAACCTGGCGGCTTACTGTATCACCCACAACGGTAAGGTCGGGAGTCTGGCACGCGTGGGTCGAGACAAACACCTGCAGCAACCAGTCGGAGTACTTCATGCCTTCGCCCGAGTACTCGCTTAGCCAGGAAACGACTGTCACAATACCTGGGACCGCTAAGAACGTGCTCACAGTAGGAGCCTACACAACCCGTGTAAGGTGGCAAGCATCTGGTACAACTTGGAGCATAGACGGAACAGTCGGCGGGCTGGAGTACTACAGCGGCAGGGGCCCTACGGCGGATGGCAGGGTCAAGCCCGACATAACGGCACCCGGTGGAGTGGTTCTCGCAGCAGGGTCGGCCGATGCTCGTCGTCAGCTGTACAGCCCGGGCGGGTTGGTGGCCGTCAGCAGGGGAACCAGCATGGCGACGCCTCACGCAGCGGGAGTGGCAGCGCTGATACTTCAGCTAGCCCCCAACCTGACTGCGAGGCAGGTGATAGATGTGATGAAGGACAACGCCCGGGTTGACGACCATACAGGGCCTGTTCCAGTAGGCGGCTCCAACTCATGGGGTTGGGGAAAGCTTACAGCCAACATCGCATACGTGGTTCAGGTAGCGGTTTCTGGAGCTGTCAACGAATCCAAGCCTGTTCTCGTCATCGACGGAGCAGGCTCGTACGGCCTACAGTCGGCTACCGTAGACATAGTCCTCGTCAGAAACATGCCCACGCAGCTCTCGCTCAAAACTCATCAGACCGAGGACAGCAGGTACACTGCACTTCCTCAGCAGGTATTTACAGCTGGAGACACGACGAGAGCCTTGTTCACCATACGTGCCGAGCATAGGCTGAGGATTCTCAGCCCGCAGGGCAGTCTGGTCAGGGATGTTTGGGGTTTGGAGAACAGCGTGTTCAGGCTGAGCGAGTTGCTGCGTGATGTTCCGCTCGAGGGGGCGGTCGCTGGGTATGTTGTTGACGGGGTTGAGGCTAGGGGTGATGTGCTGCAGCTTACACGGCCGATGACGGTGGTCTTGATAACGTCCGGCACCAGGCAGGACGGCAACCCCTTGATTCCGGCGACAGGGCTAGTGTTCACCTCCATCCTAGCGGCCGCCTCGATAATACTGCTCAGGAGGATACGGAGGAAGAGAAACTTCATGAAACAGGCCGCTGCAGCTGCTCCATAACACGGAGAGCAACGCCTTCCGAAACCCTGCACCTGCCCATCTCGCCAACCTCCTCCACAACGAACAAGGGATGATACCTGTCGGCAGGTATCTTCGACGGCCGTGGGAACCCGGCGAACGCGAGGTCGAGGATCACGTAGCATCCAGCAACTCTCAACCCACATCGTTCAAGAAGACCGACCGCAGCGTTGAGGGTCCTGGACGACCTCCTTATGTCGTCTATGAGCAAAACGTCTCTAAACCCGGAGACAGCCGACCCATCCAAGTGGAGAACCACGTCCCTGCCCTCCGTCACCGACCTCTCGACGACGGACACAGGGCTCTCGAAGACAACCTTGCCCGCCTTGTAAATCGAGAAGTAAGGCTTGTTCAACTCGTAGGAAACAGCCACGCCGTACTTGGCTCCCGACGTCTCGACTGAGGCAACGGCGTCGAAGACGTAGCCCTTGTTAGCCACATCTAACGAGATACATCTGGCCAAGGCTCTGTACACCTCGGGGTCGTGGACGATGTTAAGCCAAGATATGCGGAGTATTCTTTCTTCGCCTCTCCTGAAAACTTTAACCGAAGAACCGGTTCGGAGGCCTTCGAGGAGTGTGGAGAGTGTTTTCAGAAGCCTGTCAGCATCCATAGAAGCCATGGAGGCTGGTTTCTTATTAGTTTGCCGTGGACAGGGAAACCTTGCTGGCGGGAAGCCTCGACACCAGAGCAGCTGAAACGAGTGGTAAGAAAGCGACGACCGTGAAGACCGGGGCGTAGCCGTAGACGTCCATCGCGAGCCCTATCATCGGAACCACCACGTTGACCATTCCGAACGTGAACCCGTATATAAGGGCCGAAGCAAATCCGAGATTGTTGGGAAGCATGTCGTGGGAGATTGCTACGAGAAGCGGGTGGGCGGCTAGGGCGACGAGGCCGAAGAGCGAGACGGGCACGAGGACGTACTGAGGCGGGGTTATGGCTGTCAGGTAGGCGAACATCGTTGACGACAGGAGGAGCATCATAACCACTCTCCTCTTACCCAATCGGGAGGCCATTACCCCGGCACTAACCATCCCGACAGCACCAGCCAAAAGCATCAACGTAAGGCCTCCGCCGGCTTGAGCAAGAGCATAGCCCTGAGAAGCTAAGTAGAGAGGCAGGTAGGTGATCATGCTCATCACTGTCACTCCTCTCAGCATGGCTGCGGCGACCAAGATGTATATGTACCGGAGGCCCACAGCCCTCACGGCGGCTCCTAACTCCTGCCTTCTCACAGCTTGGTGCTGGAACTGAACCCTTGTCAGCAATAGAGCTGTCAAAACTGGAAGGACTAGCAGGAGGGAGGTCCCCCTCAAACCTATCGCAGCCACCGCTAGAGAGCAGACTAGAGACCCCAGCGCAAGGCCTAGGTCGCCTCCCGTCATGAACAGCGAGACTGAAAGAGACCTTTTGCCCGAGACGGAGCTTGCGGAGGTGGCTACGGGGTGGTACAGAGCCGACCCGACTCCTCCCAGCAAGGCCAAGACGTAGATTAGGAGATAGTCTTCGACGAAGCCGACGGCTGCTACCGCGAAGCCCCCGATCAGCAGGCCTGCCGGCATGAAGGCGTAGACCTGTCTCCTGTCGTAGATGTAGCCCGTGGCCACTTGTAGGAACGAAGCTGTGATCATGTAGACGGCGGGGATAAGGCCTAGGGCTGCTATGGACAGGTTGTGGTGCATGGCCAGGACGGGCAGCAGTGGAGGCAGGGCTGAGTAGAGCATGTCGTTGGCCATGTGGCTCATGAACAGCTTCGCCGTCCGGCTCATCGTGGTCAGAACCCATGTTAGAACCTCTATATAGGTTCCATCCATGCAAGCGTCTAGCTTAAAACCATCCAAGAGGAAAACACGCCGCATGAACCCGGCGGAGTCTGTGAAGAACCTGCCCACAGTTTTTCCACCGTCCTACTGGCTGGACAAGAGCGAGAGGGAGGAGTTCCCGGTAGAGTTTTGGCGTGAATGCATGAGGCTTAGGCTTCCAGGCTTCCTAACTCCTGAGAAGTACGGAGGCCTTGGGCGGAGCCTCGAGGACTTGGTCGACGTGGTCGTCTTCCTCGGCGAGCACGGGTTCGGTACAGGGGTTTACCCGCTTCTCAGCAACAACATGTCATCCCTAGTCCTGCTTAACTCGGGAGACGAAAAGCTTGCAGAACTGTTCCTGCCCAAGCTCGCCATGGGAGAGTACATCATGGGGCTGGCGATAACAGAAAAGACGTCAGGGTCGGACGTCCTGTCAATCACAACCAAAGCCGAGTACAGGAACGGTGTGTACGTCGTCAACGGCGAGAAGATGTTCGTCAACAACATCGACGCAGCCACACACATGCTCCTCGCAGCCCGAACAACTCCGGCCGACAAAGCCGGAAAGCGGAGTGAAGGTCTTACGCTCTTCATCCTAGACCTCAAACAGGAGGGCGTGAGCTTCCAGCCTCTACCCAAGACGGGCACGAACTACTACAAGACTGGGATGATGACGCTGAAGGACGTCGAGATAAGCGGGGAGCGTGTTGTGGGCCCCGTCGGCAGGGGCTGGAAAACGCTGACCGCGGCCCTGAACCCCGACAGAATAGTGTACGCGGCCTTGGGAGCTGGGTCTGCGCTCTACGCAGTGAAGACAGCTTCAGCCCACGCCGTCGAGAGAGTGGTCTTCGGCAAACCTGTCGGAAGCTATCAGGGAATACAGCTACCCCTTGCTGAGAACTACACCTTGGCGGAGGCGGCGAGGCTGCTGTGCATCGAGGCGGCTAGGGCCTACGACCGTGGGGAACGAGCCGACGTCCTCGCATGTATGGCGAAGTACATGGCTTCGGAGGTTGCTGTGAAATCGCTGACCCACGCCATGCAGGTTTTAGGCGGGTATGGATATTTGAAGGAGAGGCATCTGGAGAGGGTTTTGAGAGACATGCTGCTGCTCAAGTCGGGGCCGATTACTCAGGAGCTTGCTCTCGCATACGTTGCTGAGAGAGGGCTTATGCTTCCACGCTCATACTAGACCTCCAGCACACGGCCCACACCGTCTCTCTCAGCCTTCTTCAACACGGCTGAGGCAAAGTAAAGGTCGAGGGCTGCGAACCCCACGGACTTCAGGAGCGTTATGGTTTCCGCATTCCTCCCGACACGCCTACCCTTGACTATCTCGTGCAGCTCCGCAACATTTTCAGGCCTAACCACTCCAGCGTTGACAGCTGCAATCAAGTCCCCGGCTTCTCTCAGAACCGCCTCTTTTAAGTCGGCTGCGATAGCCCCGGCACGTCTAAACGTCTCGACGTCAAGCTCACGCCTCGTAGGCAACACTCCGAGGCTGTTGACGTGAACACCATCAGCCAGCCATGCTCCGGAGAACACAGGCTCAGACGAGTTCGTTGCAGCAAGCACCACGTCCACGTTCTCCACAGCCTCCCTAGCCGAGTCAACAGCCCTCGAGTCCATCCCAAGCTCCCTTCCCGCCCTTTCAGCCAGCCGTCTCCTGTTCTGAGCTGTCGGGCTGTAGACCTTAAGGACCCGTATGTTCCTCACCGCTTTCAAAGCAGCTAACTGAGTCCACGCGATTCTTCCGCTTCCCACCAGCCCAACGCATTCGACATTACTCCTAGCCATGTGTTTGGCGCCGACGCCGCCTATTCCACCCGTTCGAAGAGCCGTCATCTGAACCGAGTCGATGAGCCCCATCAGCCTTCCTGTCTCGAGGTCGAAGAACAAAACCAAGCCGCTGGCCGTCTCGAGCCCGTGCCTTGACGGGTTCTGCCTGTACTCGTTGATGATCTTCACGATGAATCCCTGATGGTCGAGGCTGTAGGCCGGCATGTTGAGCCAGACGGCGTCTTTCTCGACGACTGGAGAGACGACACGAGGCGGTGCGACGTACTTGCTGGGGCTGTAGTCCCGGTAAAACTCCTCTACAATCTCGACGGATGTCCTGATGTCAAGCCATTCCTCGAGGTCTCTACCCGTTATCAGCCGCATCCAACCACCTAGCTCCTCATGTCCAAGACCCGCTTGGCCTTCCCCACTTCCTGACGCTGGAGGGTCATGGGCTCCACCAGCTCAACCTCCACCCCCGTCATCAGCGTTTCGTGGAGGTCTTCCTCAAGCTTTCTCCTCAGCCGGTTCAAGTCAGCCTGCTTGACGTCTCTGCTCAGCTCGGCCACAACCCTGACCCTGTCCCGGCCGTCCTCACGCGAGACGATGATCTGATACTCGACGCCCAGCTCGGGATACTTGAGCAAAACCGTCTCGACGGCGCTTGGCCAGATGGACACGCCCGAGACCTTAATCATGTCGTCCACCCTTCCGCTTATGTATCCAATACGCCTGTGCGTCCTCCCGCAGTCGCATGAGGTCGAGTCATACGAGTACGAGATGTCTCTGCACCTGTACCTTAGGACGGGCGAAGCTTCCTTCGTCAACGTAGTGAAGACGAGCTCCCCTCTCTCCTCGGGCTCAACAGACTCCCCTGTCTTGGGGTCTACAACCTCGGCGTAGAAATGATCCTCCCAGAGATGCAGCCCGTCGTGAAAATGGCAGTCGTTGGCCACCCCAGGCCCGCAAAGCTCCGTGAACCCGTAGATGTCGTAAACATCCATGTCCCACGCCTCGGCAACCCGCTTCTTCATCTCCTTCGTCCACATCTCCGAGCCGAAGACGCCCTTCCTAACCTGCGTATCCCTCCTCGGGTCGACGCCCATCTCAAGAGCGGTCTCCGTGAGCCTCAGAGCGTAGGAGACGACTGCGCAGACCATCGTAGTGCCGAAATCAATCATGTACTGTATCTGGCGTCTGCTGAACCCTGCGCCCGTCGGAACCACCATCGCACCAACACGCCTGGCTCCGTAGTAAAACCCGAACCCGCCTGTGAACATTCCGAAGCTTGGCGTGATCTGGAGAATGTCTTTCTTCGTCAGCCCCGACATCGTAAGGGAGCGGGCTGCGACCTCCCCCCACACATCTATGTCGTTCTGCGTGTAGAAACCCAGCGTCGGAACCCCCGTAGTCCCCGACGTGGCATGCACCTCCAAGATCTCAGTCCTCGGAACGGCGAGGATGCCGTAGGGGTAGAGGGAGCGGAGGTCGTCCTTGGTCGTGAACGGAAGCTTACGCAGGTCGCTGGCTGTCTTGACGTCGTCTGGGCTGACCCCTGCGCTGTCGAGCCTTCTACGGTAAAAAAGGTTGTTCTCGTATGCATGCTTCACAGTCCATCTGAGCCTCTGGTCTCTTAATGCTTCAATCTCCCGCCTAGGCATAGTCTCCAACTGCCTGCTGAAGAACCGGGCCTCCTTCATAACTCCAAACGCCACATTCAGGCTAAATAACTTTACTAACGTCGACCCCCTGATGTAAACTATAAAGATACCTCGTAGCGTTGATAATTGAAATGAAGCTGGCTACTTTTCATAACCCATACCTGCGTAAGCCCAGGCTGGGTCTCGTCTTTGGCGAGCATGTTATAGACTTGTCCGGAGCTTTCACCGCGGTTTTGAAGGATGAGGGGGAGGAGGATGCTGAGGTACTCGGCGAGGCGCTCCTTCCCAGCAGCATGACGGCTTTTCTTAGGAGAGGCAGGAGGGCTAGGGAGGCTGCGGACAGGGTGTTGTTCAAGGCCCGCAGCTTCATCAACAAAGAGTACGGCGACGGGCTGGCTTTCAAGCTTTCGGAAGTAAGGCTTTACGCACCAGTCCCAAGGCCCGGCAAGATAATACACACGGCGGGCAACTTCAGGGAGCATGCTAAGGAGGCTGAAAAAGCCAAGTGGGAGTTTCCCATACCCCAGTGGATCTCCTTCCTGAAAAGCCCGTCAGCGGTGGTGGGGCCGTACGACGACATAGTCAGGCCTAAGTTCGTCAAGGAGCTTGACTACGAGCTTGAGATGGCCATAGTAATCGGTAGGAGGGGTAAGTACATCTCCAAGGAGAGGGCTTTCGACCACGTCGCAGGCTTCATGGTCTTCAACGACCTCACAGCCAGGGACATTCAGCGTGAGGAGATGAAGAACGGCCTGCTCAACTTCGGCAAGAACCTCGACAGCTTCGCCCCGATGGGGCCCTACCTCGTCACAAAGGACGACGTCAACGACCCCCACAACCTCAGGATGGAGCTGAGGGTCAACGGCGAAGTCCGGCAGTCAGGAAACACAAACCGCCTCTCAGTATCCCTCCAAGAAATCATAGAACATTACTCGTGGGTGGTTCTCGAGCCAGGAGACGTCATAACGACGGGGACGATCTCAGGAGTAGCCGCCTTCAGGGAGAACCCGGAGAAATACTACCTCAAGCCCGGCGACGTCATGGAGTCTGAGATAGAGCAGCTTGGAACGATGAGGAACAAGATCGTGGGAGAGTGATTAGCTTGTCTCCAGAGCCGTGGCGGAGCGAGAAGCACTGGGTTAGCCCGTTCAACTTCTCGGAAAACGTTTTGAGCGGCATGAGTTTCCCCGAAAAGATCGAGATACACGACGTGACTCTTAGGGATGGTGAGCAGGCTCCGGGGATAGTCCTGAGGTCGGATGAAAAGCTGGAGATTGCGAGGGCTTTGGACATGCTGGGGGTTCACAGGATCGAGGCGGGGATGCCTGTGGTGTCGCAGGAGGATTTCCGAGCGGTCAAGCGGATAGCCGCCGAAGGGTTGAAGGCCAGGGTGTTCGGTTTTTCAAGACTCGTCAAACAGGACATCGACGCAGCTGTACAAGCAGACGTCTCAGGCATCGTGACCGAGGGCCCCGTAGGTGTTCCCAAGCTAATGCAGTTCGGCTGGAAAGCCGAGGACGTTGTGGAGAAGGCTCTGGAGCACGTTGACTACGCGAAAGACCACGGGCTTTACACAGTCTTCTTCGGAGTTGACGGGACGAGGGCGGACCTCTCATTCCTCAAACACCTGTACAGCAGGGTTGTGAAGGAGGCTAAAGCCGACGCCGTGGCGGTCGTCGACACGATGGGATGCGCAAGCCCTGAGGGCTTCCGAAGCCTCGTCCGGGAGATCGTCAAGACTGTGAACGTGCCTGTCGAAGTCCACTGCCACAACGACTTCGGCCTAGGGCCCGCGGTGAGCATAGCGGGTCTCTCAGCTGGAGCAAGCGTGGTGCACGTCTCCGTCAACGGCATAGGAGAGAGAGCCGGGAACGCCAGCCTCGAGGAGGTGGCTCTAAGCCTCGAGCTACTCTACGGAAGGAAGGTGGGTCTGAGGTATGAGAGGCTGGTCGAGGTCTCTAGGCTTGTGGAGAGGCTGACGGGCTTCAAGCTGGCCGCCAACAAACCCGTAGTAGGCGAAAGGGTTTTCACTAGGGAGTCTGGAATATCGGTCGCCGGCTGGATAAAGTACCATCTCGGGTCCGAGTCGTTCCTGCCTGAGCTGGTGGGCAACAAGCACGATGTCCTCGTGGGCAAGAAGAGCGGCCGCCACTCTCTCGAATGGAAGCTCAAAACCCTTGGGGTGGAAGCCAAGCCGGAGGAAATCGACGCAATAGTCGAGAAGGTCAAGCAGAAATCCATAGAGAAGAAGGGCCCCCTCACCGACGAGGAGTTGTTGGAATGTCTTCAGACAGCCACTCAGAGATAGGGTTTCTCCAGGTACTCGACCCCGAGGGTGCGGTGGTGGGGGAGCCGGACCCAACCCTGACCAACGACCTTCTTGTGGCGATGATGAGGGACATGGTGAAAGCCCGTGTCTTCGACGAATGGATGCTGAAGATACATCCCCTGGGAATGGCTTCCCGCTACGCCCCCTGCGAAGGGCAGGAAGCATCGATGATCGGCAGCGTCTACAGCACCTCCAGCAACGACTGGCTCTTCCCAACCTACCGTGAATACCCCGTAGCTCTTGCACGTGGAGTCCCGCTGACTGAGATAATGCACAGGATGTTCGCCAACAGCAGAGACCTTCTGAAAGGCCATGAGATCACACTCTTCGGCGACAGAAGATACAGAATAGTGATAGGAGCGGGGGGCGTTTCGTTGATGGCGCCCGTGGCAGTCGGCATGGCCATGGCCTCAGCCATGAAGCGTGAAAAAGATGTTTTCCTAGTGTACATAGGGGACGGAGCGACGTCCAAGGCCGATTTCCACGAGGCTATCAACTGGGCTGGAGTGTTCAAGACCCCTGTTGTTTTCTTCTGCCAGAACAACCAGTGGGCGATCTCGGTTCCCTTCTCCCGTCAGACGGCTTCCTCCAGCGTAGCCGTAAAGGCGAGAGCCTACGGTATCCCCGGGCTGAGGGTGGACGGCAACGACGTCATGGCTGTCTACTCAGCTTGTAAGAGAGCTGTGGACAGAGCTAGGGAAGGCCTAGGCCCCACGCTAGTGGAGGCGGTGACGTACAGGATGGGGCCTCACACGACTGCAGACGACCCGTCGAGGTACAGGCCGGAGGAGGAGGTTGCCCTGTGGAGGCAGCGAGACCCGTTGAAGCGGATGAGAAACTATCTGAGCAGGAACGGGTTATGGGGGGAGAGCGATGAAAAACAACTATCGGAGGATTTCAGGAGAGCTCTGAGGCAGGCTACTGAAGAAGCTGAGAAGACCCCTCCGCTAAAGCCTTCGTCGATCTTCGAAGATGTTTATTCAAGCCCTCCATGGCATCTAGTCGAAGAGATGGAGGAGCTTAGTTGAGCCTCGAACCGCGTCGCATAACCCTGGCCGACGTGTCATCGCTCAAGCCACACGAACAATCCATCCAGCATGCTGTAGACAAGCTTGCTCACGAAATCAAAACCTCCGGAAGAATAATCCATCCCGTAGTCGTCGACGCCAAAACCGGCCTAGTGGTTGACGGCACACACAGAGTTGAGGCCGTAAGGCAACTGAACCTCCGATACATCCCGGTTTACAGGGTTGACTACCTTTCGGAAAGCGTTGTTCTAGACGGCTGGGGTAGGGTGTTGAGGAAAAACGTCGTCCCGGAGAAAGTCTTGCAGACGGCCTTGGACAAAGGTTTCAAGCCCGTTGAAGACGAGGGACATGACGCGGCGCTATGCTTCGTTGAAAACTCCGGCCGGAAAACATGCTTCGCCCTAGACGAGTCGGACCTGCTTAGGCTTTACGACAGAATATCGGGGCTTGAAAGACTGCTGTCCGTGCACGACGTCTCCTACGTCCCCGAGCCCGAGCTGTCGTATATTCTCAGGAGCGGAGGCTTTCGCATGGGCTACACAATACGAAGGCTGCGGAAAGCCGAGGTTCTCAACGTCGTCGAGAAAGGGTTTAGGCTTCCGCCCAAGTCAACGCGACATCTAGTCGACAGGAGGCCGATGTTTGTGCTCTGCCCTCTGGAGCTGCTGGTGCAGGAGGATGCTAACCGGTTGTTCGAGGAATGGCTGGAGAAAGGCGTCTGGGTGGATCTGGGAAGCGGCGTCGTCATCGACAGGAGATACGACGAAAAAATCCTCCTTTACTTTAGGCAGGATTTACGCAGCCTCTACCCCGAGAATGTGCTGAAGCTGCTTGAAGCCGTCAAGGTTTGAAGGCCTCGATTATCTTGGCGGCCAGCATCCTTCCAGCTGCTTCCTGAGCCTCGTAGGTCTGCGCCCCAACATGCGGGGTTGCGACTACGTTGTCCAGCAGCAAGAGTTTACTGCCCGTCGGAGGCTCACGCTCGAAAACATCGAGACCGGCTCCAGCCAGCCTTCCCGTCGATAATGCTTCGTAAAGAGCCTCCTCGTCAACAACCTCACCCCTAGAGGCGTTCACCAAGATGGCTGAAGGCTTCATCATCCCTATTTTCTCAGAGTTTATGAAGCGCCTCGTCTCTGGCGTAAGCGGTACGTGCAGAGTGATGACGTCGGAGTTCCTCAGAACATCCTCGAGCGATGTCAGCCTAGCCTCAGCCTCCTTAAGAACCTCGGCCGGTATAGGTATGACGTCGTAGGCCAGCACCCTCATCCCCATAGCATGAGCTATCTTCGCCACAGCCCTGCCTATCCTTCCATAGCCCACCACGCCGAGCGTTTTACCAGCCAGCTCGACACCCATGGCCTCGTGCTTGGGCCATTTACCCGCCCTCATCATCCTGTCGCACCAAGCAACCCTCCTAGCCACCGCAATCATCAACCCGACCACAAGCTCTGCGACGCTGTTGGTCGGAGCCTCAGGCGTGTTCAATACCTTCACGCCATGCCTCGAAGCAGCCTCGACGTCGACGTTGTCAAGCCCCACGCCAGCCCTGCCGACAACCCTCAGGGTAGGCAGACCACTCTCGATAACCCTCGCAGTCACCTTCGTGCGGCCCCGGACGACCAGTGCGCTGCATCCCTTGACCGCTTTCTCTAGGTCGGAGGCAGAGATGTCAGGCCGGTAGTCAACTTCGAACCCTGCTTCAGAAAGCATCTTCAACGAAGCCGGGTCAATCGGGTCTGCGACCAGAACACGTAATCCCATCACTCAAACTAGTCCTTAGACGTATTTAAGTCAGAGACAAACATTTTTTACAAGGGATTACACCGACATAGCGAGCATGCCTTTCAAGAGGAAAAGCAGGGGAAGGTCGAAAGGAGCCAAAGGGAAGGAAGCGACCGTCCAGTGCGACAACTGCGGGGCTTACGTTCCACGCAGCAAGGTCCAGAGGGTTACCCGCAGGGTCTCGCTTGTCCGTGGAGACCTGGCCCGTGAGCTGAAGCAGGCTGGGGCATACCTCGCGGAGAACATAGTTGTGAAGAACCTCTGCATCAGCTGCGCCATCCACTACGGTGTTCTGAAGGTTAGGGCTAGGCAGGAGAGGAAGCCGGAGCAGTTCATCTAAGGTATATTCTGGGAATGGTTTAATAAAAAGAACCGCAGTGGTTGGTTCTAGAGGTGGTTTGTTTGGAAGCAGCTCCTCAGAGGGCTAGGATGTCGCTTGTCAAGCTACGGGTGGCCATGCTGGGGACGTGGGCGCTTATAACGGCTCTGGCATCTCTGCTGTTCGTAGCCGTCCTATCCTTCCTAAGGATCCCGCTTCTGAACTTCTACACCATCATAGGCTTCGTCGTCTTCTTCCACGTCTTCCAATGGCTAATAGGCCCCTACATCATCAACGCCGTCTACCGTGCAAAGCCCGCATCCGAGGCCGGCGTGGCTTGGGTTGAGGAGACGGTCAACCGGTTAAGCATCTCGGCGGGCATGGAGAAGCCGCCTAAGGCCTACGTGGCTGAGATCGACATACCCAACGCCTTCGCCTACGGAAGCCCTCTGACAGGCCCCATGGTTGCCGTCACGCGGAGGCTTGCGGAATCGCTGCCACGTGAGGAGGTTGAGGCCGTGATAGGTCATGAGCTGGGCCACATAAAGCACAGGGATGTTTTGTTCATGATGGCTGTCAGCATTATCCCAGCAATCATCTACTACCTAGGGTATACGTTGTTTGTTTCAGGCGCCTACGGCGGGCGGAGGGATGGAGGAGCCTATGTCTTCCTCGTCGGGATAGTGTTGATGGCCTTCAGCTTCGTGTTCAACCTTTTCGTCTTCTACATGAGCCGTCTCCGTGAATACTACGCCGACTACTTTGCAGCCAAGACTGTCAGGAATGGTGCACGCAACCTTCAGCGGGCGCTGGTGAGGATAATGATGATGTCTGGCCGTATCAAAAGGGAGGAGGCGACTCACTTCGAGCAGTTCAAGGCCTTCCTCATAGCCGACCCCGAGGTCGGCATACAGGCGTTCGGCGACGTCGACTCCATAGTTGAACGTGTCAAGAGCATGAAATCGAGCGGAGTCGTTGAGCTGTTCAGCACGCATCCAGACCCCGCCAAGCGTTTGAGAGCCTTGGACAACTACGTCTACAGCCCTCCATAGCCCGCATCATGCTTTTATACTCTGGCGTCCGCCTAGCTGTCGGCTATGTCTTCAGCCAACGCCTCAATCATAGCGAGGCAGGCTGTCCTACGGTGTAAACACGCCCTTCCAATCCTCTCAGCCATCTACCCACGCCCCCAGAGGTTCTCAGACATAGGCCGTAAGCTGGGAATACACGACAACGTGCTGGTCAGGAAGCTCGAGTCCCTCGTTTCCCACGGGTTGGTCGAGCTTACATCGGGCGGGTACGCTTTGACGGAAGGCGGCCGTCGTCTCATGGATACTCTCCAGCCTTTGATGAACGAGGTTGAGCCTGAGGTTGTGGCCGAGGTTCTTAAATGTAAGTGGTCGAAAGAAATTCTCAAAAAGCTCGTCAAAGGCCCGAGGTACAGCGTGGAGGTTGTTGACGGGATCGCTGGGCTGAGCTGGAAGGTTGCTTCTGAGAGGTTGAAGAAGCTTCAGAGGCTCGGGTTGGTGAGTAGAACAGTAGTCTCGGAGCAAAGCCCCGTCCGCGTGGTGTACGGGCTGACCAGGAAGGGGATGGTTGTTGCTTGGTGGGTTGAGCTTTTGACGCCCGCCATGGGCGAGGGGTTTCCGTAGAGTATATATAAAGCCTGCTCGGGCTAGCCCTAGATCATGTCGGAGCGCTACGAGGTACCCGATGACCTCCTTTACACCAAGGAGCATGAATGGGTCAAGCAGGAGAAGAAGAAATACGCAGTAGTAGGGATAACAGACTACGCTCAGAAGAAACTACGCGAAATCATCTACATAGAGCTGCCTCACCTCAACACAAAGGTCAGGACGAGAGACGTTCTCGGAACTGTTGAGTCAGTCAAGTCCACGGCAGACATCTTTTCACCCGTCTCAGGTAAAGTAGTCGAGGTCAACTCAACGCTGCTAGACCATCCCGAGATGCTTAACGAGTCGCCTTACACCGATGGGTGGATAGCCAAGGTTGAGCTTTCGGACCCGGCTGAGCTCGACAAGCTGATGGACGCCGACGAATACAGAAGATACCTTGAAGAGCTCGAGGAAGAGAAAACAGAGGAAGAGATGTAAAGCACAACACGCATAAGAATATATAGCTCTGGAGTGTATGGGTTGAGTGAACTAGCTCTAGGAGAGTGTTTGGTCGTGGTTTTGGTCAAGGTTCAGAGGATCACAAGCTACACAGACCCGGAGACGTTGAGGCCCGGGAAGATCATCGAGCTTGTTGAAGTTAGGCGTGGTAGTGGTTTTCAGGCAGTCGGCATGGGGGAGGAGTCGGTGATGGTTCAGCGGATGCTTCAGACCGCTATGCTTCAGCTCCAGTCCATGGGGTTGATGCCGGTCTCACGGGAAAACCTGTTTCCGAAAATTATCCTCTACGTGACGGAGCAGGAATACGACATGCTCAACGTAAAGCTGGAGGTCAACGAGGTTTACGAGGTCAGCTTCAACGACGGGTCTATTGTCTTCAAGAGGCCTCAGGGAATAGGCTAGTCCACGTCTCTCTGCTGCCAGAGCCGCTTGAACCAAGAAGGCACTCTAGGGTCTTCGACAACGTCATAATAGTCGTAAGGCTTGATGTCCAGAACAGGCGTGGATGTGTAGGCGTCGAGGCCTAGAACCCTCAAACCTTCCTCAAACACCTCGACAAGCCTGCAGACAGCTAGGCCTACCGGGTTGGGCCGTGCGGGGCCTCTTGAAGCGAACACGCCCACTTCAGGTAGTTCGGGCCGACCCCTCGGCCTAACAACCAGCTCAGCGCGCTTCTCAAGATGGAGGTAGAAAATCACGAAGACGTGGCTGTATTCCTCAAGACCCTTCAACCCAGGGCGGTATTCTTCGAAGACCTCTATCGTCGAGACATCTCTCCACCGGCTCCACTCCACCGTCTTGTCCAGCGGCATGCCATCCTTCACACGCCCGACCGGCTTCAGCACAACCATGTCCAAGACCTATCCCCTCAACGCCACAGCAGTAGCCCAGACACGCTGAACAACCGTGATGAATGAAACAACTGAGATAAAAACAGCTGAGCCGTACAGCGTCAAGGGGTTTAGGTATGCTAGGAAGGTGCCGAGGATGGCTGCGACAACCCTTACAGCTCTCTCTCCTATCCCTACTTCTTTGAGGCTCACGTTGAGCGACTCGCCCCGAGCCCTAACGTAACTGACCAGCATGGACAAGGCCAGCATCAAAACAGCCAACAACCCGTCGACGTGTCCTGTTAGCATGAAACCCACAACAATCAAACTGTCCGAAACCCGGTCGGAAACCGAGTCGACGAAAGCCCCCAGCCTAGAATGGCTTCCAGTCAACCTAGCCAGAGAGCCGTCAAGCCCGTCCAGCAGAGCGCCAAAAGACAGGGCAAAACCAGCCGCCAGAAAATATACGCGTTCGACTCGGGCCAGCCCATAGAAGAATAGAGATAGAAAAGTCAAGCCAACACCTGCAGCCGTCAAGAGGTTGGGCGAGACACCCGCCCGGGCGAACAGCCTGACAACAGGCAGTGCTGCATTCTCGAAGAATGCCCTGCCACGTCTGCTCACAGCCACGAATGTCCACCTCGTTCTCCTGATTTATGTTTACCTCACGGCGACAGGTTTATATCATGTTAATGCTGATCCTCCGACTGATGGCGGCCGACGAGGCTTTGATGCAGGCGATGAGGCTTGTTGAGGCTGCTAGAACAAACCCCGAAGTATCCAAGAAAGCATCAGGATGGGGCAAGGTCGTCCAGTTCAAGCCGAGCGACGGCAAGCCTTTCTACATCCACTCATCCGCCGGCGTTCTCGCCGTAAGCGAGGGACTTCACCCCAACCCCTCGGCTTCAATCGAGTCAACTCACCGAGACCTAGTCTCAATCCTGAAAGGCGAGATGGACGCCGTCAAAGCCTTCTTCTCAGGAAGGATAAAGATCAAGGGCGATGTCTTCGCAGCGCAGGAGCTTAACTCCATCTTCACGTCGCTGTTAAAGGGCGGTTAGAAAACTCTCCATCGCTTCAACGGTGTTGATTCCGACTTTCTTTAAAACCCTCAGCCTTCGGTGGTAGGTGTCGTCAACCCTGTACCCGTAGCCGGCAAGCTGTTTGTACAGCTTGGCCGTGTTCTTCATTCCCTCCCTGTCGAAGTCCAGAAGAAGAATCACACGGGTTGTTGGCGGAACCCTTTCCAGCTCGGTGCGTAAACGACTCTGAAGAATTATCCTTCCCACGAACCCCATCTTCCTAAGCGCCCTCATGTCCCTAACCCCCTCCACCAGAACAACCGTCTCTTCGTCTGACTCGTCCACAAGCCTCTTCAAAGTCTTTCTAACTTCCTCGTACACCTCCTCCCTCAACAACCCAGTCCACTCTACCCAAGTAATGATAAGATTATAGAGATTGCTAAACATTTCTACTCATCTTACGACGGAGAGGTGGCTAAAAATCCGTCTGAAAACGCCCGAAAACCATTCCAGCGTATTACCTTTAGTTATAATCATCCAACAACGCCATCAGGCCAACGTGAGGTGAAAAGAGATGAAAGTTGTAACGGTGCACCTACCGGAGCCATACCTTCAAGCGATAGACGAGCTGGTGCGACGCAGGCTGTACCCCAACAGGGCAGAGGCTATACGGATGGCCCTCCGAGACTTCATCAGGTCGGAGGTTCAGATAAGTGAGTGAGGAGTACTTCCACAACCCCGAGGACATCCGCATCAAGCTGATAGGCGTCGGAGGAGCGGGCTGCAACACAGTTAACCGCCTCGTCTCCGCCGGGATGACGGGAGTCTACACGGTGGCCGCAAACACAGACCTACAGCACCTCGACATGGTGAGGTCTGACAGAAAACTGCTACTCGGAAAAGCCGTGACAAGGCTACGTGGAGCTGGAGGAGACCCGGCTAGGGGACGGAGGGCAGCCGAGGAGTCTGAGGAAGAGATAAGGAGGGCTTTGGAAGGCTCCGACATAGTATTCATAGCCGCCGGCCTGGGAGGAGGAACAGGAACCGGAGGAGCCCCTGTGATTGCGAGGGTCGCCAGAGAGGAGGGCGCAACCGTGGTCGGCGTGGTCTCGCTGCCCTTCGCCTTCGAGGGACAGGTGAGGAAGAGGATAGCCATGCAGGGACTCGACGAGCTGAAGAAATACACGAACACGTCGGTCGTCATCGACAACAACAAGCTTCTAGAGCTCTACCCACAGCACGGTCTCAGGAGAGCCTTCAGCCTAGCCGACGAAGTAATTAGCAACATGATTCAGAGCATAACCGAGTCCATAGCCAAGCCCGGGCTGATAAACATCGACTACGAAGACTTCAAAACAGTCGTCTCAAGGGGCAAGCTGGCGTCGCTGGGCATCGGCAGGGCCTCGTCGCCCAACAAAGCCGAGGAAGCCACCTTCAACGCCCTCCAGTCCCCACTCCTTGACGCATCCTACGAAGGCCTGTCAGGAGCCATCGTCCACGTCTGCGGCGGCGAAGACATGCAGCTGGCCGAAGCCGCTAGACCAGCCGAGATCATTTCAGAGCTTATGGGAGACGACGGCCTAGTAATCTGGGGAGCCAGGATCGACGACTCGTACAGCTCGACGATGCAAGTTTCACTGATACTCACCGGCCTGTCCTCGGCGGAGCAGGTGGTCGAGATCAACGAAATAACACCCACCATAATAGACCAGAAAATAGCAGAGGAGTCCAGCGAAGAAGTTGACAAGATCCTCGAACAGCTCGGCATAAAGCCCGTAGCATCCTACCATTAAGCAAATATCCATCCATTTTTTATTTTTAGCCTGTTGAAGAGAATAATAGAGCAGAGCACTATCGGTTTAATCTTCTCCAGGAGGTCTATCAGGAGATTCCGCAAAACCGAGATGGATGAGGATACTCTATCGGTTATAGTTGAGGCTGGGCAGTCGGCTCCAGCCTACCTGCAGGCATACTCAATAATATGGGTTAGGGATGAAAAAACTGTCGAAGAACTCGCCGGCGTGTGCGAGTCCGAGGTGGTCAAGCAAGCCTCGGCAGTCCTCTTGGTCTGTCTAGATTTCAACAGGCTCTCGAGCCTGCTGCAGAACATCACCAACGACCATTTTTTAAAGCTCGACTCATATCCGGCCGAGGTGTTGCTCAGCGTTTTGGAAACAGGCCTGGTCGTCATGAACATGATAACTGCTTCGGAGGCTTATGGCTACGGCTCTCTACTCCTCGACTGCGGGCTGTACGAGTGCGAGAAGCTGGTTGAGCTTTTCAAGCTACCCTACGGAGTAGTCCCCCTCGTCCTGCTCCTTATCGGCGAGAAGGATGAGAACCCTCCCCGAAGACCTAGGTGGGGGTTGAAGAACATCCTCCACGTCGACAGCTACAAGCCCGCAGACCAAGATGACATCATCGAATACCTGTCAACCGCTGAAAAAACACTCTCTTCTGAAGGATACCTTATGAAGTACGCAAACTTCGCAGGCAGCTACGTCGAATACCTGACTGAGAGACTCAGGGCTTCTAAGGACGTTAAACAATCCTACGAACAGCTTTCATCCTTCCTCAGAAAAAGAGGTCTAAAGGTCTAGCGCAGCCTTACAGTCTTAAATTCTTCCTCGCGGGCCTAGCCGTAGATGAGCTTAGAGGAGGAAGTTGTTGCTTTCCTAAACCAGTACGCCTCCTACGTGGAGAGAGCTGTCGAGAACCACGTGCCGAAGGCTTTTGCAGAAGATTACTTACTGAATGAGTATGGAGCTGCCCGCTTCCGCTACCATCCCGACTCATTCACCGAGGGTTTGTCCAAGCCTTTCTGGGAGCTGTTCAGCCGAGGGGGGAAAAGATGGAGACCAGCCTTGACCGTGCTCACCTACGAGGCTCTGGGAGGAGAGGCTCGAGAAATAGCATACGCGGCAGCTGTGCCCGAGATAATCCACAACGCCACGCTGATGGTCGACGACGTAGAAGACTCCAGCCTGCTGAGGAGGGGGAAGCCGTGCATCCACCACATCTATGGCGTGGACATAGCTGTAAACGCAGGCAACGCCCTCTACTACCTGCCCGTCTACCTCCTGACGAAGAGGGCCGACGAGCGTAAAGCATGCCAGCTGCTGAGAAAATACGTCGAGATGATGGTAAGGCTCAGTCTAGGCCAGACCATGGACATAGTATGGCACAGAGGGCTTTTTGATGATATTACGGAGGCGAACTATCTGCAGATGGCTTCCTTCAAGACTGGAGCTCTGTCGAGGTTCTCCGTGGAAATAGCGTGCATCTATGCGGGGCGGTATGATTTGATCGAGGTTGTTGGAGATTTCGGCGAAGCCGTGGGAACGGCTTTCCAGATACAGGACGACTACCTGAACATTTTCGGCGAGGAGGAGAGGTACAGGAAGGAGATTGGCGGGGACATCACGGAGGGTAAGTACACTTTGATGACCGTGTACGCACTAAGACACCTGCCGGCTGACAAAAGCAGGAGGCTTCGTGAGATACTGGCGTCCCACACAACCGACAAGGCGAGGATCCATGAAGCTATACAGCTAATCAGGGAATCCGGCGCTGGTGAATACGCCAAAGCAGCTTCGAGAAACCTCGTCGAGACGGCTTGGACGAGGATGAACAACATTCTGCCGGAGTCGGAGCCCAGGAACATGCTCGGCAAGCTTGTCAGGTTCCTCGTCGACCGGACGCTGTAAAAACCTTATCAAACCCCTCTCACTAGTATTATCCATGTCCTCGATGAAGCTTGAAGTCGTGGACGTGAAGATCCCGGAGGGCTGCAACGTCGTTTTCGGAGTTTCTCATTTCATCAAGACTGTTGAAGACCTGTACGAAGCTGTGGTCAACACCGTTCCCGGAGCCAAGTTTGGGCTGGCTTTCATGGAGGCGAGCGGGCCTTGTTTAGTGCGCCACGAAGGCACGGACCAAGAACTGAGGAAGCACGCCGCCGAAACCATGCTCAAAATCGGATGCGGCCACACATTCATACTGTTCATTAAAGGCTTCTACCCCATCAACATCATGCAGAGGCTTAAAGACGTTCCCGAAGTATGCACGATATTAGCTGCGACAGCCAACCCTCTTCAGATAATTGTGGTCGAGACAGAGCAGGGACGTGGAGTGCTAGGAGTCGTCGACGGCCACAAGCCAAAAGGAGTAGAGGACGAGAAACACATCGACGAGAGGAAACAATTCCTCCGCAAGATAGGATACAAACTCTGAAAAATCAAGAACTCCATCACAACATCCTTCTCAGTTTCTTGACGAAACTGCGGTACATCCTTGGATTGTCGAAAACCCATGAATTGACTCCGTTGATTCTGACAGGCTCAGTCTCAAGCACCTCGATTATCTCCTCACATGGAAAAACTCTGACGTAATGCTTAGGGTCTTTGATTAGCAGTATGCGTCGGTATTCGATTTCGTGTAGATGGGTCATGGGGGTTCCTGGTTCTTTCTCAACCATCTGGATGAAGTGCCGGATGTCGTCTAGGTTGATGAAATTCTGTTTCCCACGTCTCTTCCATTCGTTGACGCATGCATGGAAGAAGCCGACGATGTCGTCGATGTATGGCTTGCCGTTGTTGAAGTACAGCAGAACAATCGGATGAGAAAGCCACCCCCTCAGCCCATCCTGGATAAGGCCGAGCTTCCGGAAAAAAGCGTTGAGAACCTGCTTAGCCTCGACACGCTGCTTACCCAGCCTCAGGTCGTCGAGGACTGCCGCAGACCTAGCCCAATCAACGTACGGCCGGAAGACCTGCATCGATGCAGCCTGCGGCGGTGGAGAATTTAAGCCAGTCTTGGGAAAAAGGGTATGATTTTATGGTTGACCAGTCCTAGCCAGAGCGTTCCCCCGAGCGTGGTGTTGATGTATGGCAGAAGCCAGTAGACACGGTTGATGTCTTTTTTGAAGAGGAGCACGGACAGCGGTACTGCTGGGTAGATAAGGGTGAGGATGCTGAGTGGATGGTAGTTGGTGAGTGTTATGGCGAGGTAGACGAGGCCCGTCCAGAAGACCGCGACGAGGATGAGGGCGGGTGTTCTGCCGATGACTACAGGTGTTGTCTTGATGCCGACGCTACGGTCGTATTCGATGTCTGGGACGGCTGAGAAGATATGCATCGCCGCTATGTGGAGGAATCCGGCCAGCAGTATAGGGACTGCGGGCAGAGTGCCTGAAGCGATGTAGTGGCCGAACACTCCCGGCATGATGTAGAGGTAGTTGGTGGCGAAGTCGATGAAGGGCTTGCTTTTGAAGCGGAGCGGCGGGGCGCTGTAAAAGACTGCGAGGAAGAGGAATCCTCCGAACAGCAGACGGGCCACGCTGTCCTGAGTAAGCATCAAAAGCAGGCTCAGCACGAGGACGAGCATCAGCAGCCGTCCCAGTCTACGCCTCTCACCTCCCAAAACTCGGACTTCTTTCGAATCCTTCTTCGGGTTCAGCAAATCGGTTTCCGTGTCGAAGTAGTCGTTGATTCCGTAGATCAGGATGTTAGCGGGAATGAAGAAATAGAGGAGGTAGACATAGTACTCGAGTTTGAGAAAGTCGTTGAAACCGGAAGCTCCAAGGGTGTATCCCACGACGTACGGACCAGCTGCGTAAATCCAGAACCTAAACCGGGAAATCTTCAGAATGCTTTCGACGGACTGGGTTAGAACCACGTCATCCCACCGAGGGGAAACTTGAAACGCATGGCTTGGATGAAGTTGACGTTTGCGTTTAAAAAGATGCGGGTTTTATTCGGCTTGACTTTGTGGAGGAAGACGATTG
The DNA here is from genome assembly GCA_038740895.1 of Candidatus Caldarchaeum sp. GTDB lineage: Archaea > Thermoproteota > Nitrososphaeria_A > Caldarchaeales > Caldarchaeaceae > Caldarchaeum. The sequence continues at coordinate 99,239 of JAVYLK010000002.1, forward strand.
ACGGAGTTCTGTAGATTGTTTTCGCGGTCCACTTGTACATGTCCGCTGCGGTTTTGATCGGGATTAGGTAGCGGTAGGGGATGTATCTGTATCCTTTTTCGGCGATCTTCTGCCATTCGAAGTATCTGAGGATTTGACGGCGGATGAAGGTTTGGAATGACCGGATCTTCGGGCAGATGATGTATGGGTCAAAGCCCTCGATTCCATATTCCATTAACTCCTGTAGGGGCAGGTATTGTCTACCGAGGATGAAGTCCTCACGAATGTCGCGGATGAAGTTGATGTACTGCATGGCTCTGCCAAGATAACGTGCGTAGATGTATGATTCCTCGCTGAGGCCGAGTATTTTAGCCATGAAGAGTCCAACTACTTCTGCGGAGCCATACATGTATTTGCAGAGTTCGTCGATTGTTTCGTAGGTTTTGTGGTAGAGGTCAGACTGCATCGCGTCTAGGAAGGCCTCAACCCAGGCTGGTTCGAATTTCTTCTCGTTTGACAGGGCGACGAACTCTCGGACAACTACGTCGGATGTTGGGTAGCCGTTAACGGCTTTTTCGTATTCTTCGCGGAATTGGAAGAACCCGTCCACGTCTTGGGGGATGACGTCGACGAAGTTGTCAGCTTTGCGGAGGAAAGCGTAGAGGCGGAAGACCTCGGTCCTTACCTCCGGCGGGAAGAAGAGCGTGCTGTTGAAGTAGGTCCTGCTGCCGCGTTTGAACAACTTGTAGACCTCCGGCTCCACTTTAACGGTTTTATGGAACAGCATTTACATCAACTCCCTCTTGATTTTGTCGCGTATTATGTGGGCAGATATGAGGACCATGGGGAGACCGATGCCTGGATGTGTGTACTGCCCAGTGTAGTAGAGGTTTTTGACTCTGCGGCTTCTGTGGCGAGGACGCCAGAACGCAGTCTGTCTAAGGGTGTGAGCGAGGCCGAGGGCCGACCCCTTGTAGGAGCTATACCTGCCTGTGAAATCCCTGACGCTGAAAAACTGTTTAAGGACGATGGCGTCGGAAACTTTCTCCCCGATTTTGTCCTCGAAGTCCCTGACTATAACGTTGAACAGTTTTTCACGCTTCTGGTCGTCGTCTACCAGTCCTGACGCAACGGGGATGAGGAAGAACACGGCTTCACCGCCTGGAGGCGCGGCGGTTCTGTCGGTCTTCGAAGGGACGTGCACGTAGTATGAGGCGTATTCTGGCCATTCACGGCGGTTGGGGTTGAAGACTTGCTGGAAGTTTTCCCCCCAGTCTTTTTCGAGGAAGACGTTGTGATGGACTACGTTGTCGAGCTTTCGGTCCAGACCTACGTAGGCGATAAGGGCGGACGGCGTGAACAATTTTCTATCCCAGTAGCCGGCGTCGTATGTTCGGTATTTGGGGTCGAGAAGGGTTGTCTCCACGTATGCGTAGTCGGCGTTGAAGACAAACGCGTCAGCTTTAATCGATGTTCCGTCGGCGACTACCCGCTTAGCCAGGCCGTTCTCCACCTCGATTTTATTGACCTCGTGGTCGAGCAAAAACTCAACTCCCTGCGACTTGGCCAAATTATACACGGCCTCGACGACCTGCCTAATGCCTTTCTCGGGGAAGTAGACGCCTTGAGCGATTTTAACGTAGTTGAGGATGGTGTAGAAAGAGGGTGCCTTGGCTGGCGGCGTTCCCACGAACCCCACGGAATAGAGGAGAATCTTGTGAGCCTTGTCGCTGCTGAACCACTTCTTGACGTATGCTTCAACGGATTCAAGTATGTTGATTTTCATGCCCTGCGAAAGAACTTCCCACTGGAAGAAGCTGAAAGGCGAATCGAGGTCGAGGTACAAGGTCTTCGATATGCTTCTGTAAAGGTTTTCGCATTTTGCGAGATATCGGCGGAGTTTATCGCCGCCGTTGGGTTCAAGTCTGTCGAAGAGTTGGATGTTTTCATCCAGACGAGGTGTAATTTCAGCGGTTTGTCCGTCGTCGAAGAAGACGCGGAAGCTTGGGTCGAGTTTTAGGAGGGTGTAGAAGTCCGACGTCTTCCTCCCGAACTCGCTGAAGTACCGGTCGAAAACCTCTGGCATCAAGTACCACGTCGGCCCCATGTCGAAGACGAAGCCGTCTCGGCTGAAGACACTAGCTCGGCCGCCCACGTTGCCGTTCTTCTCGACCACTACAACTTCATGCCCCTCCTTAGCAAGCAAGGCTGCGGCCGCAAGCCCGCCTAACCCAGCACCGACAACGGCTATCCTCATACTAACCGCGGGAAAACTATTTTTAATATAACCCTTTGCCAGCAACAATCAATTCAGAACGGGTATTGTCATCACAGATCAGAAATACCCGCTCTCATCACGGTGTTGGTTGTAGCCGGTTGTTTTTAAGGATGTCCTCGGATGAGGCACTCCTCTTTAATGGCTTCGGCCAACGCTTGAACGGACCTCTCAGCGGTCTCGCTGTCTATGATTAGTGGTGGCTGGATTCTAAGGACGTTTTTGAACAATCCTCCAACACCTATTAGGTATCCTCTCTTGAGCATGTTCTTCTTGATGTTCTCAGCAAGCTCTGCGCTGGGCTTCTTGCCACCTGCCTCGACAACCTCAACCCCTATCATCAGCCCCTTGCCCCTCACGTCGCCGACCTGTGGATGGGTCTCGGTAAGCTCTCTTAGGGATTTCAGCATGAACTCGCCCTGCTTGGCTGCGTTCTCGTGTAGCCTGTCCCGGGTTAAAACCCTGAGCCCCGCCGTGCTGGCGGCGCACACCACAGGGTTTGCGAAAAAGGTGGTAAAGTGTTCTCCACGCTCCAGAGCGTCGTTGACACGGCCGGACACAGCTACGGCGCCCAGAGGAAGACCGGCGCCGAGAGCTTTCGCCATAGCCATCATGTCGGGGTTCAACCCCCAGTGTTCGCATGCGAAGATTCTACCTGTTCTGCCGAAGCCGGTCTGGACCTCGTCGACAACCAGGGGAACACCTCTCTCGCCGCAGACCTTTGAAAGCCTGGGCAGGTAGGAGTCGGGGGGAACGATGATTCCTCCCTCGCCCATCACAGGCTCGACGACAACAGCAGCCACGTCGCCTGAAGTGTAGACGTCTATCAGCTCAGCCACCTCGTCGGCGCATCTCTCGCCGAACTCCTTCTCCGAGTACCCGCCACCATACCTGTAGTAGTAGGGGCAGGTTGCGTGGACGACGCCGGGGTAGTTGGCGTAGTTTCCGAGCTTGTTCTTGTACTTTCTTTGTCCCGTGAGTGTTAGCGTTAGGGAGAGACGGCCGTGGAAGGAGCCTTTGAGAGCTATCACGACGCTTCCAGCCCGTTTCTCCTTGACCGCCAGCTTCTTGGCGAACTTGACGGAGCCGTCGACGGCTTCCGAGCCGCTGTTGCAGAAGAAAATTTTCTTCAAGCTCTGAGGCGTCAGCTCCAGGAGGCTTTTGGCAAGCTCAACTTCTGGGATGTGGTAATAAAACCCAGAGACGTGCATGAATTTCCTCGCCTGATCAATAACTGCCTCGACAACCTCTGGATGGCAGTGGCCGAGGTTGTTCGTGCTTATGCCGGAGAAAAGGTCTACGTACCGGTTTCCGTTAAAGTCCTCCACCACCAAGCCGCTGGCCTTCCTGACTGCTATGGGTTCACGTGGTATGATAGCGTTGACCAAGTATCTCTCGGTCAGAGTAATCAACTCTTCGTTAGTCAACCCGGGCATGACTGCGTTGTTTCTAATCTTGTTAATAACAGTTTATTGCCGTCGTTGAAAGGCTTAATACAGATGAGGCGTGCCGGGGCCCTATGGCGGAAATTGTCTGCGGCTTAGCGATGACTCACAACCCTAGGATTTTCTACACGACGTCTCCTCCGCCGGAGAATGTGAAAGAGCGTGTTTTTGAAGTGTTCGCCGAGTTGAGACGGATCAGGGTCGAGTCTGCGGCGGAGATGCTGCTGGTTGTCGGAAACCATCATCTAACGACTTTTCTCGAGACGGTTCCGCCCTTTACAATAGGTGTGTCGGAGTTTGCGCAGGGCCCTACGTCGTTCGAGATGGAGGCGGGCATACCGACGTACAGAAGCAGGGTGGATGTTGAAGCGTCGGAACACCTGCTAAACACGTGTGTATCCGAGGGGTTTGACGTGGCCAGGGCTTCCGACTACGTACTGGACCACGCATTCACGATACCCCTTTGGTTCGTTTCTCCCGAGACGAACATCCCCATCGTGCCCGTCATAACGAACGTCCACCTTCCTCCCGTGCCTTCGCCGAAGAGGTTCTACGGCCTTGGCAGGGCCCTGGCCGTTGGCGTGAACAGCTACCACGGAGTTGAGAGAGTTGGAGTTGTAGCCAGCTTCAACCTGTCTCTCAACGTGGGCAATTGGAGGATGGGGAGGTACAGCGCAGAGTTCGACGAGTATGTCGTCGGCAGGCTGAGGAGCGGGATGCTGACGAAGCTGGTGGAGGAGGTTAGCTTGGCGAGGATGGCTGCGGCGGGCAACTCGACGGTTGAGCTGCTCAACTTGTTCGTGCTCTTCGGAATGCTCGGCGACAGGCAGGCCTCCATGTGCTTCAACGAGGTGATACAGGGTTGGGGAACGGTGTCAGCCTTCGGCTGGAGGCTCGTCTGACTGAGGCAACTGGGGAACTATCTCCAGCCTGTACTTGTCGGGGTTTTTCTCAACTATGTGCGAGATGTTGAACAGCGTCAGAGGACTTATCCCCATCATGTAAAGGCGGACGTAGTCTTTGGAGACAACGGCTTCAGCGACCTCCACCGGCACCACGTATTTTTTCAGCGCAGACTCGGGGTTTTTCCTAAACTCCTCACGCAGGCTGTAGTCGTTGTGCATGTCCCTGACGAGACGATAAAGGTTGAAGTGCTTGACGAAAAGGTTCGCCAAGCCATCACCTTCTCCACTTGATGAGGTTGTAAATCTTCTCAGGCGTTAGAGGCAGGCTGTCTATCTGGGCTTTTACACCTATCCGGGCGAGTGCGTCGAGGACTGCGTTCGGCACCGCGGCGAGGGGGCCTATGACGTCGGCTTCAGCGATGCCCTTGACTCCGAGCGTACTTCTGTCGGTGGGATGAGGATCGTCATAAACCTCTACGCAGAACCCCTCCGAAGCTGTCATCAGCAAAAGCTCCGCGAAAGTCTGCGTCAGAGGCTGCGAGTTCTCGTCATACACACATTCGCACAGCAGCGCTGCTTCCGCACCGTTGCTCACAGAACCCACGACCTGCCCCTCTACTATCAAGGGGTTGATCATGGAGCCGCAGTCGTGGACGACTATGTACTTGACTACCTTTACGTGGCCGGTTTCGGGGTCCAGCTCAACGACGGCCACATGTGCTGAGAAGGGATAGGTTAGGTAGCTGGCTGTGGGGTCTTCGACGTAAGACTCTCTGGAACGCGTGCTTCCCCCGACCCATGTGGCCGTTAGCCCTGGCTCCAGTCCGTTGGGAAGCTTTGACTGGTGTTGATAGACGTAGGCGGCGATTTGCTCCAAGCTTATTCTCACGTCGCTGTTCCTGACCCAGACGAAACCGTTCTCCAGAACCAAGTCGTTCTGGTTCGCCTCGAGAATGACTGAAGCAGCTCTCAATATCTTTTGCTTGAGAATCCGAGCGGCCATGATGCATGCCTCGACGTCGGGCCCTGAAAACTTGCTTGCATGAGTTCCGCTGAAAGGCGTCCACACCATGGCCTGTGAGTCGAAATAGTACTCGGGGAAGGAGACCGCTTGAGGCGAAATACCAAGCTCCTCCGCAACTATCTGAGCGAGGGAGGTACGCTGGCCCGTCCCCATGTCGGGCGATGGGCTTGATACTCTTACGCTCCCGTGAACATCCACGGAGACCTGGACTGCTTCAAACTCGTTGGCCCACGCCGAGCCGCCGTGCACAACGGTGCTTATTCCAACGCCGTAAACCTTCCCGTCCATACGCCCAGTCCCCATGTATCTGTCGGCCTCAGCGAGTTCAAGCGCTTTACGCAGGATCCGGGGATAGTCGGAGCGGTCGTAAACCTTCCCCGACGGAGTGGTGTATGGCATGTTATCTGGCTTTATGTAGTTTCGGAACCTTACTTCAGCAGGGCTGATGCAAAGCTCTCTAGCTACTGTGTCAACCATCCTCTCTATAACGTATCCTATTCCAGCCTTGCCCACGGCTCTGACGGGAGTCGACGGCGACTTGTTCGTGAGAACGCAGTAGGCATCCCACTCAATATTCTTGACGTCATAAGAACCGTTGATCAGGGTCTTGTGCATCAAGGCGTATATTCCTGCGTAGCTGATCGAAGCTCCCTCGTCGACAACCTCCCTCACCCGGTAGCCGAGTATTCGTCCGTCGTTTTTCACGGCGACGCTGAGCCTGAAACTGCACGCCGGCGTGTGGCCTGCGCTCGAGAGATGCTCTCTCCGGGTTTCAACATACTTGACCGGCTTGCGCGTCTTCATGGACAGCAGCGAGGTGATCAGGAGGTTTTTCCAAGGCCTTCCCTTTAAGCCGAACCCTCCGCCGATGTTCGGGACGATGAGCCTGATCTTGTTCGACGGGATGGAGAGGCAGTGGCTCAAGACCTTGATGGCTTCTCCGACCATCTGGACGTTTGCCCACACGGTCAAGGTTTTTCGCAGGTCGTCGAAACTTGACACAACTCCTATTGTTTCCAGAGGAGTGATCGTGTAGCTGTGGAGCCTAAACTCCATGTCCAACACTCTGTCGGCTAATGAGAAAGCACCTTCAACGTCTCCCCATCTCTCGTGGAAATGGGCTGCTAGGTTGGTTCCGAAAGGCTCGTAGACGAGGTTGCTGTTGTCTTGCATTGCTCTGTGAGGGTCGCTGACAGCCTCAAGCACTTCATACTCCACCTGCACTTCGTCAACAGCGTCTAGAGCGACAGCTTGGGAATCCGCCGCCACAGCGGCCACAGGTTCGCCGAAATACCTGGCCTTGCCAACAGCCAGACAATATTCCTGGGGGTTCAAGCTGAGGATCTGGCGAGCAGGCGGGATGGGCTTGGTTTTCTCCAGCACGTCGCTGGGCTGGAGAACGGCTCTAACGCCGGGCTTCTTTAAGGCTTTACCAAAGTCGATGCTCTTAATTCGTGCGTGAGGATACGGGCTTCTCAAAACAGCTGCGTAAAGCATGCCGTTAAGCTTCAAGTCTTCTACGAACGAAGCCCTGCCCGTAAGAAGAGGAGGGTCCTCCAATCGTTTAACCGGCTTGCCTATCCACCTGAATTCAGGCCGCATTTTTACGGTGTCTCGCCGAGCCTAGGTTATAAAGGCTTAACTCTTCAAACACGTTCTGCCGCGAGCAACAGTAATATCCTGGAGCGGGCTTTGCTTGTTAAAGTTGAGTAGTTTCGCTCCGAAGACGGTTCATCAAGACCTGAGAGGTTTCATCAAGGTTCTCGAGGAGAGGGATGAACTGAGGGTTGTTGAGAACGCTGACCCTGTGCTGGAGATTGGCATTCTGACCATGCTAGTGGGTCGTCGGAAGAACCATCCAGCGCTGCTGTTCGACAAAATCAAGGGATATGGGAAAGGGTTTAGGATAATCACCAACCTCATAACCACGGAGGCTAGGAACAGGATAGCTGCGGGAATAGACCCCGACGTGAGGGTTGAGAACATGGTGGAGTTCCTGACGGAGCTGTTGAGGCGGTACAGGCCCCTGAAGCCTGCTAATGTATCAGACGGCCCCGTCATGGCGAACAAGATGGTCGGCGACAAAGTTGACATGAGCATCTTCCCAAGCCCCCTCTGGCATGAGCACGACGGCGGCCGCTACATCGGCACAGGCACACTGGTGATTATGAGAGACCCCGAAACAGGGTTCGTTAACGCCGGCACCTACCGCATCCAGCTCCACGACAAGAAGACTCTCGGGATCTCGATATCACCCGGACACCACGGAGCAATAATAAGAGATAAGTATTGGGAAAAGGGGTTAAGCTGCCCCGTCGTAGTCTCCTTCGGCCACGACCCTACTCTCGGAGTCGCCGCCGACCTTCCAGTCGCCTACGGAGAGAGCGAGCTCGATTACGCTGGCTGGCTTAGAGGCAGGCCGGTGGAGGTGCTGGATGGCCCTTTCACGGGCCTACCCATCCCAAGCACGGCGGAGCTGGTCGTCGAGGGAGAGATCCCTCCGCTCGACGTGGAGGCCAGAGTTGAGGGACCCTTCGGAGAGTTCGGGGGATACTACTCGTCCGAGGAGAGGCCTCAGCCAGTCATAAGGGTCAAGGCGGCGTACTTCCGTGATGACCCGGTGCTTGATGGACGACCACCATACAGAAGCGTTAGACATGACGGCCCTCTTCCCTTCAACCTGGCTTTTCTTTTCAAAGCCTTGAAGGACTTGGGCCATCACGACGTAAGGAAGGTGGGGAAGGCAGGGCCCTTCCTAGTAGTTTCACTCAAGGTGAGGTACGCAGGGCAGGTAAGGCAGGTAGCAGACTTGGTAATGTCAGGAATAGGGATGAGGCCTCCCAAGTACCTGATGATCGTCGACGAGGACATAGACCCCGACAACCATGATGACGTGATGTGGGCCCTTCAGTCGAGAGTCGACCCCGAAACATCCATCTACCTAGTCAGAAACCGCTGGACCTCGCTAACAGACCCACGTGTGCCCCCCGAGAAGAAAACCGTGTGGGACATTACATCTTCGAGCCTCATCATAGACGCTACACGTCCATGGGGCTGGAGGGACAAGTTCCCCAAGCCAACAGAACCCTCGCCCAGCACGTCGGCTAAGTACTACGAAAAGTGGAAAAACTTTCTCGAGTCTCTTTAACTATCCACGCCTGACAAACACAACCCGGGCTCTCAAAAGCCTAGAGACCAGCAACACCGCGGATATCACCACAGCCAGGATGGAGACTAGAATTATGATAGCCGCCGCAAACTGTCTATCCTCACCGTTTATCCACAGACCCCATAGCAGAACCGATATCACCTCCGTACCAGGCGCAACCAACAGCACCGAGGCGCTCAGCTCCCTGAAGCTCACTATGAACGCATAGACCCATGCACCGACCATGGCTGGCCTCAGAAGCGGGAGCACGACACGCCTTACCGACGACATGAACCCAGACCCACACACTCTCGAAGACTCCTCTAGCTCTTGATGAATCTGCACAACGACTCCTGAAAACAACCTAGTCACGTGAGGCATGAACCGCGTGACGTATGCGATCACGAGAATGGCTGCTGTGCCGTAAATTCCTACAGGAAGGCTTATGTATCCCCACAAAAGACCAAGAGCCAGGACAAGCCCGGGATAGGCTTGGGGCATCATGGCGACGTTCTCCACCACGCCTGCACCCCGAGCCTTCACACGTCTTGACAGATACACAACGACCGGTATCAGGAAGACGAGAATGCTCGCAGCCGCAGCCGCAAACAAAGTACTGTTCATTATAGCTGTCAACAGGTGGGGATGGTTTAAGACCTCTATGTAGTTTCGCATGGTAAAGTCTCCGAACAAGTTGTTCGGATCCCAGAATATCTTGAAGGACAGAAGCAGCACTAGGAAAATTGGAACCACTATGAGGACGAAAGCGTAGGCCAGCAGTAGGAACAACGTTGCATACCTCCACTTACCCAGCTTGATCACGTTAGGCTGGTACCCCCTACCTGTGATGACGGCGTACCTCTCGACCCTCCTCGTGTACCTCCGGTATATCGTGGTGAAAGTCAACACTATCATCAACAGAATGACAGCTAGCGCCGTAGCCTGACCGGTTCTAGGCGGTATGCTCCAAGAAACAGCGTTGTAAATAGTCGACATGAACACAGGTATGTTGGCTGGGATGCCGATCATTGACGGTGTCTCAAAGACCTCCAACACTATGATGAAGTTCAACAACGTCATCGACAAGATGGCCGGCATGGTTAGCTTAAGCGTGACGCTGAAAGTAGTCCTAACTATTCCAGCTCCGCAAACCCTCGAAACATCTTCGTACTCAGGGTTCATCGACTTGAAAGCCGACTGAATACCGATGTACACGAGCGACGAGGTGTTGAGCCCAGTGATGAAGATCATGCCGGGCAGAGAGTATATGTTCAGAACAACAGCTTCGGAGCCGAAAACCTGCTGAAGAAAATTGTTTATCAAGCCCACCCTTGGATGAAGCAGGTAGATCCATGCGATGTTCGTCAGGAGGGCGGGGGTCATCAAGTCTATGTACGGGAGGTAGGAGAGTATGTTTCTTCCAGGGGTGTCTGTTCGGGCTGTGATGAAGGCATAGAACACGGCCAGCAGGGTGGCCAGAATCGATGCACCCCCTGCGTAGACGAGGCTGTTGAAGAAGAGGGAGGGCAGCATGGGGTCGGAGAAGGCTTGGACGTAGTTGTTTAAAGTCCACTCACCTGGGTATCCGGGGTAGCTGCTCCAAAAACTGCCGGCTATGAGCGAGCTTATCGGAAATAAGACTAGGAGACCAACTATTACTAGAAGGGGTAGAGAAACTAGTGAAAGCGAATAGCGTTGCAGAAGCATGGCTACAAAAAATTAGAAGTTTATGTTCCGAAGCCCATAGACCTGAACGTCTGCACTAGAGACTGAGCCTCTGCGACGACCTCCTCGTCGGGGTAGAGGTACAGCTTCCTTCCCGGGAAAGCAGCCTCAGCCGAGTACTTGGCGTTCACGCCGGGTCTGGTTGGGAACCGTACGCTTATGTTTCCGAAGACGCTCTGGCCTTCAGCAGAAAGAAGGTAGTCCATCATCAGCTCCGCTGCGTTGCGGTGAGGCGTATCCTTCAACAACGCTCCAGCGTTGATTGTCACCATAACGGGCAACTCTCTTGCCCAGAAGTTCCTTACGGGTGCTCCCTCTTCGGCGCTCTTCAATACGTCGTGGAGATAAGCTATGAAGCCTATTGGATACTGTCCGTCTCGGACGGCTTGCGTCACGCCGCTCAAAGAGTTGTTCAGAACAGGCTTGAGAGCAGCTAACCGTTCAAGAACCTCCCTCCACCTTGTCTCGCCTATGATGTTTCTCATAGCACCCCACATGAAAGTCGAAGCCGTTCCCTGGAGAAGGTTGTGCATTATTATCTTGCCTCGGTTGGCGGGCTGGAGAATATCCTCTATGCTTTGGGGGACGTTCGCCTGCAGCCTTGTGTTCACGACCGACGAGTTGGGCAGCATGACGACGGGGCTCCAGTATCCGAAGTCGTCGAAGAACCTACCAGGGTAGGCTAGAAGTTCTTTCGACTTGTATGCGTCTAGAAGGCCTTCGCTCTTCATCTGAAGTATGTTGGGAAGGCTCATAATGATTATGTCGGCGGTGGGTCTTCTGGCCGCAAGCTCGCTCTTCACCCTGTTGTAGAGCTCGCTGGGCGATCCTCGCAGGTACTGAACTTGGATGTCTGGGAATTTGGAGTTGAAGGACCTTTGGAACGGCGTGAAGTCTTCGAAGTCGAGGCTTCCGTAGACGAGGAGATCTCTCTCCCTTTTAGCGGCTTCATACTTCTGCTGAATCTCGGAGAGAGGTGTCAACGTCGACACCACAGTGGCTGTACGGGTGACTGTCTGCGTCTGGACAAGCGTCTGGGCCTGTGTGACTGTGGCTCCGCTGGTCTGCTGGGTGACCGTGCGGGTGATTATGTTTGGCTGTTGAGATGACACACCTCCTATGTATCCGCCCAAGCCTCCTACGCCGAGGCCAAGAACAGCAGCCACGGCTGTTTTCCCGGTTGCAGAAATAGCTCTTCTTCTGGTTATTCTCCTCTTGAATATGTCATCTGGCATGTTCAGCCCCCTACTTACAGTACGTATGATATAAGCGTTATTATGTTCAATACATCTACACCACCGGAACACGTTTGTAATACCACAAGCCTTACATGCCTCCGCACCGGCAGAGAACCTAGATGAAGGCTCGGCGGAGGAACGAGCTCAAGAAGATCCCCCTAGATCGAATCATCACCCCTGACTGGCTGCCTTTGAGAGAAGACTTAGGCGACATAGTGAGCCTCGCTAAACAGCTCAGGAACAGGGGAGATGTCTCGGTTCCGATAAAGGTGAGGACTGCTGGGAATGGGTCGTACGAGCTGGTCTGGGGCAGGAGGAGGCTGGAGGCAGCCAAGCTTGCAGGGCTGAAGAAGATATCCGCATACGTCGAGCAGGAGCTGGGAGACGAGGAGTTTCTAGTTCAGCACTGTCTCGAGAACCTTCACAGGCTTGAAAGAGACCCTGTCGAAGAGGCTAAGCTCTTCTCATACATGAAGAACCATCTTAAGAAAACTTATGAGGAGCTGGCCGGGATACTCGGGCTTTCCAGGGATTACGTGTACAACCGGGTTGAGCTCCTCAAGCTTTCGCCCAGAGTAATCGAACGCTGGAGGAGCATTCGTAGCGCTACGAAGTCCAGCATAGGCCTCTACCATCTCAGGCTTCTTCTCTCAGTTAAAGACCCCCAGCATCAGCTAAGGCTTCTCGACGAAACTGCAGAATACGGCTACAGCGTGAGGCAGCTGGCTCAAAGGATAGAGGAGACCTTTCAGACGGAGGATGTGGAGGCTGTTAAGCGTCGAGGCAAACGTGGGAGCACACGCTTCCACGACCTCACATTCCCCATCACCGTAGATGGCAGCGGCAACCTGTTCCCCCGATTGGTACAACCTGACTCCAACGCTTACAACTGGGAGATCTGCAAGAAGATCAGGATAACGCACAGAGACACTCACATGGACCTTCCACGGTTTGTGAATCCCTCCGGAAAAACGATAGTCTCCTACGAGCCTGACACGTTCGTCGGGAGAGGCGTCGTTCTCGAGCTGAAGAAACAAGCCATGGAGCCCATAAATCGAGAAGATCTTGAGGGGTGCGGGATGTCGGTAAGGCGTGGAGACATAGTTCTAATAAGCACTGGGTGGTGGATGTACAGGGACGACGCTAAGTATCTCGAGTATCCGTTTCTGACGGAAGATGCTGCTGAATGGCTTGCCTCTAGGAGAATCAAGATCCTTTGCATGGACACGCCCTCCCCTGACATGCCTCTGGCCAAACGTAGAGAGATAGACGATAGACCTGTTCACGAGATACTGCTGGGCAAGGATATCCTAATAGTAGAGAACCTCTACAACCTGAGCGTCGCGAACCAAAGAGTGACAGTCTTCATCATCCCCCTCTACTTCAGCGAGCTGAGCGAGATCCCTGTAAAGGTTATAGCTAGCTCGGGCTACAGGTAGCCGACCCTGTATGGCGATGGATGAATTCAAGAGATGGGCTAGGTTTGGTGTTGACCAGGATGGCATAAAGTACATCCCCGTCGGGGGGACGTGCATTATGACCTACATTCTAGACCTCAGAGATGAATCCATTCTTCTGGGGATGCTGGACGGAGACGGCTACGGAGAGCATCTACGCAGCGAATGGGGGATATACATCCATAGGGAGGGGATTTGGAGAGACAAATGGTTCGTGCCCTCCGGGTTTCTCCACTACGGAGAGCATCCCGTCAGCTGCGCAGAGCGTGTAATCAAAAACATGCTAGACGGAGACGTTGAGAAGCTCGAGCTGCTCGACATAGTGTCGTTCACTCAGCCCAGCAAGTACTACCCGGGGTACAGCCACTGGCATCTCTGCTTCGTATACCAAGCACGCGGTCTGAGGTTTACCAGAAGGCCTTGGTTCAAGAGGTTGGAGTATGTTGAGCTGGGCTCTTTGACGAGCGGGGACGTAGGGGTCGCTGGAGGACCTGTGTTGAGGAAGCTAGGGCTTGTGAAAGTCTAGGCTTTCTTCAGGGACTGCATCAGCCGCGACAGCTGCAGTCTGCCGTTCTCCTTCTCGAAATGCGGATATAACAGCGGGAGAGCACCCTTTGCCAGATACTCCTTGCATCTGAGCGCTATTCTTTCCGGCGTGTATCCTAGAGTCAGCTTCTGGAGAAGCTCGTCGCCCACTTCTTCAGCAGCCTTCTCCGGTCCCTCGCTCGTCCAGACCCTCTGGATTTTATCAGCATAGCTCTGCAGCCCGGCGTAGGCTAGGAATTTGTGATGAGTGGAGATATGGCAGTAGAATGCGATTCCCGTCTTGAGTGAGTTTACTACGACCCTGTCTTCAGAGACGCCACAGGGAGCCAGCACATACAGCTTAACTTCCCTAGGGTTTCTTCCTACCTTCTCGGCTCCCTCCTTGATTCTCTCACGGGCGAACTCCAAGGCCTCTATCGGGAACATGTTGAGTATCACCCCGTCGGCCAGCATGCCTCCAACCCTCAGCATGGACGGGTTCAGCCCAGCCATCAAAACGGAAGGAGGGACTGGATGAAGCGGCTTTAGCCTGACGTCCACCACGTTGTAGAAATCGCCGTGAAAATCAACTTTCTCGCCTGAAAGGGCTTTCTTGACAATCGTTAGAAACTCCTTCATCCTGACGGCAGGTCTGTCGAGCGGGTAGCCGTAGCCTTTTTCGACGAGCCAAGGACCTCCAACTCCCACGCCCAGTATGAAGCGGCCGTTAGACAGCTCGTTCAACGTGGCTGCTTCGAAGCTGATGGCCAGAGGTGTTCTCGAGTATATGCTGACTATGCTGGTCCCCAGCTTGATGGTGGATGTGCTGAGCGCTGCGGCTGCGTTGTTAACGAATGCAGACCTTACGTTGCCGGTGATGAGGTGGGGAAGCGCCTTACGGTCGGTTCCCTCGACGGAGAAGAACCCGTAGTAGCCTAGCTTCTCAGCCTCCCCGGCTAGCATGGCGTAAGTCCTGCTGTCGAAATCGTTATTCCGTAAACACCATGAAAGCGAAGAAACATCCATGCCGTTTCGGGGGCGGTGGTAGTGCAGCGTATTTAAGCGTAAGTTTTGAGCAACTGTTTAACGCTTATAGGATGGTTGTCCATCTGAGTAGCTGTGCCTTTCCCGTACGAGGATTTGCGCGAGTTCATCAGGGATGCCGAGAAAGACGGAGAGCTGGAGGTTGTTCTGGGCGCTGAGGAGGAGTTGGAGATTGGTGCGATAACAGAGCTGGCGGCTAAGAGAGAGGCTCCACCGGTTCTGCTCTTCGACAGAATACCTGGAAAACCTGCGGGCTTCAGGGTCGCCACCAACTTGTTCAACACAGAGAAGAGGACAGCAAGAGTATTGGGGCTTGATGAGTCGTTGACTGGAATACGCATGGTGAAGGCTTGGAAAGAGAGGATAGAGCAGAGGCCTGTCGTCAGGCCTGTGGAGGTCTCCGACGGGCCTGTTATGGAGAACGTTGTCATGGAGGATGACGTGGATGTCTCTAGGTTTCCAGCTCCAAGGTGGAGCAAGTACGACGGAGGGAAGTTCATCGGGACAGGATGCTCAGTCATCACCAAACATCCCGACGAGGGATGGGTTAACGTAGGCACCTACAGAGTGATGGTCGTAGGCAGGGACGAGGTCTCGATAAACATAGCGGGCGGCAAGCACGGAGACATAATCAGGAAGCTTTACTGGGAGAGGGGGCTTAACTGCCCCATAGTGATCTCGCTCGGGCAGGAGCCGACGTTCTTCGTGATGGGAGGCTACCAGCTGACCGGCTGGGGCGAGTCTGTCTTCGAGACCGCTGGAGGAATACGTGGAAGACCAGTCAAGTACGTCACGAGCGAGTTGACGGGACTGCCGATACCCGCGACGTCGGAGGCTGTCCTCGAGGGGGAGCTAGTGCCGACATGGGTCAAGTCGGTTTACGACGGCCCGTTCGGCGAATGGCCTGGCTACGTCACGCCTGCGAAGAAATGCCCCATCGTGAAAGTAAGACGAATCTACTACAGGAACGACCCAATCGTTCAGGGAAACCCGCCGCTAAGGCCTCCTCTGCCCGAGGCCCTCGCCATAAACGTGGTCAGCTCTGCTGCGTTATGGAGGGAGATTGAGCAGCATGTTCCAGAGGTGAGGGGTGTGTGGTGCGCCAACGAGGGAGGTACCGGCGGCGTCGCAGGCTTCTGGGTCGTTGTTTCGGTCAAGCAGAGGTATCCGGGACACGCTAAGCAGGCTGGGCTTGCTGCTGCGGCGTGTAGGGCCGGTGCTTACGCAGGGAGGTTCGTGATAGTTGTTGACGACGACGTCGACCCTTCAAACCTTTCGGAGGTTGTGTGGGCGGTAGCTACACGATGCGACCCCGAGAAAGACATAGACATAATTCGTGAATGCTGGGACAGCCCCGTAGACCCCCTGCTCGACCCCAAGAAAGCAGAGGAGGGAGACATCACTAACACGCGAGCTATAATCAACGCCTGCCGCCCATACCACCGACTATCGTCTTTCCCTCCCGTGGTAGCAGCCGACAAGGAGCTTGTCGAGAGAGTTCTCAAGAAGTTTCCGCATCTCTCCCAAGCTAGGGGTGAGAAGCTACCTGCATACAGGCAGCTCTAGTGGGATTTTCGCCAAAAGCTTGGGAGGGTCGTCCACTACAACCGTGTCGCCCAGCATTATTCCGACGTCGTCCCTCCAACGCGGGTTGTGGAGGTCGATGTTTATCCCGAACACCATGTTCCTTTCGAACCTCATCTCCTCAAGCCCCTGACCAGCCTCGTAGGGCCATTCCGAGCTGTAAACGTAGGTCGGGAAGTCGGGGGAAGATAGTCCATGTCCGTGAAAGCCCAGCTCGATGTACTTCAGCCCCGCCTCGCTCACGGGCTTCCTCATCGCGTCAATACACTCCTGCAGCCTCACACCCGGCCGGAAGTTAGGCAGAGCCTTCTTGAACGCCTCCACAGCAACGTCGTGGATGTGCTGTATGTTGTCGTCCTCCCTGCCGACAAGAACCGTGAACTCCACCCCTGTTAGGTATCCGCTGTAGCTTGCGTGAAACTCCGTGATCACTATGTCGTGGTCTCCCAACGGCCTCGACGTCGGCCCCAGCGGCAGCCCCTTGCCGTGAAGCAGGTGCCTCCACTCGTCGTCTATGCTTCCCGAAGCTAGCTGGTTGAAGAGATATCCCTCACCTCCCTCGGTGAGCATTACGTAGGTCATCTCCGCAACAACCTGGTTCTCCCTCACCCCAGGCCTCGCTGTCTCGATCAAAGCATCCACCATCTTCCGGGCGATGACTCCTGACTTCTCCAGCATCCTCACCTCGAAGTCGCTCTTGACCATCCTCTCCGAATCAACCAACGCCGTGGCCTCCACCAGCCTTGCTTTAGGTAGGAAGCGCTGGAGCGCCAAGACGTCGTAATGCGGCACGATGTAGGGCTCTTGGTCAACCATGCAGGCCAGGTAATGGCTCACAAGCCCCACCACTCCATCGCCGTACCCTCTTCTCCTGATCTCCTCGGCTATGGGCTTCATGCCTGCGAGCGGCCTTACGTCCGTGATCCAGTCCTGATAAGCTAGGTGGGCAGGGTAGGGGTCGTAGTAGTTGGGGTAGTCCACGAAGGCCACGGGGTCGCCTTCTACTGGAAAGAGCCC
>JAVYLK010000003.1:0-86662 GCA_038740895.1 Candidatus Caldarchaeum sp.
GAAGCAGAGGACTCTTTTGGAGCTGCTGACGGCGTAGCTGAGCGCAGCGCTGCATGTTGTCTTGCCAAGGCCGCCTTTACCTGCGAAAATGACCATTTTCAAGCCTGGTTTTGAGGTGAGGAATTCTCCAAACCCTTTCAACCGTATATCACGTCCGTGAAGTCCCGCTCTCTGTAGAACCTGTGTTTCCATGCTTTCACGTTAGGGATGGCGTACGGGAGAAGCCGCAGCGAGTAGTAGGGCGGAAGGATTGGGAATCCCAGCATGTCTCCCATTATCATCAGTATGAACATGTGCTCCATGTACATCCTGGTCTTCAGTATGGATGATACCTGCTGGTGGAGAGCTACGCCGTAGAACATTTCTCCTACAGCTTTTCGGAGACTGGAGAAGAATCCTCCCCTGCGTTCGCCTTCCACATATTTACAGGCAATATCTTATTTAAAAAACGTTTCGCAAAAATTTGGGGTGGTTAGGCCTTGACCTCAACCTTCAAGGCCTTGCGGAAGCCTCTAACGAAGTAAATCGCCATGGCGAGGCCTATCGTGAACATTATAGCTCCGACGGCGGTAGAGAAGGCGTTTATGAAGGAAACTGCTCCGGGGCCAGCGGCGCCCAGCAGTATCCGTTGGGTTGCGTGCAGCAGGCCGGGGCCGAGACCAGCGAGGTTTTCACCAGCCAATGCTCTTGCGAAGACTGTTGTTTGGTAGAGTATGGCTGCTAGCGTGGTGATCATCATGAATATCCCGGGTATCGTGGTGTACCAGTGGAATCTTTTCTGCGTGTAGAGGAACAGCCCGACTATGAGGAGCGCGAATCCTGCCAGCAGCTGGTTGGTTCCTCCGAAGTAGAGCCAGATGTTGTTCCAGCTTCCCGTGAGGACGAAGGCGATGGGGAATACGAAACCGAGGACTGAGGCGATGAACTTGTTGCCCAGTATCGAGAGCCTTGTTCCGCCGAAAACCTCCGCCATCGTCACTCTCCAGAACCTTCCTAGAATCGTCAGAATGGTCACGGCCATCCCAACCATGTAGTTTGCGAAGAAGATCCTTAGGAACGGGGCCGCCGCCTCTCCTCCCACTATGGGCGAGGTTAGCTTCGTTGCTCCGGCGACGAAGTTTCCAGGCGAGGCTCCTCCAGCGACTGTCAGCAAGGGTATCGATATCCATGCAGCCAAGGCCGTAAGCCCAACGAGGTTCTCGGTTATCATGGCTCCAGCTCCGACTGGTCTTATGTCCGTCTCGACGTCTATCTGCTTCGAGGTAAGCCCCGTGCTCACGAGGCTGTGCCATCCGGAGATGGCTCCGCAAGCTATCGTGACGAAAAGGGCCGGCCACAGTGGTCCCACCGTCACTACTTCAGCCCATCCTCGGAAGGCCGGTACTTCTATCTTGATGCCTGTTGCCGGGGAGGCGAGCGATCCTATCACCAGCAGTATGACGGCAGGTATTAGCGAGTAGTAGGCTATGTAGTTCATCGGCGTTATCAGCCTAGGCATGGGAAGGAGCGACCCGAGGATGAGTATGGCGACCAACGGCACGAGCCAGTACGTGTAGGGGTTTGCTGCCGCTGGTACTCCTTCGGGCGGCGGCGTGAAGACGAAGGTGCCTGGAGGCGGTACGGCTGCTAGGACTGTGGCACCCAAGCCGATGCCGATGGCTTGTAGGATTATGGCTAGTATAGTCACGGGCCCAACGCTCATCTTCATTCTGAAGAGTAGATGGCCTGTTATCATGGCGGCTATGACGAGGACTAGCAGCGACCAGAAGGAGCCTGGGAAGGCGTTCATGACTGTGGCGACGACGAAGAGAAACGCTGCGTTGATGAGCAGGAGGTAGAAGAGTAGAAAGCCTAGGAGCAGCTTGCGAGGTGTCGGGCCGAGAAGCTCGTAGGCGAGGGGGCCGAATGATCGGCCCTCCCTCCTCACCGACAGGAATATGGAGCTGTAGTCCTGAACCCACCCGATCAGGAGCGCTGCAAATATGATCCACAGGAACGCTGGAAGCCAGCCGAACGCAAACGCAGCCGTGCCGGGGCCTATTATAGGGCCTAGAGCTGCTATGCTGTTCCACTGAAACCCGTACAGGACGAAACGCCCTACTGGAAAGTACTCAACACCGTCTGCGTACATGTGGGCTGGCGTGGGCTTTGCCCTGTCGGGGCTCCACACCTTTCGGTCGACGATCTTGCTGTAGACCGTGTAGGCCGCTAGGAATACAGCGATTCCGGCTAGGGTAATACCCAGAGGCGTTTCTAGAAGCATTTTTTCGGAGACTAACTAGTTTCTATTTCATATAAGCTTTATTAGAATGTATAGTAAATCTTTTATCCTATGCTTGTTGTTTGGGTCTATGTAGGCGTGTAAGTTGGGGAGATCCCTGCTCAAGGATAGAAGAAGCAAGTTGTCCAGGTCCTTCACAGCTTGATAAGTCTGGCTAACATCCTCCAGGCTGAGCTTGTCCGGCGAAACGACCATGTATTCATCGAGCTCGCCCACGTACCGGCCCCACCTTGAACGGTAGCGTACAGCTGGAGACTTTTTGTTGATGAGAGTGTAGGAGAGGGCCGGCTTCTTGGCCAGCTTGGCTCTCAGCACTACAAGGTCTTTCCGGCCCGTCAGCCTAGAGACGAGGTATGTCAACGGGTTCGCCCATGACTGTATTCCTATGACTATCGAGAACTCGACCAAGCTGCCCATGTCCTTGCAAGAAAGCACAGCGGCTGTGGCTCCGCTCCTACCCCCCACAACCTTTCCCCCCAAGGAGTCGACGGCCCTCGACAACTCGGTGTAAAGCTTAGCGACACGTCTCCTTCCGGCAATCGAGCCCATGGTGTAGAAAACGATGAAAACCAGCGCAACGCCAACAACAGCGACCGTCGGGTCGTCAGCCAGCACCACGGCTATCATACCACCCATCGCCTTTATATATACGGTTCAACAACCGCCACTGAAGGATGAGCAGGCTCCTGTGGAGCCCTTCTGAGGAGACGGCGGGGAAATCCAACATCAAAGAATTCATGGAGTTTGTCGACGACCGGGAGGGTCTGGGTATTGAAAGCAGCGAACGCGGTGCTTACTTTGAGCTGTACCGCTGGAGCGTCGAGAACATTCCGTCTTTTTGGAGGCATGTATGGGACTTCGCCGGCGTGAAGGCTTCTAGGTTGTATAGCATGGTTGTGGACGACTTGGGCAGGTTTCCAGGCGCTTCCTGGTTCGTCGGGGCTGAGCTCAACTTCGCTGAAAACCTCCTCAGGCGAGCCGACGGGAAAAAAGCTCTGGTGGCTGTGAAGGAGGACGGTGTTTCGAGGGAGCTTAGTTATCTAGACCTCCGTCGACAGGCAGGAGGTTTGGCTGAGTTTCTGAAGGAGGCTGGAGTAGGTGTAGGAGACAGGGTCTGCGGGTATGTTCCGAACATTCCCGAGGCTTGCGTTGGCATGCTTGCAGCAACCTCGCTCGGGGCCTCATGGTCCTCCACAGGAACAGAGATCGGAGTAGACGCAGCCGTGGACAGGTTTAGCCAGCTAAACCCCAAGGCTCTGATAACTGTTGACGGGTACCTGCACAAGGGCAAGCATTTCGACGTCTTGGAAAGGGTTGAAAAGATCGTCAAGCATGTCCCTACGGTCATAGCCGTCGTCGTAGTACCCTACGCTTCTGAGAGCCCGAAGACGTCGGGCATACACGACTCCGTGCTCTACACCGAGTTGGGCGAGGGGGTTCTTGAGTTCAGGCAGGTCCCAGCCTCAACCCCTGTCTACATAATGTTCTCCTCGGGAACTACTGGAAGGCCCAAATGCATGGCCCAGTCGGCTGCAGGGGTTTTGGTAAACCATCTTAAGGAGCTCGTCATACACAGCGACGTCAAGCCCGAAGACGTCATAACCTACATCACCTCACCAAGCTGGATGATGTGGAACTGGCTGATGACCTCTCTGGCCGTGGGCTCGACGCTCCTGTTGTACGACGGCGACCCAAACTACCCTGACTGGCGGAAGATGTGGAAGCTTGTCGACGAGCACGGCGTCACCATTTTCGGATGCAGCGCCAGCTACGTCAACAGCCTGAGAAGCAGGGGGGCTACACCCGGGTCGGTGTTCGACCTCTCCTCTCTCAGAGAGGTTTCTCAAACAGGCTCGCCGCTCTCGGCTGAAGGCTTCGAATGGATGTACGCCGAGGTGAAGAGAGACCATCACTTCAACTCCATCTCGGGAGGCACGGACATCAACGGCTGCTTCGCTATTGGAAGCCCGATACTGCCCGTTTACGCTGGTCAGCTTCAATCTCCGGGGCTGGGGATGAAAATCAAGAGCTACGACGAGGGTGGCGAGCCTGTTTACGACAGGGAGGGCGAGCTTGTCTGCGAGGCTCCAGCTCCCTCGATGCCGCTCTACTTCCTCAACGACCCAGGCAACCACAGATACTTCGAGACCTATTTCAGCTACTACACTCACCGAAGGGTCTGGAGGCACGGAGACTACGTCGTGTTCCACAGCGACACAGGAGGCATAACAATCTTAGGCAGGTCGGACGCTGTTCTCAAGCCTTCTGGGGTTAGGATTGGAACCGCTGAGATATACGCGGTAGTGGAGAAGGTCCCTGAGGTAGCTGACAGCCTTGCAGTCGGGCAGGACGTGATGGGCGAGCAGAGAATTGTATTGTTCGTCAAGATGAAGGAGGGGTTCAGCTTAACTGATGAGTTGAAGAACCGGATAAAGAGAGAGCTGCGCGAAAGAGCATCGCCGAGGCATGTTCCAGCCGTCATTCTCGAAGCACCCGACATACCTTACACCTTCAACATGAAGAAGGTTGAGACCGCTGTCTCGAGCATCATCAACAGGAGGAGGGTTGTAAACCGGGAGGCTCTGGCGAACCCCGAGTCTCTCGACTACTTCGAGAAGGTGCTGCCTCTTCTCGAGGGGATGTAGGTGAGCTTGAGGATCTGCCCGGGATGCTGGCTTAGACGTCTGGTCCAGAACCCTTACAGGCTGCTGGAAACTCTCGGCGTGGCTGAAGGCCATGTTTTCCTGGATGTTGGATGCGGGAAAGGCTTCGTGTCTATCGCTGCTGCCGAGATGGTCGGAGATAAGGGTTGTGTGTACGCAGTCGACGTTGAGCAGAAGTATTTGGAGGAGGTTGGGCGGAGGGCTGAGGCGTTAGGGCTGAAGAACGTCAAAACCCTGCTTACACCCGCCGAGGCCTTAGACGGCGTTGTGGACGAGTCGGTCGACAGAGCAGTCATGATGCTGAGCCTTCACCACTTCGTCGACGTTAGAAAAGCCTTCATTCAGCTGAGGAATAAGCTGAAGCCATCGGGGCGGGCCATGATGGTCGACCCGATCTCAAGCCGTTTGCTCGGCCACGGAACCGACCCGTCTAGGGTAATACTGCTGATGCAGGAGACCGGCCTGAAGCCGTACAACCTGAGGAAGGGGCTTCTCCTCTGGAGTGCTGCAGTAAAGCCTGTTTAGTTTCAGAAATGTTTAAGCTCAACTTCATGATTGGCTAGACTGAACAAACCAGCGTAGCCTATCATAGGCTCCATCCCCATCGACTTCTGGTATTCTGTCTGGTCCTGCCAAGCGCCCGAGTTAAGCAGCACAACACCCCTGTGAGTTGTTTTGACGGCCACGTGGATGTGGCCCGTCTGCAGGACGCTCGGCGCCTCCGTTATGACCAGCCTGTCCTCGTGCATCGGGAGGAGCTGCGTGTTTTCGCCGTAGACAGGAGCTAAGTGCCTGCATCGCAGCATGTACTTGAGAAGCTTGGTTGCGGTTTCTCGGAGGTTGCTGTAGGAAGCCTCTGGAATTGACTGGATGAGCTCGTCCAACCCCTGCCCGTGGTAGACAAGTATCTTGGCTCCTTCGAGCTCGAGCATCGCCGGGTTCGAGACAAACTGAACACGTCTCCTGCTGAGGAAAATCTCTCTGTACCTTTTCTGCAGAGGAGGCTGTGGAAGAGCTTTCCTCACGGGCTCATGGTTGCCCGGGCTGAAAACTATCTCAATTCTATCCGGAACTTCAGACAGAAGCCTCGAAGCCTCCTTCAACTGGTCTTCCACGTTTCTTATCATCAAGTCTTTCTCCTGGCCGGGGTAAACCCCAACGCCCTCGACCAAGTCCCCCGCTATGACCAGGTGCGTTATGTGCTTGACGACTCCGTCCCTTCCACGGTTAAGCCAGTCCAGGAACTCGCTGAAAAGGTCTTGACGGAAATTCTTGCTGCCGACGTGGACGTCCGAGATGAGGCAGACGTAGGCCTCACCATTACTCCGGGGCTTGCTCAACGTCTTGTCCTCGACGTCTGGATACAAAACTTCTTTCAGAATAAGCAACCCTCCCGCCTTGCGTACTCTCAGACCAACAACCACGTCGTTGACAATCTCAGACGCTTCCTGGTAGGCCTGCTGGTTTTTCATAGGGACTACGACGTTGACTACGCCCGATGGGTCTTCAACCTCGAGCAAGAGAGAGTTCTTCCGGTCATGCTTCCCATGAACCATGACGGCGAGGTCGACCTCCGCCCCATCCCGTACTGCTCCAGCTTCAGCCACAGGAGTATAGTTCATGACTCTTTTCTCCAGTACCCTACGTATCTTCAAGTATCTGCTCATGAAGTACTGCTTGAACTCTCCGACATCACCCTCCAGTCGGTAATCCTCGTCAATATAGTTGACTGCTGTCAGCTTCGGAGTATAGGCTTGCTTTGGTTCTGCGATGGTTCGGTTCTCGAGTTCGGCTTGCCTGTCGACCCTCTGCATGAGTTTAAGATGAGTTACGTCTATCACAGCCACGTCGGGAGAATTTTTCTTCAACTCGTCTATCGCCATGAGCAGGGTCTCGTGAGGGTTGTCGCATTCCTTCAACTCGTTCAAAGCAGCCTCAGTTATCTGGAAGCCCTCGCTGACAGCCATCGACACCAGCTCTCTGCTCAGCTGACGCTTTCCGCTCAGCAACCCGTAGTCACGAATTTCTGGCTGCATAAATCTCTAGGTCGTTGAAATAGATTTTTGAACGACTTGAATCCCCGTTTATGCCATGGTTTGGGTTGCGGGAGCTGAGGCCAGAATCCTCTTCAGAAAGCGTGGTTATACGCCCCACTTCGCCGAGTACGTCGAAGACCCGGTGTCTGGGGATGAGGTCGTTGTCATGGCGGACCCGCACAGTCGAAGGTCCGCTTTCATCTATGACCCTGTTAAAAACAAAGTGTTGTGGGAGTTTAGGGTTCCCGGCGACAGCTTGACAGCCAACCCTCACATTGCCCGCATGGCCACTGAGAGAATTTCAGGGTTCAAGGCTAGGCCTGGCGACATCTTATGTGCAGACTTGGACAACAGGTTCATAGTCGTTGACAGAGTTAAGAAGACGGTTCGGTGGAGCTTCAGGCCTGACGACGCCAAGTGGTCGCATGACTTCATGCCGTCGAGGGACTTGCAGGACATGTTGACGACCGATTACTCGAACGGCTACCTCAGGCGTATTAACGCTGAGGGCAAGATTCTGTGGAGCGTTAACCTAGGCAAAGGGCTTGCGAAGCTTTCGAGAATCTCGGGAAACACGCCCAGCAGGATACATGGAAACAGCTACGGCGGAGACGTGCTGGCCGCAGTAAACCAAGCCTATCGAGGGGTTTACGAGGTTGACGAGGGCCGGGGCTCGATTGCGTGGTCATGCCCGCCTCCGAGAGGTTCGAAGAACTGTTTCTTCACCCTCAAGCCCCACTCGGCTGTCAGGCTTGGGCTTGCGGAGCTGGGAGGCAACCTCACCGTTTTCAACCACGAGGCTGGGGGAGGGTTCGTCGCCGTCGACAAGGATTGTAGGCCTAGATGGGGTGTCATGAAGCCGTTCGCCGTCGTCGGCGGGGAGGAGGTTTACAGGCCCACGTCAACCGGGCTTTTCGAGACGACTCACGTCTTCCTAACTCCCCACGGCTTCCTCGGACTAATCGACTGGGACGGGCCTGACTACTCGACGGTCTACGAGCTACTCCAGCCGCCGACGAAAACCTCGCTCTACTGGCTTCTGGCCTGGAGGAGAAAAGCCTCCACTACGCCCGAGTTCCTCGACCCACCCGTCGAGTCGGGCGAGTGGAGTGAAACAGCCTTCCAAGCAGTCAACCATGGTCAGAATAGGATGAGGGTGGACTTCTACACGACCCTAAGCCCTTTGGCGGATACGGTTGACAGCTCCCTGTGGAGGCTGGCCTTTACTTTGAGGGTTGAGGGCGGCGGCGTTGAGGAGACTGTTGTCTCAGCCCGTTCATCCATCCGTGTGGCCGTCTCCTCGGAGGGGGACACTACCTACAGCCTGTACGTCGTTAACAGAGCTTGACGCATTTTCAGACAGCTCTCTCAGCTTATCAGCCGCGATGAGCCACGGGCCACGTCTTGGGCCGGACGTCGTTAACCTACAGGCAGAGGCTTGAAGTAGAGCTGGAGCGGTGGGCTTCCTTCAGGAGGGCTTTGACGAGGATGGAGAGGGAGGCCTTCGAAAGGCTTGTCGACAACTCTTTCCGGTATGTCCACGCAGGGACGATGTATCCCATGAGAAACGCTTTCGACGTCTTCCTGATGTCGTCTCTCCTCTCGCACGAGGAGAGGCTCAGCATCCTCGAGAAGGAGTTGAAAGCCTCTATGAGGGTTGACGGAAGGCTTATCCCTTGACCACTCCTATGGGAACCAGCCTAGCGACCTTCGTACCTATTCCGACTTGGTGGCTTACCTCCACGACTTCATCGACCGACTTGTAGGCTGCGTCAACCTCCTCGACGACGGTCTCCATGCTGTCGCCCTTCACGTAGATCCCACGCCTCTCCAGCTCGTTCAAAACCTGCTCCCCCCTGTAGCGTCTCTTCGCACCGCTCCTGCTCATCTCCCTACCGGCTCCGTGAGCCGTGCTGCCGAAGCTAAGGCTCATAGCCTTCTCGCTGCCGAGCAACACCCAGCTGGCGGTGCCCATCGACCCCGGTATCAGCACGGGCTGGCCTACATCCCTGTAGACTTGGGGGATGAGGTGATGGCCCGCAGGGAAGCTCCGTGTGGCCCCCTTTCTGTGCACGAAAACGTCGCGGTCGCTTCCGTCGATCTTGTGCTTCTCTAGCTTGACGATGTTGTGACAGACGTCGTAGACTATCTGCATGCCCATGCTGTCTGCGCTCCTCCTGAACACTTGCTCGAAGCTCTGCCGAACCCAGTGGCTGATGGCTTGCCTGTTGGCGAAAGCGAAGTTTACGGCACATCCGAACGCCTTCAAGTACTGGGACGCTTCCGGGCTGTTCGCCGGCGTGCAGGCCAGCTCTCTGTCCGGCAGCCTCAAGCCGTACTTCGAGACAGCTTTCTCCATAACTCTCAGGTAGTCGCTGCAGATCTGATGTCCGTACCCCCTGCTTCCACAGTGGATCAAAACAGTTATCTGCCCCTCCTGCGTAATCCCCATGGCCTTGGCCGCTCTCTCGTCGAATATTCTGTCAACCCGCTGTATCTCGAGAAAGTGGTTGCCGCTGCCTAGGGTTCCTATCTGAGATTCTCCACGAGCCTTCGCCTCACGCGACACGACTTGAGGGTCTGGGTCGGGAACGTTGCCGGCCTTGTAGCTCGGGTACCGGCCTTCCTCCTCCATCTTCCTAAAGTCATCACTCCAGCCCAACCCATACTTATCGATGACGTACCGAGCTCCTTCAACCGCAACACGGTCGAGGTCGGAATGCGTGACGGCGAAGTCCTTACGGCGAGACCCTAGCCCCGCTGGGACGTTCCGGAAAATCGTGTTGACAAGATCGGTGATCCTAGGCCTAACATCTTCGACCGTCAAACTCGTAACCATCAACCTCACGCCACAGTTTATGTCGTAGCCGACTCCGCCGGGCGATATCACACCCTCCGCGGCATCCATGGCCGCAACCCCGCCTATGGGAAAGCCGTATCCTTCGTGGGCGTCGGGCAGAACGACGGCTTGCTTGACTATCCCCGGCAGGCTCGCCACGTTGACTGCCTGCTCAAGGGTTCGGTCGGTCTTCATCTTCTCCAGCAGCTTCTCCGACGAGTAGATGATCACAGGCACTTTCATGTCTCTCCGATAAGTTGTTGGGATGCGCCACGTGTTGTGGGCTACCTTCTCCATAGGCGGAACCATCTGAGGCCTTCACCTATCGTTCCAACGTCAGCAGTATGATTTAAACACTCTTCAAAATCTCATCGAGGCTGGAGAGCTCCGCTCCAAGATATTTAGCCGCTATCTCGGGGTTCGGGTCTTTGAGGGCGTGTCCAGTCGCTATGCAAACGACTCTCGAGCTTCTGTCGACAAGCCCCTCTTCCACCGCTTTCTTAACCCCGGCCAGCGAGGCGGCGGAGGCAGGCTCTACCCCTATCCCCTCCTGCGAGGCGAGAACCCTCTGAGCCT
Organism: Candidatus Caldarchaeum sp.; assembly: GCA_038740895.1. Lineage (GTDB taxonomy): Archaea > Thermoproteota > Nitrososphaeria_A > Caldarchaeales > Caldarchaeaceae > Caldarchaeum. The sequence goes on from JAVYLK010000003.1 coordinate 10,396, forward strand.
CAAGAATCAGCTGGTCGCTCACCTTAACCCCCAACCCCTCCGACTCCCTCACAGCCTTCAAAGCCTTCCTCCAGTTGACTGGTCTGCCGATCCTTATCGCCGAAGCAATCGTAGACGGCTTTTCGAAGGGTATTAAAACTTCGTCTCCCCGCCTGACCATGTCAACAAAAGGCGACGCTCCCTCGGCCTGGACGGCGACAAGCCTGGGCAGGGACTCCACAAGCCCAAGCTGCTCCAACTCCTTCAGGCCTTTCCACAGGGCGGATATGTTGCCACAGTTTCCCACGGGAATGCTCACCAAGTAGGAGTCGTGCTTGACGTCTTTCCACAGCTCGTAGGCCAGCGTCTTCTGTCCCTCGATCCTCCAAGGGTTGACGGAGTTGAGTATGTAGGCGTCGCTCCCGACCGTGGTGGACAGAACAGAGCTCAAGGCTTTGTCGAAACCCTCGGAGACTTGGATTAGCTGGGCTCCGTGAAGGATGGTCTGGAAAACTTTTCCCGAGGCGACGCCGTACTTCGGGATGACTACCGCGGGCCTGAGGCCGGCGGCTGCTGCGTAGGCAGCCATGGACGATGCTGTGTTGCCCGTCGATGCGCAGACGACAACTCTCTTCCCCAGCTCGAGGGCTTTGCTGACGCCGACGCTCATGCCCCTGTCCTTGAAGCTTCCCGTGGGGTTGAGGCCCTCAAACTTGACCAGCACCTCCTTGACCCCGGCCCATCTAGCGGCTTTCTCGGCGACGTACAGCGGCGTGCCGCCCTCGTCTAGGGAAACTATCCTGTCTCCAACGGGCAGCACTTCTCGGAAGCTCCACATACCTCTTCCACGGCTCCTCCAGACACTTCCAAGCTCGCGTCCTCTCAACTCACCGAGCCCTGTGAGCCTAACCTCCAGCAGCGAGCCGCATTCCCGACACGTGTAAAGTACTTCCTCAGCCGAGTAGACGGCTTTGCAGGAGATACAAGATTGTACGGATGCTGGCTTCACGGGTTTCTCAGCTTCAGGAGAGGAACAGGAGGGCTGAGCCTAAGACCATCAGCGCCACGAAAAACGCCGTCAAAGCACCTATCAACGGTATTCCCGTCAGGGTGGTGGTCGAGAGCTGGTACAGAAGGGAGACGGAGACCGCCAGCAGGGCACCTCCAACGCCCTTGGTCACCAAACGCACGACAGTCTTGGCCGAGACCAAACCAACTTATTCCGTAAGAGCATCTATTTATAAATTCGCCGGGTCTGATGCAGCATGCAAAGCTTAAGTACGCTGCTGCGATTTCTGCTCTGATGCTTTCTGAAGAACATCAAATCATCCTTCAGACAGCCGAGAAGGTCGGCCGGCGGGTTGGGCGGAGATACTGGCTGTCCTGCGCCCGTGATAAAAGACCTCCAGAGCTGCTTTGGTCGGAGCTGAAGGGTTCGGGTCTCACGGCTGCCGGCGTGAACCTCGCCCGTGGGCAGGAGTCCGGTTTGATTGAAGCCGTGCTGGTCCAGGAGGGCCTTGCTAGGGCAGGCATCCCGCTCCTCCAGTTTCTGACAACCCATCTGTCTAGAACGATTGTTTTAAGGCACGGCTCGGCATCGCAGTTCAAGACGTTCGTTGAGCCAACCTGCCTGGAGGGTAGGAAGATAAGCCTCTGTCTCACAGAGGCGGAGGCCGGGTCGGATACTTGGAGGATAAAGACTTTCGCCGAGAGGAGAGGCGGCGGCTATGTCTTGTCGGGGCAGAAGACGTTCATCACAGGAGCACGGGAGTCAGACTTCATGCTCGTGGTAGCACGGACCAGAAAATATGATGAAGTGTCTGTCAAGAGGGAGGGGATCTCGTTGTTCATATTCGAAACTAGGTCGAGCGGGGTTAGCTTCGAGCCTTTGAACATCGAGCTCTACTCGCCCGAGACACAGTACACGGTCTATTTCGACGAGCTTCAGCTAGGCGAGGAGAATTTGGTGGGAACTGAGGGCCGGGGAGCTGACTACCTCTTCGACGGGCTTAACGTTGAGAGAATACTGATAGCAGCCTGCAGCGTAGGTCTTGGAGACCACGTCTTGGGCAGGGCTGTTGAATACGCTGGCCAGAGAGTTGTCTTCGGCAAGCCCATCGGCTCTTACCAAGGTCTTCAGCTGCGGATGGCGCGCGCGAAGGCGTATCTGGAGGCTGCTAGGAGCCTTGTCTACGAGGCTTCGATGCTTTTCGACTCGGGCAGGCCGTCCGCAGGTTTTGCGAATATGGCCAAGGTTGTTGGGGCTGAGGCGGCGCTGGAGGCTTTTGAGGCTGCCATGCAGGTCTTCGGCGGCAACGCCTACGACGTGGGAACAGACATCATCACCTTCTACTCTGTCATCAGGCTTTTCAGCACAGCCCCCGTCACAAACGAGCTGGCCCTCAGCCATATCGGCCGCCACGTGCTGGGTCTTCCGAAGTCTTACTAGCGAGGTGGATGTGATGGACGTATGGGTTGCTGGTGTCGGTGAAATCCCTTGCAGGAAGGAGTATGTCGACGCCGATTTTAGAGAGATGCTTTACAGAGCGGCTGTGGAGGCTTACGGAGATGCGGAGATGGACCCCTCATGCGTGGACGGCGTTGTCTCAAGCGGGATAGATTTCTACGAAGGCATGAGCATCACGGACTCTTACACGCCTGACCAGGTTGGTGGAAGGCTGAAGTTTAACAGCCTTGTCTCCAACGACTCGCTGAACGCTTTCATCCACGGATGCATGCTCATCAAGACAGGGCGCTTCAAAACCATCCTAGTAGCAGCCTACTCCAAACCCTCAAACATGCTAAACTACCCTGAAATCCTTCTCAACTCCCTCGACCCCCACCTACTAAGGCCACTACTCCCACCCCACTACGCTCTGGCGGCGTTGGACGCCCAAGCATTCCTGCACCGCACTCGAGGAACGGGCCTTGACCTCACGGCAGTCGCCGCAAAAAACAAGAACAACGCCGCCGTCAACCCATCAGCAGCGTACGGCGAGAGAAAGACGGTTGATGAGTTTAACGAGTCTGAGACGGTTTCCACTCCGTTGAAACGGGTTCATGTGGCTCCGCTGGCAGACTACGCAGCCGTAGTCATCCTTACAAAAGATAGCAGGTATGGCAAGGTTCTCGTCGAAGGCGTTGGCTTCTCCCAAGGACTTCAATCGACAGACTTGTCGAGCAGGGAATGGGGTAGGGCTTTGTGGGTCAGGACTGCGTTGGCAGCGGCGACGAAGGGCAACAAAGCTAAAAGCGTTGACTTCGTCGAGGTGTCCGAGCCGTTCGCACACACAGAGCTGATGATTCTTGATGAACTACGTCTTTGGGATGGCCCCATCATCGACTCTCTGCGTAGGGGGGAGTTTGACGCGGACGCCCTCCATCCTGTTAACCCGTCGGGTGGATGCATCGGCATGGGCTACGCCTTGAACGCCTCAGGCCTTCAGAGAGTGGTCCAGTCTGTCAAACTGATGGAGTCCCGCGGCTGGCATAGGTGTTTGGCAGCTTCAGTTGACGGTGAAATTGCTGACGGCGGTTCGGTAGTGGTTTTGAGGAGGATGGAGTGATGGTTCGGAGAGTTGCAGTCGTCGGAGCGGGCATGACCTACTTCCGGTCTATGAGTCCGTTGACTCCGGAGGAACTGGTCTTCGAGGCTGTGAGTAAATGCCTCGACGACTGCGGCATGAGCTCTGAAGACGTGGCGGCCGTGGTAGCCGGCTCCGCTCCCGATGCCTTCGACGGATACCATCACAAGGGGGTGTTGGCTGTTGAGCCCTCCGCGGCGACTTGTAAGCCCTTCTCGAGGGTCTTCGTCGGTGGAGGTACAGGGGTGGGCTGCGCCGTAGCTGGATGGTGGCATGTTGCCTCGGGCTTGTTCGACAGAGTTCTCGTAGTGGCTTGGGAGAAGATGAGCCATCCATACCCCCATGCCCAGCAGTTGTTCAGGACAATATTCGACCCCGTGCTGGAGCAGCCTCTCGGCCCCAACCTCATCTGGATATTCGCCCTCGAGATGAGAAGATACATGGAAGCGCACCAGCTTAGCAAGGATCTCATAGCTCGGGTGGCCGTCAAAAACAAATCCAACGCATTAGACCATCCATACGCCCAGCTAGGAGCCAAGATAACTGTCGACGACGTCTTGAACTCCCCGATTCTTGTCTGGCCCGTCAACAGGCTAGACATCAGCCCCACCTCGGACGGAGCGGTTGCTTTGATGTTCGTCTCAGAGGACGAAGCTAGGAAGATTACCGACACGCCTGTTTGGGTAGACGGGGTCGGCTCGTGCCTAGACAGCCAGTTCTGGACCAACCGAGACCTAGCCTACCCCTACTACGTCTACCTAGCAGCGCAGCAAGCCTACAGGATGGCAGGCATCACCAACCCCCTCAAAGAGATAGACGTCTTCGAGCCCTACGACCCCTTCACGTACAAAGAGCTTCATCACCTCGACGCCCTCCTCGGCAAGCCCGGGCTAGCCCCTAAACTCCTCGCCGAAGGACAGCTGGAAAGAGACGGGGACGTTCCCACGTCGCCGTCGGGCGGCTTGCTGGGAGTCGGGAACCCTATAGCCGCAGCCGGGCTGATGAAGGTAGCTGAGCTCTACTGGCAGCTTAGCGGCCGTGCTGGAAGGAGACAGGTCCCGAACGCCTACGTCGGCGTGGCCCAAGCATGGGGAGACTTGATGCAGGTTGGTCAGGTGGTGGTCTGCCGTTCATGAACAAGGTAGCTCCGGCAAGGTTTTCAGTAGAATATCTTGGCCAACTTCCCGACGACGTGGCTAAGTTCATTAGAGGCTTTGGCCTGGACAGGGAGTTTGGCCGCGCCGAGGGATGGAACTCCGCTCTTTCGAAGAAGTTCACAGACGTCGAGGGCTGGCAAGTTGAAAGCCTCGTCCTAACATACTGGCGAATGGCCTTCGAGTACAGGCACACGCCTGGGCAAGCCTACAGCCGTTTTCTGCAGGGTTTGAAGGACGGCGTAATTCTTGGAACAAGGTGTCGAGGATGCCGACGGCTTATGGTCCCTCCAAGAGTCTTCTGCGAGCTCTGTTTCAGGGACGTGGATGATTGGGAGGAGAGTGCTGGAGATGGGGTGGTCGCAACCTACTCCGTCGCCCACGTCGGGACAGACCCAAGTGTGAGGCTTGTGAAGCCTATGGTGGTTGCAGTGGTCTGGCTTGAGGACACGCTTAACAAGCCGTCGTCGTCGAAAACAGTCATGCATGCCGCGGGGCTTCTACACAGGCTAGATGAAGTAAACCCTGAAGAGGTGAGGATTGGGATGCGTGTAAAGCCTTCATGGAAGCCTGCCGAGGAGAGGGTTGGAAGCATTCTCGACATAAGATACTTCAAACCTGTTGGTGGAGTGAGATGAGCATAGACTCCTACTACGAGTACCCGGCGGGAGTCGGGCTCTCGAAATTCCTTGAAGGGCTGAAGCACGGCAAGCTGATTGCCAGCGTATGCAGGAGGTGCGGGGCCCGCAAAATACCCCCAAAGGCTTACTGCCTCGAATGCATGAAGCCTTCGGACGAGTACGTTGAAGTGGCCCCCCTCGGCTCAGTCGAAGCCTACACCCGATGCGAAGTAGGTTTAGACGGATCTAAGGCCGGCGACGTCGTCTGGGTCTTCATAAAGTTCGAAGGCGTTGCGGGAGGCCTGCTGCATCGACTCGACCCATCAGCAGAGCCTAGGAAGGGGTTGAAGGTCAGGCCTGTTTTTCAAGAACATCGGGCGGGCAGCGTGCTCGACATCAAGTGGTTCAGGCCAGCTGAGTAAGCTCTTCCGCGGCCTCGCGTAGGTTCCAAGGAGGCTCCCAGTAAACATCCTCTAGAATGGAGGTGGGCTTGAGTGGCGGCATCCTGCTGCTTTCCTCAACGGCTTCAGCAACAGTCTTGTCGTACTCCCTCCACATATCTGCATCCTCCTTTTCGCTCCAGAAACCCTCGTTCATCAAGAAAGCCTTCACACGCTTCAAAGGGTCTTTCCCCTTCCAGCTCTCAACCTCTTCAACGCTCCGGTATCGTGCCGGGTCGTCGGCCGTTGTATGAGGCCCGATCCTGTATGTGAGAGCCTCGACCAGCGTCGGCCCCTCCCCTCTCCTAGCTTTTTCAACAGCCCTGCCACCAACAACATAGCAGGCTGCCACGTCGTTCCCGTCAACCCTCAAGCCCTCGAGCCCGTAAGCCACAGCCTTCTCGGCTAGAGTGTTTGAGGCGGTCTGACGAGACACGGGCAGAGATATGGAGTAGTGGTTGTTGACGCAGAAGAAGACGATTGGAGGCTTGAAGACGCCTGCGAAGTTGAGAGCTTCGTGGAAGTCGCCCCTAGAGGTTGCTCCGTCTCCGAAGTAGTTGACCACAACATGTCCTGCTTTCCTCTTTTTGAGAGCCATAGCGAACCCGACCGCCGTCGGAATGTGGAGGGAGACAGCTACCGGGGCTGCGACAATTCTATGTTCCCTTGAGCCGAAGACTGCGAAGTCATGTCCCTTCAAAGGGTCGCCGGAGTTCGAGAGGAACCGGTTGAGCAGCTGCTCCAACGGCACCTTTCTTGCGACGTACACAGGGAGCTCACGGTAGAGGGGGAAGATCCAGTCCTCTTTCTCCAAGGCGTAGGCTGACCCTACGTATGTTCCCTCCTGTCCTTCGGACGGAGCGTGGATGCCTACTCTCCCCATACGCTGGAGACGCATCAGCCAACGGTCCAGAACCCTCGACAAAACCATGTCTCTGTACATCGAGAGAAGCATGGAGGGCTTCAGGCTAAAACCCTCGACTGGCACTCCCTCCTCCGAGAGGACCTGGTACATTACTGACGTTGAAAGACTTCAGGCTGATATAAGCGTTGCAGCTTCTAAAGAATATATTATGACCAGTATGGGTTAAGCCGATGATGCGGCCTGTTCTGTTGGCGGTTTTGTTGATGCTGCCGGCGGCAGCGGCCGTCGACCCTATCCCAGCAGGGACTCCGTTCGGCACGGTCTACGTCCGTGTTGTTGACTGCGGGAACGGAAACCCTGTGGTGGGAGCTTCGGTGAACCTCGACAACCCCACTCACCGGGCAAGCGGGTTGACGAACGCCACAGGCATAGCGACCCTGGGGGTTTTCGACTGGTTTTACAACTATTACATAACTGCCTCGGGGTACAGCATATCGGCCGGTACGCGGCGGTTCTCTCTCGGAGAGGTTTTCCAAGCATGCCTCAACGCTGAGGTGGCAGGGTTCTGGAGGATAACTGCAACTGTTCAGATGTGGCAGGGCGACGTACACGCAGGCGGGTCTGGATGGGCTTTGATAAGACTGAGAAACTTCGAGCCGGGGGTCTTCAACATCACCGAGTTCCAGATATGGGTCTCAGGATACGAAGGACCAGCCATCGTCTATCCCACCCCATCCGGAATCATCCTAGGCAAGATTTTAGACACAGCCGTCAACATGACTCTCATCCCAAAGCCTGACATCCCCGTAGGAAGGCTCAAAGCAGACCTTAGGCTCAAGGCTGTGTTCAGGTCTGACGACGGCAGGGTTATCGGCCCTTTAACGATAATCACCGACCTAGATTACGTCAACATACTTCCATACAGGACGTTTAGGATAAGAGTTCTCGACAACTGGGCGACCAACCCAGTAGCAGGCGCCACGATTCTCCTCGAGTCAACCCTCCCAGGCGTCCAAGCCTCTTACACCGTCCAAACCGATGAGGACGGCTTCGCAACCATACGACGTATGCAGGACATGGTCTACCGCCTGAGGGTCTTCTACCCCTCTCCGTACTCCGAAGAAGTTTTGATGGTACGGCAGTCCTTCCCCATTCTAGTCGACCTAGCTCGCACCGGCTTCATAACAACAACCCTCTTCGAGGCCCATGTAAGGGTTTCAGACCTGGCTTCAAGGCCTTTGGACGCTGAGGTTCGTTTGGGCAGTATTGCAAGGACGGCTGCGAACGGGGAGGTTGTTTTTAAGAACGTTCCGAAGGGCAGCTACGAGGTAAAGTGCTTCTGGAAAGGTGTGGAGGTTTGTTCGGAAAGAATGACCGTCGACGAGCCGCTCGTCCTCAGAAGCCCCGGAGGAAAGCTAGACGTTCAAGCCGACGTCGGCGACCTTGTTCTGAGGCTTAGGAAACAAGGCGACAAGCCCCTCACAAAAAGCGTCAAGCTGTCGATCACGCCTTTCGACGAAACCAGAGAAACCGCAGACATAGCGGTTTTCTCCAGACTTCCAAGAGGAGAGTACACTATCACAGTCAAGACACACAACTGGGTCAAGCAAGCGGAGGCGGAAGCAGGAACTTACCGGTTCAGCATACCGCGACAACACGGCGAACACACGATAACAGTAGAGGTCTTCGACGCCGTTTTGAGGACGGTCACAGAGGACGGTAAGCAGTCGCCCCTGACCAAAATACTGGTCGACGGCATGAGCGTCGAAGGCGTTTCAGGAGTGTTCACCATCGAGGACATTACGCCGGGTGTGTATGTTGTCGAAGCGCTCTGGCTAGACCACAAAGTCCTCGACGGCAGGGTTGAGCTTTCTCCAGCCTCAGCCCCTGTTCTGACTGCGAGGATTAGAGATGTACAGGTTAGATTTGTGGGCGTTGACGGTTCAAGCGTTCCCCGCGGACTAGCATTTCTGAGAGTAGGAGGCTTAAACCAGACGAGAGATGTGCAGAACGGCAGCGTCGTTTTCGAGCAAGTTCCAGCAGGCTCCCACGCTCTTACTGTGTTTTTCGACGGTTCGAAGGTTTTTGAGGGACGGGTTGAGACGGCCAGCCCACAGAACATAGTAGTTGAGACCGGTATGGTGTTGATTGTTTTCAGAGATCAGCAAGGCAAGCCCGTTAAAGACCTACGGGTCGAGGTTGAGGGCGTCGGCTGGGCCGTCGTCGACGACGAGGGGACCGTCCTCCTCGGCCCCAAGCCCATAGGAAGCTACAGGTTCACCGCAACCTTCAAGGGGTTGCCGGCTGCGTCGGGCACCGCTTCCGCCGGCAGAGCGACGACGATCACTCTCCCCCTTCACACACTTGAGGTCGAAGTTTTCGACGAGCTCGACAACCAGCTCCAAGCAACCATCGAGCTGCTCAGGCAGGATGTCCTAGTAAACAGACTCGAAGGATCCAGCGCATCTTTCTCCAACCTGCCTCCCGGGGCCTATACCGTGAGGGTCTCTCTCGGCTCTAAGCAGGTGGAGAGGAGTGTCGTCGTCCAGTCTGACACCAGCCTGAAAGTAATCATGCCTGTGGCCCTGAGGTTAGACGGCCAAACGCTTTCCCTGTTCGAGCTGACGGTCTTCATAACCCCGGCAGCGCTAGCCGCGGCAGCAGCCCTCACAGCATTCGTTGTTAGGAAGGCTCTGCTCAAACGAAAAGGTAAAAGGCTGAAGGGCAGGGTCTAGGGAAGGTGCTGCTTAATGGACGCAGAGTTCCTGCTGGTTGTGTTCAGCTTCATACTAACCATGGTCTTCGCCATCCTGGTCTATGGGCTTCTCAGAGAGCTCAGCCTCGGAATATTCAGAAGGTTCTTTAAAATCTTAATAGCCGCCGCCCTAGTTTCCATAGCGGGGAGGGGGGCTGCGCTGCTCAACCTAAGCGCCAGAGTGTCATTTCTACCCGTTGGTCTCGAGACCCTTTCAGGTTTGCTATTCTTCGTGCTGTTGACGGCAGCGTTCTGGCAGCTGCTTCGGGACTGGAAGAAGCTTTCTCTCGACAGGCCTGCGAATAGAGTGGGCAGGGATGAAGCTCGGAATTGAGGAAGTTCTATCGCTTCTTAACTCAAAAACCGGCTCGTTGATAATCACGGGCCCAAACGGCGTCGGCAAGACTCTTCTCTCGATTCAAGCAACTGACCGAGCTCTGAAGAGAGGTACAAAGTGCGTCTATGCATTAACAACCATGGCACCCCGCACGTTCTTGGACATGGCTAAGTTCATATCGGTAGACTTCTCCGACAGCTTAGAAAATAATTCGCTGGTGTTGGTTGACTGCCACACTGGTGGGGAGGAATCATCCCCAGCAAAGTTCAGCGTCAGCCCCGAGGCCAGCCTTCTTCAGATCCGTCAAACCTTCCTAGAGGCTGCAGAATTCTCTCAAAACTATCTACTAGTCGTGGACGACCTCAGCACGCTGCTCGCCTACGTCCCCTCCGAGACCGCCTTCAAGTTCTACCAAGGCGTGGCTTCCGACCTAAGACGAAACAAAGCCACAGGAATCTCCGTAATCGTGCCCGAGATCCTCGACCAAAAACTGACAAACCTACTCTACTCTCTGTCAGACGGAGTCGTTGAAATGACTCTAGAGGACATGGGTGGAAACCTCCGAAGGTTCATGAGGATAAGATTCATGCGAGGAGTCAAACACCTCGCAGAATGGAGCGAGTTCCAGATAGGCGAACACGGCCTAGAAATAATAACCTACTGAGCGAACATACTAGAGTGAAGCGGGGGTGGCGCCGGTTGGTCTAAGTATTGCGCTGGATGGTTTGTCTCCTTCCCCGTTCTCGGGCGAAGAATCACGGCCCTTCATGCATTCTGAGTAATTCTGTCCTCGGAACCACTCACGCCAGTCTCCGCTATAACAGATGAAACACTATATATCTCCGGACATTTTACAAAATTTATGAAAATCCTGCCGAACTTCGTGGACAACGAATTCACCACCCCACAGACAGCAGAAAATCTTCCAGTGAAAAACCCAGCTTTCGACACGATAATCTCCTACGCCCCCATCACGCCTGAAACCGAAGTCGAAAAAGCCGTCGAATCGAGTGTGAAAGCCTTCGAAAAATTCCGCAAAACAACTCCATCCGACCGTGTTCAGTATCTGATGAAGATTAGGGAGTATTTGGAGAGGGACACAGATGTTCTCGCACGTGTTCTAGTCGAAAATCATGGACGAACGTATTCCGAAGGCGTTGGAGAGGTGAGGAGAAGCTTGGAGAACGTGGAGGCGGCTGCTGCGATAGCTTACACGCTTGCGAAAGGCGAGAAAATGGTAAACATCTCGCCCGACATAGACCAAGAACTCATCCGAGAGCCTCTTGGCTGTTTCGCCGTCATAACGCCTTTCAACATCCCGCTTCACGCATGGTCATCCTACGTTCCCTACGCAATCGCCGTCGGAGCAACTGTCGTGCTAAAGCCCAGCGAAATAACACCCATGGTGGCCAACGAGGTGGCCCGGATAATGAAGGAAGCAGGCGTTCCTCCGGGAGTGATGAACATAATTCATGGTGACGGCCGAGTCGCTGAAAAACTCGTCAAACATCCCGATGTTCAGGGTGTTGGGTTTATCGGCTCAACCCGCACAGGCAAAATGCTCTACGAGTTGATTGCGAAAGAAGGTAAACGGGCCTCGATAAACGCCGGCGCGAAAAACCACATAGTCGTGATGAAAGACGCTGACCTGATAAAAACTACGGAAGCCGTCGTTTCATCGTTTTTCGGAATGTCTGGACAGAGGTGTCTGGCGGGCTCCAACCTCGTCGTGGTAGACGGCGCCGAACAAGTGGTCGGCCTAGTGGCCTCGAAATCCCGTCTCAGACTGGGATACGGCATGGAAAAAGATACGGAAATGGGCCCGATGGCTTCTAGACAAGGCCTTGAAAAAGCTCTCAAATACATCGAAGTCGGTGAAAAATACGGCCAGATCCTCGTCGACGGCCGACAGAACAAGCCAGCAAAACCTCTCGACGGCTATTTCGTCGGGCCAACCGTGTTCAAAGACGTTCCACCTAATTCGCCTCTTGCGAAAGAGGAGATCTTCGGCCCGGTCGCTGCTATTCTTTCAGTTGAAAACGTTGACGCAGCCATCGACCTCATAAACAAAAACACGCCCTACGGAAACGCTGCGTCGATTTTTACATCCAACCCGAGAATAGCTCGGCATTTCGTCCTAAATGTGAACGTCGGCAACGTCGGCGTGAACATCGGCGTTCCACAGCCTATGGCGTATTTCCCGCTGGGCGGGAGAAAGATGTCGTTCTTCGGCACTGCTCACAGCCGAGTCGACACATTGAGATTCTTTACCGACCACAAAATCGTGACGACGAGGTGGTGGTGATGGAAATCGCGCCCGGCGTTTCAATCCGGAAAGTCTTCGTATTCGTAGAAGAAACATTCATCGAAAACGGAAAAAAACTAAGCAAACCTGTTCGGAAGAGCGCAGCAGCGGCTGTTATAAAGAACCCGTACGCAGGACGCTACGTAGACGACCTGCAGGTTTTGATTGACGCTGGTGATTTTCTAGGCGGGTTTTTGGGGAGGAGGGCTCGGGAAGCTCTGAACATCGCTCCAGCTGAGGTTGAAAGCTACGGAAAGGCCGCTGTCATCGGAACCGCTGGCGAACTCGAGCACGGCCACGCCATCCTGCATCCAAAGTTTGGAAGAGGGTTGCGGGAAGAATCCGGGGGACAAGAAGTCTGCAAAGCCATCATTCCATCGGCTGCTAAGGTCGGCGGACCCGGCACTGCCATCGACGTCCCACTCCACTACAAACGAGCTGCTTTCGTCAGAAGCCATTACGACGCCGTCGAAGTTCGGACACCCGACGCACCTCTGCCAGATGAAATTATCGTCATCGCGGCAGTGACAGATTCAGGCAGGCCTCTTCCGAGGATAGGTGGTCTGAAGAAAGAAGAAGTGAAAGGGGAAGACGGTCTCCGTTAGAAGAACCATGAAAATATTTTTCTCTTTATGAAGTCCGCTATGCCGTTTCTGAAGAAAGCGAGCAACAGGATTAGTGTCAACCCGTAGAGAACCTGCGTCAAAGGCCCGAGGAATCTCAGCGCCTCGTTTACGACAGCTATGATGGCTGAGCCGATGTGGGGCCCGAGAAGAGTTGCTCTTCCTCCGAGAATGACTATTATCTGGGCGGGGATGTCGAGCGATGAGAAAGCGAAGTAGGATGGTGCGATGAGCTGTGAAAACAGGCCGTACTGTGCTCCCGTGAAGCCGAGAAAAGCCGAGGAAAACAAAGCCGTCAAAGTCTTCACCCTCGAGACGTTTATTCCTACGAGCTCAGCGCTAACTTCTTCATCTGTTATGCATCTGTACGCGTATCCCGTTCTAGTGTAGAACAATAGATAGTACGCTATCGCCGTCGCCGCCAAAACAGTCAAGGTGGCCACATAATAGTAGCGGAGGTTGTATGGAAGAGCGTCCAAAGGACCGAGGCTGACACCTCTGATTCTGAACCCTGTTTCGCCTCCCGTGACGTTAGCGAGTCCGATTACCAAGTTGTTGAAGACAAGAGTGATCGCAAGCGTGAATATTCCAGTGAATATGACGACGAGTTTTCTTCTTACGGATAGGTAGCTGACAACCCATCCTATAGCCCCCACCACAGCAGTCGACAGAAGTACAGCTTCAACCGAGCCCATCAAGCCATCACGGATGGAAATGCCGGTGATGTATGCTCCGATCCCGATGAAAGCGCCTACACAGAGGAAGAGCTGGCGCGTGTAGCCGAACAGAAAGTTGAAGCCGTAAGCGAAGGCTGTGAAGAAAGCCATCTGAGAGAGAATGAAGATGACATACGGCGTGTTGACGAAGACGAGTGGAACAAGTCCGTAGATGACCGCAAGCATGATTAAGGCGATGAGCCTGGTGCTCTCTGCTCTCACCATCTTTCACCCACGATTCCGTAAGGCTTGATGAGTATCAGAATAATGATGAAAATCAGCAACGCGACGTATGCGAGATATGTTCCGATGAAGACGACTAGGAAGGTGTAGACGACGCCGATGACGAGGCCTGCGACGATTGTCCCGTAGACGCTGCGGATGCCCCCCAAGACGGTGACGAGAAGCCCGAGAATCGTGAATTCTATGCCGCTTTCAGGCGCAACTGTTGCGACAACGCTTCTGATGATACCAGCCAAGCTTACGAGAAACGCGCCGAGAAGGAAAACCAGCAAACGGTATCTTTTCACGCTGACTCCAACAATCAACGCACCTGTTTCGTTCTGTGTGAGAGACCGGATGGCCATACCGTTCCAAGTCTTTTTGAGGAAAAGATAGACGCCTATCAGGATGGCTGCCGAAGCGACGCCAGTTGCGATTTGAGCCGTTCTCACCGTCAAACCCATGAAATCAACAGTGGCTACTGGAAGGTTTATCGTCAAAAAAGCAAGCGGAAAACTCGTAATCAACGCGCCGTGAACTAGAATCGAGAAAGAAAGAGTCATGTATAGGCCGAGCAGTACTCTTTCCTCTCCCTCGAGGAGGTAAACGGGTCTAAGGAGTATTTTTTCGAGGAAGGCTGCGGTGCCCATAGTGAGGAGAATTCCTGCGACAAGAGCCAGTGGAAGTGGAAAGTTGAATGCTTGAAGCAGGACTGCTGTTCCGACTGTGCAGATGACGAGAAGCTCTCCATGAGCTAGGTTCAGAACGCCAGCCAACCCGTAGATCAGCGTAAGACCCGCGGCGATAAGCGACAGAATCAACCCGAAGACAACACCGTCGAGGAAAAACAGCAGAAAATTTGCGTCCATGCTACATTCCCAAGTATTTTTTCACAAACGCTTGAGCGTTCAAGCCCCCCTCGATGTCGCCTTCGAAAACTACTCTACCGTTGGACATAATGTATCCACGGTCGCTGAGGTCGGCGGCCTGAGCCGTTCTCTGCTCAACCAATAGAATCGACATCTCGGATTTATTTTCCATCAGCTTTCGCAGCCCTTCGAAAATGTTTTTGACGAGAAGGGGAGAGAGTCCCGTGGAAGGCTCGTCCAGAAGAAGAAGCTTCGAATCCGTCATCAAGGCTCGGCCGATTGCAAGCATCTGTTGCTCGCCTCCGCTCATAGTGCCGGCCCTCTGAAGCTGTCTCTCCCTGAGCTTGGGAAAAATGCTGAAAACGAGCGCCAAATTTTCGTCAAGCTTTCTCCGAGCACGTTTGTTGAAAGCTCCTAGAAGAAGGTTCTCCCTCACAGTCATCAACGGGAAAAGCTCCTTTTCGGCCAAAGCAAGTGCAACGCCTTCCTCAACTATTTTCTCCGGAGGCAATCCGTCAATTCTTTTTCCATCAAGCTGAATGCTGCCTTTCCGAGGTTTTAGAAGCCCGGCGATTGCTTTGAGGAGAGTTGTTTTTCCAGCGCCGTTTGGCCCAAGAACCGCTACGACTTCGCCTCTGTCAACTTCGATGGAGACGTTCCACAAAACCTGGATATCGCCGTAACCAGCCTCCAAACTATCCACTTTTAGAAGGCTCGACAACTTTTTCACCCAGATAAGCCTCAATCACTTCTTGATCTGAAACTATTTCCTCTGGCTTGCCTTCGGCGATTTTAGCCCCCTGGTTGAGCACGGAAACCTTGTCGGCGAGAGAAGAAACAGCGCTGATGACGTGTTCAACCCAGATGATTGTCAACCCATATTCTCTACGAATGTTCTTGAACAAGTCGACTGCGTCCTCTACTTCTGCGGTGTTCAGGCCGCTCATGTATTCGTCGACCATCAAGAGTTTAGGCTTTGAAGCTAAGGCCCGTGCGAGCTCGACTTTTTTCCGCTCCTGCAGATTGAGAACACCTGCTTTCATGTTTGCTTTCTCAGTCAGCTGAAGCTTTTCGAGGAGAGATGTCGCATGGTTTTCGAGCTCATGCCGCGGAATTCGGTTGCTGAAAAGACCTCCGACGTAGACGTTCTCCCAAACGGTCAACTCTTTAAAAGGCCGTGGAATCTGAAGCGTTCTACCAACGCCGAGCTTGAAGACTTCGTGGGCCGGCTTGTCCGTGATGTCGTGGTTGTCGAAGAAAACTTTTCCCGAGGTCGGCTTTAACACGCCGTTGATGATGTTGAAAAGAGTTGTTTTTCCCGCTCCGTTGGGGCCGATAATAGCGCGGATCTCGTTCTCTTCGACTTCAAGGTTAACATTCTTCAAAGCAGGCAGGCCGCCGAAATACTTTGTCACGTCTATGCATCTAACTAGTGTCGTCAACCCCTACCCTCACCGAAAAACAAAATAAAAGAGATGATGTAGATTTGGTTTTCTATTTTTGAGGGACATAGGGTTGGACGGGCGGAGAAGTGTAGAGGGTTTCGACGACCCAGTTGGCGCCAGGGTTCACTGGTCCTGGGGAGCCGCGCTTGATCACAGCTAGCCTCATGGCGGGTTTCTTAATCTCACCCCACTCCGTGTAGGAAAGAGGCCACGCGAAGATCGGATGGCTGAACTCGCTAGTTCGAATGTGGTTTGCGACCGTTGAGGGGTCTGTCGAACGGGTTTTTTCGACGGCGTCAACAATAGCCAAAACGGTCACATAGCCAGAGACAGCGTTGTGGTCGAAGTATCTTCCGTATTTCTGGTAGAATTTAACGGCGAGGTCTCGGTACTCTGGCGTCTCGGTCTTAATGCAGGTCGTCGTCACAAGCTTGTCGAGCCCGATTTCACCAACGCCTCTGAGCATCAGCTCGGGCGGCTGCACGGACGCGATGTAGTAGGCCGAGGGAAATCCAAGCTCTATCGCCTGCTTGGTTATCGTTGGGAATCCCGGTGGATGACCCGTCAGGATCATCAGTTCAGGCTGAAGAGGCTGGATCTTGCGTAGTACTGTTGTGAAGTCTGTTTCACCCAACGGAGTCTCCTCTATCTGAAACTGGAGGTTGGGAATTTCCTTTAGTCTTTTTTCAAGCACTTCTTTGATGGCGAAACCCCATTCATAGCTGGCGATGATTACTCCGACACGCCGGTATCCACTGTCTTTGACGAAGTTGGCGAGAAGCTCGCCGTTGGTTGGCGCAGGAGGCAGACAGGTTCTGAACGTGAAACGCGAATCCTTAGTCAGTATAGTGTGGGAGCCGGCTGCTATGAGGAACAACGGGACTTTGGTTTGCTCGGCTTCAGCTGTCAAGACTGCTCCGATGCCGCTGGAAATCGTGCCGACGACAGCCGTCACTTTGTCGATTTCAGCCATTCTCTTGAAGATGGACACAGCTTCTTTGGCGTCGTTCTTTTCATCCGCTTCGACAAGAACAACTTTTGCGCCGAGAACTCCTCCTTTTGAGTTGATTTCATCGACTGCGAACCTCATGCCGTCGAGTGTGTAGGCTCCGTATATCGCGAAAGGCCCGGTCAATGGCACTAGAGCACCTATTTTGACTTCGGAGACGCCGAGGCTTTGCTGCGAAAACAACAGAAAGGCTGTAGAAGCAAGGGCCGCGACGACGAGAGCGACAATCGCCACAACTACCGCTCTTTTCACGGGCACTGCCCTCTAAACACTCTAATTTAAATCTATATGTTTTAAATTGAAGGATAAAGTTCTTCCACGATCTGATGGAGTTGCTGCTTCTCGTAGGTGACAGGGTTCAAGACAATCCAGTCAACTCCTTCGAGTGATTTAACCCGTTCCCTGATTTTCGCAGCGATCTCCTCAACCGTTCCGTAGAGGTAGAAGTTTTTCCAGTAGTCGAGGTTCATGCCCGAATAAAGTGAGAATCGTTTGACGGCTTCGGCGTCGCTGTCTCCTGCTTTCTTCAAGTAGACGAAGTTGGAATAGATTTTAGTTATTTTGTACGGGTCCCTTCCAAGCTCAGTTGCGTATTTCTTAACTTTCTCCCAGTCGTTGGTCGCCATCTGAGGCGTAGAGCTCGAATGCGGAATCCATCCGTCGGCGAACTTCGCAATACGGTAAAGAACTTTGTCGATTCCTTTCGCAGCTGCTCCGTAGAGAATTTCATGAGGCTGGCTCCCTCCGCCAATCCATATTGGAGGATGAGGTTTCTGTGAAGGTTTCGGCTCGAGAATTAGGTCTTTGACGGTGAAAAATTTGCCTTCGAACGTGATTTTGTCCTCTGTCCAGAGCTTTTTCAGCAGCTGGAGGTATTCATCCATGATCGCTCCGCGTTTTTCGAGAGGTGTGTTGAGGAGGTGGAATTCGTCGGGATTCCATCCCACGCCTGCGCCGAGAACAAACCTCCCACCAGAATACACGTCGAGAGAAGCAATCTGTTTGGCGACGATGTAGGGGTTTCTGAAAGGCAGCACCATTATCATGGGGCCCAGCAACGCTTTCTTCGTCGCGGCGGCTACTAACGACAGAGCGATCAATGGGTCGTGCCAGCTAGTCGAATACGCAGGCCTTGAAGTGAGCAGATGGTCGATGACGAAAAATCCTTCAACCCCCATGCGTTCGGCTTCTGCGACGTAGTTTATCAGAGTCTCGCCGGATGAGAATTCTCCTGGCCTTGCGTAGGTTGGAAGACGAAGACCAAGCTTCATTAATGACCACCTTCGGGCATTTTCGCTTCTCCGCTGGTCTTTATTTGTTTCGAAGGAGGCGGGGTCATCCGGCTTCGGCCGACTCTAACCACTCCGTCTATCATGACCATGGCTATCCCAGGAATGTCGCCGACTGAGAAAGCTTCGACGGCGTCCCGCGCAACCGAGCCGTAGGGTGCGTCCATCACCACGAGGTCCGCTGGACGTCCAGGCTCCAGGACACCTTCTCTGAGTCCGAATGCTTTCGCCGTGTTTCCCGTGGCGGCTGAGACGATTTTCTCGGGCGCTATTCCTGCAGCCGAGGAGATGAAGGAAACGGTTCGGATGATGCCTAGAGGAATGACTCCTGTCCCGGAAGGCGAATCCGTTCCGATAATCAATCTATGCAGCTCGTTCCGCGATTCTAGAATTCTAACGGTATCTATCATGGATTTGAAGTTGCCGCACTGGACTACTTCGATGGCCGCTTTTGTGTTTTCGATGATGGATCGGATGTCTGGAATTGATGGAGATGTCGGCCCTCCGTTGATGTGTGAAACTACGTCGGGCTGAACCTTGAGCACGACTTGAGCGTTGATAATGGTGCTTCCCGGAATCGATGCTCCGCCTGTGTGAATGACGACTTTCATTCCATGTTTCTGAGCTAATCGGACGAGTGAAGCGGCTTCATCGGGGTCCTGAACTGTTCCAAGCCCGACTTCTCCGACAAGCCAGACGCCCTTCGAAACGACTTCCTCGAAATCGCCTTCTACAAGTCCTTTCTCCAGCAGAAGAGCGCCTGCGTGAACTTTCGCGCCGAGAGGCCTGACGTTCTTGAATGTTTTGTGGGCCAGAACTGCGAGGGCTTTCGCAGCCTCCTTGTCTCCACGAGGTCTGCCAGGGAGATGAACCTCGCCAGCAGAGACAAACGAGGTGACTCCGCCGTTAACGTATGATTCTATGAATCCTATAGTGTTTTGGCGAGGGGTGAAATCGCCGAAAACGGGATGGACGTGTGAATCAAACAGGCCGGGAGCCACCGTCATCTGGCCGACGTCGAACACTCCGTCTGCCTGCCGGGAAATGTCCCAGTCTATTTCCTCTATTACGCCGTTGTTGATGTAGATGCTGTCGCCTTCTGCAAAAGGCTTATCGAACTTACCTGAAAGAATTTTTCCCGCGTTCTTGACGAGTATTGTTTTCATGTATTTCCCCCGCTAAAACGTGTTTTTATTTGTTGCGATGCTCCAGAGAAGGCTGGGGGAAATGTTTGATTTTGTGAGACGTTTTTTGGCGGCGTCTTCAACGGCGTTGACTATTGCGGCGGCTACGGGTATCAGCGGGCCTTCACCCATTCCCTTTGTGCCTAGCTCGGAAAACATAGACGGTGTTTCTAAGTGGTCGATTAAGATCTCAGGAGTTTCCATGGTTGTGGGGAGAATATAGTCGCTGAACGACGCCGTCAACAGAACTCCGTTCTGGTCGTAGAGGATGTTTTCATAAAGGGTTGCACCTAGCCCCTGCAGAACACCCCCTAGGATCTGGCCGTCGACGATGGGTTTGTTCAGTATTTTGCCGCAGTCGTGTACGGCTACGTATCTAAGAACTTTGACCATGTATGTTTCCGGGTCGAATTGGACGACTGCGACGTGAGCTGAATTTCCGTAGGTGGCTGACATGTTGATTTCACCCGGAGCTCCGACGTTGAATGTCGGAAAATCATAAAAAACCTCAGCCTGAAGGCTCTCATGATATGTTTTGACAACGTCCCGATAGGCTTTTGAAGCGATTTGGGCGAAAGTCAGCGAAAAATCGGTTCCCTTAAGAACGATTCGGCCGTCGTTTATCTCCAAATCTTTCTCAGACGCTTCTAAAAGGCCTGCCGCTAGCGAAAGAATTTTCGACCGGAGAATTTCGCATGATTTTTTGACGGCTGCAACGGTCATGACGCTGAACCTGCTGGCCCACGTGCCTCCGTAGGGGCTTGGATAGACCATGTCCGAATCGCCGAAGACAATCCGCACGTTCTCAGGCTTGACTCCGAGAGTTTCGCAGACGATCTGAGTCAAAACAGTTTCATGGCCCTGCCCCTGAGGAATCGAAGCCGCGTAAACCGTGACCGCTCCAGATTCTTCAAGCCTAACGATTGCCCCTTCGCCGGAGCCCGACGTTTCAAGCTCCGGAAACAACAGTTTGTTTCGGGCTAGGTTTGTTACTGCAGGCTCGACTACGCAAGCTACTCCAACGCCGACATTCGGCAGGCCTCGGTATTGCTCCGGCTCGGCGAGCTTCCAAGCCTTCTCAAGTAGTTCACGGTATTCGCCGCCGTCGTAAAGGCTTCCGAACACACTTCGGTAAGGCATCATTTCTCTGCCGACCATGTTCCTCAGCCTCATTTCAACCGGCGACAACTCCACCTCCTTCGCCGCGATGTCCATCATCCTTTCCAGAACAAAATACGCTTGCTGACACCCATATCCACGGACAGGCCCCGTGGGGCATTTATTCGTGAAAACAACTTTCAACTGGACCTCGACGTTGCGGATGTCGTAGCATCCGAGATAGGTCATCAAAGACCTGATAACTCCACCCGGGTCGGGAAGACGTGCGTAGGCTCCGACGTCTTCGATGAAGTCTGTACGGTACGCGGCTATCTTTCCAGTTTTGTCGAGGGCCATCTCCGCATAAGTAACGCGGTTGGAGTTGTGAGCCATCGCTGTCAAATGTTCTCGGCGTGTTTCAAACCACTTCACGGGTCTCTTAAGCTGAAGAGCGGCAAAGCAGACTAGAAAAACATACGGATAGAGCATGATTTTGACGCCGAAGCCTCCGCCGATGTCCTTCTCGATGAACCGAATTTTCTCGGGCGTTATTCTGAGACAATCGGCGAGGATTTTCTTGAAAAGAAGTGGTGTCTGCTGGTTATCGTAAACAGTCAGCGAGCCGTCTTTCTGCGGAACAGCCACTACACCGCATGTCTCGATCGGCGACGCAGCATACCTTTCAAAGAAGAACTTTTCCCTAACCACCCTTTCAGCTTTGCTGAAGGCTTCTTCAACATCTCCAAAAGAAAATTTCCTCTCTAGTGCTACGTTTGTTCCCAGCTGTTCATGGACCAGTAAGGATGTTTGAAGCGCGTCTTCGGCGTTGACGACGACTCCTAAAGGCTCGTAATCGACGACGACCTGTTCAGCAAGGTCGAAAGCTTCTTCACGGGATTCAGCGACGACCACGGCTACGGGTTCGCCGTAGTAGCGGACTTTGTCAACCGCTATGCCGTAGTACGGCACGTTCTTTATCAGCGTGTAGAGAGGCTTGGTTCTGGACGCGATGGTTTTTCCCGTGAAAACAACGCCTCCCTGTCGAACCACGCTCTCGTAGGAGATCTGCTTGATTCTAGCATGGGCATAAGAGCTTCTAACAAACACAAGATGAAGCATTCTTGGAAAGCTCAAGTCGTCCACATAAACAGCCTCTCCCCGCAGAAACCGCGGGTCCTCCAGCCTTCTAGTCAAGTTCAACAACCTGCCAAAATTTCAACTAATTTTTAAACCATTTCTAACCGATGGCAACCGTTGTTCCCCTCTCTGGACTTTCAGCAACAACGCTCTCTGCAATCATCCGGTGTGGAAAAACAGACCACCGTGATGCTCGGACTTTCTTTGACGGATGTTGTTTCGGCAGCAGCTCTCGATGGCAGCAGGAAATTTCTGCTTTTAAACATGGGTGGAGAAAAAGAAAGTATCTGCACCTAATCAACACCATTCATCTAAAAATGTGGTTATGGGAGGATAGCGGTCAAACGGTAGGGGCGCACAGGGCTAATCAGGGAGGTTCTTTGGAAGGCCGGTGTTTTCTTCCGTTAAGATCCCTCCCATCTTTTTGAAGATTTAACCCAAGCCACGATACACACAGGTCTTCTAAAATAAGTCCATGAGGATTATGGTGTAGACGCTCTAGCCAAACTCTCCCCTTTTTTTACCTCTTTGACAATACATATATTTCCCCTCCGGAGACGCTAACACGGGGCCGTAGTTCAGCATGGTTAGAAAGAGATAATTCATTAAATTATTTCCTAATTTCCGCGGCTCGGGCCCGCGAGGTCCCCGGTTCAAATCCGGGCGGCCCCAGCTCTTTATCACGTCCCAGAATTACATAGTGTATGATGCGGTTATTGCTCTTTTGGTGGTTGGAGCGGCTTTGCTCGGGCTTGTTTTAGCCTTTATGCTGGCCGACGGGGCTAAAATCAACGCTTTTCTTAGCGCTGTACGCTGGTGCCGGTGGTTGTGAGACCGGAGCTCGCCGTCATCATGCTGGCGGTTTTCAGGTAGTCTCGGGCACGATCGTTTGACCTGGGCGCCGCCCCTCCGATCCTGTGTGTCGCGACTTTGCTGAGCCATACTGCTTTCTAGCTTCAGACAGCTGAAAAGCCTGCGAAACCCGTCTATGCCCGAACCGCGACCCGAGCGTTTTCTTACTCCCGGACGGTGTTTATTAACAAAAAGGCTTTTTCCAGAGTAATGTTTTTAGATTGGGCTTGTCACAGATTGTTGGTCTGCTTCATGTCGTTATTTGGCGGCGCTTCCGTGGATTTTGAAACGGCTAAGAGAGTTCTTGGCGGCAGCTTCACGGTGACTAGTGTTTACCTAGATGCCGGTGTTTTGACTTTTGAGGTTGCTGAGACTGCGATAAAGGAGAGGTTCAAGAGATGTCTAGCCCAGCTCAAGAGCCTCGGCTTGATAGCGACGGCTCGTAAGGAGAACGGTGCGGTTAAAATAAGGGTGTTTCCCTACGTCAAGCCGCCCAGGAACGACGTACGTATACCGCTGGTTCTGGGCTTAGCCACCTTGGCAACCGTGTCCTTCGACGGCTTCATAAGGTCTTCCGCGAGGATTTACGGGGTAGTGCATCCCGGCTACGGCCCTTCAGAAGTGTTCTTGAACGGCATGGTCTTCTCAGCAGCTCTGCTCGCAATAATATTCATCCACGAAATGGGCCATAAGCTGTCAGCCCGTATAGACGGCGTCTCTGCGAGCCATCCCTACTTCATACCCGGGTTTCCCGGCATCATTCCAACCTTGGGTGCTGTGATTTTTCAGAAGGAGCCGCTCGCCAACAGGGATGACATGTTTGACATAGGGATAAGCGGGCCTGTTGCTGGGTTCGCTACGGCGGTTGTTGTGGCCTTCGTTGCTTTTCAGACCGCTACGTGGATTCCGGTCGACCAGTACCGTGCTTTGATAGAAACGGCTGCGAGGGAGGGGTCGGTCGTTGAGGTTCCGCTGATCTTCACCTTGATAAGACTTCTGTACGGAAGGCCTGACGAAGTTCCTTTCTTCATGACTGTTGGCTTCGCTGCTTGGCTTGGTATGGTTGTCACGGCGTTGAACCTCATGCCGATATGGCAGCTTGACGGAGGCCGTATATTCAGGAGCTTCCTGTCGAGGAGGCAGCACCTAATCGCTTCGTACATCTCTTTAGGCGTGTTGGTTGTCACGGGCTACTACTTCATGGCTTTGCTGCTCATACTCATGATGGGGAGGAGCATCGACATAGTTCCGTTGGACGACGTCTCTCCGCTTTCTTTCTGGAGAAAGGTTTCCTTGATTGGGCTTGCAGCCATGCTTGTTCTGAGCTTCGTACCCCTGAACAGGATGTTCTAGAAACCCTCGAGACATGTTCCCACGCAGTTAGGAACCGCTAGCACTCTAGCCTCTCTAGACTTTACACGCCTCGCATACACTACCGCTTGGTCGAGCGTGTCAGCCTGCCGAGCGTTGAGAACCTTCTCAACAACTGTGGAGGGAAGCGCCGTGACCAGCACAACTTTGTGTTTCTCGGCTACTGCCTTCCAAGCATTCCACCGCTCGACTAATTCAGAGTCTTGGACGTGCTCGCCCTTGGCGAGCTTCAGCAACCATTCCTCGCCTAATCCTTCAGAGGACTCGAACATGAAAACCACAACCTTGCCGGGCTCTAGCTTCGATACGGAGGACGCCATGTGGAGGCATGCCGAGAAACGCTTGTCGACAGGATGTCCGGGACCTCCGACGAGCACGACGTCTGCGGGGTTGTTCGGCGAGTACTTGGACAACTCTTCAGCCCTACGTACAGCCATCTGGGAGACTTCCTCGAACTCGCCCACCATAACCTCGGCCACATAGCCTCCGCATCCAACTACGGGGGACACCAGCCTCAAACCGTGGCTGGGTTTTTTCCAGAGGTCTTTGGGTCCGATCACTCTTCCACCCCAGTACACGGCGGGCGAGAATAGAAGCGTTTTGGACGGGTCTGCTTTGTCCGTTCCTGTTAATGGCTGTATCTTCTTGACTTCTGGCAACAGCTTCCTCACGTATTCATACAGGCTCTTCTCAGTTTGAGCATCAGCGTACCGCCACGATGAAACATACACCTCGACGCTGGGAAAGTTTTCGGTGCATGTCCCAACCGTCGACACCACAGCCTCGTCGTACCCGTCAACTGCGTAAACGTAGTCTACGACCACAGCCTCCACCACATCTTCGAGACAACGTCTTATCTCATCGGTGTAGCTGGCATGCCTGCTTCCGGACGGGTTAAGAACTTCGACCGATTCTTCCAAGTCGGCGAATATTTCTGTGCTACCGTACTTGAACCAGACCTCCACCATCTTTGTTGCCGATGGCTCAACGCCTTCTTAAAAAGCCGCCATAGGTTTAAAATAAGAACGCAGAGGCTGATCGATGGATGGGTTCGGAGGGTTTCTTGAGATTTCTGAGGAGCCGTAGAACTTCTAAGATGCTCGGTTCTGGACATGTGCCGGCCGAGGTGGTTGTGAAGGCTGTTGAGGCGGGTGTGTGGGCTGCGAACGCTCATGGATATCAGCCTTGGAGGTTTGTCGTCGTCGACGATGAGAGTGTTAAGGAGCGGCTGCTGGATGAAATGGGGAGGGATTGGCTGGAGGACTTGACCGGCGACGGCATGGAGCGTAGCAAGGCTGAGATGATTGTGAAGATGGCGAAAAACAGAAGCCGTCGAGCGGCTTTCCTCATAATTGCATGCCTGAGTATGAAGGACATGGATGTTTACTGGGACAGCCGCCGGTGCAGTCTGGAGTACGTGATGGGTGTCCAGAGCGTCGCAGCAGCCGTGCAGAACATCCTGCTGGCCGTCCACGCCCTTGGATACGGCTCCTGCTGGAGATGCTCGCCCCTGTTTGCTCAGAATGCTGTGAGGAGGGTTCTGGGAATTCCGCCGGACGTCGAGCCTCAGGCGATGGTTGAGGTAGGACTCAGGGGAGGTGAGACGTCTGGACTTCGTAAGCCTCTCGGTGAAGTTGCTTTCTTGAATAGATGGGGGAGGCCGTTATGCTGACCGCCTTGGCTGGAGGCGTTGGTGCTACGAAGCTGTTGGTCGGGCTGAAGCATGCCATGGGCCCTGAGCGTGGGGCTGCGGTGGTCAACACGGGGGACGACGAGGTTTTCTACGGGCTTCACGTCTCTCCCGACTTGGACACGGTTGTGTACGGCCTGGCGGGACTGGGTGACGCTGAGCGGGGATGGGGAGTCTTGGGCGACAGCTTCAACGCCTTGGAGATGCTTGGAAGGCTGGGCTGCGAAACATGGTTCAAGCTGGGCGACAGAGACTTGGCAGTAAGCCTGTACAGGACTATGAGGATGATGGAAGGTGCTTCCCTTACGCAGGCTACTGAGGAGATTGCCGCCAAGCTGGGTGCCGGCTGGAGAGTGCTGCCCATGACGGACGATAGGGTTAGAACCATGGTCGAGACCGAGCTGGGGATAATGCCTTTCCAGCAGTATTTCGTAAAGCACGGCCACAGTCTTAAGGTAAGGAGGATTGTCTTGGAGGGTGTTGAGCATGCCCGTCCGACCCAGGCGGTCCTACAAGCGATCGACACAGCCGACCATGTGGTCCTCTGCCCGAGCAACCCCCTCGTAAGCATATCCCCTATACTTTCGCTCGAGGGTGTTAGAGAGAGGCTCAGGAGGGTTGAGGCGAAGATACTGGCTGTCAGCCCCTTCGTGGGAGGCCGTGCGTTGAAGGGACCTGCCGCGAGCATGATGGTTGACCTAGGTTTTGACCCGTCTCCGGCCGGAGTGGCGAGGCTCTACGGTGACTTCCTCGATGTTTTGGTGTTCGACATCGCTGACTCCTCGTACGTTGAAGAGGTGAGGGCTTTGGGGGTCAAGCCTGTTGCCGCTAGGACGATGATGAATACTCTGGAAGATAAAGTTCTTCTTGCGAGGACAGTTCTGCGGGAGCTGGGAGCGGTTAGTTGAGATGCTATGCTGTCCTGCCTGTGAAGAAGCTGGAGGACGCCAAGACGAGGCTGCGTACAGCCTTGTCGGGGGCTGAGAGGCGGAGGCTGGTTTTACGGCTTTTAGTGAGGACTGGTGTTCTCTGCGAGGCTGCTGGGTTGGAGGTCCTCGTTGTGTCGAGCGACCCCGATGTTGAGAAAGCCTCGGACAAACGTGGATGGAGGCTGGTCGACGACTCGGGCCTGGGTCTTAACCCTTCGATACGGAGAGCTTTAAAATCCCTGACGCATGCTCCAGTCCTGATTGTGCTGCCCGACCTGCCGCTTTTGAGCTTAGCTAGCATCGAGGCTGTGCTAAGCATCGGCGGGGGTAAAGGCTGCGTCGTATGCCCCGACCTGAGGCTAAAGGGTTCTAACATGCTTTACCATTTTGACGGAGGAAGCCTCTTCCCGATGTTCGGGGCCGACAGCTACCGGCGTCATCTGGCAAGCCTGAGCCGGCGTTTCCCTACAAAGACCTACGTCGAGCTCGGGACGGCGCTCGACCTAGACAAGCCCAGCGACCTACTTCTTCTTTCTAGGCTTTCTCCGACTCCTGTTTAGCACGAAGACAGTTAGGACGAGGAAGAGGGGAATTAGGAGAAGCAGCTCTGTGAGGAGGGAGAGGACCGTCTGCCCCTGTGGTGGAGCTTCAGGCGTTGTGGCTATGGTTATTGAAGGGGAGGTGGTGGAGGTTCTGTAGTCGAGCTCTCCGACCTTCTGGTATACGTTGTTGCCTGCCACGTCTGTTGCGTTGACGTAGAGCTCAACTCTAGACACCTCGGCAGACTGTCTGTACACTCCCGTGAAAATTTCGCCTCTCTGAACCATGTCGAACTCCTTGAAGGCCGCTACGTAGATTCCCGTGTACTCGACTGCGACAAGCTTTACCGAGGCTAAGTCTTGCTCAGGGTCTGAAACCCTCACCCTAACTTCAGCCGAACCATCCTGAAGCCTGTTCACCACCCAGTTGGACACCGTTGGTGTTCTCGAGTCGTAGATGAAACCAATCTTGTTAGAAATGGAGTCGAGGAACCATATCCTAGATTGGGCCCCGGCTGCGACGGAGCTGGGCGACGCTGAGGCGAGGCTTGACTCTCTGTAGCCTGTCTGGTCGACCACGCCGACCACTCTTCTGGACACGCTGGAGTAGACAAGCTTGTCTCCAATCACGGCCGTCGAGGAGGGGAAGGTCGCTCGGGGGAGGGATGTTCTCTGTACGATGGACCCGCCTGAAACCTTAAGCACGTTGTCGTTGTTCAATACCAGCCAAGCGGCGTCCTCAACCGCCTCGACTCTGACGACGGAGCCCTCTACTCTGATGCTTTCGGCGACGCCGTTCCTCACGACCACTAGGCTGTCCAGCGACCTGGCAACGGCCCAGACGGCTCCGTCGGAGGCCGAGAGATAGCTGAGCCCGTCAGCCACGTCCACGTCGTAGCTCTCCAGCACCTTCAAGCTCTCGGGATCCAGCTTAACGACTGTCCGTGCCGCCGGGTAGGAGACGTAGACGTGCCTGCCGTCCGTGGCGAGCCCTCCTGCACGCATTTCGAGGTTATGAATCGAAGACTGTTTCGAAGCTAGGTCCACGACGAAAAGGCTGTTCCTCGTGGAGAGAAGGGCCACGGCTTTTTCCTTGGCGAATACGGTCTTGTCGACCCTGCTGGGAGCTTCAAACTCGACGTAAGAACTCAAGTCCACCCTGTAAAGACCCAGGACAGGCCTGTCGGCGAAAGACACAGCCACCCACATTCCGCCGTCCGAGTCTATCTTGGAAGGCGTTCCGCCGAAAACCACGTCGACCATCTGGGGGGGCGACAGACCCCATGCTAGGGGTAGGAAGGAAGCCAGAAGAAGCAGCGGAACAAGCCTCATCCCATCCTACACTAACTAGTCTCTATAAGTGTTTTTACCGATGCGGCGGGCGGGATTTGAACCCGCGACTCGGGCCCGCGGCAAGCCAGCGCGCGGAACTCCCAGCGTGGCAGGCTGGTGTCCTACCAGGCTAGACGACCGCCGCACGCAACGAACTTGGTCGCAGAATTATTTAAACGATTTCCTTCCAAGGCCCGGAAGAGCTTGTCGAGCCACCACCCATGTCCTAATCTTGCTGAACCCTTTGGTCTTTACGGCGGAAGCGGTTGTGGTATGCGTGCGAGTTGTGGGCTAGGATGACGCCGGCGACGGAGCTGACTGGAGGCTGGCGAACAACATCCAAGCCAGCAGATACCGTACTCTTCAATAGGCCTGTCGCCGAAAAGAAAAAAGAAACTCAAACCTAATTCGCGTTCAAATCTTAAAGGTCTGGCCTTTTTCGGGTGATGCCGCCTCTGCTCCCAGCTCTGAAGAGGACCAGCTTGCTAGTAAGCTGCACTGCTGCGGCTCGCCGTGTACTGTGAAGACTTTGGTGCTGGACTCTATCTTCTTGAGGTAGTCGTGGAGCTGGCTTCTCCCCGCATGTCCAGAGAAACGGAACTGCTTGACCTTGCAGTTGGCCGGCTTCTCAACGCCGTCCGCCACGAGAACCCCTCTGTTGAGCAGTATCTCTCCCGGGGTTCCTGGTATCTGGAAGCTGGCGAGGAAGATGGCCGACTTCTCGTCCTCAACGACTCTCGGCGCGTAGAACATAGCAGGCCCTCCCTTCAGCATGCCGGCAGGCGACACTATCACGCCTGGCTCGGACAGGGCGTTCTGCCTCCCACGTCTTCCATGCACTATTCTAGTCTTCCGGCTCGCCTTCTCGAGAACTTCGACCCCGTCAACGAACTTCTTATCGCTTAGGTAGAACTCCATAGCTTTCTTCGCCATTCCGTCAAGCCAGACGGGGTGCTTGAAGTTGTGTGCGGTCAGTATGCATATTATCTCCTGAGCTCTGCCGACCGAGAAGGCGGGGACGAGGACAACCCCTCCGTCGTCGACGACCTCTTTACAGGATTTCACAAACTCTTTCTCAAGCTCCTGACGCGGCATATGGTCTTCGTGAGCGTAGGTTGACTCTATCACCACGGCGTCGACGGTCCCCAGCGCGGTGTCGGCGCCGTCAAGAAGCCTAGTCCGAACCGTTGTGAAATCTCCCGTGTACACAAGAGTTTTGTCTCCGTTCACAATCACCTGAGCGCTCCCCGGGATGTGGCCTGCGTCGACGAGCTCTATCTCCAAGTCTCCCACTCTGAACGGCTCCCGGTAGAAAACGGTCTTGGTGTTCTGCAGCATCCTGTCCATCTCCCTCCTCTCGAAGAGAAGATGGTCTCCCGATAGCTTTATGAAATCTTGAACGAGCAGGCTCGCTGTGTCCCTCGTCATCGACGTGCAGTAGAGCTTTTGTGCGTGGCTTATGTACAGCATGGGCAAGGCGCCGGAATGGTCTAGATGGGCGTGAGTGAGAATCGCTGCGTTGAGTTTACGCGTCTCGACCGGTAGCGGGAACTCGGGATGGTCGTTCAGCATCACGCCATAGTCCAGAAGAACCCGGGTGTTCTTGTACGAGACCTCGACCGCTGACCTTCCAACCTCAAGGGTTCCGCCTAGAAACCTAACCTCCATTCTTTACTCCACGACTCCTTAACTTTCATAAACGGCTTTCCGTTCTGGTTTTTCAGCATCAAGCTGCCTTTTATGTATATTACGGGGCTGACCCCGTTAGAAACCCTCCCAAGATGCCGAGGAAATAGCCGGCGACCCCCATGCTTACCCCAAGGTCGAACGCTGCATCCCGCTTGAGGTAGGCTTTGAAGAAAGGCAGGGGGAACGGCGTCGCCGCCGACCCTCCCTCGTACTGCTGTGTTTTGTAGACATCCCAGCAGAGCCAGAAACCTCCAATAGTCAAGCCTGCTCCGACGGCCGAAACCAGTACCCCCAGAAGCTCAATCACTTCCCCAACACCTCACCAAGCATGGCCGCCGAGCATGGTTTATAATAGGCTTATCGAGCATAACGGTTCATGCTAGTCGAGGACCTCCGGCTAGGTAAAGAAGTCTCAGCCGTCGGGCTGCTGAGGATGATGTCTAGGATGGGCGGGTTCATGGGCATGCATGTAGGCCATGCGTTCGAGGTTCTAAGCGAAATGGTGAGGGATGAATCATGCCTGAGGGGCTTGTCTTTCACGGGCAACTTGGTTGCCACGGGTCTTCGGGGAGTGTTGGTGGAGCTTCTGAGGAGAAGGCTTTTCGACCTCGTGGTGACGACTTGCGGCGCTTTAGACCATGACATCGCCCGCACGCGTTCCTTCTACAGGCAGGGAAGCTTCGACGCCGACGACTGGCAGCTCGCCGAGAGGAACATCCACAGGCTTGGAAGCGTCTTCATAGACCAGGATAGCTACGGCGTCGTAGTTGAGAAGGAGGTCAAGAGCCTGCTGGACGAACTTGGTCTTGAGGGGGGTGTCGCTGGCCACAGGCTTTGCTGGATGCTGGGCGAGAGGCTTGGGTCGGAGAGCTCCATCCTCTACTGGTGCTGGAGGAATAAGATACCGGTTTTCGTTCCGGGAATAGTTGACGGCGCCGTCGGATACCAGCTCTGGCTCCAGGGAGGGAAGAGAGGTGTTTACGTAGACTTGGTCGCAGACATGAACCTTCTCGACGAGATGATGTGGAAAGCTGGCAGGAAGGGGGGGCTCTTGGTAGGCGGAGGCATATCCAAGCATCATCTCCTCTGGTGGTCTCAGTTCGGTGGTGAGGGTCTCGACTACGCTGTCTACATATCGGCGGCGGACGAGTATGACGGAAGCCTCAGCGGTGCAAGACCCCGTGAAGCAGTATCATGGCACAAAGTCTCGCCCAAGTCTAGGCATGTGTTCGTGAAGGGGGACGCAACGGTCGTCCTTCCCCTGCTGGCTCTTGGGCTGGTGCAGTCTCTAGAAGGTTAAACTCTCAACTCTTCGACGCTCTGTTTAACGAGCCTAACAGCCTTGTCCACGTCCCTCGTAGAGACGAAGATCCTTATGGACGAGCTTATGGTGAGGATTCCGTAGACGTTGATGGCGTTGGAGGCCAGCGGCTGGACAACCCGGTGAACGATTCCAGGCACGGTCTCGAGCATGGGGCCGTAGACTCTGATGAGGCTGAGGTGAGGAAAGTGGCTCACAGCCTTCCCCAAGCCATGGCCGACGAAGTAGTCGTGAAGCTTCTCGACAACTTCCCCGTCCCCGTCCAAGTAAAGTATCATCGACTCCTCCTCGACGGAGACCGCGAGCACCCTAGCTCCGGACATTCTCAAAGCCGAAACGGCTGCGGATATCTTCTCAGGGTCCCTCATGGACCTGCCTAGAATAGTCACCATAGTGGCGTTTGTGTTGTCTAGGCTTACGTCCAGCCTCGGCCTGTCCTCGCCAATTATGACTGTCCCGGTTGTTTCTAGGCTGTCTAGGGAGCCTATCCTGACCTTACCTCTTGGATGAAGGAAAGACAATGCTTTGGAGTGGATTATCTTGGCTCCTCCCTTGCTAAGCTTTAGAACCTCGTCGACAGTCAGAACCTCGAGAACGTTCGTGTTCGAGACGTTCTTCGGGTCTGACGAATACACCCCAGCCACATCCTTTACGAGAATCACTTCGTCGGCGTCGAGGCAGTTGGCGAGAACCAAAGCCGTAGTGTCGCTTCCTCCCCGGCCCATAGTAGTTATCCTGCCTGTCTTTGAAACTGCGACGAACCCGCAGACAACAGGCACTACGCCGGCCCTTAGCATGTTCTCTAAGCCGTTCCTAACCCTCTTTCTGCACTCTTCGAGAATGGGGGTTGAGTCGAGGTGCTTGCCGTCGCTCACTATAGGCCACTCAGCCATGCTCGGGTCGATGAAGACAGCGTCCAGCCCGTGCTTCTGAAGAGCTACTGCGAACAGCCTCGCGCTAGTCCTCTCCCCCATGGCTAGAACTTCGTCGACCATGGCTGGCGATGCTTCGTGGTTTATCCGCTGAACTGTCTTGAGAAGCTCGTCTGTCACGCCTTTCAGGGCTGAAACAACGACTAACACCTCCCCCCTCTGACGCAGCCTCCCAACATATTCTGCTGCTTTCCTGAGGTTTTCGTCGTCGGACAGCACAGACCCGCCGAACTTGACGACAACCCTAGCCACCTGCATTCACCCGTAGAAAGCCATGGCGGAGCGTCAACTCGGTGAACCCGGCGGCTCAGCGGGAGGACGTTATTTAAACGTTATCTACGTTGTTTGACGAGCCAGTAAACCCTTTCAGGCGTCATCGGGGCTTCTAGAGGCCTCACTCCGGCGGCGTCGTGGATTGCGTTGGCTATGGCTGGGGCGACCGATATTATGCCGATCTCCCCGATGCCCTTGGCTCCGAAGGGCCCCGAGTCTTCGTGGTCCTCCACGGGAACCGCCTCTATGTCTGGGACGTCCTTAATCGAGGGTATGAGGTAGGTTGAGAAGTTGGTTGTTAGCAGCCGGCCTTCTCGAATTTTCACGTCTTCGAGGAGTGCGAAGCCAACACCCTGGGCTGCTGCTCCCTCCATCTGGCCTGTTAAGGTTTGAGGGTTGACCACTCGCCCTACGTCGGCTGCTGTCACTAATTTTTTCACAGACACAGCTCCGGTCAAAGTGTTGAGCTCGACAAGCACGAGGGTTGCCCCGAACATGTAGAAGAGATGCGGGATCTCGAGAGACCCGGGAATAGGCTCTACTCGAGGAACTTCGTAGACCCCGATGACGCTCCTGCCGACCCCCGTTTTTTCAAGGACCTCAGCCACCCTGCTGAGAGGAATTTCCTGGCCTGTTGAAGTTCTCACGGCTCCGTTGCGAAGGGAGATTTCGAAAGGCCTTCCGTAGTAGAGCTCCAGCCCCTTCTTCATGGCCTCAACCATAAGAGATGCAGCCTCTCTTAACGCGTTTCCGGCGAGAAACAGCTGGCGTGATGCTGAGGTCACGCTTGTGTCAGGGGTCTCGGCGGTGTCTGCGAACACGACCTCGATTTTGTCGATGCTTGTGTTCAGAGCCTCGGCGGCCAGCTGGGCTATTGCTTGGACAACTCCCTGACCTATTTCCGTGAAGCTGCCCTTGACGTTGAACCCTCCGTCCAGCCTAAGCTCAAGCCCTATGCTGCCCTTGTCTGGAAGAGCCCCGAGCGTGTAGCCCTTCATGGCCGCTGCAACGCCAACTCCACGCCTTATCCACGGAGCACTGGGTTCTTTCTTCAGCCTCTCCCTCTCCCTCCAGACTGGATGGTTCCTCAGGGCCTCGAGGCATTTTTTGACGCCGACGCTTCCAACCAGCTTGTTCCTGAAAACTCCGTAATCTCCTTTCTGGACGACGTTCAACAGCCTGAACTCCACAGGGTCGTACCCCAGCTCTTCCGCAAGCTGGTCAACCTGCTGCTCCATGGCGAAGTGGACTTGAGGAGCCCCGAAGCCTCTGAAAGCTGATGCGACCATGTTGTTTGTGTATACAAGCCAAGCCTTGATGTCTATGTTGGGTATTCTGTAAGGGCCGTTGCAGGTCTCCATGGCCACGTCAAGAACAGCAGGGCCTAGGGCTGCGTAAGCACCGGTGTCGTAAACTATCTCGACGCTGTTGGCTGTTAGCCTTCCGTCCGCCGACGCCCCCGTCTTCATCCTCACGACAGAAGAATGTCTCTTCGTGCCCGCCAAGGTCGACTCCTCCCTGCTCCACACAAGCCTAGCAGCCCTCCCTGTCTTCAGAGTGACGAGTGCAAGATGAATCTGCACAGATATGTCGTCTTTCCCGCCGAAAGCTCCGCCGACGTGAGGTATCACCACCCTCACCTTCTCGGGAGGCAGGTTTAGCGTGGAAACTATTTCGTGATGGTCTCTGTAGGGGGACTGGCCGCCGGCTACGACAGTTATCCTGCCCAGCTCATCTATGTAGGAGACCCCGGCCTCGGTCTCGAGATATGCATGGCTCTGCGGATATGTTCTGTAAGTGTTCTCTACGACAACTTTTGACTGTCTAAAGCCTTTGTCTACATCGCCGAAAGCTATGCTTGTGCTTCTGCAGACGTTGCCGTTTTCATGTATCTTATAGCTTGAAGGCTTCATGGCCTCAGAAGGTTCTGAAACAACCGGTAAGGGCTCGTACTCCACCCTGATTTCCTCGAGGGCTTCCTCAGCCTCCTCCCTCGACTCCGCAGCGACAAGCGCCACCGGGTCTCCTATGTACCTTACCCGGTCGTCGCACAAGACCGGCCTGTCCTTGACGAACAATCCGTAGCGGTTGTTCGGAACGTCTCGGTGGGTAAACACTCCCACGACGCCGGGCATTCGAGCGGCCTTTGACACGTCTATCATGAGAATTCTTGCGTGTGGATACTTGCTTCGAAGAGTCGCGACCCAGAGACAATCAACGGGAAGCATGTCTGAGGCGAACTTGGTCTTCCCCGAGGCTTTTTCGTACGCGTCCCTTCTGGCTATTTGGCGACCGACCCACTTAGCTTCAACAGTCATCGTCCAACCAGCTCCGCGAGAGACCTCAGGGTCATGTAGACATAGTTCGTGGCGAGCTCACGCCTGTAAGCAGCCGAGCCCCTAACGTCGTCGATGGGTTTTATAGACTGCTGGACGGCCTCAGCCGCCCTGATAACGGTCTCCTTGTCGAGCCTTCCTCCTTTCAGAATCTCCTCCGTTTTCTCAGCCCTTACAACCGTCGGCGCCACAGCGCCCAGAGCAACTCTCGCATCAGAGACAGTACCCGATGTTTCATCCCACTCGATTAGGACAGCTCCGTTGACCACAGCTATGGCGTCTCCCTGCCTGAGCCCGTGCTTGAAGAACTTCCCGTAGTGAGAGTTTGTGAGCTGGTCGAAAAAAACCTCGACAAGCAGCTCGTCAGGCCTGAGGTCAAGCTTCTTGTAGCCCTTGTAAAACTCTCTTACGGCAACCGTTCTAGAGGAGCTTCTGCTTCTCAGACGGAGATTCGCCTCTAGAACGTACAGGGCTGGAAGCGAGTCGGCTGCGGGCGATGCGTTGATTATGTTGCCTGCTATGGTTGCCTTGTTGAGGATCTGTGTTGAGCCTATAGTCGAGCATGCTTCGGCGAGGACGGGGGCGGCTCTCTGTATTATTGGGGATTTGACTATTGACGAGAAATCAGTCAGAGCTCCAATCTTGACGACCGCGTTGTCGAGCCTTATGTACCGGAGCTCGTCCAGCCCGTAGATGTTAAGAAGGTCTGTCTTTTCCACCACGCCGTGCTTCATCTGGACGACGAGGTCCGTTCCTCCAGCCAGGACCCTTACACTACCGGCTCTCTCGCCCAGAAGATGCAGAGCTTCTTCGACGGTCTCGGCCGTCAGAACTTCAACGTCTGCGAGTGAACGCATAGGCTAAACACCAGCCGCAGCCTTCACCGCCTTGACTATCTTGACGTAGCCCGTGCATCGGCAGAGGTTCCCCCTTAAACTCTCCCTAATTTCATCCGTCGAGGGCTTAGGGTTCTTCCTCAGAAGGTCTTCCGTAGCCATCACCAGGCCCGGCGTGCAGTAGCCGCACTGGACCGCTCCCTCGGACGCGAACGCGTTGATGACCCTTGAGTCCGCTCCCTCAACCGTGAAAACCTCCCTCCCCTGAACCTGAGCCGTTAGCGTAAGGCATGAATGCACGGCTCTCCCGTCCAGCAGAACGGTGCAGGCTCCGCAGTCCCCGCTGCTGCATCCATCCTTAGTTCCAGTAAGCCTGAGAACGTACCTAAGAGTCTCAAGCAGGGTGTATGCGGGCGGGGCTTTTACGGTGACGGGTTGGCCGTTGAGCTTGAATGAGAACTCACGGACAACACGGCTGCCTGTCATCGTCATAGTTGCTTCTGTGTTGCTTATAGCTGTATTTCATCGACTACGAGCATTTAAAACCGACCAAACTCTGAAGGGGGTTAAAGGTGTTTCGTCGACCGGTTTTCCGATAGCATCCTCGACTGCGTTGACGATGGCCTGCGTGAGCCCGATAGTAGACGCCTCGCCCACGCCCTTCGCCTTCAGCGGGTTTCTGGCAGGAGTTACCGTTCTTTCAGCCACTATTTCCGGAATCTCGACTGAAGTGGGCATCAAGTAGTCTGCGAAGCTCGAGACCAGAGGAGACCCGTCCTCGCCGAACTCGAGGCTTTCATAAAGAGCCTGGCCTATGGCCTGCGCAGCCCCTCCGACCACCTGCCCCTCGACAAGCAAGGGGTTGACGACCTCTCCGCAGTCGTTGACCATCACAACCCTGCGTAGTAAGACTCTGCCCGTCTCCGGGTCTACTTCTACGATTGCGAGGTGCGCTCCGAACGGGTAGGTTAGCTCTGGGACGTAGTGTTCCAGCGCCTCAAGCCCCGGCTCCATGTTTTCAGGAAGGCTGTCGGGGTCGTAAGCAGCCTCGGCAACATCCTTGACGTATACTTTCCTGCTAGGGTCGTCCTTCACCATGAACGCTCCTCCTTCAAAAATAAGGTCTTCAGAACGGCACTCCAGCATGTGGGCGGCTATACGGGTCATCTTCTCACGCACTCTCATGCAGGCCTTGAGGACAGCGTTTCCGCCCGACGGAAGAGTCCAGCTTCCCGCCGTGCCGCTGCCTGGAGGGCCTAACGCTGTGTCGCTGTGCACGACCGTTATCCTTTCGACTGGCACTCCCAGCGTGTCAGACACAATCTGGGCGAAGGCTGTTTCGTCTCCTTGCCCGTGCGGCGACGTTCCGCTGTAAACGTGCACGGATCCGTCAGGCTCGACTCTCACGTAGGCTGGTTGTTGTAGGAAGTTGCAGACCTCGACGTAAGTTGAGATGCCTATCCCTAGGTAGCGACCCGTAGACCGCATCAAACGCTGCTGCTTTCTCAGCTCGCCATAGTTCGAGATGTTTAGAAGTTTGTCTAAGGCCTTTTCGTAGTCTCCCGTGTCGTATGTAGAGCCGACTCCGTTGTTGTACGGGAAATCCTCCGGCTTGATGAAGTTAGTTTTTCTGACCTCCGCAGGGTCCAGGCCTAGTTTAGACGCCAGCCTGTCGACGGCCCTTTCTATAAAGTAAGATGCTTCAGGCCTTCCAGCACCCCTGTACGGCGCAACTGGAGTTTTGTTGGTGTAGACACCCAACGCCTTGACCAGCACGTTTCTTATCTTGTAGCAGCCGGTCATCATTCTCAAGACACTCGACGACATGTTTCTCGAATAGATGTAGGAATATGCTCCCATGTCAGCCGTGGTCTCAGCCTTCAGCCCTAGTATCCTGCCATCACGGGAGGCAGCTATCTCAATCCTGCCCTGCATACTCCGACCATGGCTTGTTGCCGTGAAGTTCTCCGTCCTCGTCTCAAACCAAGCCACGGGTCTGCGGAGTTTTTTAGAGAGAATCGACGCTAGCAAGTCCTCGGGGTAGATGTTCAGCTTCGAGCCAAAGCCTCCGCCGACATCAGGCGCAATCACTCTTACAGAGTTCTGGCCGACGCCGAGCTTGTAGGCGATGAACTCTCTTACCTTGTGAGGGTTCTGTGATGAGACGTAGAGTGTGTAGAAGTCGGTTGAGGGGTTGTATGAAGCCACAACACCCCTCGTTTCCATCGAGGCAGGCGCGAGCCTCTGTATCTTAAAACTAGCCGAGACCACTTCATCGGCTTTTCTGAAAGCTTCGTCGACGTCGCCGACCTGCCTGGACATTCTAAAGTAGATGTTGGAGCTTAAATGGTCGTGGATTAGGGGAGCGCCGGGGGATAAGGCTTCTTCGGGAGTCATAACCGCTTTCAACGGCTCGTAAACAACCTCCACTTCCTCGGCCGCGTCAACCCCTCTTGCGTATGACTCGGACACGACGACGGCAACAGGCTCGCCGACGTATCTTGCCTTCCGGTCGGCTAGAATTTTTTGATGAACCGGGTAGGCGTTCTCCGTTGCTTCCTCGGCATCAATCTCGATAGGCTCAAAGTCTCTGTGGGTGTACGCCGCCAAAACACCATGCTTGACGGCCTTGCTTACGTCAACTTCCTTTATCCATGCGTGGGCGTACCTGCTTCTGACTACGTGCATGTAAACCATGCCCGGCAGTTTAAGGTCCGAGACATAAGTTGCCAGGCCTTGGAGAAACTTCCTGTCGTTAATTCTTTTCAGAGGCTTTCCAACCAGCATCAACTAAAGCTGGTTAGGCATGTTAAAAAACATGTCATCCACCA
Organism: Candidatus Caldarchaeum sp.; assembly: GCA_038740895.1. Classification (GTDB taxonomy): domain Archaea; phylum Thermoproteota; class Nitrososphaeria_A; order Caldarchaeales; family Caldarchaeaceae; genus Caldarchaeum. The sequence goes on from JAVYLK010000003.1 coordinate 48,958, forward strand.
GGCTTGCGTGCGAACTCTGCCGCCTCCGCCTCAACAGGCTTGCTGAACAGTCTTCTGCAGAACTCGATGTTGCTCAGAGCTATGACCGCCGAGTCCACCACCTCTGGACAATGGTCTTCCAACGCCTTGATCAAATCATCCCAGCAGTCGGCCCTGCCTATAACTCCCAAGGCTATAGCCGATTCGTGGCGTACAATTGGATGCGGGTCGTGCTTCATCGACTCCACCAAGTAGGGTATGGCTTCCCTGAAGCCAAGCTGGCCTAGGCTGTAGGCAGCTTCGTGCCTGACGATAGGGTTTTCGTCGTGAAGCAGGACATCAGCAAGCTCTTCGATGAAACCCCTTCCTCCCAGCTCTGCTAAAATACATGTTGCTCTAGCCCGAACCGTGAAGTCTTCATGCTTGAGAAGAGTTTTGAAGAACTCCGCATCCCTCGCCCTATACCTCTCTTCCATCTGGAAGAATAGGCCTATCCTCTCCTCCGGTATTTTCACAGGGAACCCGCTCAAAAACACTTGATAAAAAGCTTGCGTCGTGAAGAGGATAAACATATTTAAAAAAAGACACTAATCAAGACACGTTGAGGGTTGAGTTGTTCGGGCCTCTAAGGTCCGCCGCGGGGTTGAGGGAGTTGAGTCTGAAGGTTGAGGGGAGGTTGAGGCTTAGGGAGGTTCTCGGTCTTCTGGACGAGAGAGTTAGACGGCATGTCGTCGACGACCATGGGAACCCTCAGCCGGGTGTGCTCATCCTCGTAAACGGCGCCGACGTTCGTTATATGTCCTGGCTTGACACGGAGATTGGAGACGAGGACGTTCTCAGCCTGATACCTTCAATACATGGTGGTTGGGATGCGTGTAGTTCACGCTAGGGGGTTTTACTGCGCTGCCGGGGTCTTGGAGCTGATCAACACCTCCCCAGCCGAGCTCGTGGAGAAAGTTCTGAGGTCATTCGAAAACACGCAGCTTATAGACCCAGATGTTATTCTGGACTGGGATGTCTTCGACGCAGCTTTTCTCAACGCCGTAATCGTTCACGGAACGCCCTATCAGAGAGCCAAGTCGGTTTCAAACGAGGTTTTGCTGAAGCTTGCGGCCACGACTCAGCTGGATGAAGCCATTCGACGGGTAGGGCTCAAGGACACGAGTAAAAGAGCTGTCCTCTTCACGATAAGCAGAAGCGAGACTCAAGCCGTGCAGACGGCCTTGAAAGTTGCTGAACTGGCGGGAAGGCTTCTGGACCTTCCTTCTGATGAGGGGAAGACAGAGCTGCTGATGGTCTTCTACGGCATAGAGGAGAAGCAGCTGAGCGCCGTGCAGGCTGAGAACAGGGAGAAAGCCGTCAAGATGATGATTATGCAGAGGATGGCGGAAACCCTCCTCTAGCTCTCAAGCCTCGAGCGGATCTCTTCAAGGCTCCAAGCACCCTCCCTCACGACCCTGACCTCTCCATCAACAAGCTCAATCACTGTTGAAGGTTTTCCGTAAAGTGTCCGGCCGCCGTCAACCACGCAGTCAACCAGTTTGATTATCTCGGGCTCGACCAAGCCCAGAGACGTCGCTGCAGGCTTTCCGGAGATGTTGGCGCTTGTTCCGAGTAGTGGGGTGTTGGACTTCTGGATCAACGTCAATGCTACGGCGTTCGCCGGCATCCTCACCCCGACCGTGGGTTTCCCCGCCGTCACAACGGGAGGAAGCTGAGGCGCCTTCTCCATGATGATAGTGACTGGGCCGGGCCAAAGCCTATAGCAAGCTTCCACCTCATGCTCGTTGGGCCTAGCCACTTCGTCCAGCTGGTCGAAGTCTGAGACCAAGACCGGCGACGGCTTTTCTTCACGCCGCTTAATCGTCTTCACCCTCTCAACGGCTTCGGCGTCAAAGACCCTGCATCCAATCCCGTACACGGTCTCGGTGGGGTAGACAACCACGCCCCCCCTCGCCACCGCCTCTGCGGCTTTAGCTACCGCCTTATGGAGCTTTAGCCTCAACTTCATGCCTCACGACTACGATCTTCGACAAATGGTTCATATGGCACGGCGGGCCGTCCTCAAGCCAGCTGTAGTAGGGGTACAGGCACGGGCCTGAAGGCCCCACATGCATGCACTTAACCTTCACACCTTTAGCCATGCGTGTGTACGTGCTTACGCCGCAGAAGGGGCATGGAGATTCACCGGCCCTCAGGTAGACATGGCTTTCCTTGTCGTTGCCGCACGCAACCCACGTCCCCAACTCATGGCCCTTCGAACACCGGGCTATCTCCATTCTCAGAAGCACGTAGGCAACCGATTCACCGCAAACCCGGCACGACACCATAAGCAATCACTACCTTCCGCCGTACACGGGGGTAAGCCATCTACGGTACTCCGGCTCCAGCCCTCTCACGGTCCTAAAGTACTTCTCCATCAGCTGCTTGGTGACGGGCCCGGGGGAGCCGTCCCCAATAGTTCGGCCGTCAACCTCCAGCACGGGTAGAATCTCCACAGCTGTCCCCGTGAAGAAAAGCTCGTCGGCGGTGTACAGCTCCGTCCTAGTGATGGCTCTTTCCACGACCTTGTAGCCCATGTCGCCGGCCAGAGTTATGACCGAGTCTCTAGTTATACCCTCTAGGATTGCTGAAGTTTTCGCAGGCGTGTGGACGACCCCGTCCTTGATTAGGAAAACATTCTCACCAGCTCCCTCACTCACGAACCCTGACTGGTCGAGTAGAATAGCTTCGTCGTAGCCTGCTTTCTTGGCTTCGGTCGAGGCTAGGATCGAGTTGAGGTAGTTGGCAGAAGCCTTTGCTCTAGGCGGCATCGAGGTGTCGGGAAGCCTCCTCCAGGAAGAGATGCAGACTCTCAGTCCTTGCTTCGAGAAGAATTTTTCAAACTGAAACACCACAACGAAGGCGTGGACGGGGAGGTCGGAGGCGTTCAAAGACATCAGGTTCTCGCCTGCGTAAATGACGGGCCTTATGTAGATGTTTGACCTGAAGCCGTTTTCCTTGACTGTTCGGATGACCGCTTGCTCCAACTGTTCGACCGTGAAGGGGTTGTTGAGCATTATGATTTTCGCGGAGTCGACAAGCCTCTTTATATGCTCCCTCAGCCTGAACACGTAAACTTCGTCGTCGTGGTAGTATCCCCTGATTCCCTCGAAGACCGCTGAGCCATAGTGTAGGGCGTTGACCGAGACGTGTATCTTCGCCTGCTCCCACGGGACAAGCTCACCATCCATCCAAACAGCCTTCAAACCGACCATCAACATTCGAAGCCTATTTTTAACGATTTAGGGCCTAGACCGCCATCAAAACATGCTCGAGAAAATGCGGCTCCGGCAGAGCTCCTTCAAACATCACCCTGTCGTTGATTACAACCTTAGGGACGGCCATCACGTCGTACTTGTTGGCCAAGTGGGGGAACTCTATGGCTTCGACCATGTCTGCGGTGATGAGCATGTTCTCCAAAGCCATCTGGTGAGCCGTCCTTACGGCCCTTGGACAGTAAGGGCATGTTGGGGTCACGAAGACTTGTATGTGCACCGGGGTGTTTATCCTTTTCAGCCTTTCGACTGTGGAGGGTGAGAGCCTCGACTTCCCCCTGCTAACGTCGTTCAAATCTTCCAGCAGGGCTGCGAACTCGTACCCAGCCGGCAGGCCGAAGTATCTTACGCCGAACTCCTTCTCCCCGTGAAGAAGGAGAGCGGGGATCTTGTCCACCCGCCACTTTTCAGCTGCTTGCTTATCCTTCTCAAACTCGTAGGTCTCGAGCCTTATCTTTCCGTTGGCAAGCTCCGCCAGCTCCTCGGCCAGCTCCCTCAAATCCCTGCAGTACTGGCATTCGAACTCCTGAGTGAAAACCCTCATGATAACTTCCGAAGACATGCCGCTGAGCTTGCTCCTTACCGCCCTGCGGTCGTTCTCGTTCAGAATCGGCATGAAAACATTGGTCTCTGCCTATAAATATACTTTGGGAAAAGGTAATTAGTCATGGTTTGGCAAACGTAGATGCTTATGGATTCCAGACTCGTTTTGGCGGTGGTTGTTCTCGCTTTTTCAGCCGGTCTCGGCGCATTCCTGCTCATAAGCGGCACTAGCCCTCCTCAACAAACGTCTACGGACGTTGCGCAGAGGACTACGGCTACGGCTGGGCCTAGGGTTGTGGAGCTGACGCTCTACCTCAACGACTATGGGTACAACGCCTCCCGTGGAGGGCCCACCATCAGAGCATTCGTCGGCGACACGATACGTTTGAGGCTTGTGGGCAACGGCTCGGGCCCGGTCGTGCACGACTTCGTCCTCGACGACAAGAGCCCGTCACCCTACAGCGTCAAGTCAGAAAGGCTGAGGAGGGGGCAGGTACAGGTTATCGAGTTCACGGCTTCGTTTCCGGGGAGCTTCAAGTACTACTGCAGCGTAGCTCCGTTCGCAGGGCCCAGCCACAGGGACAGGGGTCAAGAAGGAGTTATTGAGATTCTTCAGAAGTGAGCAAGGTGAGGTACGTCTACGTCGCCCTTGCCTTGTTGTCCTCTATTCTGTTTAGTTTGGTTTTGCTGATCACCGACGCTGAGCTGTGGACCGTTGCTCCAACTCACGCATACGGGTTGATTGTGTTCACGTTCCTAGACGTCGTCCTTCTAGCAGCCGCGCTTGCTGGGTGGCGGAGGACAGCCGACGTCGGGGTGTTCTGGGGTGTTGGGAAGCTGGCTGTGTTCCTAGGAGACATACTCACCGCACCAGAGTTCGGCATCACCTACGCCGAGTTCGCAGCCTACCTGTTCAGCCTCTGGGCCTACGACGGTCTGCTGGCTTCTCAAGCAGCCATATCGGTGGCGTCATACATCCAGAAGAAACGCTAGGCACTTCCCGATATTTCCTCGGCGAAGACGTTTGTCCCGTCGTTCAGGCTTATGCCTAGCTCCTTGAACGTATCCCTCAAGGCTGTTAGCGTCGGGATGATGTACCTAGAGCTGGCTGTCACGCACATGTGGCCGACTCGGATAATCTTACCGCTCAGTGAAGAAATACCCGCCCCTATCATTATTCTATGCTTCCGCAGCATTATTTGGTTTATCTTTCCACTATCCTTCCACACGGCGCTCGGCAACGCAACAGCGGTGACGGTGGGCGAGGCGGTTTCCTCAGCCGGGAATGTCTCCAGACCCATAGCCCTAATCGCTTTCCTGAAGGCAGCCCCGACCCGGGCATGACGCCTGTACCTTTCGTCAAGCCCTTCGTCGAGCGCCGCCCTAGCAGCGGCCCTGAAGCATAGGACGGCGTGGGGGCTTATCGTCGTGGGATATGGATGGCCTATGCCCTTCCACTGGTCCATGTAGTACCTCCATATTCCTAGGTTTGTGAAGAAGGACCGGGGCTTTGTCTTCCTTTTAGAGAAAGCTTCCCAAGCCTTCTCGCTGACAGCCACGGGCACCGTTCCCGGTATGCTTCCCAGACATTTGTTAGCGTAGCCGACGCAGTAGTCGAGACCCCAGCCGTCAAAGTCAAGCTCCACACCTCCGTATGAAGATATTGCGTCAAGCAGGAAGAGACAACCCCTTTCATCGGATATTTTTGAATATTCCTGGACAGGGTTGAGCACGCCTGTTGAAGTCTCGTTCTGGACGGCCAGGACGGCCTTAGCATCTCGATGAGCCTTCAGAACCTCCTCCAGTTTATTTGGACTCACAACACCTCCGTCCTCAGCCAAGACCCTCACAACATCTGCACCCACGAGCTCAGCGACCTCGGCAAGCCTCTGCCCGAAATAACCGTTGACGACCGCCACCGCCTTCTCCCCCGGCTCGAGCAAACTCGCTACGCCGGTCTCGAGCGCCACCGTCCCAGGAGCCGGCATCATGAACACTTCTGCCTTTGTCTTGAAGATCGAGGCCGCGAGCTTGACAGCGTCCTCGTAGACAGGAGCCCAGTCGGGACCGTAGTGGGCGACTATAGGCGTGGCGAGAACTTTCATCACTTCGGGGTGGAGCTCGGACGGCCCCGGTATCATCAGTATTGTTCTATCGCCAAACAAGTTTGGGTTGACCGCCATGCCTCCACCCTTGAACGCTGGTTTAAATATGTTGTAGGATTAGTGTTAGGCGTTGAGCCTTAAATTGACGAGGTCCGCCAGAACGTGGTTCCTCACTTCCACGATGACTCTCTTTACGCCCTCACATTTGCTTGCCAGCGCCTTCGCGGCTTCAGCGAAGGTTAAGACCCTAGGCGAGTAAGGGTCTCTGCAGACGTACAGAATCAGCACCACGCCGTCGCCCAAGTCCTTCACCTCCACCGACGATTCGAGAAATAGGGCCGGAGCTCCGGAAACTGGGTCCCTGAGCTTCTTCAAACATTCGACCACTTTCTCGGCTAGCTCGGTCATCCAGAAGTTTTCGCAGCCTCCCTAAAATAAGGTTATAATCAACCGCTCAAAATCTAAGCCGTGGCCACTAAGGTTGAGGAAGTTGTTGAGCTGTTGAAGAAGGTCGAGGAGAAGCTGGACGAGCTTCAGGAAACGGCCAACGTTTACCGGAGGGAGTTGTTGGAGACGGCGTCGAGGGAGGCTGAGAAGCTCAAGACAAGGCTGTTGGAGGAGGCTAGAGCGAGGGAAGAGAGCCTTCTGTCTGAAGAGGTTAAGAAATCTGAGGAGAGAGCGAATGAGATTATCGCCAGAGGGTCTTCGGAGGCGGACCGTGTGAGGAGGAGGGCGGAGGATCTCAGGCAGAAGGCTGAGGAAATGGTTCTGAAGTCCGTCCTGTCGGGCAGGATAACATTATAGACCAGCTTCGAGGAGTTTGGCCGTCTTGGTGAGGCTTGAAGGCGACCCAGTTTATGCGGTAGCCAAGGCTTATGCGCTAAGGTCGATGCTCATGCCTTACGCCGTGTTGGAGGAGCTGGCCGACTCACGGTCTCTGACAGACCTTGTGGAAAGGCTCCGAACATCGCCGTACGGCCCGTTCCTAGCCCAGCTACAAAAACCCTTCACGGCCTTAGAAGTAGAGAAATCTCTGTGGAGACACTTGGTCCACGTCCATTACGGATTTATTCAGACAGCGCCCAAGCCCTTTCTGCTAAAACAGTACTTTATGCGGTATGTCTACTTCAACCTCAAGAGTATTCTTAAAGGAAAAGCCATGAACAAGCCTGTGGATGAAGTGCTCAAGTCGGTCGACTTGTATCCTGAAACGCTCCTAGCCATCAGAGACAGGGCCCTCAGGGCTGCATCTGCCAAGGACATGGCTGAAGCCGTTAAGGAGCTCGTCAAGACCGAGCTTTCCTCCCTCGTATCGTCAGCCGTGGCGGTGTGGGAAAGTAAGAGGGATTTTTCAGCCATAGACGCTGTAGTTGACAAGATGTACGTCGAGGGCCTGCTCATGGCGTTCAAGAAGACTCCGAGGAGCGCCCGTAAATACTTAAGGCCTTTTGTCTCGATGGATGTGGACACATACGCCCTGACCACGGCTTTGAGGTCTAGGGGCTGGAGGCTTACACTGCCCCAGGCTAAGGAGTTCCTTCCTTCGCAGACGATTAACGTGAAGATGAGCGATGTGGAGAATCTTTTGACGGCAGAGGACGTTAAGGCTGTGTTTCAGCAGATCCAGTTGATGGACTACATGCGAAAGGTCAGCGTTGAGGACGAGCTTTACAAGACAGCGTTGTCGATCGAGGAAAGTGCAAGGAATGCGAAGATTAGGTACTCTGCTGAGAGCTTCTACAAAACGCCTTACCAACAGTCTGTTCTAGCAGCCTTTCTGGTGTTGAAAGAAGTGGAGGTAAGGAACCTATCTACGATAGCCAAGAACATCGAGGAGGGCGTCGTAGACCCGGCTGCTATTGCAAGGCTTTTGGTCAAGTCCGTCTGAAAGGCTGGCGAAAAGCTTCAACCTTTAAATCAATTGCTAACAGGTAGGGTCCCATGCGTGCACTGGGTATAGACCCGGGAACTGGGAACTTCGACTTCTGCTGCATCGAGGACGACGTGGACAGGGTTGTTTTAGATGAGACCGTTCCGTCGAAGCTCGTCGCCGAGGAGACCGGACAAATAATCCGAGTTATCAAGCAAGCCTCGCCCGACGTCGTGGCCGGACCCTCGGGATACGGCCTGCCGTTGAAGAAAGTAGCCGAGCTGTCCGACGATGACTTGGCCTTAACGACGCTGGAGAAAAAGACGGACTCGGGAATCTCTGTGCTCAGCGGTGTGAGACGGCTGCTGAGGATGATGAAGGAAGAGGGCATCGACGCGTACATGGTGCCCGGAGTTGTTCAGCTTTCCTCAGTACCGGAATACCGCAAGATCAATCGGGTTGACATGGGCACGGCTGACAAGACATGCGCTGCGGCCTACGCCGTGTGGGACCAGTCCCGAAGGCTTGGGATCAAGTACGGGGATACTAGGCTTGTCTGCGTCGAGCTGGGCTACGGCTACAACGCCGCGGTAGCTGTAGAGAACGGCAGGATCGTCGACGGGTTCGGCGGAACGTGTTTTCCCGGGCCAGGCTACCTGTCTCACGGTGGGATGGACGGGGAGCTGGCATATCTCTTGGGGGAGTTCAGCAAGAAAAGGCTTTTCGAGGGAGGCGCTTCTTACACGGAGGCGGGCTCTTCGGCCCCACTCGAGGATTTTGTTCAGAAGCGCTGCTCCGAATTCATAGATGGGTGGAGCAGCTTTGTTGAGGGAGTGGTCAAGGCTGTGGCTGGCTTGTCGTCGGTGATGGATTCTAAGCCGTATGAGGTGGTTTTGACGGGCAGGCTCTCCAGGGTGCCGGAGTTGAGGGAGGATATCGTCCAAGCTGTGGAGCGGAGGCTGGGTCTCAGGGCACGCAGGCCTGGGAACGTGTTCGCGAGGAGGGCTAAGGATGTTGCTATGGGGGCTGCTTTGGTCGCCGACGGGTTGGGCGGAGGTAGGTATGCTGAGCTTGTCGAGACCCTCGAGCTACGGAAATGTTCTGGAACGGTTCTCGACCATGTCAAACTGCCCAGCTTCGACGTCAGAAACATCATAAAACAGTTAAGGCAGGACTGAAGTTTGCGCCCCTTTGTTGTCTGCCTTCGTGGCGAAGACCACCCATCCATCGCCCAGCCGTTCACGTGTTCTAGAAACCGCTTCCTCCGCATCTTTGAAGGAGCTGAAGAACCCGTACACAGCCGGGCCCCAAGAGCTCTGCCCTAGGCCCAAAGCTCCGCAATCCTCCAGAATCCTCAAAGGCTCGGGGCGCCTGTAAACTCCTCCCTGAACCTGTGAAAAGTGGGAACCGATGGCTTTCTGCAGCTCTGTCAAGGCTTGTCCGAATTCTTCAGCGTCTTTTTCAGCTAGGGCTGGCAGCAGCTTCCCCATAACTAGGTGTGATAGCGAGGCACATTTTTCGTCAGGCATGGCGGGGAGACGGCTGAAAAGCTCGGCCTCCTGCTCGTCGGAGGGGCCCTTCTCACGTTCGGGGTACGCTACTGCGAACGCCCATTCTTCGGGGAAGCTCATCCTCAGAAAGCCTGAAACACGTCCCGAATTCTTTCGCTTAGGCATGTCTACGACAAACCCGCCGTTTTCGAACACCGCCACACCCACTCCTGAAACGCTTCCACGGCCGAGCGCCCCCGCAAGCAGGCGTGTCGACGGGTTCAGGCCGTTGGCTTTGCACAGGGCGGTGGACACGGAGAGAGATAGCTGAGTACGGGATCCTAGGCCGACGTGTGCTGGAATAGTCTCGAGGACGGTTATCCTTCCAGTGAGCCTCTTGGCAAGGATTTTCTCAAGCCTAGCGGCCAGCGTCTTGACGTAATCTCGTTCATGTCCGTCGACTTCAAGCCCCTCCCAGCACTCAACTCTCACACGGCACGAAGGCTGCTCGACTCCAACACCGACTCCGCCGTACATCCGCCCAAAATGACCGCCAAGCTCCGTCAAACCGAGATGAAGCCTCGCCGGAGACTTGACATCAACGATCAAGCACGATCAACCAGCCTAGACGCTTCTCTGACGATCTTTTCAATCATGCTTAGATGGGCTTCGTTGGAGGAGACGCGTTGGACTAGTTTCTCGTAGTACTTGATTCTATCAAGCAGAGCCTCTGCTTCGTTGTGTCTCTCGGTTCCTGCGAAGGCCCTTACCCTAGTGAAGTGAATCAAGGCCTCCATCAAGGCATGCTCAGCCCTGCTGTAGGGTCGTGGCTTCTCAACAACCAGGTCGACGTTCTCGACGCTGCATAAGGCCTCAGCTCTAGGCCCCGAGAATTCTCTGAGCTCCGAGACGACAGCCTCAACCCAAGCCGAGGCCTCCATAACCCGGGGAGCGTTGACACGCCTAGCCTCTCCGAAGGTCAAGCCTTGGTCGAACACGGCTTTGTAGAAAACAACGGGGTCGCGGCATACGTTCACCACTAAGCTCCGCCTGTTCACCAAATTGTTGTAGGTCTTCGTGTCTTTAAAGGGCTTGAGCAGGATTGAGACGCCGTCGGCCGTCGTGCAGCCCATCGCAGCCGCATGCGGCACGCCGTTAACCGAGTATGTCGACACTATCACCTCAACCCAGACACCGGCCATAAACCCGGCTTCAGCCAAGCTCTTCAAAATCGGCCTATAACCTGCTTAATGTTCTCCAGGTTTCGCTTAAGCTCTAACACGAAACCACTCATAGTTCCGCCGTCGACAGCTCTGTGGTCTATCGTCGTGGCCAGCTCAAGCACCTCTCCCACAACCACGGCGTCGTTCCGGACGACTGGTCTTTTCTCAATCCTGCCAACGCCCACGACAGCTATCTCGGGATAGTTTATCAACGGCGTTCCTGAAAGCGAGCCGAGAGAACCGTAGTTGGAGATGCTGATCGTCCCACCCCTAATCTCCTCCAGCGTAAGCCGTCCAGCCCTAGCCTTCTCCGCAAGCTCCTCAACCTCCTTGGCGAGAGTCCACACATCCTTCGACTCGACGTTCTTCACGTTGGGAACCAATAGACCCTCAGCCGTGTCAACAGCAAAACCTATGTTGACACTCCTTGAAACGACAATTTCGTTCCTCTCGTCGTCTATCCAGCCGTTCATCACCGGATATTTCCGCACAGTCTCAACAATAGCCTTCATGATCAACGGCATGTAAGTTATCTTCAAGTCCCTAGCCCTAGGGTCCCTGCGCAGCTCATCCCTAAGCTTCACAAGCTCCTCTGCGTCGACCACCTCGAAAACAGTCACCAAAGCAGTCCTAGACCTGGCGGTGACCAGCCGCTCGGCTATCATGCGTCTCAGCCCCTTGATCGGTATTCTCGTCTCGGCTGCAGAAGCCGCTCTTTTAACATCGTCCTCGGTTATTCTACCGCCGGGCCCTGTTCCGGTTACTGCGGAGATGTCGACGCCCAAATCCCTCGCCAGCTTCTTGACCGCAGGAGTAGCTATAACGCCTGTTTTCTGAACGGGTTGTTGAGCCAGCGTCTTCGGAGTTGATGTCTCCTCTAACCGAGCCTCCTCCAAGGCTTCCTCCGACTGTATCTCGATGAACGGGTCACCTACCTTCAACACCTGTCCGGGGCTGGCGAGGAACCTCACCACTCTTCCCTTGACAGGGGACGGGATCTCTATGTTGACTTTGACCGTCATCACTTCGACTAGAGGCTGGTACTTCTCAACCTCGTCGCCCTCCTTAACCAAGAACCTGATGACCTCTCCCTCAGCTATTCCTTCACCAACATCCGGCAGCTTCAGGACAACCATTCACAGCCTTGACTAACGTCTAGCTTTCTAATATTAAATCTTACCTTCACGCCTGAGGAAGAACAGCGAGGCAACGCCTGCAGCAGCCAGCCCTGTGGGATAGGCTAGCGCAGCCGAGTAGCCCATTCTTTCGGCGATGAACCCGGCTATGAAAGGAGCTGAAGTGGGGCCGACGATGCCCGCAGCTGTGAACATCTTGCCCAGTATCGTTGAGGCTGCTGGGCCGAAGTTTCTGACGAGATGGCTGTAGACGAGGGGGAAGTACATGGCGGTCGAGGCTGCTTGGACGACCATCACAACAGCGTAGAACTCGCTGTAGGGGCCCAGCATCAGGTAAGCGTTGGACACGAGGTTAATCGTCGTAAGTGCTGCGGCGACTCTAAGAAAACCAAACCGGTCGTGGAGATGACCGCCCAACGGCTGGCCGAACACTCCTAGAAGCCGACTAGCCCCTACTACCGAGGCCACGAACCCCTTGTCCAACCCGAACGTGTCGACTAGATGAAGAGGAACTATCGCGACAACTCCCAAGTTCCCCACGAGGTTCGCCGTGGTCAGCACCGTCAGAGGAACGGTCCTGGGGTTCGCCGATGCTTGGAGCCTATTCCCCGCTGCGTGGGTTTCACGGCTTCCTTCCCTGATAAACATCAAGGACAGACCTGTCAGCACAGGAACTAGAGCCCAAGCGAGAAGCGGGGCTGAGAAGGCAGTCGTCGAGATGAGGAAGGCGAGTACCAGGGGGCCCAGGGTTTGTCCCGTCGGGGCTGCTGACTCGTGGATGCCGATGGTGAGACCTTGTCTAGGTCCTTTGAAGAGCCTTCCCAGCCACGGGATGGCGGAGGGCAGATGCATCGAGAGGAATAGGCCGGTCGCGAAGACCCCCGCATACATGACGTAGACGTTCTCCGCCAGCGAGGCCGCCCCCAGCACAACACCCGACCCCAACGTCGCATAGACCACGCCGTTTTTCGACCCTATCTTCGTGGCCAGCTTCCCCGAGAAATAGGCGAACGAGTAAAACCCTAGGTTCAGCAGCCCGGGGATGGCTGCGGCTTCAGCTGTAGAGATCTCCAGCCGTTGCCTGATGAACGGCGTTATGGCGGGTATTCCTACACGGGTGCCGTGGCTCCAGAACCATGATATCCAAGTTAGCAAAAGTATCTTTCGAGCGGTCCCGTTCACCGAACCCACCCAACAAGCTTGGGCAGCTCGCTTGGGTCTATCACAGGCAGCCTGCATGCGTAGTTTTCGCAGACGTAAGCTGCTGGCTGTCCGTCCAAAGGCTGTTTGTCAGCCGTGAGGGTTGTCAGCTCCGAAAGCTTTCGCCTGTTCCAGTCTCCCACTACGACAACCGTCTTGAATGGATGGTAATTTCTGTGCAGATGGTCGAGGAATGGCTCAGCCTCTTCTCTACTGCCGCACGCCACCACTATCTCCGTCCTCGGCTGGCGGTAGGCTGCAAGCGCCTGCAGCATGAAGATATGCTCTGTAGGGTGGTTGTTGAGCTGGTCTGAAAAAGCCTTGAAAACCCCGCTTGCTTTCTCTAAGTACTGAGACCGGCCTGTCAGCTCGTACAGTCGTATTAGGAGCCATGCAGCCATGGAGTTGCCTGAAGGCATTACTCCGTCATAAGCCTCCTTAATCCTCGAGACATCCGCCACGTCCTCGACAGCGTAGAAGAACCCTCCCTTGTCGTCGTCCCAGAAAAGCTCCGTCATCCTGTCGGCTAGGTGTATTGCAGCCTCCAAGTATTTTGTCTCAAAACATGTTTGGAAAAGGTCGACTAAGCCGTTCGCCATGAAGGCGTAGTCTTCCAAGAACCCCTCCGCTCCGGTTCTCTGTCTGTAAACTCTATGAAGAACACCGTTCCTGTAAAGCCTGTCCAGCACGAAGTCGGCGGCCTTGACCGCTGCTTCTAGGTAGCGCTGCTCTCTGAGTGCTTGGTAAGCATGGCTGTAGCATGAAACCGCCAAACCGTTCCATGAGGTTATTATCTTGTCGTCGACCGCTGGCCTCGGCCTCCGCCGCCTCGTGCTGAGAAGCCTCTCACGCACATGCTGTACCCTGATGCCCAGTTCCTCGACGTCGATGTTCAGCTCCTTCGAAAGCGTCTCCAAGTTCTTGACAAAGGTTAGGATAGATTTTCCCTCCTCAAAGTTCCCGTTCTCAGCCACACCGAAGGCTTTCAACGCTATCTCGACGTCCCTGCCATCCAAAGCCTGCTCGACCTCCGACTTTCGCCAAACGTAGTAAGCCCCCTCACCCTCGGGGCTGTCGGCGTCGACGGCTGAGTAAAAACCACCTTCTGGAGCGGAGAGCTCGTCCAGCATCCAGTCGAGGGTCGAGACCGCAACTCTTCGCATAAACTCGTTGCCCGTAAGCTGGTAGTTCTGGAGATATGTCCGGGCTAGTAGGGCGTTGTCGTAAAGCATCTTCTCGAAGTGAGGCACAAGCCATATGCGGTCGGTTGAGTAGCGGAAAAACCCCCCACCAAGCTGGTCGTGAACGCCTCCCCTTGCCATCCTCTCGAGTGTGTGGGATGCCATCTTGAGAGCCAACGCCTCCCTTTCGACGGCGTAGTAGGCATGCAGGAACTCAATGTAAAGCGGCATGGGGAACTTGGGCGCCGTCCCGAAGCCTCCGTAGACCTCGTCGTAGGAGTTCACTAAAGTGTCAAACGCTTGGACTACGGCGTTGTATTCCGGCTCCTGACCAGCAGGCTCGACCATGTAGAGGCTTTTCACAACGGATGATGTCTGCTCGGCAGCCCTCCTAAGCTCGTCCGGGCTTCTCCTCCAAAGGTCGGCCACAGCTCTGAGTATTTCATCCAAGCCTCTCAACCCTCCTCTTCTTCTTGGAGGAAAGTACGTTCCACCGAACACCGGCTTCAAGTCAGGCGTCAGAATAACCGTCAACGGCCATCCACCATGGCCGGTCATCAGCATCACAGCCTTCATGTACAGCTCGTCGACGTCAGGCCTTTCCTCTCTGTCAACCTTGACAGGAACGTAGTATGTGTTCAAAAGGTCAGCTATCTGCTTATCCTCGAAAGATTCTCGCTCCATCACATGGCACCAGTGGCAAGAAGAGTACCCTATGCTCAGGAAAATCAGCTTATTCTCCACCCTGGCCTTCTCGAAAGCCTCTTCGCCCCAGGGATACCAGTCGACGGGGTTGTAGGCGTGCTGGAGGAGGTAAGGGCTCTGCTCGTTGGCCAGCCTGTTGGGCTTGCGCATGCAGTATGCTTTTCTAAAGCTCTTAATGAGCATATTGCGAAGCACTGTTTATTACCTGACACGGCTGCTGAAAATACGATGGACTTAGAGACTAGGATGGAGCTGATAATGCGGCCCCCGACGGAGGAGGTTATCACTCCGGACGAGCTCAGAAGCCTGCTTGAGACCGAGTCAAGCCCCGTTGCTTACGACGGGTTCGAGCCTAGCGGCCTCGCCCATATACCCTTCGCTCTTCTCAGGGTCGTCAAGCTCAGGGACATGCTTGAGGCGGGGTGCAGGTTCAAGCTGCTGCTGGCAGACTGGCACGCAGCCATCAACAAGAAGATGGGAGGCGACCTCGAGAAGATTCGGCGGGTCGGAGAGTATTTCGTTGAAGTCTGGAAGGCCTCGGGCGTGGACGTCAACAAGGTGGACATAGTATGGGCTAGCGACCTGACGGCCGACAGGGATTACTGGAAGCTCGTCATAGAGGTTTTGAGGAGCACGACGCTTAGAAGGGTGCTCCGCTGTCTCCCCATAATGGGCAGGAAAGAGGGAGAACTTCAGGAAGCAGCTCAGCTCCTGTACCCAGGCATGCAGGTCGCCGACATATTCACCCTAGGTGCGAAGATATGCCAGCTTGGCCTCGACCAGCGAAGGGCCAACATCCTAGCCAGGGAGATAGGTCCAAAGCTTGGGCTTTGGAAACCTGTCGCAGTCCACCACCACATGCTGATGGGGTTGTCTGGTCCTACGGGCCCTATGGGGATGGAGGAGGAGGAAGCCCTAGACATCCAGATCAGCTCCAAGATGAGTAAGAGCATTCCTGAGTCGAGCATCTACGTCCACGACGACTACGAGACTATCAAGCATAAGATCCACAACGCCTACTGTCCTCCTAAACAGGTTTCAGGCAACCCTGTACTAGAGTACTGCAGGTACGTGATATTTCCGTTAAAGAAAAAAATGATGGTCGAGAGGCCTGCAAAGTTCGGGGGAGACGTTGAGTACGTTGACTACAGCCAGCTCTCTAAGGACTTCGTCGACGGCTCACTTCATCCTCTAGACCTCAAGAACGCAGTCGCTCGTGCGTTGGACGAGCTGTTGACACCTGTGAGAAAATGGTTCGAGACCGACATGAAGGCGAAAAGCTTGTACGAATTCGTCAAGTCTCAGGAGGTCACCCGTTGAACATCCGAGGCATGCTTTTAAATTGTTTAATCATTTAACTGTAGAAAAGGGGTAAAATCTTATATCGTGTCTAACTTCCTCGTATCATCATGACTGTCGCTGAGCATTCAAGAACTCAACACGGGAGAGCGGGGGGTCTTCATGTAGGCAGGTTTTACACAGATGGAAGGGATGTCTTTTCCTACTTCAGGTGGGAAAGACGAACTTCCCAGATCAAGGACTTGGCCGGCAACGTAATATTCGAGATGAAAGACGTTGAAGTTCCTAGCTTCTGGTCTCAGGTGGCCACCGACATACTTGCGCAGAAGTATTTTCGCAAGACAGGCGTGCCGCAGTACGATGAGAACGGAAACCCGGTCTACGACAACGACGGAAAACCATTACTCGGCCCGGAGAGGTCTCTCAAGCAGGTTGTTAGACGGCTTGCTGGCTGCTGGAGGCAGTGGGGTGAGAAGCTGGGATACTTCGCAACTCTCGAGGATGCTCAGGCATTTCAGGACGAAATAGAATACATGCTCATCGCTCAAATAGCTTCACCCAACTCGCCGCAGTGGTTCAACACGGGGCTACAGTCAGCTTACGGAATAACAGGCCCCGCCCAGGGACACTACTACTACGACGAGAAAGTTGGAGTTGTTCCTTCAACCGACGCCTACACTCATCCACAGGCTCATGCATGCTTCATCCTGTCGATTAAAGACGACCTAGTCAACCCTGGAGGAATCATGGACACATGGGTCAAGCAGGCCCGCATCTACAAGTATGGAAGTGGTGAAGGATGCAACTATTCCGTGCTCCGTGCGAAGGGGGAGCCGTTGTCGGGAGGCGGTGTGTCAAGCGGCGTGATGTCGTTTTTGAAGGTGGGCGACGCCGTGGCTGGCTCAATAAAGTCCGGCGGGACGACAAGGAGAGCCGCAAAGATGGTTGTGCTCAACGCGGACCATCCGGAGGTTGAGGAGTTTATCGACTGGAAGATGAAGGAGGAGCAGAAAGTTGCGGCACTCGTTGCTGCCGGCTATTCGCCTGACTTTGAGGGTGAGGCGTACCAGACTGTTTCGGGACAGAATTCCAACAACTCTGTTAGGGTGTCGAACGAGTTCATGAGAAGGGTTCTGAGCGATGGAGACTGGGAGCTTGTTTGGAGGACCGACGGAAGAGTGGCTAAGCGAGTTAAGGCTAGGTATCTTTGGGACAAGATCGCCCGGGCTGCATGGGCCTGCGCCGACCCAGGTCTTCAGTTCGACACAACAATCAACGAGTGGAATACGTGTCCCGAGACGGGTAGGATAAACGCCACAAACCCCTGCTCAGAATTCAACTTCCTGGACAACACAGCCTGCAACCTTGCCTCCCTCAACATTGTTAAGTTCTACGACGAGGAGAAAGGAGTCTTCCTAATAGATGCATTCAAACACGCCGTCAAACTCTGGACCATAGTCCTTGAAATAACCGTCGCCATGGCTCAGTACCCAAGTCAGGAGATAGCTGAGATGAGCTACAGGACGAGGAGCCTAGGCCTAGGCTACGCAAACCTCGGCGGGCTTTTGATGCGTATGGGTCTTCCCTACGACAGCGACAGAGGCCGTGCCGTAGCCGCTGCGTTGACGGCTTTGATGACGGCTGAGGTCTACGCGACCTCATCGGAAATAGCCAGGATTAAGGGCCCGTTCGCAGAGTACGAGAGGAACAAACGTCACGTTCTGAGGGTTCTGAAC
Organism: Candidatus Caldarchaeum sp.; assembly: GCA_038740895.1. Classification (GTDB taxonomy): domain Archaea; phylum Thermoproteota; class Nitrososphaeria_A; order Caldarchaeales; family Caldarchaeaceae; genus Caldarchaeum. The sequence continues at coordinate 66,742 of JAVYLK010000003.1, forward strand.
AACCACAGGAGGGCAATATACGGCTGCAGGCCTGAGGAGTACGAAGGGCTTGAGGTCAAGCCCTATCTGCCGCCGCTAGAGCTCTGCGACCCATACATCTTGCAAGCTGCTCGAAGCTCTTGGGATAGGGCGGTGGAGTTTTGTGAAAAATACGGCGTCCGGAACGCTCAAGCGACTTTGATTGCTCCGACGGGAACTATCGGGCTTTTGATGGACTGCGACACCCTCGGCATCGAGCCCGACTTCTCGATCGTGAAGCTGAAGAAGCTTGTTGGAGGAGGGTACTTCAAGCTAGTCAACAGGTCTCTCGAGCCTGCGCTCAGAAAGCTAGGCTACACGCCTAGTCAGATACAGGACATCGTTCAGTACGTCGTTGGTACGAACACGCTCTACGGCCCACAGCCCGTGAACGCCCAAGCGCTCAAAGCACGTGGTCTGACAGAAGCCGAGATACAGAAAGTTGAACAGCTCCTGCCGTCAGCCACAAGCCTCAAAGACGTTCTTAACCCTTGGGTGCTAGGGGTTGAGGCCATGAGGAGGCTCGGCGTGCCCGAACAAGAATACAAAGACCCGTCCTTCAATCTGCTTAAACACCTAGGCTTCTCAGAGGAGGCGATAAACAACTCTGAGGAGGTTGTCTGCGGAGCCATGACCGTTGAAGGAGCACCCCATCTAAAGCAGGAGCACTACGCTGTTTTCGACTGTGCCGTGCCCTCAGGCAAGAAGGGGAGGAGGTACATTCACTACAGAGCACATCTACTCATGATGGCTGCAGTCCAGCCATTCCTCAGCGGAGCTATAAGCAAGACAATCAACATGCCGAACGAGGCGACGCCGGAGGATGTAGCCTCGGTGTACTTGGATGCATGGCGGATGGGGTTGAAATGCATAGCTATCTACCGCGACGGAAGCAAGCTGTCTCAACCCCTCACAGCAAAAACATCTGCAAAGGAAGAGAGCGTCCCCAGGCCCGTCAGAAGAAGACTTCCTTCGGAGAGAACAGCTGTAACCCACAAGTTTAGGATAGGCGAGCAGGAGGGCTACATAACTGTGGGGCTTTATGAGGACGGGACACCTGGAGAGATCTTCATCAAGATGGCGAAGGAGGGAAGCACCCTAGCCGGGCTCATGGACTCTTTCTCGATAGTCACCTCAATAGCTCTCCAGTACGGCGTCCCCTTGAAGGTGTTGGTCGACAAGTTCATACATACTAGGTTTGAGCCTTCAGGCTTCACCGACAACCCTAAGATTAGGTTCGCCAAGTCCGTCGTTGACTATGTTTTCCGATGGCTTGCTCTGAAGTTCCTTCCCGAGGAACAGCGTCAAGAGATTGGGTTGGTTGACGGAGACGACGTCGAGCCTAAGGCTTCTGTTGAGAGAGTTTCATCCGTGAAAGCACCTGCCCCTGACGCTCCTCCATGCCCTGAATGCGGCAGCATCATGGCTCGAAGCGGAACATGCTACGTCTGCGTCAACTGCGGAGCCACGACGGGCTGCTCCTAAAACTAAAAAGCTGCTTAAAAACCAACTAGGCGAGGACGATGGTAAACTTCACACCGGCATTAAACATGCTGATTATCTTCACCGTCCTGTCTCCGGTCTTCTCGCTAGCCTCCAGACGTCTGAAGGCATCCTTCATCATAGACGCCTACAGCTTCGCCGCCTTCGCCCTCAGCCTCATCGTAGCATACTTCCAAGCACAAACAGTCTTCGCAGGAGGAGTCTATGCTGTTTCTCAGGGCCCTTACTCGTCGTCAGTCTACGTCGACCCGCTATCTTCGTTCCTATCCCTGATATTCATAGCGGTCGGCCTCTTAGCCAGCCTTTTCTCCATAGGCTACATCGAGGAGAGAAAGCCCGAGTTCTACCCACTGCTCATAGCACTGGTCACTGGAATGGTTGGAGTCGTTTTCGCGGGCGACCTCTTCACCTTCTTCATATTCTGGGAGATGATGTCCATAGCCTCCTACCTTCTAGTCGCCTTCAGGTATCATTCTTGGGAGGCTGTGGAGGCTTCTCTCAAGTACTTGATCATCAGCGCCGCAGGGGCTTCAGCGATTCTCTTCGGCATGTCGCTTCTTTACGGACTGGCCGGCACGCTTGAGATAAGCAGGCTGGCTGAGGTGCTTGGGACGGCTGCCGCCGCAGGCGAGGCGTGGAGCTACATAGCGATAGTCTTCCTCGTGACAGGCTTCGGAGTCAACGCAGCGATGGCTCCGTTCCATTCATGGCTTCCCGACGCCCACCCCGCCGCACCCAGCTCGATATCTGCGATGCTGTCAGGAGTTGTGATAAAAACCGGCGTTTACGCCTTGTTCAGGCTTATACTTGGAGTTTTCCCGCCAGCGTTGTATGACTGGAGCTTGGGGTTGGCCATTTTCGCCGTCATCACCATGAGTGTTGGAAACCTTCTGGCCTTGATGCAGGAGGATATCAAACGTCTGCTGGCCTTCAGCTCCATAGCCCACATAGGGTACATCGTCTTCGGGCTAAGCGTAGCAAACGTCGCCGGCGTAGCCGGAGGCCTGTTCCACGTACTCAACCACGCTGTCGTCAAAGCCCTGCTCTTCTTAGCCGCAGGAGTTTTCATCCACGCCTCCTCCACAAGAAGCCTAGACAACTTGGCCGGAATAGGCAAGAAGCTACCGCTGGCGTCGACATGCTTCGCCGTAGGAGCGTTCGCCCTTGCCGGAATTCCGGGGCTTAACGTCTTCTGGAGCGAGTTCACCATCATCACCGCAGCCCTCTCCGCTGGACAGGTATATGCCGTCCTCGCAGCCATCATGGTTGTCAACATACTGGTCGGCGTGGCCTACTACGTAAGGCTGGTCCAGTCCATATTCTTGAAGAACCCATCTCCCGCCCTTGAAAAGCTCAACCCTGTCGGAGCGAGCATGACGGCTCCCCTGCTAGTCCTCACAGCTGCGGCCATCGTCATAGGCGTTTACCCGACTCCTTTCCTTGACGCAGCCTTTCTGATTTCAAACCAAATAACCGCCTGAATCTATAAGAGCTTCCCCTACGGGATGAAGGCGGTGAAACAGAAACCAAAGACGAAACCTTTAGAGGCTCAGGCCAAGGTTCTGGAACGCATAAGGTCGCTCGCCAGGGCCGTCGTCGAGAGCGTCGAGGCTGGAGAGTTCCCCCACTTCGAGATCCCGGCTCGCACCACCTCCAACATAGAGTACAGTCCAACTCTGAGGCAGTACATCCTAGGACCTCGGAAGTCTGTCAGAACAGCTAGGAACATCAAGCATCTTAGGCCTCTTGCCCAGCTATGCTGGATGGTTATGTTCGCCTCCCAGCTCATCGTGTCGAAGAAAACGAGCACGCTGAGGGACGCTTTCTACAACGCATTAGGCTACGACGTCGACTTCGAAGACCAGCAGGAGAGCGACGAAGCCGTTACGGAGCTGGAAACGCTCATCGGGACGGTTAGAGAGGACTTCAACATCTACCCTGAGGAGAGGTCAAGCATATTCGGGCCTCTTGTGATTGAATACACGGTTCCAGGATACGAGGGGAGGACTCTTGACTTGAGGACTATTCCAGACGGCGCTATGATCGGGCCTGCCATGACAACCGCCAAGATAGTAAGGTGTCAGGCTGAACAGGTTTTCGTCGTCGAGAAAGGCGCCATATACCAGAGGTTCCTCGAGGAAAACGTTCCGCAAAAGTACAAGGCTATCGTGGTACACACGGCAGGGCAGGCTCCACGCTCCACGAGGAAGTTCATCAGACGCCTAAACCAAGAGCTAAACCTGCCTGTCTACATCTTCAGCGACGCAGACCCGTGGGGAATGCACATCGCAAGCGTCATCGTCTTCGGCTCAGCTCTCTCAGCACACGTAAGAGAGCTTAACGTCCCTGACGGGGTATGGGCTGGGTTGTGGGCCAGCGACATAACAAAGTACAAGCTTCCATCCATGAGGTTCAACGACGAGGACGTCCGCAGGGTATCAGAGCTTGAGAAAGACCCACGCTACGTCCAAGACCCGTGGAAGCGTGAGATAAGCCAGTTCAAGAAGATGCAGCGGAAGGCCGAGCTGGAGTCGCTGAGCCGGTACGGACTCGAGTACATAGTCACCGACTACCTTCCTGAAAAGCTTGCTGAAGTCTCCAAGAGATAGCGTGAGGAAGGAGTTGATGATTGTTGAGGGTCATCCCGCTCTGCTGGTGGAGAAACCGAAGAGAGCGGTGGTCGTAGCTGACCTTCATCTCGGGTTCGAGATGGATTTACGGCTGAGGGGTGTTAGGATTCCGTCTCACAGCGGCAGGCTCTTGGAAGAGTTGAAGGAAGTCGTCAAGAAAACTAAGGCTGAGCAGGTGATCGTGGCCGGCGACTTGAAGCACAACATCTTAGGGCCCTCGGAGCTGGAGTCCAAAGTTTTGCCGCAGTTTCTCGAAGAACTGAACAAGCTTGTGGAGCGGGTTATGATAATTCCAGGCAACCACGACGGCCGTCTGGCGCAGGCCTTGAAGGGGCTGGCTGAAATACTTCCCACCCGTGGCATGTACATTCCGGAGGAGAGGCTCGCCATAACTCACGGACACGTCAAGCCAGACGACAAACTAGTCGACGCCGAAACACTACTCGTCGGCCACCTACACCCAGTTCTTACGCTTGGGTCTGGAGACGCAAGTGCTAGGCTGAGGGTCTGGCTTAGGCTGAGAGCCTCTAGGAAGTCTTTACTCGTGGCGTTGTACGGTAAACAGGCCCGTCAAGCGAGGGGAATGCTGTCTCTGCTGATAATGCCCAGCTTCAATCCCTTCCTTCAAGGCAGGTCCGTGAACGACTTGGGGCCTTCTCGTCTCGTCAGGGGGCCGTTGCTCCACTCAGGCGTGTTCGACGTGGACATGGCTGAAGTCATGACCTTAGACGGCAAGGTGCTTGGAAGGCTTGGGCAGCTGAGGAAGGTGCTATGATGAGCGAGGAGCTCACGAAGATACAGGCGGAGTACCCTAAGCTGTTTGAAGAGGCCTATGAATGCGTCAGGGCGAAAAAAGTCAAGAAGTATGTCTTCAAGCCGAGCAACCGGTTCCGTTGGGTTGTGGTTGGAAAAACAAGAGACTATTTGGTTCTCCCCGCCGTTGGCTACTGCTCTTGCGAAGACTTTTTCTTCCGTGTGATGAGCCACGAAAAACCCATGTGCTACCACGTTGTCGCCGTTAAGCTAGCCATGCTTACAGAAGAGTTCGAACTGATAGAGGAGTCTGATGAGTGGCACTGGAGGCTTATGAGTGAATGGATTCTCAAGCCTACTTCTTGAGGTAGGCGTCTTCACCCTTTAGCCAGTCTTCTCGAGGTGGTGCGAATATGTCGGCGACGAGGCTGTCTTCAAGGGCTTCTGCGGCATGCTCGACGTTTGGAGGTATCACCATCACGCCGCCGGCGTCGACAACTCTTTCAAAACCGCCTTCGAAAACAAACTTAACCCTGCCCTCCAAAACGTAGGCCACCTGCTCGTTGTGATGCTTGTGCATAGCTACTCTAGCCCCCTTCAGAAGACGCATCTGTGCGACAGTCATCTTCTCTCCAAAAACCACACGCCTCCAGACGTCGCTCCTAATCCTCTCCCAATCTACTTCATCCCACTTGACGTGCCTGGGCATCATCTTGACAGCCATCCTCCAACTCGGTATAAAAGCTTTGAAACAGTTCAGCCTTAAAACTAAACACTCCCAACCATAGGCTTGGCATGAGGCAGGCTAGGGAATATCTCGAGCTAAGGTCGGGCGGCGTCTCCTACGTGAGATACGGCTCCATGGAGAAGCTTTCGTCCATAACCGGCGCTGTGTTTGACTGCGACGGAGTCCTGATAGACGAGAGGACCTCCTACGACGAAGCCATCAAGGATGCGGCTTCCGCCCTTCTCAGCTTCCTGACCGGAATGTCGTTCAACAGCTCGGACATACCCTCGGAAGCTATATACAGGGTCAGAGCCGTTGGAAGCTTCAACAACGACTGCGACACCTTGGCCTTGATAGTTGAATGGGTTGTGAATAAGATGGATGAAAAGTCTGGCTACAGTCTGGCCGACAGACTGGAGGGCCTTAAACCACTGAGTTTGGGAGAGTTGGCTGAGGCCATGAAAACACACAAGCGCCCAGGCTTAAGTGCTGGGGAAGCCTCGGCTTGGTTGCTCGAGCTGGGTAAAAAAATTTCATCCCTAGAGGGCACAGCCGCGTCCTTGTCCGAGGTCGAGTCGGCCTTGGGAATCGATTCCCCAGCTGTCGAAGACCTTAAGAAAGTCCTCAACTATCCAGAAAGATATGGAAAAAGCCTTTTGACAACTGTTTTCGACGAAGTTTTCTTTGGTTCTGAATACATCAACGCAGTTCGAGGGTCTGGGCCTTTCTTCTCGTTCGAGGGAAAGCTGAGGAATGAAAAACTCCTGGTCGAGCAGTCGACCCTAGAAAGCCTGCGTAAACGTGGGATAGTCCTTGGGATGAGCACAGGAAGGGGATCGTGGGAGACTTGGAAAACCCTCGGCGCGCTGGCGGATTTCTTCGACAAGAAGGCCTGCGTGTTCATCGGAGACTATGTCTCTGCAGACCCGTCTAGTAAACAGCTTTACGAGAAGCCCAGTCCTTGGTCGCTTCTGCAGGCTCTACAGAATCTTGGGGGGAATGGAGAAGTTGTCTACGTCGGCAACAGCGTCGAAGACTTTGTAATGTTTAGGAAAGCAAAACAGACATCTGCCAACATTCTTTTCGCAGGCGTCTACGGACAGTCCCACGACGCTGCCGACTTTTTCCTAGAGAACGGCGCAGACCTAGTTATCACCAACGTTAACATCTTTCCTAAGATACTCGAACTTCTTGAAGAAGCCTAAGCCACTGGAAGGACTTCGGCTCCAAACAGCTCCCCCAACGCCCTACCGAGAAGATATGTTCCAGCTGCCACAGCAGCTAGGATTGAGATGTTTATCAAGAACTCCTTCGAGAAGCTCTTTTCCTGGAGGATTGTTGAGAAGAAGGTGAAGAAGGCTGTGAGGACGATTGCCGACAAGATTGACAGCATGAATGCATAAAGCATGTCCCTGAGGATGAAGTAGGGCGATACAAGTGTTATAACCGTCAGCATGTAGATCCCGCCTGTCACGAAGCCCGATACTGCAGGGCTTTCGGAAACGCCCTGCCTAGCCTGAAGGTAGGAGGCAGCTCCCATGGATACAGCGGCGGCGCATCCAACTATGAGCCCTGCAATACCTGCGACGATCGTGGAGCTGGAGACTCCCAGAAACCCTGTCTGCACGCCCGTTAACTCAATTATCGCATCGGCCACACCAAGCATCATGAACCCGAGATACTTCACCACAGACTCGTCTATGTGGCCTACGAGCTGCCTCTCAACCTCCACCTCCTCGCTGATGATCTTCTCGATGGCCTGTTTCTCAACGCTGTTATGTTCAAGCCTCGAAACCATCAGCCTGTACTCCTCGAGAGTCTTTTTTTCATGACCCTCCAAGGTTTTTACGACGAACGTGACGCCGAACAAAAGCCTGCACAATACTATCAGGTTGAGAAAAACTCTGGATGTTGAAGGCCTGTAGCCTGGGGCGTGCTGGAGCCAGAAGCTAAAATGTCTCTTCTCAACGTCGGCCAGCTTCTGGAGGGTTTCTTTCCGCTGTCCGTTTCTCTCGACGCTGGCCAGCCTGCTGTAAACCCTGTAATCCTTGTACTCGTTGTCCACAAAACGCCTGTAATCGGCATCCATCACCTTTAGGCTTAAGAAGTGTTATTTAGAGTGTTTGCACACATCCGGAATTATTCGGCCTTGTATCGAAAGCCTCCAACAGTTTATACCCGTTCCTCTCTAGCTTTTCGACGATTTCCGCCACGGCTTTGTCAACAGGCCTTTCGCCGACGCCTTGGTCGTTCTCCGACAACTTGTAGAACAATACCCTAGACGGCCCCGCCCCGCTTATGGTCTCCGCCACGTTGTACTTTTTCAACAGCGACCGCTTCTCCTCCATAAGCTTCCGCCCGTCGACACCATTACCGTAAAGCCCTGCGTTAGCCCTAGAGTACTCGACCAGCGGGTCTAGGCAGATGGCTCTGAAGAAAGTGTCTAGGTCAGACTTGCACAGAGCTAACGCCGCCACCGCAACGCGAGCAGTCAGCTCCACATGCATCTTAGTCTCTACAGACTCTGGGACAGCTTTTCGGACGTCTGATGTTGATGTCTTCTCCACGTCCGGAACCAGAACCACCATCGCTAGGTCTGGTGGAGGATCCACCCGGAAGACGGTGAAGCCGTCCTCTTCTCGGAGGCAAGCCACAAACCCTCCAATTGTTGAGGCTGCGACGTTGTCTGGGTGCATTCCAGGCTCAGCCAAGGCACCTGCTTCAACGAGCTGGCTGGCCGTCATCCCCAGCTTCAGAAGCTTGTTCAACCCGTACACCGTGGCCGCTGCCTCAGCCCCGCTCGAACCCAGACCCTTTCTCGGAGGGATTTCAGCATGGTAGGTTATCTCAACTCTTTTCCTCACCCCCCTGCTAGCCAGAAGCGCTGCCGCAGCTCTGACGCCTGAGTTATTTTCGGGGTTTGATGAAATCTCCGAGGCGTACCTGCCTTTCGCCTTCACGACAACCTCATCCCCCTCGTCAACCCTCAACTCCACGACGAGGCTCGGTTCTTCAAGAGCTATGGAGAAAACATCATAGCCAGGGCCCACGTTGGCGGAGCTTGACGGAGCTTTGAAGACCCCCGAAAGCACTCCCCATCACTTCATACGATTCGATATTTTCTTCTTCACAGCATCGACGAACTCGCCGCACTTTGCTCTACCGCCTAGGTCCGGAGTCAAAACCACTCCCTCTGCTAGTGCTTCTTCGAGACTTTTTTCCAACGCTAAAGCCGCCTCCGCGACTCTTCTGTCGTTGTTCTTCTTACCCAGCCATTCAAGCATCATCTTCGCCGCTAGAAGCTGAGCCGTAGGGTTTGCGTACTCAGGGTCAAGCCCGGGCGCTGAGCCGTGGACAGGCTCAAACAGCCCAAAAGAGTCGCCGATGTTTGCCGACCCAGCTATGCCTATAGTGCCGACGACTCCAGCTGCTTCGTCGCTCAGAATATCTCCGAACATGTTCGGCGTTAGAATGACGTCGAAGGACTGAGGGTTTACGATTAGCTGGTAGGCGGCGTTGTCGACGTACATCTCGTTTACTTGCAGGCCTGTGTTTTTCGACGCGACCTCCATGCAGACGTTCCTGAAGAACTGGTAAGCTCTCACCACGTTGGCTTTGTGGACAACCGTCAACTTTCGCCGCCTGGACAACGCCATTTCCACCGCAAGACGTGCTATCCTCTCAGCGGCTCTACGCGTTATTATGAGAAGGGCGACGGCATGGTCAACACCAACGTCCTCGACAGACTTGTAAACGTCCTCAGTGTTCTCCCTCACGATAAGAAGGTCTACGCCGGACCACTTACTTGCAACTCCTGGGAAGTTTTTGAAGGGCCTCAAGTTGGCGTAGAGGTCTAGCTTCTGCCGGAGGTAGACTATGACGTCCCGGGCGGTCTCGCCTACAGGTCCTTTGAGACAACCATCGCTAGATCTGATTTTCTCGTAAGAGCTTTGGGGTAGAGCTTCGCCGTACTCTTCAAACACCTTGTCCCCTGCAGGCGTGTCAACGAACTCAACCCTGAACCCGTAAACCTCCCCCAGCCAGTCTACGAGCTCGACGGTCTTCCCGACGATGTGGGGCCCGATTCCATCTCCACGTATAACGCTGACCCTGTACACAGGCGTCTAGCTCAACACTCCTTCATAAAAGCCTAAAGCAAGGCTTTTACGTCAGTACCGCCATCATTTTTGTAGGGCTTGTTCGCGAGCTTGGAGACATGGCGGTCGCCGGAGATAAAGGGAAGGCTTGAATGGTATTACATGGTGGCGAACAACCTCAAGCCCGCCAAGTATCTTATCTGCAGGCGGATACCAGCCGGAGAGGATTTGAGCCGGTTGAACGAGGAAGAGATGTGGATGCTTCACAGGAAGAAAGCCGATGAATTCAGCAAGGTCTTCAGGGCTATAAGGGACGGAAGTCTTGCTCTGAAAGACCTCGAAGCGGAGAGGCCTAGCTTCATGGACATCAAAGTGGCTCTAGTCAAGAAAATGCTCCACCACTGCAACTTCTGCCGATGGAACTGCAGAGTAGACAGAACAGCATCCAAGAAGCTTGGAACATGCCAGCTGGGCGAGACCTCCCGTGTCTCCAGCTACTTCCACCACCGTGGGGAAGAGCTCCCGATACGCGGTACGAAGGGGTCGGGGACGATCTTCTTCACATCATGCAACCAGCGGTGTGTGTTCTGCCAGAACGCCGACATCTCGCACGACAAAGACAACGGAATAGTCTTTACGCCCCACATGCTCGCCTGGGCCATGTGGCAGCTGCGTATGGAAGGCTGCCATAACATCAACTTGGTTGGGGGCGAGCCAACCATCCACCTCCACACCATCGTCGAAGCGATAAGCCTGCTTAAGTTCTTCAAGCACGTGGAGGACAAGGCGTTAGAGGCGAAGGCCGACATATACTATCCATACACCTTGGACGCCCGCAACGCATCCTACGACGGCGAGTTCAACACCCCAATTCTCTGGAACTCCAACATGTACATGAGCCGAGAGACCATGGACATACTTCACGAGCTGGTCGACATATGGCTTCCCGACTTTAAGTTTGGGAACGACCGCTGCGCTGTATGGCTTTCCCGGACGCCGTGGTATTTCGACACCGTCGCCGAGAACCACAGGCTTCTGTACAGCTGGGGGGAGGACGTGGTCATAAGACACTTGATCATGCCCGGACACGTCGACTGCTGCACCAAACCCGTATTGAAGTGGATAGCTGAAAACATGCCCCTAACCCCCGTGAACATCATGGACCAATACCATCCCGACTGCTACTGCAACCCAGCCGACCCTCGGTTCGACAAGAGATACGTCGAGATGTCCCGTTATCCGACGAAAGAGGAGATACTCGAGTCTTACAGGTTCGCCAAGCAGCTAGGCCTACGGTTCGAGGAGATCACCTTCGAGAAATCATTGAGAGGGTTTAGGTTGTGAGAGCTAGGTTTAATAAACTTGGTGAGCGGCTGTAGTCATGGTTAGAGCATCTCTGGCTGTGGACGCTGAAATCGCTGAAGCCCTTTCCCGTGTTGCGGAGGAGAAGCACATGACGCTCTACTCGCTGACCAACCAGCTGCTCAAAATGTCGGTAGACCTTCTCAGGGAAAACTTCGAGATACAGGATATAAAAAACCTGATAAAAGCCTACTGGGTTCTCAGGGACGTAGACGCCGTAGTGCTTCCCTCCGACTTCATGGACAGCATCATAGCCGACCTCTACTCTAAAGACCGTGAAAGCCTCCTCAAAAAATTCAAACAGCTCGGCCAAGACGTGGGCAAATACCTCAAGGTCTACGCAGAGACCGTAGACGGCCTGCTGCAGCTCGCAGGCATCGTCAGCAAGTTCTTCCCCCTCAAGAAGCTCGACGTCAAATACACATCCAAGGGCGTCTACGAGGTAGCGCTCATAGGAGTGGGAGGAAGAGTCGAGTCGACTCAGTGCGTCTTCGAGGCCATGAAAGGAGTGCTGGAGGAGTATGGCTTAAAGATTCTAGACCACTCTTTGGCGAAAGGACTGATCAAGGTGAGGATTTCGACTTAGTGGCGCCCAGGCCGGGATTTGAACCCGGGTCCGCCGGGCGACAGCCGGCGATGCTAACCTGGCTATACCACCTGGGCTGTGTGGGTTTTCGTAGTTGCTTTATTTAGTGTTTGTTTTGCAGCTGCATGTTTGGGAATAGTCTTATAAAGATGTGTGTCGGATAAAAAACATGGAAAAACTGTTTAGCCGTGTGGTGGGCGTTTTCCTGCTGCTGTCGTTGCTACTGCCAGCCTTGTCGGCGCAGGGTCAGCAGACAGGTCCATGGGTGGATGAGGTTGTTTTCTTCGTGGAGCAGGACCAGGCGAAGGCGGTTGACATGCTTGTCAAGAACGAGATGCAGGTCTACTTCAGAGACCTACGAGACCCAGCGCTTTTCAGGACTGTTAGGACGTCGCCAGAACTCACGTATGCGATGTCTTACGGGCTCTACTACGAGCTGACATTCAACCCTGTTGGGCCTGAGTTTCCAGCTACAGGTAAGCTCAACCCGTTCTCAGTCCCTCGAATAAGGGAAGCCATAAACTACCTTGTAGACAGGAGCTACATCGCCAGCGAGATAATGGGCGGTCTCGGAGTTCCGAGGTATACGGCTCTGTCCCCCTCATTCCCAGACTACGGCAGGTATGCAGACCTCCTGAGAGCCATAGAGAGGGAATATTCCTACAACTTGGACAAGGCTAGAACCATAATCGGGGAAGAGATGACAAAGCTGGGCGCCCAGCTTCGCGACGGAAAATGGTATTACAAGGGAGAACCCGTCGCGTTGATTTTCCTGATAAGGGTTGAAGACCAGAGACGTCAGATAGGCGACTACATCTCCTCGCAGCTGGAGAGAATTGGTTTCACAGTAGACCGGCAGTACAAGACGAGCAGGGAGGCTTCACCCATATGGATAAGGGGAAACCCGGCTGACGGGCAGTGGCATCTCTACACAGGAGGTTGGATAACCACTCTCGTGTCCAGAGACGAAGGCGACAACTTCGGTTTCTTCTACACGTCTAGAGGACAGCCGGTTCCGCTGTGGCAAGCCTACAAGCCCGACCCAGAGTTTGACCAAGTAGCCGCCAAGCTCTACAACCGAGAGTACCGAAGCGTCGACGAGAGAAACGAACTGATGAGAAAAGCCATACAGTTGTCGATAAAAGACTCGGTTAGGGTCTGGCTGATACACCAGACGGCTCCGTGGCCTTCTAGGAAAGACATACAGCTGACCTACGACCTCGCTGGAGGATTTTCCGCCGCCAGGCTATGGCCCTATACATTGAAGTATGTCGACAAGGTAGGCGGGTCTGTTAAGATAGCTTCCTCAGACCTTCTCGTCGAACCCATAAACCCTGTGGCAGGCAGCAACTGGGTTTACGATTCCATGGTCTACAGAGCCGTATCCGACCCCGCGGTAATACCTGACCCATACACCGGTCTCTACCTGCCTCAGCGCATCAAGAGAGCTGAAGTTTACGCAGTAGTCGGCACACCCATGGAGGCAACCTTAGAATATGTTGACCTGCGGTTTGTCCCAGAGATAAGGGTTCCCGAGGACGCTTGGTATGGCTGGGATGTTGAAAAACAGGAAATAGTCTACGCCCCGGCGGGAACTACCGCCAAGACTAGGACAGTTGTTTACTTTGAGGAAGACCTCTTCAAGAGAAAGTACCACGACGGTAGCACGATGGACCTTGCCGACATAGTGTTCAGCTACATCTTAACGTTCGACAGAGCTGACCCGAAAAGCCTGGTCTACGACGAGTCCTACCTGCCTGCTTTCGAAGAGTTTAGGACAACCTTCAAAGGCTTTAGAATAGTCAGCAAAGACCCACTAGTTATCGAGTACTACTCTGACCAAGCTTTCTTGGACGCTGAATGGAACGTCAACGCCGCTGCCTCGGCCTTCTTCACAGACTACACCTACGGCCCAGGCCCTTGGCACACTGTTGCTGTAGCGTGGCTCGCCGAGGCGAACAAAGAGCTGGCGTTTTCAGCTGACAAAGCTGAACAGTTGAAAGTTGAGTGGACTAGCTTCGTCGCCGGCCCGTCGATCGAAATCCTCAAGAGATACTTGGCCCTAGCCGCTCAGCAGAGGTTCATCCCATACGAAAACGTTCTGAGACAATACCTCTCGCCGGAAGAGGCTGCTCAGAGATACGACAACCTTAGAAGATGGGTGGACACCCGGGGACACTTCCTAGTCGGCAACGGGCCCTTCTACTTGGACAGAGTAGACCCGACGGCAAGAATAATTGTCTTGAAGGCTTTCAGAGAGTTCCCCGACCCTCCGACGAAATGGGCTGGCTTCGCCGAACCCATGATACCGGAGGTTAGGATACTGGCTACTCCGACTATTGAGACAGGGTTCCCGGCTGAGGTGCCTGTCTCAATAACGTTCAAAGGCCGTCAATACTCGGAGGAAGACATAGCTTATGTCAAGTACCTGTTGACGAGTGCTGCTGGGACTTCGGTCGGGTTTGCAGAGCACGTGGGCGGGGGAAACTGGAGGGTTGTTCTCAAGCCTGAGGAGACGTACAAGATGCCCACAGGGTCGGCAAGCATCGAGGTCATAGCCGTATCCAAGAGGGTAGGCATCCCAGTCGCAGCAGCCGCTACCCTCAACGTGCTCAGCTTCAAGGAGGGGATTCTTAGCGAAATAGCCAAAGCCAGAGCAGACTTGGACGCAAAGATCTCAAGCCTCGACTCACAGATTCGGTCGCTTTCAAACAACGTCAACAGAGCGACGTCGGGTGTTGAAGGTCTCCAAGGTACTGTTAACCTCGTCCTAGGGTTGGCTGTGCTAGCCGTCGTCCTGTCGCTTGCAGGGATAGGCTTGAGCATCATGAGAAAAAAGTAAAACCACCAACCATTTTTTCCAAGTTGTGAAATGAATTTCTCCTCCCCCTTTGTTTTTCTCGGCAAAAGGGCTTTGGTCCTAGCGTTGACGGTTGTTGCGGCGGTCTACATTACCATATACATAGCGAACATGGGAGGCTACGTCGACGAAATCATCAAGGGCGAGGTCTTGTTCTCGGTCTCGCAGCAGGTGAGGCAGAACCCTGCTTACAGGGGTTTGAACGAGACCCAGATAAGGAACCTGATCGAGCAGATTTACCAGAACGAGCTGAGGAGGCTTGGCTTCGACGAGCCGTTCTTCGTGAGAAGCCTAAACTACCTCAGGGATGCCCTGACCCTCGAGCTCGGTAGGGCTTTGTTCATATCCAGCGACAGCGGTTCGAGGAGCGTGAGGGTCATAATAATGGAGAGGCTTCCCAACACCGTCCTGCTTTTCACAACCACACAGCTGATATTGTTTTTCTTAGGACTTTTCACGGGTCTTTTCCTCAGCAGAAGATACGGCAGCCGTGTCGACAAGATAGTTAGCCTGCTCACCCCCCTCTCCTCCCTGCCAGGCTGGTTCTACGGACTCTTCCTCATCCTCATATTCGCATCAATCCTGAGGATACTTCCCTACGGAGGTATGGTCGAAATCCCTCCGCCAACAGACCGGCTTGAGTACGCCTTGAGCGTTCTCCGGCACATGATTCTTCCGGTTCTGTCGTGGCTCACAGCCTACTTCTTCATAAACGCATACACGAGGAGAACTTTCTTCCTGATATTCTCGAGCGAGGACTACGTCGAGGTAGCACGGGCCAAGGGAATCCCAGAGCCTCTTATCAGGCGACGCTACATCCTAAGACCCACCCTTCCCCCGATCATAACCGACCTCTCGCTAACCCTCCTCGCCTCCTGGACTGGGGCGATAATAACTGAAACCGTCTTCAACTGGCCAGGCGTCGGAAGCCTCTTTTACGTCGCCTCAGTAGCCTTCGACACACCTGTCCTGGTCGGGCTTGTGGTAATCTACGCCTACTTGCTGGCGATTACGGTTTTCATCCTAGAGATGGTGTACGCTGTTCTAGACCCAAGGGTACGGGTCGGCGTGATGACGAGATGAAAAGGCTCAGACCTCTTCTCCGGTACAAGTCTTCCTTTATTGGCGTGGGGATACTATCCTTGCTTGTGGCTGTTTCGGTGTACACCGTCATAACCATTCCGTTCGACGAGGCTGCAAGACTTTGGAGGGCGGGTGAGCAGACTTGGCTGGACAACCCACGCAACGCCCTGCCTTCATGGGTGAACATGTTCACGTCAGCGAACCTGCCCAGCACCCTAGTCTTCGACACATCCTCTCCAAGACCCGGAGTGGTCAAGGTGTCGGCGAGAGCTGGCGAAAACATAAAGATAACTAGGGTCGAGATTAGGTTCGACTACGGCTTCGACGACTTCCCCAGCGAGTTAAACCTATTCTTCACCTCCCACTACCAAGTGTCGCAACCCCAGCTTACAATAAGCTGGGTAAAGCCCGACGGCACGCAGGTGCAGTTGAGAAAAACAACCATCTCAAGAGAGGACAGGTTCTACATGTCAGCCGACGCAGCCCTGTCGAGCGAGCTAAACCAGCTACTCGAATCAAGGCTGGGCAGGAAACCGCCCACCATGGTTCCAACAACCACGATCCTGTTCGGAGTGATTGATGAAACCATCCTCGGAGTGGACACAGCCCGTGTGCAGAAGGGTGAGTACAGGCTTTTAATCGAGGGGTTTCTGTTCGAGGCTGACTCCGACTTTGATGCAAAGCTTGTTGTTTACGGTAAGGTTTATGGATGGGCTGGAACCGACCACCTGAGACGAGACATAGGCATCGCCCTGCTTTGGGGAACGCCCATAGCCTTATTGTTCGGAGTTTCTGCAGCCACTTCGATAGCCTTGATCCAGATGAGCATAGGAGCCGTGAGCGCCTGGTTCCGTGGACTCGTTGACACGTTGATGCAGCGGATAACGGAAATCTTTCTCGTACTCCCGTTCCTCCCCGTGCTTATAATGGTCTCAACACTTTACAGAGTAAACATCTGGATAATCCTCGTGATAGTCATCCTCCTAAGCTCCTTCGGACCCGGGGTCAAAAACTACCGAGCTCTCTTCCTGCAGCTGCGCGAGTCGCCCTACATCGAGGCCGCACGTTCTTACGGAGCCGGAGACCTCCGCATACTCTTCCTCCACCTGATACCGCGAGTCCTGCCTACCATGATCCCCACCATAGTTCTGTCGGCGGCTGACTTCGTCTTCCTCGAGGCCGCCCTAGCCATACTCGGAATAGGAGACCCGATAACTCCGACGTGGGGTAAGGTCATACAGGACGCTTTCTACTTCGGCGCCTTGTTTAAAGGGCATTATTACTGGGTTCTCATACCATCGGCCTTGCTTGCAGCCACTTCGGTGAGCTTCGCCCTGATAGGGTTCGCCCTCGACAAGATATTCAACCCACGGCTGAAAGAAATATGAATCCAAAACCAAGAAGGAAGGTCATCGGCAGCCGAGAGGTTTACCAGATGGTCGCTGGTTTTATGCTTCTTCTCACGGGGTTCGTTGCTTCTCTTCTGATGGTTGTCGGCGTCGTTGAGCGAGACATAATACTAAGCCTAGTCATATACACGCTGTCGCTCACCGGCACCATCGTAGGTCTGTATGGAGTCCTTGGATGGTTTCGGGGAGGTTGAACGGGTTGGGCTATTCTGAAGTTTTGAGGGTGGAGGACTTGGTTCTTTACTACTCCACTCTTAGGGGCGTTGTCAAGGCTGTCGACCGTGTCAGCTTCGGTGTTAAGAAGGGAGAGACTCTGGCTGTGGTGGGTGAGAGCGGGTCGGGCAAGTCTTCGACAGCCTCAGCGATTGTGAGAACACTACCGAGAAACGTGGCGGCCTACAAAGGCTCTGTTTTCTTCAACGGCGTCGACATCATGAAGCTTGACGAGGAAGAGTTTCGGAAAAGTGTGAGGGTTGGGGGGATTTCCATGGTTTTTCAGGGAGCCATGAACTCTCTCAACCCAGTGATGAGAGTCGAGAACCAGGTAGCAGAGCCTCTCATAATCAACATGAACTACAGCAAGCAAGAAGCCTTTTCAGAATCTATCAAAGCCCTTAAGCTCGTGGGTCTCGACCCCGAGGTTGGTAAACGCTACCCCCACGAGCTGAGCGGCGGCATGAAGCAGAGAGTCTTGATAGCCATGTCTATCGTCACGAGGCCTCGCCTGATCATCTTGGACGAGCCGACTTCCGCGCTAGACGTGATAACTCAGGCAAACATTATGAACCTTCTCAAGAAGCTCAGGCTTGAACAAAAGTTTACTTATATTTTCATCACCCACGACCTCGGGCTTGCGAGCGAGCTGGCCGACAGGGTTGCGGTGATGTATGCCGGGAAGGTTGTTGAGATAGGTCCGGCGGAGTCTGTATACCTAAGTTCAAAACATCCTTACACAAAACTCTTGCTGGAGAGTGTTCCAACCCTCAGAGAGGACAAGCCTCCCACCTTTATCCCGGGGGCGCCTCCGGACCTCGTCAACCCCCCTACTGGCTGCAGCTTCCATCCACGGTGCCCACTAGCTATACGTGGGAAGTGCGACGTCGAACCACCACCCGTGTACAAGGCAAATGAAAACCATTACTCGATGTGCTGGCTTCTGGAGGAGAGGAATTGACGGCTGAAAAAGTCCTCATCTCCGTCGAAGGGTTGAGCGTTTATTTCCCGGTCAAGAAGATGTTCTCCGCCTCTGCTTTCGTTAGGGCTGTTGACGGGGTAAGCCTGAAGATAAGAAGGGGGGAGACTCTTGCCTTGGTGGGCGAGAGCGGCTCCGGAAAAACTACTTTCGGGAAAGTCGTCATGGGGCTTGTCAAGCCCACGGCTGGAAGAATAATCTTCGACGGCGTGAACATAGCTGAGCTCAAGGAGCAGGAGCTTAAACGGCTTAGGCGTAGGATGGGAATGGTCTTTCAAGACCCTTACTCGAGCCTCAACCCCGGGTTCACCATCTACAGAGCGGTTGAGGAGCCTCTAGTGGTCAACAAAATAGGGACGAGAGAGCAGCGGCGTGAACGAGTCCTAAGAGCGCTGAGCGAAGTCAAGCTCAATCCTCCAGAGTTTTTCGCCTCGAAATACCCCCACATGCTCAGTGGAGGCCAGAGGCAGAGAGCCGCAATAGCTCGTGCGATAGTCTCCGACCCCGAATTCATAGTCGCCGACGAGCCGGTGACGATGCTTGACGCATCCATAAGGGTCGAGATACTTTTGCTGCTTCGGGAGATACAGAGGAAGCACGGGCTTACCATCCTGTACATCACACACGACATCGCCACTGCTAAGTATTTCTCTGACAGGATAGCGGTTATGTATGCGGGCAAGTTTGTTGAAGTAGGTGGTACGAAAGAGGTGCTGTCAAACCCCCGGCATCCGTACACACGGTCGCTGATTGAGGCTATCCCAGACCCCGACCCACGCAACAGGCTGAGCTTCAGGAAAGTGATTCCGGGCGAGCCTCCGAGCCTAAGCTCCCCTCCGTCTGGCTGTAGGTTCCACCCAAGATGCCCGTACTTCATCAAGGGGAAGTGCGAAGTCGTCGAACCTCCAGCTTACAGGCATGGCGATGGCTGGGAGGTTGCGTGCTTCCTGCTTGAAGAAGAGAGCCGGGCAACTCATGCATAAATAGACGCAGACGGATTTTTGAGTGCATGTCGGAGGCATTCGTCAAGGCATACAAACACGTTGAGGAGCAGCTTGGAAAGAACACTCCCGAGGCCTTGATTCAAGAGAAGATGCCTGAGTTCAGGGACGGCGTGTTCGTCGTCAACAAGTATATTCCCTCCGACCCGCCGTTGCTGGGCATGGCTTTCAAAAACCCGGCGCTTCAACTAAACAAGCAAGTGATTGGAAGGGTTGAGAAATTCGCCAAGAGGCGGGGATTGTTGATGATGGTTGAGGGAGACAACGTATACCTCTCCACTAAGGAGGGTGTTAGGAAGGCCTGGCTGCGGCCCGACTTCTTCGCCGCGACGAACCCACAGCTTTTCGAGAGTGTCGGTAAAGTATTCTACAACTTATCGCCCGACTTGGTGGCTCAGCTCGAGTTTTCAGACGGCTTAACCTCATCCATAGCTCGCTTGCTGGCCGACAAGATGATGATCACTAAGGGCGTTGTCGCGCTGTTCTTCATCCTGTCTCCCGCTCTCTGGGTAGCCATATCGATGTTCCTCACAGAGTCCCTCTTCTACCCACGCTGGGCCATGCTTGCGATGGGTGTTTTAGGGCTTGCAGCAGCGCTTTACCTCATAAGACTGTACCTCAGAGAGAACTTTCCCGAGCTTTCGGAAAAAATCGAAACCACTAAACTACGAAGAAAAACCGCCGCCGCTAGCTAATCTAT
>JAVYLK010000004.1:0-71582 GCA_038740895.1 Candidatus Caldarchaeum sp.
CTGTACGGCGTGAAAATTAGAATGACCAAACCGGCGGTCATTAAACCTTCTGGGCCCAAACCCTTCGAACCGAGATCCATGACGTAGTCAAAAAAAGTCGGCGCGCTCACCCTGAACGACTCAGATAACTCGACTTCGCTTCCCAACGCCACGGCGTAGACAAATATAGCTAAAGTTAGTACTGCTAGGCTTGTCAAAACCTCTGCAAGCAATAAATTTCCAAGAAATTTTTCAAGCCGGCCGACTTTCATCCGAATAACCCCTTCAAAAGCATTTGAACCATTATGTACATAACAACTAATAGAAACAAAACCCGGGTGGTCCGGTTGCTTAATTTTATTAGCACAATTGAACCGACCATAGCGCCTAATGTTGTTCCCACAGCGATCGGAGCTGCTAAATCCAGGTAAAGCAAGCCTGAGTTGAAGTAGACACTTACCCCAGCTAAAGCTGTCATCCCGATGATTAAGTTGCTCGTTGCCGACGAAACTTTTGACGGCATTTTTAGCACTAGTTCGTGAACAGATACTTTGAAGGCCCCGGCGCCTATTCCGAGCATCCCCGCAGCGATTCCCGCCACGAGCTAGTCAGCCGGTAATGGACTTCCCTGCCGAGATGCTCGTCGAAGTACGAGTCTGAAAGGCCCAGCTATTTCGATATTCTGTCTTGCGAAACCTTTCTCGGCAACTCTTCTGCGAAGCGACGCATGCCTATGAATGATGTTAGGAGAAAGCCTGCGAAAAATAAGTACAGCAGTCTCGGGGCTATAAATGTCGTCACAGTTGCACCGATTATTGCTCCCGTAATCGTGAACATCTCGAGAAACATCGCCGCCCTGATGTTCGATAGGCCTTTTTTCACGTACGAGGCTGACGAACCGCTTGAGGTAGCGATTATGGCGACCATACCGGCTGCTATCGCGTTCTTGATTGGGACTCCGAGTAATGTGAGCAGAGGGGTCGTTATACTGGCTCCACCCAATCCAGTGATGGCACCTAAAAACCCCCCAAAAACAAAGACGACAACTTCTTCAAGACTAACCATTGATACTTCGCTTTTTCGCCGGTATTTGTGTGTAGTCTTCGCCGGGGGTGGGATTTGAACCCACGCGGCCCGTGAAAGGCCACAGGCTCTCCAGGCCTGCCCTATACCAGGCTTAGGGACCCCGGCTTCCTGATTGGTTTCTGCGGCTCGTGTTTATGAGGTTTTCCGCCTCAGCCCGCCCCTCCAAACCGGGGCGTAGGTTGAGCGTGGCATGACGACTCTTACGGTGTCGACCGCAGGGCCCTCCACGGCTTCGAGCATCTCTGCGCCCGTCATCAGCGCTGTTCCGAAAGCCACAAGCTCGCTCTTCAGCGTCATGACCGCCACAAAGTCTCCCTTCCTGATCTCTGGGTCCAGCTTGCTCACGCCGACAGCCATCAAGTCGGCGCCGTGGCAAACAGCGTCTACAGCCGTGTCGAGAATGTAGACCTTGGGAAGCAGCTGGACACAGTCCTCCACGGGCCTCACTATTTTCAGCAGGGCTTCAGAGTCTCCCGACTGCTTGTAGGAGGCCCAGGCCTCGTAAAGGTCGAGGACCGTGTAAGACTTGTCCTCCGTGAAGGGGCCGGCTCTAGTCCTCCTCAGCTCCTGCATGTGCGCTCCGACGCCGAGGTACTCCCCTATGTCGTGGCAGAGCTTCCTGATGTAGGTTCCGCCCGAGCAGCCCACCCTGAACAAAGCAAGCCTACCGTCCCTCTCCAGAAGGTCGTTGTAGTAGACAGTCCTCACCCTCGGCCTCCTGGCCACAGCGGCCCTAACCGGAGGAACCTGGTAGATGTCGCCGGTGAAGAGCTCGAAAGCCTTCAGCAGCTCGTCGTCTGAGACGTCGCCGTGAAGCTCAAGCAAGCCTACGTACTCCTTACCGCTGTACATCAGCGCGGGAGCCGCCTTCGTCGCCTCGCCCAGCATCAGCGGCAGAACTCCCGAGACAGCGGGATTTCCCCGAAAAACTCTAGGGTCCCGCCGTGCCCGGCCTGAGCCAGCCCCAGCATCTTCTTGACCGTGTAGGCTACTTCATGGCTCGTCGGCCCGCGTGGCTTGTCGAGGTTTACAACCCCAAGCCCGAGAAGCTCTTCGACAGACCGCTGCTCAGGGTTCTTCCCACGGCTGTAGTCAGTCTCAGCCTCACGCTTCACCTCGAGACGTCGAGGCTGTGTCCAGGGAGGGTCAAGCCTCATACCGCTCAACCATGTACCGCTCCAGGCCAGCCTCCTTGACGGCTTTAAGGACTTCCTCGTCGGAAGCGTCCCTCGGTATGTCCAGCTTTTTCGGAGTGGGGGCTAGATGGCTTACGTTAACCTTCCTCCTCCTCAGCCCTGTGAGAGACTTGGGCCCTGTTAGCACGACGTAGCCGTCGTCAAGCACATCAACAACAACACCCTTAGAACCAGCGTCCCTGCCCGAAAGCTTTACGCAAACCCTTCCAAGAAGGTCCGCCGCAGTCATGCCGTTTAAAAATAGCTTTCCAACAGCTTTTATACATAAATTAAGCAGTTGGGGGCTCTGTCCATGGCTGTCAAACGGGTCGTCTGCCTCTCCGGCTTCGCCGCCGTCGGCAAGTCAACCGTCGGCAGGATGCTGGCTGAGCGGATGGGGCTACGCTATGTGTCGGGAGGCGACGCCCTCAAGGAGGTTGCGAAGATGCATGGGTTCCGCCCCACGGGGCCCGGATGGTGGGAGACGCCGAGGGGCGTGGAGTTCCTGAAGCTGCGCAGCAAAGACCCGAGCTTCGACAAGAAGGTGGACAGAATGCTGCTGAGGATGTGCAGGGCTGGGGGAGTCGTGGTCGACTCTTGGGTGATGCCATGGCTGTACAAAGGCAGGTCCTTCAACGTCTGGCTTACCGCCGACAGGAAGATGAGAGCGGTGAGGATGGCTGAGAGGAGCGGAATATCGAAGGCGAAGGCTCTAAGGCTGCTGGCTGAGAGAGACTTGAACAGCGCCAGAATATACCGGCGTCTGTACGGTATACGGATGGGGAAAGACCTCGAACCCTTCCACCTAGTTGTCGACACTACGAGGCTTGAGCCCAAGAAGGTCGTGGAGATAATCGAGACGGTCGCCCGACACTACTTCAGAGTCTCCACTCGACGGCGACGGCCGTCAGCAAACGGTTCCTCGCGCAAGACGAGCACAACGAGCCGCCGGGCCTGGAGACCCTCCTAGACGTCGCACCCCGACCGCCCCTGACTGAGACGCCGTGGACGGGCTTTCCGCAGTAAGCGCAGTACCTCGTGGCGGAGTAAGGCCTTCTGAAGTGAAGACGCGTGTTTCCGCCCGGCGTCCTAACTTTCTTCCTTACGATGTTTCTTGTCCTGAGGCTTCTCCTCACCAACCGGACCACCCATGCCTGTGAGGCTTAGACCCATGAGCTTGGAGATTGGGGAACCTACGCCGAAGAAAGAGAGGATGAACCAGCCGTAGAACCTAATCTCACCCTCGTCGGTTATGAAAGGAATGTTCAGGCCTCGGGGTGCATAGCCTATTACGACGTCTCCGTAGAAAGACGCCAAGAACGGGTAGACGGTGAAGAATATCATCATGCTTGCGAACATCGTCATCAGGTTCTTCTTGCTCACCTCGGCGTTTAGCTTCTGGATGTACTCCTTCCGCTTCTGAAGCTTCTGAATAGTCTTCTGGTCTTTCTTCCGAGTCGCAGCCATCAGCTCCTTGTTGAATGCTTGGATCTCGGCCATCTTGGCGAAATCCTCCTTCTTGAAGATTATCTTCCTCAAGCCAGTCGTCGCTGCCGAAATGGCTGCAGCCATGCCCGAGATGATCATCATCTCAACTATCACGCGCTACTCCCCTCCCAAGAACCTGCCTAGAGCCGGGTACATCTCTGAAAGCCTCTCCCTCATGAGTATGTTGTAGTACTGGTGAAGGATGCCTATCATCAGCAGCAGGCCTATGCCTGTTCCGAAGACGTTGAGATAGTCGGCGACGCTGGCGACCACGCCTATCACCAACCCTCCAATTATCGTGACGGTTGAGATGTATTTACCTATGATGCTGGCGATGATGGCCGGAGACCTTCTGAAGCCCGGAACCTGCATGCCTGCGCTGATTAGCTGCTCGGCAACCTTCTCGGGCCCGAGACCGCCAACTTGGACCCAGAACTTGGCGAACAATACTGCGAAGCTTATCAGCAAGGCTGCATGTACGGCGGCTCGAACGGGGTCTTCGAGGACGCTCACAAGCCCGCGCGGGCCTATGACGTAGTAGGCAAGCCCACCTGTCGGAACCAGGGTCCCTATTTCCTGGTTGTAGACGTAGGTGCCTATAAGGTTGAGGAAGAAGTTCTCGTTGTTGGGGTTGAACCTGCTCCAGACGAGAGACCCCATGTAGAATATGTTGCTGAAGACAGTTGTGGCGAAAATTATCGGGACGTTCGACACGTACAGCAGTTTGACGGGGTACTTCGCACGGTAGCCTTGGAACTTGGCGTACGAGATGGGGATCTCGACTCTGATCGCCTCTATGTAAATGAGGACCAGAACCAGGAATATTGTAGACATCAGGCCGACTATATCTGGGTAGCCTCCCTGCCTGACCAACAGGTTTTGGAAGTTACCTGCCAGGAGAGTCTGGAAGATTGCCAGGATTACTCCCTGATACACGCCGTCAGCCAGTATTATTGGGGAGATCATGGAGACAAAGATCTCCTCAGCCACGCCTGCGACTATGAACAGGCTTATCCCGCTTCCGAGCCCCCAGCCTTTCTGAACAAGCTCGTCCAGCAGGATGATCAAAATCGTTGCAGCAACGAGCTGTATGAATATCAGGATGTTCTGGTTGGTTGTGGTTGGTCCGAAAAACCCTGCGTAGACATACGCAGCTCCCTGGAAAAGCGTGATAACGATGGCCAGCAGCTTGCTGGTCGACGTGAACAAGGCCCTGTCCTCGCTCTTCTTCAAGTCCAGCTTTATCAGCTCAGCCCCGACGAGGAGCTGGAGTATCAGCCCAGCCGTCACTATTGGCCCAATCCCGAGGGTGATTAGCGTTCCCTGCTTCTGTGCGAAAACTATGTTCAGAAGCACGGGGCTCTGGCCTGTCTGCTGAGCTTGCGGCAGACCGTAGAGGAAGGTGTGCCCCATCCAGACATAAACCACGAGTGCAAGAGCGGTCCACGCAAGCTTCTCAGTAAGCCCTACCTTCCGGCCGGGCTTCTTTATCTCGGGAAGGATTTTAGAAGCTTTCTCGAAAAATGTTCGGACAGCGGATTGTTCACTCATGCCGTCGCCTCTCCGGGTTTGACCAGACGCCCCCCAGACTTTTCAACGACCTCGGCGGCTTTCTTGCTCCAGTCTTTCACGACTATCGTCAGGGGTTTGTAGAGTTTTCCGCCTCCGATGAGTTTGTCGTAGCCCATGCTGTCCAAGTCTAACGTCTCAGCCGTCGACGACTCGGCGATCTGAGAAACCTTGAACAAGCTGACGGCTTTCTTCTCTGTCTTCTCGACCGGCGTAAACCCGTCCTTGCCGAAATAGTCCGTCGACAGAAGCCTAGTCCACTTGTGCTTGTGGCCGCCCGCCATTCCCCGGCCTCCTTTGGCTCCTGTTTTCCTGTGCTGGCCTATCTGCCCCCATCCATGGGTTCTCGAGCCTCTGAACTTCCTAACCTTCCTCAACCTTGTTGGCATACTTCCACCAACACTCGTGAGCGTCTGAGTTAACCAGCCGATAGTTTGTTAATAAGTGTTTTCCAGCTAAATCATCCGCCTGAACAACTCGTTGATCTCCCCGCCCCTGTCCCCGTACTCGCCACCGGACTTGAAAGCCCTCTTGACGGAGCGTTTAAACCCTCCGCTCGGCGGCCTCAGCCTGAGAAGCACAGGCTTGTCTAGGCTCGACTCGCCTCTCTCAAGCTTCTCGGCCAGCTTTTCCAGCCCGTCTTCAGCCACGTACCCGGCCTTTTTCAAGAACGTGAAGATCGTCTGCTTGTTGGGCTCTCCCCACGTGAGGTATCTCTGCGCTCTCCGGAGCATGCCCATGAGGGTTGGCGACGAGGGGTAAAGCCCGGCCTTGAACGCTCTGTCGAGACGCAGCGACTCGAGAGTCTTCTCGACCTCCGGGTCCAAGCCGACGTTCCCCTTAATCCTCAAAACCATCAATACGCTGGTCATCTTCAAGCCATGCTCCACATATCCTGCAAGACGACCTTGCTGGTCTGCCTGAGAGCTTGGTAAGTAGCTCCAATGACCGAGAGCGAGGTCCTCGTCTCGCCGAAGCTCCTGGTCCAGCAGTCTTTTACACCGGCAAGAGATAGTATGACCTTCTGGCTCTCGCCAGCCACCAGCCCGAGCCCTCTAGGGGCTGGAAGTATCTGAACCCTCACGCTTCCGTACTTTCCGTCGGTCTTGACGAGCAGGCTGTGAGGCTCGCCGCAAGCGCACTCCCAGCTTCCGCAGCCCCGCCTGACGGGGATTATGTTGAGCTTAGCGTTCCTTATCGCCTTCTCGATAGCCAGCACTACTTGGGAAGACTTGCCTGTTCCCACGCCGACGTAGCCGTCCCTGTTTCCGACGACTACAAGGGCCTTGAAACGTGTCTTTTCGCCGGCGTCCGTCTGTCTCTGGACTAGCTTGACGTCTATTACTTCCTGCTCGAGGTTTGGGAGAAGCCTGTCGACTATCTCGGGCTCGAGGATCCGTGCGTGGTTCTCGAAGACCTGCTCTATCGAGGTAATCCTTCCCTCTTCCACATACCTTCCCAGCGTCGTCCTAGGCTTCCACTCAGACACTCCCAGCTCCCCCCATAATCTTGTCCCTGACCGTCTGAACGTTCTTGTCCAGGTTTTGAATATATTCTCCGTCCATCTTGGAAAACTGCCTTCCCGCCGGGTTCTGCCTAGTCATCTGGTAGTAGCTGGTTATGTGCTTTCCAAGGAGGCGGTCTTCTCCGGGCAGCACCTCCTCGGACGAAGGTACTTCAAGCCCAGCGTCCAGAGCGCCCTTCAGAACAGCGTACAGCCTGCCGCTCTTCACCGACCTGTATACACCCAAGTCGAGGATGGCTTTTCCAACTCCTTTCTCCAAGGCTTTCTTCCCAAGGAGAAGGCCTGTGAGGTAGGCTGCCGGCGTCGACTTGAACGAGGCTTTCCAGCCGTAGGAGGCAAGCATGTCGGAGGAAACAGTTATCAGGGTAAGGTCGCCGCCGGCCTTCGACTTGACCAGCTGTGCGATGATTCTTCTGTTAGTCCTCCTCACAACAAGCCTTTCGACGCCCGACTTTACCAGCCTAAGCCTCTTACGGTAGTCAGTCCTCCCCTCCCTCCTTCTCCTAGGCTTGGTCCTGACGAAGTAGGTCATCTCGATGCCTCACCCATCATCTTCCTCGCTTTGATGAACTCCTTCAGGGACGCCACGGATTTAAAGTTCCCGGCCTTGACGAAGCTGTACAGAACACGGTAGTTATCCTTCCCTATCAGGCCTTGGTCCCGGAGCTTCTTGAGGTAGGCCCTCTGCGCCCTCACCCGGCTAATCCAGAGCCGTTTCCGTGGAACCAACGAGTGCTTGGCTCCCTCCCTGCTCCCCGGGCCCCGCCTCCTCCTCTGCTCAACCCTGGCCCTGCTGACTCCCCTGGCCGGGAGCTTGACGATGGCTCCGTCCTGGATAAGCCTCCGTACTTCGGCACGGGTGATGGCCGACTCTATGTCCTCGAGACGTTCCGGGTCGAACTTTACGCGAGAAACTCCGCATTTGAGGAGGTCGGCGGCCACTCGTTTCTGAAAGTCCAGCTTCATGCCTTGCTCTCCTCCGTCTTGACCGGCGGGTTCAGAACTTTAAACCCTTTCTCGACAGCCGCCTCGTAGATCTTTGTCCTCAGCCTCCCACCAAGCCTGCCCGAAAGCCTCACAGCGTCCCTGTCGGGCGATAGGTCGTCGAGCTGTGATAAGCTAGAGACAACCACGTCCCTGTATCCTGAGGGGTGCAGGCCTCTGAAAGGCTTGGGTGAGCCGTAGCCTACTCTGACGACCGGTGGGGCTCCTCTCCTCTGAAGCCTCATCCTGCTGTCCTTTCCTCTGGGCCTTCTGTACCCCGTCCTGAGCCTTACGTACCTCCAGCTCTCTTGCCTGACGAACTCGGGATTCATCCTCCTCCTCTTCAAAACCTTGCGTGGAAGCTTCATGCTCCAGCCACCCTCTCAGCCAGGTAGACGCCGTCTAGGAACTTCCTCGGGTCTTTCCTGCCTATTCTTGTGGCGTTCTCGATGTTGGCGGCTGTCTGGCCGACAGCCTCCTTGTCAACTCCCGTGATGACTAGGTCTTCGCCCTTCACGAAGACCTTGACGCCGCCCACTATCTTGGCCTTGCGGTCGTACCTCTCTCCCAGAAAGTTGGATATGACGACTTCGCTCCCAACGACCTTGACGGTGATGGGGAAGTGGGAGGAGACGACCTTCATTTTATACGTGAAGCCCTTCGTAACCCCCTCGACGGCGTTCTCGATAACCGAGACAATAGTGCCCAACATGGCCTTCGCCTTCTTAGACCTTCCAGGCATCCTCACCAACACGCTGCCCGGCTGAATCTTTATCTCGGCGGGGATGTGGCTCAAGTCCTTTACGACTCGGCCTTTAGACCCTTCGACGGTCAGCAGGCCGTTCTCGTACTTTACGGTCGCGTTCTCCGGCAGGGCGACAGTCCTCTCGAAGTACTTAGTAGACATAGCCCAGTAGCCTCCCTCCTATGTTGAGCTTCTTCGCCTCGTCGTGGGCCATCACTCCCTTCGGCGTTGTGACGACGATGACGCCCACGCCTCTGCCGGGCAGGTGTTGTTGTTCGAAAAACTCGTACCTGTCGGCTTTGACGTTAATACGTGGCTTTATGGGGCGGGACCTGTTGACTCTACCAAGCAGCTGTACCTTGAACAACCCTCCCCTACCGTTCTCTATGTACTCGAAAGCGCCTACGTAGCCCTTTCGCTGCAGAACCCTCAATATCTCTCCCACCAGCTTGGAGGCCTTGACAACGCATTCATGGTTGTGGACCATCTCGTTGTTCTGAATAGTTGTGAACAAAGCGGAAACCAAGTCGGTCATTCATCACCACCTAATCATAAACCTTGAACCCGAGCTTCGGCCCAACCTCGTTTATGCAGCGCCTGCATATCAGCAAGCCGTACTTCCTGATCACGCCCACGCTAGTCCCGCACCGACGGCAAACATGTACTCCCTTGCCGAACTTCCTCGGCTTCTGCTTCTGCTTCATTCCTCGACCACCTTAGCCCCCAAAGACTTCATAAACTCTACCGCCTCCTCCCGGCTTACAGTCTGCCTACGTCCCAGCCTAGCCCTGCGGTATGCCCTCTTGGCAACCCTGTACCCAGGCTTTACAAGATGAACCGTGACGTCCATGCCGACGATCCCCAGCTCCGGGTTGTACCGCGTTCCAGGTATGTCGAGGTGTTCATGGATGCCGAACGAGACGCTGCCGTGGTCGTCGAAGCTGGAGGCTTTGAGAGTGTTGTTGACAGCTGCGAGAGCCTTCTTCAAAAACTCGTAGGCAGCTTGCCTGCGGAGCGTCGCCCTAACCGCTATCGGCTCTCCCTTGTGTATGCCGAAACCCCGTACGGTTTTCTTCGCCTTCCTCACCTCGGGCTTCTGTCCGACCAGCTGCTCAATTATCTTCTGAGCCTTCTCGAGCTTCGCGCCGCCCTCGCCGACGCTGCAGTTTACGACGACTTTCTCTATACGCGGGGTTGTGATTGTTAAGGCAGCGTTATCCACGGCCTCCCCACCCCCACGGGCATTATGTTCTTGAGCAAAGTTGTGACGGTGCCTTGGCTGGTCTCGACGGTTGCTGTGGGCTTGTCGGGATAAACCACTTCTTTCCTCACCTTGGATACCACGCCGTGAAGCCCAGCCCTCGAACCTCTCACGATCAATCCGTAAGCTCCCGACTCAAGCGACGACTTGTCGAGGATCTCTTGGCTCGGAACCGATATCTTCAGACCGTCGAGAGTCGCCAAAGACCTGCCTTTCTCAACGTCCTCCCCTTTGAACAGGATTGTCCTGCCGTCGTGCAGCCCTATCGAAAGCCCTCCGCCCCGAACGTGGTTTTTCCTTATTATCTGGCATACCTTTACTCCGGCCTCGTCGCTTCCCACCTTGAAGACGCCTAGGCCCTTCAGCGGCCTCACCAACACCCTGTAATTCTCACCCAGGTCAGGGACTTGAAGGAGGTCCATGAGACCTAGGGGGAACCTAGGGTCTCGAACCACACGACCGTCCACATGAAACTTCCCCTGCTTGATGAGCTTACGTGCCGTCCTCCCGTCCTCTGCGTAGCCCAGCATGTCCCTGACAACAACTATTAGCGGAATGGAGTTTTGGCGTGGATGCCCACCCGGCCTAGGCGACGCTGCGAAAACTGCTGGCCTTTTTGGATAATGGGTGGGGGCCGCCAGCGATTTTAGGTGCGTCATGATGTCTTCGCCTCCAGCTTCTGCTTACGGTATTCGTCGTCTAGGGTGAGCTGGGTCAGCATCACGTTCGAAACCCTGATGGGTATGTCGACGGAGCTGCCGTCTGCTTTCTTCCTGCTGACGTTCTCCACGTAAACCATCTGCCTTTTGATGTCAACCTTCTTAACCTTACCCTCAACACCCCTGAACACACCCTTCATCACCTTGACCGTGTCTCCAAGCCGAACCCCCAGAGACCTCCGGCCGTACTTACTCCTAAGCTCAGGCGATAGATGAGCCCTCATGAACTTGACCAAGGCATGGCGAGGCGCGTTGAACCGCCTGAACCGTTGTTTCCGAGGCTTGCTCGAACTCATGCATACCACCTATATTATCATAGTCGCTGCGTTGGCTATCCTGGGCCATCTCTCAGCAGCTTCTCTTGCGACAGGGCCCTTGATCTCGGTTCCCTTCAAGTCCCCCTCGGGCGTGATGATCACGGCAGCCGTGTCCTCGAAGCTTATCCACGTGCCGTCCCGCCTCCTGTAGGGCTTCCGCTGTCTGACCAAGACTGCGTGCATGGGCTTCTTACGCAGGTCGATAGGCCCCTTCTTGACCGTCACGCTGAGCATGTCGCCAACGCATGCTGCTGGAACACGTCTAAGCCTGGCCGTAAGCCCGTGTACTTGAACAATCTTCAATACTTGAGCCCCTGAGTTGTCGGCGCAGTTTACCAACGACCCGAGGACGACTGTTCGTGGCAGGTTGGGCCTTCTCTCGAGAACGCCTACCGCCGCTACAGCCCTAGACCGCTTAGCCATCCCTACACCACCTTCTCGAGTACGACGAAGCTTACTTCCTTGCTGAGAGGCCTGCACTCACCGATGCGAACCCTGTCCCCGACCTCGACGTCCAAGCAGGGCGGAAGATGAGCGGAGATGCGAGACCTCCTCCTCTCGTACCTCTTGTACTTCCTGACGTAAACCTGATACTTCTTCTCAACCACCACGGTCTTGTTCATCTTCTTCTTGACAACTACGCCCGTCTGGAGGATTCCCCTAACTGGTAGACGTCCGTGATACGGACAGTCCTTGTCGTCGCAGGTTCGCGAAACCGGCTTGACCAGTATTCCTATGTTTCTAGCCTCGCTCATCTCCGCCTCTCCCTCAACAACCTCTCGATAGGTCTTCCGAACAAACGAGAGCCCTCGATTTTAACCTCATGAGGCTGGCCGGGGTTGAACCGGATGACGGTCTCATTCTTGGGTAAAGTCTTCACCCCCTTATCCGTCCGGATGGTTATGGTGCTCCGGCTCTCATCGACAACGACTCCGCTGAAAAGCATTCCGTTGTATGAAGCCTCAACCCTCCAGCCGTGGATGAGCAGGTAGGCGACTTCCTTGCTAAGTGACATTCTTCTTCATCCTCCTTTCAGCTAGGATCGTGTAAGCTCTGGCTATGCTTCTGCGCAGCAGGCGAGCCCTAGCGGGGTTCTGCACCGAACCGCCTGCGCCTATCTCTGTCTTGACCCTCCTGAGCTCGGTCTTGAACTCGTCGACCTTCGCCCTCAGCTCGTCGTCGCTCAGCTCCCTAAGCTCCTTGACCTCCTTCAACGCTCTTCACCCTTATTTCCTCCGGAAGAGGCGCATCGGGCGGGTAGATCAAAACCCTGACACCGAAGACGCCTGTCTTAAGCTTGACAGACGACTTGCCCTCCAAAACGTAGTCCATGGCAAGCTCACCCGACTTGGGCATGAAGCCTTCGCTGAACTTCTCCGTCCTAGACCTGGCGGAGGTCAGCTTGCCGCTGATGTGGACTTCAACGCCCTTGGCTCCCGCCTCCATAATTCTCCTGACGGCCCAAAACCCGACCCTTCGGTACCTGACACCTCTCTCAAGGTCCTGCGCAATCCTCTCAGCCATCACGTAGGGGTTCAGCTCAGGCACCTCGACCTCAACAACCGTGACTACGGGGTTCTCAACCTTGAACTTCTTCTCCAAAGCTTCGGTTATCTCCTTGATGACCTTCCCCTTCGGACCAATCACTCTGCTCGGCCTCATGGCGTAGATGGTTACTCTCGTGCCTACGGGGGTGAGGCTGATGCTTACCCCTCCGAACAAAGCCGAACGGAGCTTTTCGCGGAGATATTCCTCTATGTCCGCTTTCTTTATCCGTGTCTGGAGTATCTGCCTCACGATCGTCACGCCCTGCTCACCCCCGCAAGCTCGATGTGAACGTATGTCTTGTTGTACGGGCTTGACCTTCCGAAAGCCCTCTCTACATTCTTCCTAACCATTCTGCCTTTATGAGAGGCTGCGTGGACGATGTAGGTTTTCTCGGGGTCGAGTCCTTTGAACTCGGCGTTGGCTTCGAGGCTGTCGACCAGTTTGAGCATGTATCTTGAAACCTTCACTGGGTATCCTCCGGGGCCCCTCGTCTCTGCGTGGTGAGCCCTCTTCTTCCTGTACCTGCCGTACCTTATCATCCTCCTTCCTTCAACAACATCCGTCAGAAGCTTCCGCGCCTCCGTTATCGAAAGCCCCTTGACAGCTTCACAAACCTCCCGAGCCCATTTCGGGGAGACGTCCACCTCTCTGAGGCTAGCCCTCACCTCGTTCTCCTTCTCACCCACCTTAGACGAGTAACCCCACGTAGGCATGCTGTTGTCTAAACTTAACCCTCGACAGAGTCAAGTTATAAACATATCTAGAGATGCAGGCGTAAGGGGTCGCAAGGCTTAAACCAAGCCAGACCGCTGGAGCGGCTGTGGAGGTAAGGAGAACAGTCCAGTTCACGGGGGGAAGCTCCTACTCCATCACTCTCCCGAAGGAATGGGCTAGGAGGATGGGGATCAAGAAGGGGTCTTTGGTGGTTTTGAAGCCTGTTGAAGACGGCGCCCTAGCTTTGTATGCTGAGAGAGAGATTCAGCCGGAGGACCACGAGGTCGAGATAAACCTCCGGCCTAACGTCGGCCAGCTGGTCGTCGGAGCCTACCTGTACGGCTACAACCTCATAAGAATATCTTCGGCTACTCCGATGAGGGACACCGAGTTGGCTGAGATTAAGAAAGTAGTAAGAGGGTTGGCTGGTGCGGAGATAGTTGACGAGACTCCTACGAAGGTTGAGATACAGGTCGTCCTCGACAGACAGCTTGTTGCCCCCGAGAGGCTTCTGCGACGCCAGCAGACGCTTGTCCTGGGAATGGTTGAGAACGCCGTCGACGCTTACGTGAAGAGGAACAACTCGCTTGGACGGCTCGTGGTGCAGAGAGACGAAGAGGTTGACAGGCTCTACTTCACGCTTGTACGCATCGTAAGGTCAGCGGTCATAGACCCGACGCTCGCCCGAAAGCTAGGGACCTCGCCCCTCGTCCTGATGGACCTAAGGGTTGCTGCGAAGTTCATGGAGGATGCGGGCGACCAGGCATCCGAGATAGCTAGGGAGGCTATCAAGAACTCTAAGGAAGTTGACGAGGAGACGCTAGATGAGTTAAAGTCTCTGTCAAGCCTGATAATCTCGATGGGCTCGGGCCCGCTCGACGCCTTCTTCAGCCAAGACCTGGACAGGATAGCCAAGATCACAAGCACGAGGGGTGAGTTCATCAAGAGAGGAGAGTCCTTCATCAAGAAAGCATCACAGTCAACCAACTCAGCCACAGTCTTCAAAGTCTACTACCATCTTTCGAAGGTTTGTGAAGACTTCGCCGACACGGCCGAGCTAGGCCTTCCTTTCAAGCCCTCACACTAGCTTTCATGTTTAAAGCTTGCAAAAAACAAGCATAACCCGTGAGCGGTAAATCCATCGAACTATTCGACATCACAATTATCGGTGCAGGCCCTACAGGGCTTTTCGCTGCTTTCTACGCAGCGGGTATGAGGAACATGAAAACGAAGGTCATAGAGGCGCTGGATGTTCACGGAGGCCAGCTCACCGTCCTCTACCCTGACAAGTTCATCTACGACGTCGCAGGGTTTCCCAAGATTCTGGCGAAAGACCTCGCGCATCAGCTTTACATGCAGGCTGCTGCCTACAAGCCGGTGATGCTGTTCTCCGAGAAGGTGTTGAACCTGAACAGGCTGGCCGACGGAGTGATTGAGCTTACCACCGACAAGGGTGTTCATTTCAGCAGAACCGTTCTGATAGCCGCCGGGCACGGAGCCTTTACTCCGAGGAAGCTCGGCAACCCCATGGTCGAGAAGTTCGACGACAGGGGAGTCTACTACTTCGTCAAGGACAAGTGGGAGTTCAAGGGGAAGAGAATAGTAATCGTGGGCGGCGGCGACTCAGCTGTCGACTG
The DNA here is from genome assembly GCA_038740895.1 of Candidatus Caldarchaeum sp. Taxonomy (GTDB): domain Archaea; phylum Thermoproteota; class Nitrososphaeria_A; order Caldarchaeales; family Caldarchaeaceae; genus Caldarchaeum. The sequence continues at coordinate 14,748 of JAVYLK010000004.1, forward strand.
GGCACTCAACCTCAAGGAGGTGGCTGAGGAAACTTACCTGGTCCACAGGAGGACCGAGTTCAGGGCGCATGAGGGGAGTGTGATAGAGCTTTTCCATTCGCCGGTCAAGGTTCTGGTCCCTTACGAGGTCAAAGAAGCCTACGGAGACGAAAGGCTGGAGGCCGTGAAAGTGGTGAACAACAAAACAGGAGAGGAGCAGGTGATTGAATGCGACGCCTTGATCCTGCAGCTCGGACACATCGTCGACGTCTCACTATTCAAGAAATGGGGGCTCGAGATGGAGGGGAACGCCATCAAGATAAACGGGCGTTGTGAGACCAACATCCCCGGCGTCTACGCCGCAGGCGACATAGCGGCTCAAACAGACTCGGTCAAGCTCGCCCTGCTGGTGACGGGGTTTGCCCAGGCAGCCGTCGCCATCAACGTGGCGAAGAACTACATAGACCCTAAGGCCAGCTACTTCCCAGGCCACAGCTCCGAGAGGAGGATGTAGGAGTGGCCCTCAGAGGATATTTGGTAGGTTCGTTCCCAAGGCCAGCCAAGCTGATCAAGCTTCTCAGGGATTATTCGAAGGGAAAGGCGACGGTAGAGCAGGTCGAAGCCGAAGTGGACAAGACTGTTGATATGGTCGTGAGGCTTCAGGCTGAGAACAAGCTGGCGTACGTTTTTGACGGCATGTTCCTCTGGGACGACCTGTTCAGGCCCTTCGCTTCAATCGTCGATGGGGTTGAGGTTGACGGCTTGTCGAGATGGTTTGACAACAACGTCTTCTACAAGAAGCTGGTGGTCAGGGACAGGCTCGTCCTGAAACAGCCGCTTGGCGAGATGTTCTACAAGCCGGCAGGCAGTCATCCGTCCAAGCTAATCCTTCCCGACCCCTACACGGCCGCAACTCTGTCGGAGAACAGCTACTACAAAAGCCTCGAAGAACACGCCTACGGCTGGGCTGAGGTAATAAGTGAGACAGCTGCTTCGGTGAAGAACGTTCAACAGATCCAGCTTACCGCTCCCAGCCTCGTGTTCGAAAAAACTTCAAAACAGCATCTCGAGACGGCGAAAGAATGTGTGAGAATTGTGAGGAAGAGGGTGGGTTGCGAGCTTCTGCTACACACGCCCTTCGGGTCGTTGTCGAACGCTCTTCCGGACATCCTAGACTTTCCCGTCGACGTCGTCGGAGTAGACCTTTTGAAAACAAGGTTGAGCCAGCTGTCCGAGTACAGCATCGACAAACGTCTCTACCTGGGCGTGCTGGACGGGAGGAACACGCTGCTGGAGGACTGTGAAACGGTTGTCAGCACGGTCGAAAACCTGTTTAGGAAGACAGGGCTGAAGAACGCCGACGTAGGGCCTACGTGCGAGCTGGAGTTCCTGCCGTTCGAGCTTGCCGTTGACAAGGTTAAAAAACTCGGCGAGGTTCTGACCTGGGCGGCGGAGAGGTTATGAAGCCGTTTGAAACGATGGAGGTAGGCAGCCTCAACAAGGCGCCGTTCATCTCGAGGGATGTTGACCGGGCGGTTTCGGAGGCTGAGAGATGGGGGGGACGGCTGGAAGTCGAGAACTACCCTAAGCTAGTCGAGAAAATAAGAAGGAACGAGATTACTGCTGAAGAGCTAGCTGACTGGGCTTGTCTCTACGGGTTGAGGTTTTTCGAGAAGGCCGGGCTTGACGTGGTTTACGACGGCGAGCAGAGACGGATGGAGATGTACGAGTACCCCCTTCAGTTCGTTCAAGGCTTCGAGTTCAGGGGGGTGGTGAGGGTGTGGGATAACGAGTACTACAAGAAGGCTGCGGTAGTGGAGAGTCCACGGCTCCTGAAGCCCTACCACCTCGATGAGCTGAGGTTCAACAAGAGAAACGCTCGAAAAAGCCTGAAGGTGCCCGTTACCGCTGCATACACGCTAGCAGACTGGTCGTTCGACGAACACTACATCAAGAAAGCTGTCGGCGAAGACTTCTTCGAGAGACAGCAGAGGGCTAGGCACAGCTTCGTCCTAGACCTCGTCTCAAACGTCGTTAGGCCCGTCGTGCAGGCTTTAGACAGGGAGGGTGTGGATTACATCCAGCTCGACGAGCCGGCGGCGGCTACCAAGCCCTACGAAGCAAGCCTCGTGGTTGAGAGCCTTAACGAGACCATCAAAGGCCTCCGCTCCAAGATAGTCGTCCACATCTGCTACACAAACTACGAGGCCCTTTTTCCAGCTCTGCTAGAGCTGAAAGCCGACGTCCTCTCGGTCTCATGCTCGAACGCAGACACGACGAGGCTGGGCGTCGACGACGGTGCGAGGAGAGGCTTCAGAGTGCTGGAGAAGTTCAGCCAGTACTCCCTGCCCTTCCGAATCGCGCCGGGCGTCGTAGACGTACACACAGACTTCGTGGAGAGCCCTGAGCTCGTGCGAGACAGGCTTCTCTATGCGGCTAGAGTCATGAGGGACCCGGGCCTGGTCGTTGCATGCAACGACTGCGGGCTGAGGACGAGAAGGTGGGACGTGGCTTTCGAGAAGCAGGTCAACTTGGTGAAAGGCGCTCAGCTAGCCCGCAGCAAGATAGAGCAGGGACGTTAGGCGGTTTTCTCCTCCGGCTTAGCCTGTGCCTGAGCAGCCGCCTTCCTCGAAACTCCTACAGTCATGCCGCTCCGGCCTGTCGTCCTCGTCCTCTGCCCCCTGACCTTGAGACCTAGAGAATGCCTAATCCCCTTCCAGCTCTTCGTCCTCATCATCGTCTGAATGTCTTCCTTGACAGCAAGGTCTAGGTCAGCTCCCAGGAGATGCAGGTTCCTGCCCGTGGAAGGGTCTCGGCTTCTGTTGAGCATCCAGCCCGGTATTCCGTGGGCCTCGGGGTTCCTGGCTATCTGCTCCAGCTTCTCTATCTGCTTGTCGGTGAGCTGGCCTATCCTTGATTCGGGGTCGATGCCCGAAACCCTGGCTATCGCGTACCCTAGGTTTACACCTATTCCCTTAACCCTCGCAAGGGCGTAGGGTATCTTCAGCGTGCCGTCCAAGTCTGTGTTCAACACTCGAACGATGTACCTTAGCTCCTTCGACATCCGTCATCAAATCCCTCGACGTCTATATAAGCATGCAAACAACCCTGTACCCCCATGGGCCTGATGGAAGGCAAGAAAGTCCTAGTTTCGGGGGCCTCGGGAGGAATCGGCAAGGCTGTTGTCTTGGAGTTTCTACGGGAAGGGGCCTACGTCGCAGCCGGAGCCCGCCGTGTGGACGTTCTCAAAAACCTGATGGAAGAGGCTGGGGAGGAGGGTCGCAGACGTCTGACTGTAGGCTATCTCGACGTCTCGGATGAAAGCTCCGTCGCCGAGTTTGTCGAATCAGCGGTGTTGAGGCTCGGCGGCGTGGACGCTCTGCTTAACGTGGCTGGCTACGTTATCGAGGGGGGTCTCTGGGGCAAAAGGCTCGTCGACCACACAGTCGAGGACTTGATGAAGGTCATGAGGGTAGACCTAGTCGGTTCCTTCCTAATGACCAAGCACGCAATCCCGCCGATGACCAGGAAACGGGCCGGCGTGATAGTCAACTTCGCCTCCACACCTCCTTTGACAGGCTACGACAAGGGGCTGGCCTACAGCCTTGCGAAGGCTGCCGTGATTGCGCTGACGAAGCACGTGGCTAGGGAGTACGGAGGCCTTGGGGTAAGAGCTTACACGCTCGCCCTCGGAAACATAGAGACGGAGGCCACGGTGTCGGCGACGTCGAGGGACGAGTACCTGGAGCTGGCCAAGGAATGCCCGATGCAGCGATGGGGAAGACCTGAGGAGGTGGCTTCAGCCGCCTGCCTGCTGTGCTCCGACAAAGCCTCCTTCATCAACGGCCAGACGATAGTGGTGGACGGCGGCGCCGTGATGCTATGATCTCGGGAAAGCTTAATAAACAGAAAATACGGCCAAGAGTCGAGAGACTCCATGGCGATTCAGGGAATCGAGTGGATTGTAGTAGCGGTGGTAGTCCTTCTCCTTTTCCTCTGGGGGCCTGAGAAGCTTCCCAAGATAGCCCGTTCGATAGGACAGGCGAAGAAAGAGTTTGAGAAAGCTTCGAAGGGGTTTGAGGAGGAGATCAGCAAGGCTGCCTCCCTCCAGGCGTCGACCTCGTCTCCTCCCGACGACAAGCTGCTTGAAGTGGCGAGGGCTTTGAACATCCAGACTGAAGGCCTTACACGGGACGAGATAGCCAAAGCCATCGTCGAGAAGTCTCAGAAGACCGCATAACGTTATATTCCGTAGGCTTAGAGGATGGGGGGTTGAGCAGAGACAAGGAGATGCCCCTCATCGAGCATATCAGAGAGCTTAAAGACCGTGTAAAAGTAATAATCGTCTCGTTCATAGCCGCCCTGATCTTCTGGCTGGCTTTCCCAGCCGACTTTGCGGCTGCATCCATAAACCCTGAGTTCTACGAGCCGATGGTCTCGCTCGTGCTGAAGAGAGTAGTCAGCGACGTCGGAGGCGGGCGACTAACAATCATAGGATGCAGCGTAACCTCGCCCTTCGAGATAATCTTCTTGGCGGCGGCCTTCCTAGCCATAGCATCCGTCATGCCAGTCATAGGCTACGAAACCTACGCATACGTCGACCCGGCGCTATACCCGCACGAACGGAGGACGATCTACGCCTTCACCGCAGGGTTCTTCGGGCTGTTCTCAGCCGGCGCCTTGTTCGGATACTTCGTAGCCGCCCCCCTGCTGATGAGGGCGATGGTCTTCTTCTTCGAGCTGGCGGGCATAAACCCAACAGTATGCGCCATGGACTTCTACAGCCTCGTCTTCACAACTGTCCTACTAATAGGAGTCGTCTTCACCTCCCCAGCCGTGCTAGTCGTCTTGGTGAGGTTCGGGCTTCTGAGAACCGAGTCGATAACCAAGAACAGGCTGTACATCTACGGCCTGCTTTACATAGCCGTGGCCTTCATAACGCCCGACGGATGGCTGGTCGGGAACGCAATACTCTTCGTCCCGCTGGTTGCTCTGATAGAGTCCTCGATCATCGTGGCGAGGAGGGTTGAGAGAAGCAGGGAGAAGAGCTTGGATGTTGTACGCTGCAAGTTCTGCGGCTCGGCCATGAGGGAGGGGCAGGTCTTCTGCGCCAACTGCGGCAGAGCTCAAGAGTGATACATCCAGTAGGCGTAGATGTAGTAGGCCGAGTTGTTGACCGCGTGAACGATTATGGGCGGGGCCAGCGACTTCGACTTGTCCAGGCTGTAGGCGGTGAACAGGCCTATGAAGAACGTTGGGAGAAGCCTGTAGAAATCTAGGTGGGCTACGGCGAATATCGTCGACGAGGCGACTAGAGCCGTGTGGCGTCCTAGCGCAGTCCCCAGCCTTGCGTGTATGAAGCCTCTGAACAAGACCTCCTCAGCGGGAGCGGTCAGGATGAAGGACAGCAGGACGAATGCGGCGAGCTCCTCCAGGTTCTTCGGAGTCAGACTCATCACCAGCTCGACATACATGCCTTCAGGCTTAAAGGCCAGGGAGACCGCTAGAGAGGATGTGAAGGCTGCGGCGACAGCGGCGGGAGCGGTCTTGAAAGCTGTTCCGAGGCCAGCCATCTTGAGAAGAGAACTGTCAACCTTTCCGAGCAGCACGTAGACCGATGATAGGAGGAGTAGGGAAAGCTGGGGAACCCAGACCCTGCTCGGGCCTGCAAAGCTCGAGACAGCCGACGAGGTCTGGACAACGACCACCGCTAGGCAGGCCGTCGCGAGCGCCGAAAGTAAAGCCTCATCCCTGCTATACAGAGCTCCTCAGCCCTTTCAAAGTCCCGGAAACTTTCACGGTTCTTACAACTGTGTCTACACCTCTTACCCTTCGTACGATCGATGCAGCCAAAACCGCTGCCGGCACCCACTCTTTGTAGCATGAAATAATCAGTCGGCCGCCTACGGTCATGGTCTTAAAGCCCGACTCAGCCAACCCTATCCTTCCGTGCAGCTTCTCGAAAACATCCTGAACGGCCTCGGCTACTGGTTCAAGGCCAACCTGCCCCGAATGCCTTACCAATACGTAGCGTCTCTTCAGCCGAAGCAGCCTCTCCGTCAAACACAAACATCCTCCAACAACTTCAAAGGAATGGTTGAAACCGAGTCGAGAACAGGGCTTTCCACGCCCTTCAGCGCCGCAAGAATGTAGCCCAGCTGTCTAGGCGGAAGCAGCTCCTCCTCGCATGAAGCTCCGCTCGAGATGATCGTGGGAACTCCGACGGCGTCGGCTGCCCTGACTATCCTGAGCAGGCTCCTCCACCTCCTGTCGTCGTTGAAGCACTCAATCACTTCGGCTACAGTTATTTCGAGGATGTTTTTAAAAACTTGGGCTACGTGCATGTCGACATCGGCCATGCCGCCGTAAACCATCACCGTCCCAACACGCCCGTCCCTTGCAGCTACCATCAAAGCCTCACGAGTTAGCGGCTTGACGCAGACCAGCACGTTCCTCTCTAGCCGACGAAGGCGCTTGAGTAGATCATTCCTCGACTCAACCTCGAGATACTTCTTCCTGTGGACGGTAATCCCCAGGTTTGAGGCATCGGATACCTCGTCTCCGACCACGCAGACATGCCGGTAGCCCATTCCAGCCAAGGATGAAGCCATGCTCCTGTCCATCGTCAAAACATGCATGTCTACGTATTTTCTAGGCATTTGTACATCTCTCTCCAATCACCCTCGTATGAGAACTCGAGCTTGACCGGGTCAACGTCCGAATCAGCCAGACCGCCCTGGTAGGCTTTCTGCTTGTCAACCCGGAGATGCAGCTTTCCCCCGCCGCCCGGCTTAGCCTCGACTCCCACCGCCCCGTAGCCCACCTGCTTCACAACATTCCTGAAAACCTTCAGCACGTCGCCTTCATCGGCGACCAAACACTCGACCACCGTGATGGGGTCCCCGTAGTGTCCCTGCACCACCTTCTTCTCGACGTTGAAGCCTACGCCTCCGAGCACGTTTTCGACGGCTTTCATCACCTTGTCCAGATCTTCTGTAGCGTAGCTGTGAACCCTAACCCTCAGCCGCAGTAGCCTGAGCATTCTGACCAGCTTCTCTGCGGGTCGCCATATAGGTTTTCAACTTTAAGAATAACCCCGCAGGCTGAATTTCAAGTTGACCTCGGTGTACAGGATGATTAACAAAGCTTGGAGGGAGAGGCCTGCGACGCTGGTGTCTTCCATACGTTCTAGGATGGTCTCGTGGAGAAAGGAGAAGAGCGTCGTGCGTGTAGACAAGCCTCTCAGGATCGACAGGGCTCGGAGTCTAGGCTACCACGCCAAGCCAGGCTACGTTGTGCTCAGGGTGAGGGTTAGGCGTGGAGGGTTCAGCAAGCCGAGGCCAAGGGCTGGACGAAGGCCGAAAGCCATAGGCGTCGTCAGACACAAGGTAAACCTTTCGCTTGAGGAGGAGGCCGTCCGGAGAGGTTTGAAGAAGTATCCCAACCTCAAGCCGCTTGGCGCATACCTTCTCGCAGCAGACTCGCTCTACAAATGGTTCGAAGTGGTTGCTGTCGACCCTCATCATCCAGCAGTCAAACTCAATAAATAAGGCGGCAGTTGTTAGCTGGATTAGGATGGAGCTGGCCGGCATAGTCGGAAAGCCCAACGTAGGCAAGAGCACGCTCTTCTCAGCCCTCAGCATGACTGAGGTCGAGATAGCCAACTACCCGTTCACAACCAAGAAACCCAACGTCGGAATCACACACGTAAGGCTCGAATGCGTCTGCAAAAAACTCGGAGTAAAAGACAACCCACGCAACTCGGTCTGCGTCGACGGCGTACGCCTTGCACCCATCCAGATAATAGACTGCCCGGGAATAATACACGAAGCCCACAAGGGAAAAGGCCTCGGCCTACAGTTCCTCGACGACATTAGGCAAGCATCCGCCCTCATCGTGGTGGCTGATGCTTCAGGCGGAACCCTTCTCGACGGAACGCCAGCAGAGCCCGGCTCCCACGACCCCGTAGAGGACGTCAAGCTCGTGCTGAAAGAGTTCGACATATGGCTGCGGGACATCCTGGCCAAGCACTGGGCAAGGGTTTCGAGGGCGGCTGAGTCTAGGCAGGTGAGCTTCGCAGCCGAGATGAGCAAGGCTCTATCAGGCCTCGGAGTCGATGAGAAGAGTGTGATGGAAGCGGTCTCACGTCTGGGGCTTGACTTGCACAAGCCCACTGGATGGAGCTCGGCCGACTTGCTGAGGCTGGCCACGGAGTTGAGGGTGAGGAACAAGCCTGTCGTCGTGGCGGCTAACAAGATCGATGTCGCCGGGTCCGAGGCAAACGTGGAGAGGCTTCGGGAAGCAGGGTTCGACGTCGTCCCCTGCTCGGCCGAGGCCGAGAGAACTCTGAGGCTGGCTGCCTCGAGAGGTCTGGTCAGGTACACGCCCGGCGATACCGACTTCACAGTGTTGAAGGATGCTCAGCTCACCGAGGCGCAGAAAAGAGCCTTGGACAAGATTAGGGAGAGGGTTTTCTCGAAGTGGGGTGGGACGGGGGTGCAGCAGCTCGTCAACAAAGCGTATTTGGAGAAGCTTGGCTACATACCGGTCTACCCGGTGGAGAACCCCCACAGCCTCACCGACCACGACGGCAACGTCCTTCCAGACGTGTACTTGATGCCCTCCGGCTCCACGCCCAGAGACCTAGCGTACAGAATACACTCAGAGCTGGGCGAAGGCTACCTCTACGCAGTAGATGCCCTCACAGGCTTGAGGCTGGCCGACGACAACCCGCTCAAACCCGACCAAATAGTCTCGATAGTCTCGGCCAGGAAGCGGGGCTAGAACCCCTCCCGGAAGTAGTGACCCAGCTCCTTCCTAGAACCGAAGCTCCTTATCCCCTTCTCCTTCAGCTGGCTGAGAAGGGTTTCAGCGTAATCCCTGGACAGCTCTCCTCGTGAAACCAGGTATTCTACAACCTCCCTGCCCTGCTCGTCGGTGTCGCATCTCCGCAAATAGTCGATGACCGTGGGGTTTCTGGCCGAGACTTCCTTCTCAGCCTCCGCCGAGCTCGTCCGCACGCCTCCAACTCCAAGCGAAGACGTCTTTCCAGCTAGCTCCCGATATAGGGCTGGAAACCTCTTCTTAAACTCCTCGACGTCTATCTCCATCCCGGTCAGACTGCCTGAGGCTGGGCTAGGTACTGTATGTTTCCGACCTTGATGACCTTGCTCTTGACGACACCCACGTGTCTCGGAAGAACTATTTTCTTCACTTCGTTGTATATGTCGGAGGCTGTTTTACCGAGAACAAGCTCCTGAGCCAGCTGGTCGTGGGCGAGCTTCGAAGCAACTTCTTCAACAACCTTCATCATCAAAGCCCTCACGGCTTTTCTCTTGCTGGAAGACGTATGAGAAGAAGTGAAAACAGTCGGATACACTCTCAGCCTGAACCCGTCCACAGTCGAGACGTCGAAGATGTACTCGATCTTGTTCGTTCCTCTCTTGATTAGGCTGCGCAAATACTCCCTGCCGTACTGATGACCGTAGAACACAGTTTGGCATACGTTGTCCTTGACGTCCACGACTTTGAAGTTGAGAAGGATGTACTGCTTGGTGAAGTCGTCAGTTATGGCGTAAAGGCTTGTCTTGAGAACTCTCCCAACCACCTTTGAGGCGTCCTCAGCCATGGTGCTTCCAAGCCACTTGCCGCCGAAGTAGGGCGGAGCGTAGATGTCGAACTGCTTCTTAGGCTTCTTCAGCTCTGAAGTTTTCTTTGACAACCCTTCCTTTAGTCCTCAACGGGTCTCTATATATTTGTCGCCCACCGTTCGATAGACCCTCTCCGACAGGCCGGCGCTGCTGAGGATGTCGTCCAGAGTGGCTAGAAAGGATGCGAACCCTCTCGTACATTCAACCTCGACGACAACATCCCTTCCCTCAAGCCTGGTATCGACCGAGAGACCCGTTGGAAGCGGCTTGTCGTCGGGCTTGAGGGAGTGGTAGACGGTTGAAGCTTTTTCCTCGTCTTCGAAAGCCATCCTAACTACTGATTTTATCAACGGTTTTTTCAAGCTGTTCACCCACAGCCCTGTCGAGGTCGGCCAAGAATCTGATTATCCTGTCCGACGGTATCTCAGCCCCTGCTGCGACGTCGTGACCTCCTCCCCTGCCTCCGTAGGCCTCCGCAAGCCTGTGCAGCAGCTCGCCCAAGTTCACCCCTCTGCCCACGAGTTGTTTAGACGCCCTTGAGGAGATCTTGACCATGTGCCCCGCCGTCGCAAACGCTACGAGGGCCTTCCCTGCAGGAAGGAGGCCTGAAGACGAGATTATCGAAGCAACCGAGCTTACCTGTTTGTCGTCGATCATGTCTCCACCCTTCAGCACAACTATGTGGTTGAGCTCCTCCATAACTCCCGGCCTGGCGGCGTAGTCCATAGCCCGGGCCAGGCTCGCACGATACTCCTCCAGCACTCGTTGAGCGTCTTCAAGGACCTCGGCACGAGCACCCATAGCAACGACTATTCCCAGCCAAGCCCTCCCAGTCTTGCCGCAGGAGTTGAGAAGCGTGGCGTACTCCCTGGCGTCCCTCAAGTAGGTCCACGACTCCTCCCTCACAAGGTCGTAAGACTCGCCCACCAACTCCTCAGCCAAGCTCGTCGGAATGTTCTTGGCGACCAAGTACTCCAGAAGCCCGTTGTAGAGAGTCTTCTTTTCTTCGTCCGTCAAATCTGAAAGCGTCCTCCACTGGTCTCCTTCCTTTAGGCCTATTCCGAGCTTCGTTAGGAAGCTGTAGCAGGCGTCCTCCCTTCCGCTCAGCCCCGGTATGTAGGGGCTTGTGGTGGAGGCTAGAGCCATGTGCAGGGGTCTGAAGGTTCTTCCGTAAAGGATGAGGTCCTCCTTCGCCTCGAGCATTCCAGCCTTGACGGCGTCTTCGACAACCATCCTGTTCAAGCCGTGGAGCCTCCGCCTGCTGTTCTTGTCCTGGAGGTCGCCCAGAGCACCTACGACAGCAACTGCTGAGTACTCGACGTTGGCTGGGTTTAGCTTTTTGCAGACAAAGTACGAGACACCCGAAGCGCTAAGCTCGCTGGCCCCGTCGAAGCCGTGGTCGTGCGGGTTGACTTGAACCCAGTCAGCCGGAAGGATTGCCTGCGTCGGCATGTGATGGTCTACGATAACAACCTCCCTCCCTTGCAGAAGTTGGGTAAGCTCATCCAGGTAGCCGCTGCCTATGTCGGTGAAGATAATAGTCCTGGAATCAACAAACCCTTCCCGGAGGAGCACGATAAACTCCTCTATTCTGTTGAGAGACCTCACACGGTACCTTGCGTCCTCCCTCCTGAGAGACCCGGCGACAACCCCCGCTGAAGACAAGGCGTCTGCGTCGTTGTGGGTGTACACGTCGATGAACTCGCCTGAGGACAGCCATTTCCTTATCTTCTCAGCCGCTTCCTCCGCCGCTTTGAGGAAGCCTTGAAAATCCCCCGTCAAGGCTTGTCAAGCCTTCAGAGGCTCGTAGTCGGGTGGAAGAAGGCCTCGGCGTTTGTAGTATTTCGTAAGCCGCCGGATCTTTGACTCGACGAGCTGGAGCCTGTGGATGTTGTATCCGTCGGACTTGTGCTTCTGGAGGTGGAGCCTCATTCTCCTTATCATCTCGAGCAGGTGGGAGAGGTCTTCCGGAACAGGAGTTCGGAGGTTGTGCTCGTCAAGTATCTGGGTAATTGTCTTTCCAGTTATCGATTTGACGAGTGGGACTGCGTGCTGGTCTCTCAGCACTACTCCGATACGGCTTGGGGGAAGACCCTCCTTCGCAAGCTTGACAACGAGCCCTTCAACCTCCTCAGCCGTCAGCTTGACCCACGAAGGCGGGAGCTTGCTTAGGGGGCGTGTCGAGCTCGACCTGCCTCTTCTGGATGTGTGCATCCTCGCCATTCTATCTACCTGATGACCGGTGTTGACGGACCTTATAAAGCCAGCGGCACAGCCGTCTCACTGAGGCAGACCTGTGGCTGAGCCGGTTCTTCTCATCCACAGACATGCTGGCGAATGTCTCCCTCCTCCCCCTAGGTATGAAGACTGGGTCGAACCCGAAGCCTCCCACGCCCGACGGCTCGGCTGCGATCGATCCATGGCATCTTCCCTCGAAAATCTTCAGGTCCACGCCGTCGAAGTAGCACACCACGGATCTGAACACAGCTAAACGGTTCCTCTCGTGCTCCAGAATCTTGAGAAGCCCTTCAACACCAACGGTTCGGTGAACGTAGGATGAGTAGGGGCCTGGAAAGCCTTTCAGCTTGTTTATGAAAAGCCCCGAGTCTTCGACGAAGACTGGACGTTTGAGGAGGCTGTAGGCTTGGACTGCTCTGAAGACCGAGATACTCTTGAGGTTGTCGGACTGTATCTCGAGAGTTTCACCGTAGAAGACTTCAAGCACGAGCCCGTGTTCTCTGAAGATTTTATCAACCTCCTTGGCCTTGCCCTTGTTTGACGTGACAAAAGTTGCGTCAGGGTTTGACGACATAACGCCCTCTCATCCTTATGCTCTTCATCTTGTAAATCGTTCTGCCCGCCGTATCCGTCCCGACTACTTGTTTGTAGCCTTCGAGAAAACGGTTGAAGAACGATTGGGCGGCGGCTGGAAGAGTGCTCTGGACCGACCTCTCGAGCAGATGTAGGTCTACGGCTTTGTCCTCTAGCTCAGCGTTGAACACGCTTAGGCCGAAGTCGATGAGCCACAGCTTGCTGTTGTCAACTATGATGTTTGAAAGGGTTAGGTCGCCGTGGGCTAGGTTGAGCTCATGCATCAAACCAACAACTCGGCCCAGTTTTTCGGCGTGTGCGGAGTGGTCTTGGGCGTGCCGGAGCTCAACTCCCTCTATCATCTGCATGTATATTATGGACTGGTGGAGGTCTACGAACAGGAGGAGCGGGACGGGGACCCCGTTTTCCGACAGGTATGCTATCACCTTGGCTTCGTGAGCAGTCCTAGTACGACGAACCCTAGCGTCTATCAACTCGTTCCTGTAGCGTTTGGGAACCCTGTTCTTTTCAACCAGCTTCACCCCCTTCCAATAAACAGCCTTGACAACCGCCTCGGCGCCGACCCTTATCAGCCTTCCCTCGACAAAATCTATCAGCTCCAACAAGCCTCGACCTCGTCAATCCTCATCCTGGGCTTAACTATGCTTTCGCCAACGTCGACAAAGTCTCCGCACTTGTAGTGAAGATAGCCGTTCCAGGCTATCATGGCTCCGTTATCCCCCGCATACGCGTCGGGGACGGTCAGCAGAGTGCATCCCCTGTCCTGGCACATATTTTGAAGCATCTCGCTCAACCTTCGGCTACGAGCCAGCCCACCTACCAGCAGTACTTCACTCTTGCCCGTCATGGCCAGCGCTCTCTCGACGACCTCGGTCAGCATGCTGTAAACGGTCTCGGTGAGGGATAGGCAGACGTCGGCGAGCGGCACGCCTGAAGCTACGAGGGACTCGGCTGCTGTCAGAAGGCCGGAGAAGGAGACGTCCATTCCTTTAACCTTGTAGGGAAGGTCGTGGAGCTCCTGACCTCCGGCAGCAACCTTCTCTGGAGCAGGCATCGGCCCTATCCCCGCTTTGAGCCCGAAAGAGTCCAGGCAGTTGCCAGCCGCTATGTCAAGGGTCTCGCCCAGGACTCTGTACCTCTTTTCTACGAGACAAGCTATCAGAGTGTTGCCACCCGCTACGTACAGCACGACGGGGTCGACGCATCCCGTCGCAAGCTTCCCGATCTCTATGTGGGCGACTCCGTGGTTGACCGCTATGAGTGGTTTTTTGAGGGCTAGGGCCAGCGTTCTCGCCACTGTGGCTCCGACCCTGAGACAAGGCCCCATGCCCGGGCCTTGGGAGTATGCTACTGCGTCGACGTCGGAGGGCTTCAGCCCGGCTGTCTTGATAGCCTCTGCGACTGCGGAGGGTGCTTCGGCGGCGTGTTTCTGAGAAGCTTCTCTAGGATGGATTCCACCCCGCTGAGGCTGGTAGACTCTTCGAACGTTGGCGATTATCTCCCCCGTCGAAGTGGTTATCCCGACTCCGAAAGTATGCGCCGTGGACTCTATACCCAAGACTATCGTCTTCTTCAAGCCGTGGGGTAAAAAGCCATGGATAACTATTAGTGTTGCGTGGCGGCTTGATGATGCTGGGATGAGCTTTCGAGAGCCCATCGTAGTCGTCCTCGGGCACGTCGACCACGGGAAATGCGTAGGCCCTGCGACACCCATAAGCCTTGGTGAACTTGGAACCATTACAGCCGAGGAGGCCTTTCGGAGGTTCGGCTCGAACACTCCTGCCGTCCTGCTTCCAGACGGGCTAGCCGTGAAGCCGTCGGAGAGAATCAAGGTCTCTTCGCTCACGGCCTCCTGCAGCCTGTTCGAGGCCGGGGTCGAGTATCTGTGGAAGAGGAAGGCTCCGAAAAACATGGTAAGGGTTTTTCTTTCGAACGGGGAGGTTGTCGAAACTACTCCCGAGCATCCATTCCTAGCTAGTCGTGGACCGGGGCTGGTGAGCGCTGCCAGAGCTGACGGGCTGCAGCCCGGCGGCTGGCTGCTAGGGGTTTCGGGAAAGAGGTTGACTTTTCACAGCATCGTTGAGCTTGAATGGTTTAGGCCCGAATACGCCTACGTGTACGACTTCACCGTCCCCGGGTCTCACCTCTTCGTCGGCGGAGAGGTGTTCATGCACAACACCTCCCTGCTCGATAAAATCAGAGGCACGGTAGTCGCCGCCAGAGAAGCCGGAGGCATCACACAGCATATAGGCGCTACTCTCCTACCGATACAGTCGATCGAGGAAGCATGCAGACAGCTTCTGGGCCAGCTTACAGTCAAGCTCGAAGTCCCGGGCATACTTTTCATCGACACGCCTGGCCACGCTGCGTTCTCAAACCTCAGAAGGCGAGGAGGTTCTGTGGCTGACATGGCGATACTCGTCGTCGACGTCATGAAGGGCGTGCAGGAGCAGACCAAGGAAAGCATACAGCTGTTGAGATCTAGGCGAACGCCTTTTTTGGTGGCGTTGAACAAGATCGACGCAATACCCGGCTGGAGACCACACCCCGACGCATCTTTCCAGCAGACCTACGCAAGGCAGCAGAAGCACGTCGCTGAAGACTTGGACGCAAAGATATACAGCATGATGGGAGACCTCAGCTTCCTTGGGTTCAAGTCCGACCTCTACACAAGGATGAAGTCGTTCACCGACACCGTGGCCATAGTTCCCGTGAGCGCTAAAACGGGTGAGGGGGTGCCCGACCTTTTGCTGATTATCATGGGGCTGGCTCAGCAGTTCATGAAGCAGCGGCTGAAGAAGGTTGTCGGACGTGGTGAAGGGGTTATTCTCGAGGTCGTCGAGGAAGAGGGGCGTGGAGCGACAGCCAACACCATCCTTCACAGCGGTGTACTGAGAGTTGGAGAACGAATAGCATACCTAAGCCGGGCCGGGCCTGCGACGACTAAAATCAAGGCGATTCTCATGCCTAAGCCTGCCGAGGAGATAAGAGACCCCCGCGACAGGCTGAAGAGCGTGAACCAGGTTGAGGCAGCTGCGGGCGTAAAGCTGGTTGCAGAGGGGCTGGAGGATGCTGTGGCGGGCTCGTCCATCCTAGTCGTTGTCAACGAACCTGAAGACCTCAAGAGGATCGCCGAAGAGGCTCGGGAGTTCATAATCTCAACAGACAAGGTCGGCGTCGTTCTCAAGGCCGACACGCTGGGAACTTTAGAGGCCGCCGTCAACTACCTGAGGGAGAAAGGGGTTCTGATAAGAGTCGCCGACATCGGCGACGTCTCGAAGAAGGACGTTGTGGAAGCGCATGTCGTAAGGCAGAAGGACGAGCTACTCGGCGTGATACTCTGCTACAACGTCAAGGCTGACGCAGAAATTGAGAGAGAAGCCAACAGCAGAGGCGTTAGGGTCTTCAAGAACAACGTTCTGTTCAGGCTTGTCGAAGACTATGAGAGATGGGTCGACGAAACAACGAGCCAGAGGCGGTTAGCCGAGTTCGAGTCCCTTGTCAAGCCCGGCAAGCTCAAGGTTTTGAAGGACTACGTCTTTAGGAGGAGCGACCCAGCAATCGTCGGGGTCGAGGTCTTGGGGGGCGAGCTCAAGCCAGGCACCACGCTGGTCAACACCCTGGGAAAACCCGTGGGCGTGATGTCCCAGATTCAGGACAGAGGAGTTCCCCAGCCTGTTGCAAGGAAGGGCGCTAAGGTCGCTGTCTCGATAAAAGACGCGATGTTCGGCCGCAACATCCACGGCGACGAGACGCTTTACGTCTACGTGCCCGAGAAAGACGCCAGGCAACTTATCACAAACTACTCAAGCATGCTAGACGAAGCTAGCCTGAAGACCCTCGAGGAGTTTGTCGAGATAATGAGGAAGCAGCATCCCCTGTGGGCTCGTTGACACATGTTTAAATTGCCGCAGTAAGCAGGCGTCGGAAGAGATGTCGCAGCAGGCAGCTGGACCTAGGATGGTTGTGTCGGACCCTTCCACCAGGAAGGCTTCTACTGTTCAGCTTACTCCTCAGCAGTTTCGTTTACTCGTGGGCAAGAAGATCGGGGACGTTGTTGACGGCTCGGCTTTCGGAGTCAAGGGCTTCCTCAGGATAACGGGGGGCAGCGACAAGGACGGCTTCCCGATGAGGGGTGATGTTTCGGGTCCTAGGCGGGTGAGGCTTCTGCTGTCTGGAGGTGTTGGCTTCCATCCGAAGCGTAAGCCTCCGTCGAAGAGGAAGAAGACGAGGAACAAAAGGCCTGTGCGTGGTGTTCGGAAGAGGGTTTCGGTTAGGGGGAACATGATAAGCGAGGCGATAGCTCAGGTAAACGTTGTGCTCACGACTAAGGGCGAATGACTATGTCGATAGATAAGCTCAGCATGGTTGAGAACAAGCTTGTCGGCAGGCGCGAGGTTCAGGCTTCAATAAGCTACACAAAGCCGTTGACGAGGGAGGAGATTAAGAAGCTCATAGCCGACCATTTCAGGACAGACCCGGCGAAGGTGGTGGTCAAGAAGGCGGCTTTCAGCACGGGGACACACTCGGTCAAGGTGCATGCACACCTCTACGAAGCAGTTGAACAGGCTTTGAAGCTCGAGCCCGAGCACATCCTAATCAGGAACAAACTGGCTGAGAAGGAGAAGAAATGACGAAGAAAGGTCTGTGGAACCGGTACGTTGTCAAGGAAGACGGCCTCAAAAAGGCCCTGTCGTCGTGCCCTAGATGCGGTCCAGGCTTCTTCATGGCTGACCACGGCAACAGGCTTACATGTGGAAAGTGCGGGTACACGAAGTTCAAAGCTTAGCAGCTTCGATAACCTCGACAACCCCGCGACGAGCCTCTTCACAGCCCTTCACAACGACGTAGCCAGCACCAGGCTGGCCGTAGACTACGACACCCCCGGAAGGAAGGGCCCAGACGGCTGGAAGAGCTAGGAGGTCCTCCTCTCCCTCGACCAAAACGGCTCCGGAACGGTTCTCGACCGCCTTCACAACAGCTTGAGCGGCTTCGCGAGTTATGCTTCCCGCAGGGTTTTTGACGTGAACCACCAGATAACCTTCCAAGCTGGGCTTACCCGCATCTCTCCGCTCAACCCTCGTGTCGACTACGACGACGTGAGGCTTTATCCCAGCAGCCCTTAGCCGTTGGTAGCTGTAGTCTCCGACGACAACCAACGGGTTGGCTCTAGCAACCTCTTCGTCGCGCCCCAGCTCCCCCGTCCTCAACTCACCCAGAGGCTTCCTGAGCCTCTCCTTCAACTCCTCGGAGAAGTAGACAGACCTACTCCACAAACTTTCAGTCGACTTTGACGGCATACCTTCCAGGCTTCCGTATCCCGAGCTCCCTAGCTATCTGAGAACTCTCCACGTCGAGAATGATCAAAAGCCCAGAATAGCTAGAGCTGAGGTTGGAGGAGCCGCATGCATCGCAGACGTTGCCGCTGACTATTCTTCTGCAGTTCCTGCAGGCCCTAGCCCTGGCCGACACTAGACTGCACCGCCCGCGCTTTTTCCTCCTCGACCCACTTGAGCGAACCCATCAAGGGCTGGCGTGTCACGAGCGAGACCTTCCCCCCAGCCCCTCCTCCGAAGGATACTGCGTTTATCCTAGCCCTGACGTCGTCTCCGACCGACATCTTCCAGCCTGTCTTCCTGCCTACGAGCATGTTGTTCTTCTCGTCGTAGGTTATGAAATCGTCCATGATTTGCGATATGTGTAGCAGGCCGTCGAACGGCCCTACCCTGACGAAGCAGCCGAAGTCGGTTATCTCGACTACCTCCCCCAGAACGACTTCGTTCACTTCAGGGATGTAGGTTAGGAGCTTGAAAACACAGTTGTGGTATGTTGACCCGTCCCTGGGGAGAAGCTGGCCTATTTTATCCACCTTAGCCTCCACAACCATCACGACGTAGCCCAGCTCCTCATACACAGCTCCCTCGTATTTCTTCTTGAGGTTGTTCAGCACCACACTCTCAAGAGGTTTTCCAAACTCGCTAGGAGGAATGCCGACAACCTCAACAACCTCCATTAATGTAAACATCCCCTACTCACCGTCTTTACCATGCTTTTTGATAAGCCTTGATGACTCAACGCAATATAAGCCTAACTATCGGCTTACCAGCCCTAGAAACCGTCATATATGGCAAGCCAGCGCTAGCGAGCCTCCTCAGCAGCCTCGAGTCAACGCTGACAACGGGAATCATGTGCTCTGCCGAATACTTCACGAGGGCCTCGTCGGCCGGACCTCCCGCTTGGACAATCTCAGCCCCAGCCACGTACTGGGCCGCAACCCTGGCCAGCATGGCTCTCTTCCCACGGCCGGAAGAGATCCGTTTAACCTCGTCTAGGACGCTGTCGAGGACGACCGGCTGTATGACTTCGCCGACTTTCTTCTCGAGCAAGGACAGGTAGTTGCGTCCCCTCTCAGCACAGATCATCAGGAAGCTTGTGTCGACCAGAGCCTTCACCTAGCTCCCCACGACCTTGCCGTAGCCTATCAGCCTCCACCCGGTCCCAACCTTCCTAGAGATAGCTACCTTGCTGCCTACGTCGGCTGCAACCGGCCTCGTAAGCTGTAGTTCAACTACGTCGTGCCCCCTCTTCGTCACAACGCCGCTCGAAACAGCTGACATCACGTTCACAACCAGAACCTCCTTCTCAGAAATCTGCTTGACAGCCACATCGCCCTCGACGCCCAGAACTTTTTCAAACAAACGGTACTCCAGAGACAAGCTGCTCCACACAGGCGGCAGCGTTCCGGCAGCCCCAGCCATGTTGCCAACTAGCCCGTCTCCCTTACCCAGAGCAGGGTCGAGAGTTGTCTCGACGCCTGTCAGACCACCTGGGTAGGCTTTCTCCACGTTTCTTCCTCCAGCCATGAGGCTTACCACGGTCGTCTGAACCGGTTCATAGACTGTCTTCCCCTGCTTTGTCTTAGGAATCCCGGGAACAAGCTCAAGCTCGTCGCCGACCGAGAGGACGCCGTGAACTATCGAGCCTCCTATCACAGCACCTTTCACAAGCTTAGCGGAGGTCCCGGGGACGTTGACGTCGAACGACCTTAGGACAGGCATCCTCACAGGCTTAGCCAGGTCTCGCCAAGGAGTAGGGATAATCTTCTCGATGGCATACAGCAGTGCCTCTATGCCAACAGAGTGCTGGCCTGAAACAGGTATCACCGGAACATCTTCAAACCCAATCCTCCTGAGGTGGGCGGTTATCTCCCTGTAGTTCTCAATCGCCCTTTCACGGCTCACCAAGTCTATTTTGTTCTGAGCCACGAGCAGATGCTTAATGCCCAGTATCTTAGCAGCCTGGAGATGCTCGCTGTCTTGGGGCTGTGGGAAGCTTTGACGGGCATCTGCCACGAACACGGCCCCGTCGAACAAAGCCGCACCCGAAAGCATCGTGACCATGAGGGAATGGTGTCCGGGGCAGTCTATGAAGGACACAACTCTAACAAACTCGTTCTCGACGCCGTGTAAAGGGCATTTCTTCAAGGGATGGTAGTTGTAGGGTTCCGGACATCTCGGACACCTGTAAATGGCTGCGTCGGCGTACCCCAGCCTTATCGTTATGCCTCTCTTCAACTCCTCGCTGTGTCTTCCAGTCCAGACCCCGGTTATGCTCTGGACGACGGTGCTCTTTCCGTTGTCGACATGCCCCAAGGTTCCTATGTTGACTTCAGGCTGTTTGGGGAAAGCCATTCCTTCTTCTCTCTGGAATTAAGGACTTAATGTGTTTTCTGTAGTTCTTCTGCGCTGAAGAATATGGAGCACTCCTGCATGAAAGACTCTCTGCTGTCGGATGCGTGGATCAGGTTGTCGGTTATTTCGAGGCCGTAGTCGCCTCTGACGGTTCCCGGCTCAGCCTTCACAGGGTCCGTCGAGCCGATGAGCTTCCGCACAACCTGTACCGCTTCACGACCCTCTAACACGATTAAGACTACAGGGCCTGAGGTGATAGCCTCGACCAAGCCCTTGAAGAAAGGCTTATCCCTGTGGACATGGTATAGCCTCTCAGCCTCAGCCTTCGAAATCCTCCAAAGCTTGAGCCCCACGAGCCTCAAGCCCTTTCTCTCAAACCTTGAGACAATCTCGCCAACCAAGCCCCTCGACACAGCGCTCGGCTTAAGTATGACGAAAGTCTGTTCCAAGCCTCACCGCCTCAGCCTGCCTTCCCAGTCCACTTGAGCTTCCGAGCGTCCTTCCCCTGCTTGACGTGGTATATTCGGCAGCGTCTCGAACAGAACCAGAGAAGAGTGCCGTCGTTCTTGACGTAGAGCATACCACGGCCGTGGACGAACTCCCTGCTGCAGAAAGAGCATCTGTGAACAGTCGGCATACTCCTATCACTTTATCTTCTCGGCTTCCCTCTCAACGTCCAACAGCATCAGTATGTCTCCTTCACGGACAGGACCTTTAACGTTCCGCGAGATTACCCTTCCCTCGTCCTTACCCTTGAGAATCCTAACCCTTACCTGAGTAACTTCTCCAGTGACTCCCGTCCTTCCGACCACTTGTTCAACTACAGCCGGCACAGGCTCCTCAACCTTCGGCTGAGGCTTCTGGCTCATTTAGCTTCCACCCTTCTTGCCCGACTTGAGCTCCTGAACCTTCTTAGCTATTTCATCCAAGTAGCCCTTTGCCTCGCCCGGGTCTGTTATCGCGACAGAGCTGGCGGAAACGCCGAGTCCCGCCACTTCCCCAAGCTGTGCTTTGGAGCCGACAAAGGTGTAGGATATCTTCTTCTCTTCGCAGAGCGTCGGGAGGAACGCGACTATTTCAGGCGGGTCTACGTCCGTCGCTATGACCACGAACCTAGCCTGTCCTCTCTCGATAGACTTGATGACCTCGTTGATGCCTTTACGTATCTTCCCGGAAGTCCTGGCCAGCCTCACGGCTTCGAGAGTCGCCTTAACGAGCTCCTGCGGTGGGTTGAAACTCTGGTAGTACGGATTGGGCATAAGCCTTCATCTCCCTGTTCTGCCTCTAAATCCATTACTTAAATGTTGTTTGCAAAACCTATAAAGAGCCCCTAGACGCATCCCTATATTTCCGTCAACGAGGTTGTTGTGTGGATGGATGTTAAGAGGACTGCTTTGAAGTGGGCTTTGAGGAACGCTGTCGAGCATGGAGGACGAGCTGCCGCACCGGCTGTGCTCGGCAAGGTTTTGGCCGAGGACCCGGAGCTTAGGGCTAAAGTTCAAGAAGTCAGGAAGGTGGTGGAGGCTGTTGTTGAGGAAGTCAACGCCATGTCGTTGGATGCGCAGCGGGCTGCTCTCGAGGAGTTCCAGCCGGAAGAGGCGGAGAAGAAGCAGGCGGCGGAGCGTGCTCTGCCTCCTCTGCCCAACGCCGTTCAGGGCAAGGTCGTGACTAGGCTTCCTCCCGAGCCCAGCGGCTTCATGCATCTGGGCCACGCCCTGGCCGGCTTGATCAACGAATACTACGCACGCAGGTACGGTGGGAAGCTAT
The DNA here is from genome assembly GCA_038740895.1 of Candidatus Caldarchaeum sp. Lineage (GTDB taxonomy): Archaea > Thermoproteota > Nitrososphaeria_A > Caldarchaeales > Caldarchaeaceae > Caldarchaeum. The sequence continues at coordinate 36,667 of JAVYLK010000004.1, forward strand.
GGCTCAGGTTTGAGGACACCAACCCGAGGAAAGTCAAGAAAGTTTACTACGAAAGCTTCAGGAAGGGATACGAATGGCTGGGAATAGTGTGGGACTTTGAGAAGAACAACTCGGACGACATGAACGCTTACTACGACTACGGCCTCATCCTATTGAAAAGAGGGTTTCTGTATGCTTGTTTCTGCACGCCGGAGGAAATGCATCGCCAGAGAGCCGGCATGACCGGATGCGTCCACAGGTCCAGTCGTCCGGAGGATAACTTGGAGGAGTGGGACAAGGTGCTTCACGGAAGGTACGGGGAGGGTGATGTTTCGTTCAGGCTCAAGGGGTCGCTGGACAGCCCCAACACGGCGATGAGAGACCCGGTCCTGTTCAGAATCATCGACCACCCCCATCCGTTAACGGGTGGCGACTACCGTCTGTGGCCCACCTACGACTTTGCAGCAGCGGTTCAAGACGCTTTGTGCGGAATAACCCACGTCCTCCGCAGCAGCGAGTTCGCCTTCAGAGACGAGCTCCAAAACTACCTGAGAGACTTGCTGGGGCTGCCGAACCCCGTCTACGTGGAGTTTTCAAGGTTCGAGTTCAAGGGGACGCCGACCTCCAAGAGAGTCATCAGAGACTTGATCGAGAGGAAACTGGTCGATGGATGGGACGACCCTCGGCTGTCCACGGTTGAGGCGATACGCAGACGGGGCCTAGTTCCTCAAGCGATTAGGGAGTTTACGATGAGCTACGCTGGGATAAGCCAAGCTAAGAAAGAGTATGACTGGAGCCTGCTTTACAGCTTGAACCGTAAGATCATCGACCCCCATGCGAGGAGGCTCTTTTTCGTCAAGAACCCTGTCAGGCTCGTGCTTGAGAATTTTCAGGGTGCGAGCGTCGAGATCCCCTACCATCCCTCCTCCAGCCTCGGCTCAAGAGTTTTGGAGGCCGGTACAGAGATATACATCTCTGGAGACGACGCAGCGGGTCTTGCGAGGGGTGATGTGTTCAGGTGCAAGCTTTTGGCTAACGTAAGGGTTGTCGAGGTTTCTGAGAACCGGGTCGTCGGCGAAGTAGTCGGAGACAGCCCACAGCAGAAGAAGATTATTCAGTGGGTTCCAGAAGACGGTGTCGAGGTTGCCGCGATTGTCTACGGAATGCTTCTGAACGAGGACGGCTCGGTCAACTCTGAAAGCGTAAGAAGAGTTGAGGGGCTGGGCGAGAAAGCTGTAAACAGCGTAAAGGTCGACGAAGTGGTTCAGTTCGAGAGGTTTGGATTCTGCAGGCGGGACAGGGCCGACAAGCCTGTTTTCATCTACTGCCACGACTAACCCGCTGACTCACCCATAGCTGGAGAGGGCCCATCAACACCTTCGGCGCGTCAATCAAATCTCCGACGGACCCGCAGCCCGTCAAGTACATGGCTGTCTTCAACTCTTTCGAAAGCTGCTGAAGCTTTTTAACAACTTCGTCCGCGGACAGGGTAGCAGGCCTCAGCACAGGCCTCGCAAACCCAGCCATAGACGCCCCCAGAGCCAGAGCCTTTGCGGCGTCCAGCCCAGTCCTCAAACCGCCTGAAGCTATTACCGGCTTGGAGGTGGAGCTAACAGCCTCTATCACCGATGCGGCCGTGGGTATCCCCCACTCGAGGAAGACTTCAGCCAACGCCTTCTTTTCCTCAGCACGAGACTCTTCAGCCCTCAACATCTCTATCAACGTCCAGTTGGTACCGCCCGAACCGGCGGCGTCGAAAGCGTCCACTCCAGCCTCGTCGCCTCTCATCACAACCTCCTTCGACAGCCCGCATCCAATCTCCTTGAGGATGACGGGGACGGAGAGCTCTCGCTTGAGCAGCGAGATCTTTTTGAAGAGGTTTTTAAACTTCGCTCCCCCGTCCGGCTGCACCAGCTCCTGCAGAGGGTTTAGATGTATGGCTAGGGCGTTGGCGTCTATCATCCTAACGGCTTGGAAAGCCATCTCCACCCCCCTCTCAACCAGCTGAACCGCTCCTATGTTGCCTATCAAGAAAGCGTCGCTCCCTCTGTCTCTGGCAACCCTGAACGTTGAAGCGGTCTCAGGCTTCACAACGCCCGCCCTCTGGCTTCCAACACCCATCGGCACACCGAAAACTGACGCAGCCTCGCCAAGGTTGCCGTTTATCTTCTCAGCCTCAGCCGTACCGCCGGTCATCGACTCTATGATGAATGGATGGCTGAACCTTCTGCCTAGGAATTGAGTCTCTGTAGAAACATCTTCAGGGTCGAGCTCGGGAGCCGCTTGATGGACAAGCTCGACGTACTCGAGCCATGTGGTCTTTTTGAACGAGACGTCTTTCTCAAGGCTTATCTTGATGTGGTCGCTCTTCCTAGCCTCTATGCTCATCTCTCAATCACTCAACCAAAGTCGTTCCCACAACCTCCTCACCCTTGACCGCCGCCTCTATCCTCCCCTCAACCAACCCGTTGACTATGCAGACCTTGACGCCGGCCTTCACCGCCTCAAAGGCCACCTCAACCTTGTTGAACATACCCCCAGTGACGTCATCCCCCTCTACCCCGCCGTAGAACATAGAGGCATGACGCCTGTAGTCCATCCTGTTTATCAACACTTTCCTGCCCGTGTTCCTGTCAACCTCGTAAACGCCGTCAACATCGGTGGCGAAGACTATGCGGCTGGCTTTCAAGGCTTTCGCCAAGTAGACCGCTATGTCGTCGCCCGAGAGGATGGTGAACCGTGTCTCCCTGTCGAAGATTGCGTCTCCGCAGGTCACGGGTATGATTCCAAGGTCGAGGGCTGAGAAGATGAGGTCTAAATGAGCTGTCTCGATGACGTTTTTCCTAGCTATGAAAAGCATCGAGGCCGGTATGCCGACAGCCCCCACGCCTGTCTGTATGAAGGCTTCGGCGACGAGGTGGTTGAGGGCCTTGACCGACTGGATTGTCTTCACAAACCCCTCAAGCTGGTTCTGCTCTTTGTAGCCTTGGTCCAGCTTGTACTTCTTCGCGATCGGATGGCCGTAGGAGCCGGCTCCGTGCACAACAGCCAGAGGCGTTGGCCAGCACCGGGCTACCTCCCGGCTTATCCTGTTCATAACTTCTTGCCTAAAGCTGTTGCCAAGCTTTTTATCGGTTATGACCGACCCTCCGACCTTAAGGACGACTAGTCCTTTCAATTCTCGTCTCTTACTCCCGGGCATGAAGTTTTGACAACCCAGGCCTTCGGGTAGGAAGAGAGAAGGCTAAAGACAGCTGCTTCTTGGTTGGTTCTTCCGACAGCGACCACGCTTCCTCCCCCGCCGGCTCCTGTAAGCTTTGCACCGTAAACACCCGTCCTCAACAAATCCTCTACGCATTTCTCTACAACTTCGTTCGACAAGCCCAGCGCCCTGAGAAGATAATGGTTTATCGTCATAAGCCTGCCCAATAACTCAAGGTTGTTCGATTTAAGCGCTTCAACACTTCTCACAAAAACCTCGCTATACAGGCTTGACAGCTCGCCGAACTCACGACGATTCTCCGAAGCCAGCTTAACAACTTGGTCAACCATGTCGGAGGTCTTCCTCTTCAACCCCGTGAAGACCACGAGCATCTCGGGGCTTATGCCCAGCTGGAGTGGCTGGAACTTTCCAGGACCTTCGTACAGCAAGGTTCCGCCGTAAGCCGACGCATGAGGGTCTATGCCGGATGGCCTACCGTGGTATTCCTTTTCAGCAACCATAGCGTATTCGACCAGCCTCTGCGTGCTGAGGTTCAGTCCGAACAGGTTGGACAGAGCTCTGGCAAGCGCGGTCGAGATCGCTGCCGACGAACCAAGACCGGCTCCTCCAGGTATGTCGGAGTATATCTCCGCTCTGAAACAGCTGCTGACTCCGTGGTCTTCCATTATCTTTGAGGCCATCATGTAGAGTGGTGTGAAGGAAGATGTTTTTGGAGGAGTTGGGTGGACAGGCTCTCCTTTCCGGCTCCACGAAGACCACGACTGGCGGGACCTGAAAATGGTTTTGTCGTTTTCAAGGACGACCTCCACCTTAGCACGGAGGTTAATAGCGGTCACGACGGCTGGACGACCCGACACGACAAAATGCTCGCCGAAGAGTATAACCTTGCCTGGCGCCGAGGCCGCTGCCTTCTGCTTCATCCCCGGTCAAGCTCGATTAAGCAGGAGGCATAGCCCACGACAGAGTCGTAGTCGCCGCTGGTGTCGCCGCTGGTGGCTTGCTTCAACAACCTCGCCTCTACTCCTCCAAGCATCCTAGCCGCCGTCAACAAGGCCGCAACAGCTCCGTACCCGCACATAGTTATGTCGTGTTTCTCAATCACCTTGTACATTCCCTCGACGTCGAGGCTCGTTATCCTCTCCAAAGCTTTCCTGTCCTTCTCCAGGACCCTTTCATGAGGCTCGTAGTGGGTGAAGTCACTCGAAGCCACGATCAGCACGTTCCTGTCTCCGACGGCTTCGTAAACTGCACGGCCAATTTCTACGCATGTCTCGAGGCTCTGGTCGTTTATGCAGACAGGTACGAACTTGAAACTCCCGCAGACATACTGCAGGAAGGGGACCTGTACCTCGATGGAATGCTCACGAGAATGAGACTCTTCGTCGAGGTAGAACAACTCCGACAGGCTGGCCAAGCGCTGTGCTAGTTTTTCATCTATCTCCACATCTCCTAGCGGCGTCGTCCAAACACCTCCCGGGTAGATTGAGACGACTGTGCCTATGCCGTAGTGGTTGGGGCCGAGGATGATGACGGAGTCGGGTTTGCTGTATTTTTTTATTGCGTGGAATCCGTAAGCGGCGACGGGGCCTGAGTACATGTAGCCTGCGTGGGGCGAGATGATGGCTGGAACTTTCCCCACCCCCCATCCCTCTCCCGGCAAGGCCCTCGGCCCCAAGGGAGAAAGGAAGCATCTCTCGATCTGCTTCAAAAGTTCTTCCCTCCTCCCGGCGTAGAACAAGCCTGCCACGGCGGGCTTGCGGCGGAGCAACACGTCTCACCAGCGAGTACGCATCCTTCTCAAGTACATACCCCTGCCCGGCTTCGAAAGAACCTGACCATTTTCAACTATCATCTCGCCTCTGGAGAAGGTTGCTTCAACGCTGCAACTAACCTCGACGTCCTCGTATATGGAGTGGTCTATTCTGCTGTGGAGGTTTTCCCTCGTGAGCTTGGTTTTCTTACGTGGGTTTAGGATGTAGAAGTCGGCGTCGCTTCCAACCATGACCACTCCTTTGCGTGGATAAAGCCCGTAGAGCTTGGCCGGGTTGATGGCCGTTGTCTCAACCATCCTGTCTATTCCAATTATCCTCTTTGAAACGCCCTCTGAAAACAAAATCATGGCGATCACCTCTGTTCCAGCTACTCCTCCAGGAACGTCCACGAACCTGCTGTGTCTAAGTTTTTCAGCGGAGTTGTAGCAGGCGTGGTCGCTTCCGACTGTCGAGACATAACCTTTGGCCAGCGCATCCCACAGCCCTTGACGGTCCTCCTCCCTCTTCAGCGGCGGAGACATGATGAATCTGGCTCCGTCCTTTCTTCTGTAAACGTCTTCGGTGAACATAAGGTAGTGAGGGCAAGTCTCTGCATGAATCCTCACTCCCGCCTTTCGGGCCTCAGCTATCTTCCAAACGCCTAGCTTTGATGAGACGTGGACCACTAGAGACTCGCATCCAGAGACCTGAGACATCAAAGCAACTCTTTCAACAGCCTCTGCTTCGACGTAATCGGGCCTGCTTAGAGAGTGGTAGATGGGCTCGACCTTGCCCTCGGACAGAAACTCCTCAACCAGATAGTTGATGACATGCTCGTTCTCGCAGTGGGACAGGACGAGCATGTTTTTTGCAGAGCAGAACCGCATCAAGCGGAGAATTGCGCCGTCGTCGAGCATCAAACCTCTCCTGCTGTAGGCTGTGAATATCTTGACGCTGCAAACTCCGTCGGCGAGTAGTTGTTCGAGCTGCTTCAGCCTCTCGGCCCCCGAGTCTACTACGATCATGTGAAGCCCGAAGTCGACATGGCTTCCCTGTTCAGCCTCGGCTTTTCTTCTGCTGAACTCTTCGACGTAGTTGTTGGTCTCTGGACTGACGAAGTCTATGATAGTTGTGACGCCTCCGCAGGCGGCTGCCGTCGTTCCCGATTCAAAGTCGTCGGCTGTGTAGGTGTTTGCCCCGTACTTGAGGTTGAAGTGGACGTGGCCGTCTATTACTCCCGGCATAAGCAGACTTCCCTTGGCGTCGTAGGTTTGGTCAGCTTTTTCATCTATGTTCTTGGCTATTTTGACGACGACACCTTTTTCAACCCCGACACATGCTTCATAAATTCCAGTCAAGTCGACTAGCTTACAATTCTTAACCACGAGTTCCATAGCTTCAAGGAAACATAATAAAGAGGTGATATATTGATGTTGCAGGCTTGAAAGCCGTACCGTCTTTCGAGGTGTTGACTCCCTCTTCTCTGAAGGAGGCGCTCAGCCTCTTGTCGGAGGACGGCGATGCCTTGCCCTACGCCGGCGGAACCGACGTGATGCCCATGATGAGGCGTGGAAAGCTTGCGCCGAAGAAGGTTGTAGACCTGTCAGGGATTAGGGAGCTTTCTTACGTAAGAGCTGAGGGGCAAGCCTTCAAGGTAGGCGGGCTGACGCCTATACAGGACTTCGCCCTATCACCGGTCATACCCGACCGCTACCAGTCTGTAAAATCTTTGACTGTCTACTTCGGCTCCGAAGCCACCAGACACATGGCTACCGTCGGCGGGAACCTAGCCTCCGGAGGGGAGAGGGATGTACCGCTGATCCTCACTTCGCTGGACGGTGATGTGAGGGTTGTTTCATCCCGTGGAGAAAGAGTTGCAGGGCCTTCGGACGTCCAGCTTAGAAGGGATGAGCTTATCGTAGAGGCTAGGTTCGACGACTGGGGACGAAATGCTTTCTCATGGTTTGCGAAGTATGAGAAGAGAGCCTCCAACGGCATAGGAGTCGTGACAGCCGGTGTTGCCTTGAGGGTTGAGGACGGCTTTGCGGAGAGGCTGCGCATAGTTTTGAACAGGGTTGACGGCCGTAGGATGGGCAGGGTTTACGGGTTGGAGGAGGAGTTGACTGGATGCAGGCTCTCGGATGCGAGGGTTAGGGATGCGGTAGAGCGCCATGTATCGCGGATAAAGCCCTCGTCCGACTTTAGAGCTTCTTCTGAGTTTAGGAAGCATGTTTCAAAGGTTTTGGTCAGGCGTGGGCTTGAGCACTGCTGGAGAGTTTTAACAGGGAGTGGATGGGCTTGATCGTCGAGTTCATTCTGAACGGCAGGAAGGTTGGCGTCGAAGTTGCCGGGAGAGACCGGTTGATGGATGCTCTGTGGAGGCTGGGGATGAGGAGCGTCAAAGAAGGGTGTGGGGTGGGGGACTGCGGCTCGTGCAACGTCTTGGTCGACGGCAGGCTTGTAAACTCGTGCCTGATGCTGGCGGTACAAGCCCGTGGAAGGCGTGTGTGGACAACTGAGGGGTTGGCGGACGATGACAAGCTTCATCCGATTCAGGAGTACCTACTTGAATACACCGCTTCCCAGTGTGGCTACTGCATTCCGGGAATAGTGATGACAGCCAAGTACATATCAGACAACTATCCCAGCGTCTCTGAGGAACTGCTGCGACGCATCCTGATAGCCAACATCTGCCGGTGCGGCGGATACACGAGAATCGTTAAAGCAGTCGAGTCAGCTATTGAAAGTTCACGGACACGAGCCTAGCCCGCGCCAAACCCTCAACGACTTTCTCAGGCGTTATCGGCAGGGACTTCACCCTGATTCTCAAGGCGTCGAACAAAGCGTTTGCGATTGCTGGGGCGGGGCCGTTTATGGCGGGCTCTCCGGCCGTCCTCGTACCGAGCGGGTTCAGCTCGCTAGGGTTCTCCAAAACCTCTATCTCAACTGGAGGCAAGTCGGCCGACGTAGGCACCAAGTAGTCTGCTAGGTTTGCATTCAGGATTCTATGCTTCTTACCCACCACAAGGGACTCTAGAAGGCCGTAAGCAACTCCTTGTGTAAGCCCTCCCTCCAGCTGGGCCAGCAGAAACCCTCTGTTCACAACCCTGCCCACGTCGAACACGGCTACAAGCTTTTCGAGCTTCACAACGCCCAGCTCAGCGTCAACCTTGAGCTTGACGCCAACAACGCCGTACGTGTACTGCAGGTAGGGAGTACCCTTTCCCGTCTCCGGGCTGTAGTCGCACTCAGGAAGCTTGAACTCGGCGTACTCCTTCACCTCCTCCTTGAGAGACTTGACAAACTCGAAAACGTCAAAACCCATCCTCCCGACCCCGAAAGCCTCGGTGTACATCTTCTCAAGCCGCTCCCTAAGCTTCAGGGACGCAAGCCTCACAGCGTTCCCTCCCATCAGAGTAGTCCTCGAGGCAAAAGTCCCCCCAGAGTCGGGAACCCGATGGGTCTCAACCCTCTCCACCAAGACCTTCTCCACGGGAACTCCCAAAGCCTCAGCCGCTATCCTGGCCAAACCCCTCGAAGACCCGGTGCCATACTCGGTCAGCGAGGTTTTTACGTGGACGTAGCCGTCGGGAGCTATGCTCACCACGGCGGACGATTTGTCCTCGCCCTCGGGGCCTAGGCTGTTTCCGTGCAGGACGAAAGCCACGCCGTATCCTTCCCCTAACTGCTTGTTTCTCCGGTTTTTCCAGCCCAGAAGGTCGGCCGCCCTTTGAGCAAGCCTCTCGTACGCAGGGTTGTCCAGCAGAACCGAGTCGGTAAGCGTGATGCACCCCTTTCTCCAGACGTTTTTCAGCCTAAGCTCGATCGGGTCCATGCCGAGCTCGTTAGCCAAAACGTCCATCATCGACTCTACTGCGAAGTGGACTTGGGGGCAGCCGAAACCCCTCATGGAGCCTGCCATAAGGTTGTTTGTGTAAACCAAGTAGGAGTCGACTCGGACGTTCTCGAACACGTAGGGCCCCGACGAGTGAGTTATCCCCCTCAGCATAACCAAAGGCCCGACGGATGCGTAGGCCCCCGTGTCAAAGAACAGCTCGGCGTCAAGAGCCTTCAAGACACCTTCATGCGAAGCCCCCAATTTGTACCGCATAACGGCTGGATGCCTGTGGGAGTGGGCTACAATAGACTCGTCTCTGCTGTAGATGCATGCACACGGCCTGCCTGTCTTGACAGCGGCTAGGCCTGCCATGGCACAGACATCCCAGGGAGCTTCGTCGGACTTTCCTCCGAAAGTCCCCCCCATAGCCATGGCAATCAAGTTGATCTTCTCCCTCGGAAGACCCAAAATCTTAGCTACCCCGCCGAGGACGTAGTAGGGGTTCTGAATGCTTCCGTAGATCGTCAAACCACCTTCAGCGTCGGGCACGGCGTAAGCCGCCTCAGGCTCTATCGGAGCAGGCTCCTGCATCTGAGTCCTGAACTCATCCTGAACGATGACGTCGGACTGGCTAAAACCACGGCTTACGTCGCCCTTCCTCACGATGTACTTTCTCAACAAGTTCCCGGCGTCATGAACCTTCGGAGCGCCAGGCTCGAGCGCAGCAACAGGGTCGTAAACGGGCTCAAGCACATCGTACTCAACAACAACCTCTTCTACAGCCTTGTCAGCAGCCTCCTCGTTCTCAGCAACGACAAGCACGACAGGGTCAGCCACAGACCTAACTTTGTCGAAGGCCAAGAAAGGCCTGTCGGGGACCACGGTACCCGCCAAGTTCTGACCCGGAACGTCCTTCGCCGTGAGAACCTCCACAACGCCAGCCACTTTCAGAGCTGAGGAGACATCTATCCGTCTTATCAAGGCGTGAGGATGCTCCGACCTCAGCGCCTTAACACGCAGAGCGTTCTCTGGAACTATGTCAGCCGTGTAGATGGGCTTGCCACGAACGGCGTCAACAGGGTCATGCATCCTTGAACGAGTCAACACAGTTAACTCACTAGCCTCGACACTTATATTTTTGCTTCGCACTTCGAAGTAATACTAACAAAGGACCCACGCAACTTCTATAAATCACCTCTCCATCAGGACTCTGGTTTGTCGAGTAGACCAGACATAACTGCGTCGCTCATACTTGTCGACCTCCTCAAGACTCTTAAAACCATGATGGACTACAAAACGTTGTCGAAGCAGACTGGAATACCTGTCTCGACTCTGGCTAGGTATGTCACCAACAAGACTCTTCCGAGGGGTAGGAAAATACCTGAGACTGTTGACAGGCTTTTGAAGCTGGTGAACATCGAATCGTTCGTGCAGCAACGTCTGGTCTCTAACGGGGACGAGGTTGATGTTTCGTCAGTGGTTGCTGAGAGCCAGCTCCTCAAGCTGATTGTGCCTTACATGTACCGGGAGTTCATGGGGTACAAAATAGACTCAGTCCTCGCGGTCGACAAGGCAGGCTTGGTTGTCGCCACAGCTTTCGGCCTTGCGACGATGAAGAAAACGTTCTACTGCGTGGGGAACGAGACGGGTTTTCCTAGCCGTTGGAAGGAGGTGAAGTACCGGTTGAAGGAGGCGAGGATGTGGTCTAAGCTCTATCTGCCCAGCATGGTTTTGAGAGACAACGTACTTCTAACCGTCGGTGTTTTGGACGACGTTCTTCTTCTCAAGGAGATCAGGAACAGGTTTGTAGAGTCCAGGGGCGAGATCACTGGAGTCTTCTCGATAGCGGCTAGCAGGGATTTCATGAAAAATATCAAACCATATCAGCTGGGGAAAGTGGTAAACCTGATAAGCTTCTAAGCGTACTCCCTCCAAGTGTGGCCACATCTGACGCATCTGAAGAACTGCGTCATAGGCTCGTCGGCCGACCTAGTCTGTATTGTCCACCACTTCGCCTCGTTGTACCCGCACTGAGGACATACGACGTCAAGCGTCGTCGGAAGAGGCGAGTTGGAGGGCTCAACAAGCACTACCGAGTCCTTAGACTGTGAGCTGGATTTTGACTGCTTGAAAAGAACCTTCTCCTCCGCTGATTGTTTTTTGTATCCGCATTTCCTGCATACTAGGGAAAGCTTACCAGCCACCTTGGAAGGCGTTAGTGCTTTACCGCAGTTCGGACAGAACTCCACCCCTCCTCACCTCAGCTCCGCAGCCTTGGACTCCAGCTCAGCGATTAACTTCTTCAATTCCCCTAAAGCCTCCACCACAGCTTTGCGAGGATTCGTCTTCCGCGGGTCGACCTTCACAGAGACGCTTACAACTCCCGTCAGAGGATGCTCCACCCTGTATCCAGCATACTGAACGCCGTCGTGCCCGTTAAGCCTCTCGGTAAGCATGCCCAAAAACGACTGGTCTTCTCCCACAACCTCGAACACCATGAAGTCGTCAGCCTCCTCCAGAACCCTTATCTTCACCAAGCCGTCGACACCAGCTCCCTCAACAGCTGATCGTTGCCGTATTTTAGGACTGTTTTTCTCCTCTCCCTCGAACCACACTTCCCGCAGAAAAGCAGCTGGTCCTTTTTCTCCAGAGGCCTGCGGCAGACGCTGCAGAAAGCCAGCACAACTCCGCACCCAGGTTTGTAGATATCGAAAGTTATTAAACCCCGGTAGATGCTGGCCACCTCCAACACGGCTATGTCTCCTATGCCTACCACGTCCTCCATCTGCTCGTTTCTCCTGCCTAGAAGAACACCCGTTCGCCGGTGTTTGAGAGGTTTGTCTGGCAGCTTGACGAAAGCTCTAGCCACAGCTATCTTCTCCTGAACATCCTTCACCTCAGCCACTACCCTGTCTCTCGCCCGCAGCTCCTGCTTCTCCTTGACATTTACAACGTTTACATATCGTTTGTTCATGTCGTAGGATACCTGCCCGACGTAAACAGACTTGACCAAACCGCTGGAGTTGACGATTACGCCATCACCCGGCAGAAACTCCTCTATGACGCAGACAGGTTCTCCGGGCACAACCATGGTCTTTCTCATGATTCAACCTCCCTGAGCCGGTTCCAAAACCTCCGGGACGATTCCTTGTCAGACCATCCCCACGGATACATCAACAACCCTCTGTCAACTACCTCACTCCATTCTAAAAGACCCAAGGCCACAAGGGACTCTGCTGGAAGGAGGAGGGGTTTGGAGAACTGGGACTGGTCCTCGATGCTGAGACGTGGACAGGCGGTGTTTACGAAAGCCTCGAATTTGTTTTCCAGCACTGTTGAAGGAGTAATTTCATCGCTCGTCAGCAGGTATGACTGTTTTCCGTGACTTCGGAGAAGCTTGTTTATTCTCAGGGCTAAGCCGTGTCTTTTCTGGCCAGGTTTTACGCTTACCAGTACCCCAACACGGTTCGCTATCCTGAACGCTTCGATGTTGGCGTACCTCTGTCTTAGAATCTTGTTCCTCATGCTGGTAAGGTCAACGATTTTCTGCGTGTGTGGGTCTGCTGCGAAGGTAGTTTTGCTGGTCAGCAGAGCGACTCCCAGCCCGTGGAAAACGCTCCCCACCACCAAGTAGGCGTCGACGTTGTTCTCTATTTTTTTCATCCCAGTAGCGTCGCAGCCGAGTACTTGAGCTTCGTAAACCGAGTACATCTCAGGCTGGGCAGTCAACACCTTGATTCCATCCTTCTGCAGGGAGTCGATGACAGTGTTGAGTTGGTCAAGCCACTGAACGCTCGCACCCAGGCCAACAACCCGAAAGGCTTGGAGGACTCCAGAAAGCTGCCTAGCCAAGCTACGTAGAGGGCTGTCGTCTGAGTACCTGCATTCTACGTAGATGGTAGGAATCTTGTCTTTCCTCAGGAAGCGGCTGTGGCCGAGATGTACTATGGCGTCGACGTTCAAGCCTGAGGCCTCGTTGTAAGCGACGTCGCATCCACCCCAGCAGTTAGAGCTGGAGAGATAAACCTCGTAGCCTTCAGAGATAATTCTACCCCCCAGCCAGAGGGCCGTCTTCCTCAACCCAAGAGGTGATTGAACCAAAACCCTACAAGCAGAAACATCTCTCAGCCATCTGAGGACGTGGTCGACGTCAACCTTACATCCCTCGACTACTTCCATCCCTGTGTTAGCGTCCTGCATCCAGTTAATAAATGGATAACCTTTTTTGACAGGCATTTCGAGAGGTAGAGTGAGATGGCCGACTATGATGTTTTGGTTGTTGGCGGCGGCATTCTGGGGTTAGCTTCGGCTTACTACGTTAAGCATAACAACAGGAGGCTTTCAGTTGGGCTGGTTGAGAAGGACAGGGATGTGGGTCAGGGCAACACATCTAAGAGCGTTGGAGGATATCGTCAGGGCATCTTCACCTCTAAGGTCAACCAAGTATTGTCCGAGACGTCGATAGAGGTCTTCAGGGAGATGGAAAGGTCTGGAGAGGCTAGGCTCAACATCAGAGAGGTAGGGTATCTGATACTGATGAACGAGAGGAGAATGAAAAAGGCGGCGAGCATAGTGGAGCAGTTCGTAAAATCAGGCAGGGCTGAGCTGCTCGACCAAGCCATGCTGAGGGAGTACTTCGGCCTCCAAACATCATTCGCCGGAGACGAGGAGGCGGCTTTGATGGAGCTTGAGGAGATAGTTTCTGGCCTTTACGCCCCCTACTGCGGCATGCTGGACGTGGAAAAGCTTGTCGAGGCTTATAAAAGAAGATGTCTGGACGAGGGTGTCGAGATCATGCCGAACAGGAAAGTTGACAGGATCGTGCTGGAGCCCGAGAATTGGTTGGGAATTCCTAACGAGCCTAGGGCGTGGCAGAAGACGCGCGTGGCCGGGGTAAAAATGGGGGACGAGGTTCTGAGGGGTGAGAGGTTTGTAGTAGCTGCGGGTAGCTGGACTCCGGAGCTTCTCGACCCGATAGGGGTGGACTGCTTCGTCAAGCCTAAGAAGAGACAACTGTACGCCGTGAAGGCCTCAGACGGCTTGGACCAGCTACTTCAAACTAGATGGGCGGGGGACAGGCCTCTGCCGTTCATGTTCTTCCCCAACGGATTGTACGTAGTCCCACGGGTTGATGAAAAATCTTTCTGGGTCAGCTTTACAGACGAGGTAGGAAGACCCTTCGGACACGACTACGAACCGGAACCGCATTTCTACTACGAAAACATCCACCCTATTCTGATGAAGTATCTGCCCTCGTTCTCGAACGCTAGACCGTACAACATGTGGGCTGGATGCTACTCGATGAACAACCTCGACGGAAACCCTCTGGTTTTCAAGTTCCTCAACTGCGTCGTGGCAACTGGTGCGAGCGGTAGCGGAGTGATGAAGTCGGACGCCGTCGGAAGAATAGCCGAGGCGGTGCTTTTCGACAGACCGTACGCAGAGCTGCACGGTGGAGTAAAGTTCGACGTCTCAATCATCGGCGTTGAGAACAGGCGTGTCGACAAAGAGTATTTCATCCTATAGGTGGGCTTGTTGAGGGTGTGGTATTTTGCGTACGGCTCAAACTTAGACCAGGAGGGGATGAGGAGGAGGGTCGGGGGCTGGCACGACCTCAAGCCGGCCAAGCTCAAGGGGTTCCGGCTAGTTTTCGACATCTACTCAAGCTCGTGGAGAGGCGGCGTTGCCGACGTTGTCGAGGATGAGGCCGGTGTTGTCTACGGAGCGGCCTACCTGCTTGACGAGGAACAGCTGGAGAAGCTCGACAAGTACGAGGGTGTTCCACACCTTTACCACAGGCGTAAAGTAGTGGTCGAGGTTGAGAGCACGCCGTTGGAAGCCTTCATATACGTAGGCAGCAGCCCTAGACCATCCGTCAAGCCCTCGACCGAGTACGTCGCCCTCATGATAAAAGGGCTTAAGAGAATAGGACATGGTGAAGAAGCCATAAAGGCTGTGCGTGAAGCAGCTGAGGCTAGACCGTGGTAGAGTTGATCGACTCGGCTGTTCTTCTGAAGAGCATGGACTATGATTTTCTTGTCTTTGCAGAGAGCGCTGTGAAGCCTCTGACGGTTGCTGAAAGGTTCTCCGACATCCTGCCCGGGTTAGGCAGGTCGAAGAGCTCAAGGGGGCGAAGCCTCTCCGAGCGTCCTCTGTACGTCCACCAAAGCCTGGCTCTGGCGGACCTTTCTTCAGGCTTGAACCTAGTGCTGAAGGCGGGCACGGGAAGCGGGAAGACAGAGGCGTGGTTCCTGTACGCAGCCAAGAACAGAGTTAGGACTTTAGCCGTTTATCCCACGCTCGCTCTTGCGAACGACCAGCACCAGAGGCTGTCAGATTACTGCAACGAGCTCGGCATGACGCTGGTATCAATCGACGCCGCTAGGAAGCAGGAGTATTATAAGAGCACGGGCTCTAGGGAGCTCCGTAAGAAGATAGCCGAGGCCGACATCGTCGTAACCAACCCTGCGTTCCTGCTGAACGAGTTGAAGAGAATAGCTTTCGGCAAGGCTTCACTGCTGAGGGACTTTTTAGCTCGCTGTGGGCTTGTCGTGTTGGACGAGTTCGACTTTTACGGCCCAAGGTCCACATCAATACTGCTGGCCATGATGTCGGTTGTCGTGGACATCATCAACCCGAACATACAGATAACAATCATGACGGCAACCCTGCAAGACCCACAGGAAGTCGCCGATATACTGACCTCAATCAACGGCCGACGAACTTCCGTAGTCGACGGTCAAGCCTTTCACCCCGAGAACAGAACATACCTGGTTCTGGGTAAGTCGCTTGAAGGGTTGTGGAGTAGGGTTAGAGCTCAAACCGAGCTGCTCAAGTCGGCCGGCGTTGGCTATGACGTGATTAAGAGCTTGGGGGACTTTGAGCTTTTTCGGAAAAACTTCTTCAAAGTTGTTGAGGCTGCAGAGGCATGTGGAATAGACTTGAAGGGGTTCTTCGACGACCCGGCTGAGGTTTTAAGCCGGTACGCCAGCGACGACGCTCTCACTCTTGTCTTCACCAACAGCATAGCTGCTGCCGAGGAGATGGCTAGACGTGTCTCAACAAGGCTGGGTGGCTCAGAAGCCGTTGCTACACATCATCACCTCCTCCTCAAGACACAGAGGCAGGAGATTGAGGAGAAGGCCCGTAGCGGGGTTGTGAAAATCATCTTTACTCCGAGGACGCTTAGTCAGGGAATAGACATAGGCGAGGCCAGGAGAGTGGTTCATTTAGGCTTGCCCAAGAACGTCAGAGAGTTTCGGCAGAGGGAGGGGCGGAAGGGTAGGAGGCCTGAGGTCGAGTGGACTGAGACAGTCGTGATACCCTACAGCAGTTGGGATAGACATCTTCTCTCCAAGGGTGTGGATGTCTTCAAGAAATGGCTTGACCTGCCGCTGGAGAAATCTGTCGTCAGCCGGGACAACCTATACGGCTACTTGTTCAAGGCTTTGTTCTCGTTCCAGTCGCCGCTTATGAGAAGTCGGATGAAGAAGGACGAGGTGTTGTTTCTCAGGAGTTTAGGGCTCGAGAGAGATGGTGCCCTTACCACGCTAGGCAAGTATGCTTGGCTGAAGATGAACTTCTACGAATTCGCCCCGCCCTACGGAGTGAAGAGGTGGAGGGTTAGGGATGACGGCGGGCTCAGAAACTTGGAGGACATTTCGCATGTTGACTTGGTTGAGAAGTTCCAGCCAGGAGCCATAGACCCGAGCAGCGACGGAGTGGTTGTTGAGGCCAAGCTCGGCGGGTCGAGGGGCAGGGTTGTGACGGCTGTCGTGGTTGATGATTTGAGAGAAAGCCGTCTGAGGCGTGTGGACGCCCTAGCTCCCGTGCTCGAGGAGTATGAGAGGACGAAGCTAAGCTGGGGTGAAACACCCGACCTTAGACGAGACTACCGCACAGGCCGTCTGCAGTCATTAATCCACCTCGTAGCCCACGTTCCATCCAACGGGTTCGGATACTTCACAGAGTTCCCCAACAGAGTCGAGTGGCGGATAGCCTCCGAGAAGAGACAATTCCTAACCTTCGGAGAGAGAACACTTGTGTCAAGGGTTTACAAGACAGTCGAGGTGCCGACGCCCACTTACGGAGTTTACGGAGACTACACCTATGGGTTGAGCGTCGAGGCATCACCCCAGGACGAACAAGCCTTTCTGAGAGTCGGAGCCTGTTTCCTAGTCATAGTTTTCAGAAGGGTTTACAACATCTCGGTTGACCTTCTCAAGTACGACATCCACGTGGTCGGCGAGAGGAAGGTGGTATCCTTGTACGAGGCCGAGAGCGCCTGTCTGCTGCCTAAGGTTGACTGGAGAGACGTGCACGAGAAGGTTTCGACCTACGTGCCGGACGTGTTAGACGAGGTGTTGATGGAGCAGGTTGACGAACAGGCTTACGCAAGCTTCATTTCGCTCAAGCTGGATTGGGAAGCTGCGAGGAGACATGCATTAAAAATAGTGGAGTACGTGATGTTGACTGAGACGCTCCGAGTCCAGCTGGGTCCACGTGTTGTAGAGGTTGTGAAGCCGTCGAAGGCGTTGAAGGCGGTTTCTTTCTCGGCGATAGCAGTAGGCTTAAGGGACGACCTTGGAGCAGGGCTTTACTCGACAGCCCTTTTCGACGGGGATGAAACTCGTGTCTTCACCGGAACGACGGAGTTCAACCAGCCTGATGAAGAACACAACGAAGCTCTGTCAAAGCTCCTCAGCCTGATAAACCAAGGCTTTAAGGTGCTGGTGTACGACCATGCATCGGTTTTAAAAACTCTCGAGAAAGCAGGACTCACGGCGGTCAAGGCTCTCCTAACAGGACTCAACGAGGTGGGTAAAGTTGTCGACGTCAAGCATGAGCTCGTGAAAAAAACGGGTAAGGAGATTCCTCTGGAAACTCTTGAAACCTCTCTCAACCTGAAGACAGCGAGGCTGGCGGACATCGCCGTGAGCATGGATTTGGTCAAGAGAGGGAGGCCGGGGATGCGTCTAATCAGGTCTAGGCCCGAGAGGCTCCGAGAGGTTATGGAGAAGACGTTGGCCGACGAGGTTAGGAGCATCTTTATTGCGTGGCTGGTCTGTGAGAAGATCTAGGTTATGCGCATAGCTGTTGACGTCGACGGCGTGCTGGCGGATCTAGCGGGAATGATAATAAAGATATACAAAGAGGAGACAGGGGTTGAGATACCTCGTGAATCTATTACTGAATGGGAGTTCTGGCACAGGCTATCGATGACGAGACAACAGTTTATGGGTTTGATTGTAAAGTCTTGGTCTCGATGGCGCGAGATAACGCCTACCGAGGATGACATCGCCGAGGACGTGATGAACCTGGCTAGGCACGGAGTTGTCGACGTGCTTACCCAGCGCCCTGCCGAAACCATCAACCCCGTCAAGCTGTGGCTTAAGCACCACGACGTCGTTTACAGGTCTTTCACGTGGGTTCCGCTCAGGTCATCCAAGCTAAACTTTGTCTACGACGTCTACATAGACGACTCGCCTAGGCTGGCGGACCAGTTTCCGCTCAAGAACCGAATTCTTATGGTCTATGACCAGCCCTGGAACAGGAACGTCCAGCCGAGGAATAACATCGTGAGGGTGTCGTCGCTCGACGAGGCTGCTAAGATCATCGAGGCTGGTGCGGCAAGTGTTTAGGAAAGTTCCAAGCAACAGGGTTCACAGGCTCTTCTACCCGCAGGTACCTGCGGTCGTTTCAGCCTCCCACGACGACGAAGTTGGCGCACTGCTGGCGACCAGCATAATCCCCGTGTCTCTCGAGCCGTCCATGGTCGGCGTTGCTCTAGGTAAGCAGCACAGAACAAGAAGGCTGGTTGAGGCTTCGGGATGCTTTTCAGCGTGCTGGCTTTCATACGAAAAGCTTGAACGGTTTCAGCTTTTAGCCGAGCATTCGGAGGCTCGGGACAAGCTCAGGCAGGTTGGTCTCAGCTACCGATGGGGGGAATATGTTAGGGCGCCTGTTCTGGAGGATGCTGTGGCTTGGTTAGAATGCCGGCTGGAGTGGAGCAGGGAGGTTGGCGACCACTTCTTCTACGCCGCTAGGGTAGAGACCGCCTACGCCGTCGAAGACTTCGACGAATACTGGAGGTTCATGCAGTACAAGCCCATTCTTTACATCGGGTCTGCTAAGCAGGAGCTGCCGAGGTTTCTAAAGCTCAGCGTTGAATGACTCCAGCAGCCCTTCTACGGCTGTGCTTGAACCCTTGGCCCTTGAACCGCTCCTCCTCCCAGACAAGCCCCCGTTCATGGTAGCCGTACATCTCCCAGTAGCCGTCAACGTACACGGGGAGAACCTCGACCTCCGTAAGCCATTTAGCGCTCTTCCAGCCGTATAGGTGTGGTATGAACGGCCTCGCCGGAAAGCCTTGGTCCACAGACAGAGGCTTTCCATCCATCTCGAGCGCAACTATTGCGTCCTCGGATAGAACGTCCTCAACCGGAACTGGAGTGGAGTAGCCGTCGGCGCACAAGAACATCACCCACTTACCCTCCTTCTTGATCCGTGAAGCCTCAAGCAGTTTCCGTAGGCTTACGCCCCTCCACTCAACATCCTTGATGCTCCACTTGGTGACGCAGTGGAATGGCTTGACGTACCTGACGTCCGCCATGTCGAGCAGCTGCTTGTAAGTGTACTTCTTCTCCACCTCGACCAGGCCAGAAACTCTCAAGGTCCACTTATCCACATCCACCTCCGGCGTCCCGAGAGCCGAGTAAATAACCCAGCTCCTCGCCCAAACCTGTCCAGGCGGTAGGTCGGTCAACAACCATCCGTTTGAACGGGGAAATTTATCTCTAGCTGATTAACAACTTAAAAGGGAGTTTTATCGCCTTCAAAACATGGAGCCTGTGATTGCAGCTTTTCCGGTAGCCGTATCAGCCCTAGCCTTCATCACAGCTTTAGTCCTGTCCGCATGGCTGAGGTCTAGGCCAGCGGGCGATGAAAAGATTAGGAACATATCGTCAGCCGTCCGAGAGGGAAGCAAAGCCTTCCTGGCCAAGGAGCTGAACTACATAGTGTCGGCAGGCGCCCTGATCGCATTCTTGCTCACCTTGCTGGTAAGCCCAGTCGCATCGATATCGTTCATCGTGGGGGCGACGCTGTCAGTCGCTGCAGCTGCAGTGGCGGTAATGACCTGCGTGTCAGCGGCTCCTCGGGCGGCTGCCGCAACGGTCAGGACACTAGGGCAGACATTCATCACAGCCTTCAGAGGAGGCGCGACTGCTGGTCTTTTCATCACGGCCATGGCTCTGACAGCCATTGCTGTCCTGTACCTCCTATTTCAGGACCCGCTAGCCATAGCGGGCGCAGGCTTCGGAGCAAGCCTCGTGGCCTTGTTCATAAGGGCTGGTGGAGGCATCTACACAAAGGCGGCGGACCTGGGCGCGGACCTGGTGGGTAAGGTCGAGGCTGGAATTCCCGAGGACGACCCGAGAAACCCTGCTACGATAGCTGACAACGTCGGCGATAATGTGGGAGATGCTGCAGGCATGGGGGCCGACGTCTACGAATCCTACGTTGTGACGCTGCTCGCCTCGATGCTGATAGGGTCTCTCATAGGACGGGCTGAGCTGGTGTTCTTCCCCCTGCTTGTCGCCGGCGCAGGACTGATAGGCTCGATGGCTGGAGTGCTGAGCATCTCCCCGGGGTTGGCTGAGAAGCCTTCAACCTCGTTGAACACGTCGTTCATAGTCGCAGCGGTGGCAACGATCCTCTTAGGCTCTCTCATCGCGTTCAACGTCTTCGGAGGCGGCGGAGTGTTCAACTCAGTCGTGCTGTCGCTTGTTCTTGGAGCCGTGCTAGCGCCGTTGATACAGAGGATAACCGACTACTACACCAGCTACAGCTACAGCCCTACGAAGAAAGTCGCCGAGTCGACGAAGATAGGCCACAGCGCCAACATACTTGAAGGAGTCAGCCTAGGCCTTCGTTCGAACCTTCCGTTCGCGTTGTCAATAGTCGCCGCAGTCCTGCTCAGCTACTACCTGGGCTACACGGCGACCGGTCAGCACCTTTTCGGAGTTTATTGTACGGCTCTCACGACCATGGCGATGCTCTCCCTCTCCGGGATAGTCCTATCGATAGACAGCTTCGGCCCGGTTAGCGACAACGCGGGAGGGCTTGTTGAGATGGCGGGGATGGGCGAGGAGAACAGGAAGCTTACAGACGCCTTGGACGCTATAGGAAACACCACCAAAGCCACGACCAAGGGCTTCGCAATAGCCAGCGCAGGGCTAGCCGCCATAGCCATGCTCCAAGCCTTCCAGTACGAGGCTGAGAAAGTCCTCGGACAAGGCCTCTACAGCCTCTCAAACCCCGCAGTGCTAGTCGGGCTTCTCGTCGGAGGCCTGCTTCCTTTCTACGTCAGCAGCAGGCTGATATCGGCCGTCGGGGCGACGGCTTCCAAGATAGTGGAGGAGGTGAGGCACCAGTTTAGGACTGTTCAGGGCATATTGGAGGGAGTTGCCAAGCCTGACTACGGCAGGGTGGTCTCGATCGCCACGGCTGGAGCTGTGAGAGAGCTTGTCGTACCGGCTGCGATAGTAGTGCTAACACCTATCGTGGTAGGGGTTTTGCTCGGCCCTGAAGCAGTTGCGGGTGTTTTGATGGGCGGGGTTGTTAGCGGTCTATACCTTGCCTACCACATGGCTAACAGCGGAGCTGCATGGGACAACGCCAAAAAGTATCTCGAATACACTGGCCGTAAGAAGACACCCGAGCACGCAGTCGCCGTGTCAGGAGACCTCGTCGGAGACCCCTACAAAGACACCGCAGGCCCCTCGCTCAACACCGTCATCAAAGTCCTCAACACAGTCGCCATAGTCTTCGTGCCCATCTTCATAGGGCTGCTCTAATCACTAGTTTATTAGCATCGATACATAACCACCTCCAGGGCCCGTCGCTCAGAATGGATAGAGAGGTTGACCTAACCCTAGAACGCCGGCCTTCGGAGCCGGAGGCCGTGGGTTCAAGTCCCACCGGGCCCGTCGAACATAAAAATTAAAATATACACCGTAGAGAAGGCGAGTCCATGGATACGTTGACTATCCTCGCGATTCTCTGGTTCTTCCTTGGCTTCGGAGCAGGCTATGTAGCGATTAAGCTTTGGAAGGTTCTCATAGTCGTGCTCGTCGTAGCCCTGCTCGCACCCATAATCCTAGGCATGCTCGGGTTCGCAGGAGCGCCGCCGGCTGAGAGCATCCTCGCGGCCTTCGTCAACGGGCTGTATCTTCTAGCTGCCGTCATAGGTTCCAACCAGTTCTCAGTCATCGGCTTCTTGCTGGGTGTGTTAGTTGGGCTTGTCGTCTCGTTTACGAGGGGGAGGTTTTGACATGGAGCTGGAAAAGTTCAGCGGAACGGTTTCAGCCGTGCTGACTCCTTCAGCGAACTTTGAAGAGGGTGTCGGCATGACGGTTGACTTCCACCTCAAGAACGGCGTCAACGGGTTCTTCGTCCTAGGAACCAACGGAGAAGGCGTGAGAATAGGCCCCGAGAAAAGGAAGAGGGTCGCCGAGGTTTTCACAAACTACGTAGGGTCCAAAGGTCTCGTCATAGTTCACACAGGAGCAGCTGACTTGGATACCGTGAGGGGTTTAACTAAACACGCGTCCCGAGTAGGCGCTGACGCCGTGGCGGTAATCTTCCCGTTCTACTACAAGTACGACCTAGAGTCTCTCGTAAGCTTCTACAACGAAGTCGTACAGGCTTCAGACTTACCCGTGCTGGCTTACAGCAACCCCTCCACGCAGGGATACAGAGTTCCTGGATGTACCGTCGAAGCTCTGCTGGAGAAGGTACCGGGATTGCGGGGGATTAAGGACAGCAGCAACGACCCGGAGCTGTTGCTGAGCCTGTCGAGAAGGTTTTCAAGCCACTTCATAGCGTCCGGCGGGGATGAGCTGATTCTGTACAGCCTCACCGTGGGCATTCGCCGTCAAGTAAGCGCCATAGCTTCGGTATATCCGGACCTTGTCTCAGAGCTTAGGAGAGCCTTCGTATCGGGCGACATGGAGAAGGCCCTCACGCTCCAGAGCAAGGTGAACAATGTCAAGAGCATCCTGACGGAGGCTGGGCCTTACCACGCTGCGTTCAAGCACGCCTCCAAGCTGAGGGGGGTTGACTTGGGAGGCCCGTATCCTCCGTCGAGAAGCCTCACGCCCGAGGAGGCTGAAAGCCTTACGAGAAAGCTGCATAGCATAGAGAAAACATAAATTCCGTCGGTGAAGCCGGTAGGCATGCCCAAGCAGATATTAACCTCTGACAAGGCTCCCAAGCCCATCGGCCCGTACTCCCAAGCAGTGAAAGCCGGAAGCTTCATCTTCCTATCCGGACAAGTTGCTCTGAACCCCGCGACTGGGAAGATAGAGGACAGCGACGTCAGAAGCCAGACGAGGAGGATTCTCGAGAACGCCAAGGGCTTGCTCGAGTCAAACGGCTACTCGCTCAAAGACGTCGTCAAAGCAGTCGTCTACCTGACCAAGCCCGAACACTTCCAAGAGATGAACGAGGTTTACAGAGAGTACTTCGGGGACATGCCTCCTGCGAGAACAACCGTCGTAGTTGCACTTCCTTTAAAGGATGCGCTAGTAGAGATAGACCTGATAGCCTACGCTGAGAAATGAAGCAGCTCCAGCGGGTGGCGGACCGGCAGGCCTGTAGCCTCCTCGATGTGAATGCGGCACACGCTGCTCGTCGTCGCCACCTGACTGCATCCACTCTTCCTCAACAAATCGAACAACTTCTCGCCAACAACGTTTGACAGCTCGTAGCCCAGTACCCCGTGCTTCATGCCGAACGAACCAGCCATGCCGCAGCAAGTACCCGTCTCGACGACTGCCACCTCATAACCCGCGGAACGCAGCAGGTACAGGACTGATTTTGAGGAGTCGAGCGCTCTTTCATGGCACGGCACGTGGACGGCTGTACTGCCTGACGCTGACCGCTCAACCCTGATACGCCCCTGCCTAAGCAGACCTTCCAGAAGCTCGGTGGCTGAGACGGTTGACCGTGATACTTTAAGGGACTGCTCGGTGTTTTTCAGCAGATATGGATAGACTTGTTTGAGACAGTAGGTGGCCGTAGGCTCGATTGAGACGATGACAGCGCCTTTGTCAGCGTATTCTGCTAGCGAGCGCACGTTGTAGTCAGCGTGTTGCCGAGCCTTGTCGAGGTCTCCGTACGCCACGTACGGGTAGCCGCTGGTTTTCTGAAAGGGGATAACGACCGAGAAGCCACATTTTTCCAGCACGTCTACGAGCTTGACGGCCAGGTCAGGCCTCACGTACGTTGCATAAAAGTCTGCGAACAACGCTGCCAAGGGCCTGCCCTCCTCGGGTTTCCTGTTCTTCGTCAAGGCAGTCAGGGGCTGCTTAGCCAAGTGCGGTATGGTCCTCCTGGCCTCGATACCGGCAAGCCTCTCCAGCAAAAACCTGAAGAGCTTGTTCTTGACTGCGAAGTTAAAAAGCTCAGGGAAGTGTGAGCCTATCGCGTAAAACTTTTCATAATTCTCCAAAATCCTGTTGACCCACAACTGACCTGCCTGCTTGACGATTCTGTGCTTCACCTCAGCTATCATCATCGGCATCTCTATTTTCGCCGGGCAAACCTCCTTGCACAGTCCGCATGATATGCAGAGTTCTGTAAATTCCGCTGCTTTCTCCAGACCGTGGACGAAGGCCGTCCAAGGGATTCCGATAGGCCCTGTGTAGACGTTTCCAAAAACGTATCCCCCGACCGCTGAGTAGGTAGGGCATATGTTCATGCAAGCGCCGCATCTTATGCAGTGCAGGGCTCCTCTGAACGTCTCGTCCTCCTGCATCTGCGTTCTTCCGTTGTCGACAACAACGACGTAAAGGTCCCTACCGTCCTGAGCACCTGCCAACGGGTTTCGCCCCGATATGAACGAGACGTAGGTGGTGAGAGGCTGTCCTGTGGAGCTGACGGGATGGGCTACGATAATCTTGAGAGCATCCTCAACCGTCTCAACCAGTTTCTCCAACCCCATCACTACGATGTGCGTCTTCGGCGGCACGCTTCCAAGCCTATCGTTCCCTTCGTTCGTTTCAACCACGACCGTGCCCGTCTCAGCTATGGCTATGTTGGCACCCGTTATTCCAACGTCTGCTGAAAGAAAGACACCACGTAGATAGGTTCTCGCAAAGTCCATCAACTCTCCGAGGTCGTCGCCTACGGGTCTTCCAGCCTTGCTTGAGAAAAGCTCGGCGATCTCTTTTCTCGTCTTGTGAACAGCTGGGTAGACTAGGTGGAAGGGTTTTTCACCAGCAAGCTGTATGATGAACTCGCCTAGGTCGGTGTCAACCACTTTCAACCCCCTAGCCTCTAAGAAATGGTTAAGGCCAATCTCCTCGGTGGTCATCGACTTGCTTTTGGTCAAGAGCTTGGCCTTCTTCTCAACGGCAATACGGTAAACAATCTCACAAGCCTCAGCCCCATCCCTAGCCAAGAAAACCCTCACCCCCCGCTCCTCGCAGCGTTCTCTGAACATGCTGAACATCTCCAACAAGTTGTCGACAGCGTTCTGTTTAGACTGCCTTACCGAATCCCTGAACGCGTCAACGTCCTCAATCATCAAGGCAATCATCTGCCGCCTAGCCTCGAGCGTTCTGTCCAAGGCGTCCCTCAGATACCTTCTCCACTCCTTCCTCTGCAACACTTTCCTAGTTTCCTCCATCAGACGCCTGTGAAGCCTGGCCGCTTTCAGAGCCATTCCAGTACCACCGCGGCTACAGCGTGCGGGCCGTGAACACCGACGACAAGCCTCTGCTCTATGTCTCCAGACCTGCTCGGCCCCGAGATAAACGACACCGTACATGTTTTGGCTTTCTCCATAGCGCTGCGCAAAATTCCAGCAGCATCAGAAACCCTCTCAACGATCGTCGAGGACTTGACGAAGACGACGTGGATCCGTGGAAGGCTTGACAAAAGCCTGTCCAAATCGTCGTAAGCGACCTCGACCAGCGTGCCAGTCTCAGCTATCGCAGCCACAGCAGTCGACAACCCAGCGTCGACGCTGCTCAAAACCTCCAGAGGGTTGTCTGAAGCTTCGTCTACCACGGTTAATCGTTTGCTGGAGAGAGCCGTCGATACTTGGTGGTCTATCTCGCTGAACAACTTTAGCTTGAAAACAGACCTTCCACCGTTCGAGACTATCATGTCGGCCGACTTTGTGGCTGCTTCCTCCGGTGTTGAGGCTGTTTCGACGACGCCGTTCAGTTTTTGAAACCTTTCCGCAAAGAAATGGATTAGGTCTCTTCTGGACTCCTTAGTGCTTGTGGTCATGTTGGTGGGATCCTGCGCCTTCGTGTTGCTCGACGTGGAAGTGGAGAACTTTGCCGCTCTCAAACTTTAGATATATGTGGAACAACTCAACATCTTCAACGTTCTGCAGCAGCATCACATGGTATCCCTCGCCTTCAATCCCCCTCATTTTAACCTCGCTCAGAGGCCCCACGCATATTCGGTCGACCTTAACCATCCTCACGACGTTTCCCTCCAGGTATGATTTATGCAGCTCAGCCTTTATCGGGATCGTTTTACCGTGAACGTCTCCCTCCACCTCCACGCCGACGACGCAGTCCGGCATCAACCCGTTGTTCCTGAGGTTAAGGAATATGGCCGCCGAGTCTTTTCCAAGCCTCAGAGCAACGTCCGACTCGGATGGCATCGAACCCACAGCCAAAACAGCGCCGACCGACCCCAGCGCAACGATCAACACTAAAAGCATAATTTTCTTCATACGTTTCGCCAGCAGTATCGAGTTATTTAAACATAACCTAAAATACTCTCAGCGTTGTAGGCCGAGACGTCCTTGAAGTACCGCCTGCTCGACATACTTGCGTGCCCGATGTGCAGAGGGTTTCCGTTGCGTTTGTCGGTTTTCGAACAGACTAACGTCCAGACTCCTCCGAGGATTAGGAAGTGCGAGCTTTACTGCGGGTTTCACGGAGGATACGTAAAGAACTTAGGCGAGACGCTGTGCGAGAAATGCTACGAGTTTGAGGTGGTCAGCGGCCTGCTGGAATGCATGTCTTGCGGCCGTTGGTTCTCCGTAGTCGACGCCATCCCCCGCATGCTCCCCGACGACCTAAGGGATAGAAAGCTGGAACAGAAGTTTGTCGAGAAGTGGCGGGAAAACCTGCCCGAGAAGATTCTGAAAGAGTTCAGCCTGCAACGGCCTTAAGACCATCCTTCTTAGCCGACGTCCATTTCGGCTTCCTGCGGAGAACCACCACGTCGATGACTGATTTTAAAGCTATGATGTCTAGAATTTGCTTGTATCCAACGACTGCGAAAGCAGCGTAAATCGCCTGCCTGACGTCCTCGTCCTCGATGTCCAAAGCCATCAAGGAGAGGATGGACTGAAGAAGGATGAACACTACCAGCAGGAGAAGGACGTAGCCTAGCCCTCCAGCCATTATAACCAGCGCTGCGGCGGGGATGGCTAGAACACCAAGCGTCGGGGCTATTATCTGCTGGATGACCAGAAGCGGGAATATCAGCAGGTTTAGGTGGCCGTACTTGGGGTTTTTGAGCGCATCGCTGTGCCTCAGCAAAACCTGGGTGTTCCCCCTGTACCATCTAAGCCTCTGCTTGTAAAGACCTGACAACCTGGAGGGGGCTTCTGTGTAGGCAAAGGCTTTTGAGTGAGACTGGATCACTCCCCCTGTCTTGAGCAGCTTGACCGTTATGTCAAAATCCTCCGTAATCGTTGCCTTGTCGTACTTCCCCACAGATTCAGCGTAGCTGCGCCGGAAGGCAGCCAGCGGCCCGGGCATCACCTGAACCACGCCGAAGAACGATGTAGCCCTCCTAACTATGTTGATCTGAGTAATGTACTCGAGCGCTTGGTTTTTCGTGAGCCAGTTAACCCTGTTGACTACCCGAACGTTTCCCGCCACGCCTACGACGTTTGGGTCTTTGAAAGACTTGACCAGGTATTTTAATGCCTCACGGTTTATTATCGTGTCTGCGTCCACGGAGACGATCACACTGCCCGTGGCGAACAGCATGCCGTAGTTGAGCGCTGAGGCCTTGCCTCCGTTGGGCTTCCTCAACACCGTGACCCCTCTGTCCCGGTATCTTGAAGCGATTTCATAGGTTCGGTCAGTGCTGCCGTCGTCAACCACTATAACCTCCTTGCTCGGATAGTCTGACTCGAGAATGGCCTCTATGCAGCTCCCGATCCACTTCTCCTCGTTGTAGGCAGGTACTATGACTGAGACAGGTATCAAGAAGGGTTTCTGGTCCTCAGAGGACTCCTCTCGCCGTTTCGTGAGCAACGCAAGAGGCAACGCCATCAGGTTGATGAAGAAGAGAATCGTGAAGCTGGAGAGCATTATGGGCCTGTACCAGTCGAAGGAGCGCACAGACTCGTCGACGAATATGAATGCTGAGGAAAAGACTGGGACGAGAACTATTAAGAAGGCTAGGACTGGGTACCGGCTTTTCCTAACCTCCTCTCTGTAGAACGGGCCTTTCCTAAAGCCCTGAACCATAACTCCGACGCATAAAAGCACAGAGGCGACGAAGCAGAGCCAAGCAGCAAAGCTGGAGACTATGAAGACAGTCAGGATTATAGTCGCGAAAGCCAGCAGAGCCGCCATCGGAATCGTCGCTTTCACGTAAGAGAACAGGGGTTAATGATATTTAAGGGCCGAGGGCGAGATTCGAACTCGCGCTGCAGGGTCCACAGCCCTGAGGGCTACCAGGCTACCCCACCTCGGCCATCCGATCCAGCCAGCTACCGGAATCGTTCGTTCTTAAATGTTAAGCACCTGCCTCCTTATCAACCGATATATCTCCTCCGCCTCGCAGTAATCAAGCCTTCTGACCGGCTTATTCAGGACGTTTTCCCGCAAGGGAGACAGCTCAACAAGCCTCGTAGCCTGGCGTTTAGTCATGTAGGTCCAGAAGACGTTTCTGAGGGCGTTCCTGACCTTGCTAGTCCGCCGAGAAAGAAATTCAAGCATCAATTTCTCAGCAAACCCCCTCTCCACCGGCTTCAGCACAAGATGACAGACCTTGCCTGGGTACGGTGGGTCGAGAACGTCTCCGTCGAACCTCTCTAGCACCCGTACATCGTAAGCCAGCGACACCTTGAAAGTCAGCAGGGAGTCCTGCTTAGCTGCAAGCCTTTCGGCGAACCTTGACGGAGCTAGCAGCGACATGGTCGTGGGTTTTCTTAGGTGGAGCTGTACGAGTGGTTCGAGAATGCTGAACGGCGGGTTTGCCACCACCTTGTTGTAAGGCGGTAGTTTTGCCGTGAGGAAGTTGCTGATGAAGACCTGCAGGTTGCTGTGTTGGTTCTGCAGTCTGGCGAGGTATGGAAGCATGGCGGGGTCTGCTTCCACTGCGTAAACCCGGAAAGCTTTTCGGGCGAGCTTTTCAGAGATGACTCCCGTGCCTGCTCCGACGTCCACTACAACATCCAAATCGTTAACCTCCGCGGCTTCGACAAGCCTGCCAACAACCTTTCCATCCACTAAGAAATGCTGGTCCATTCAGTCAGGCCAGCTCCAAGTCTTGTAGAGGAAGTAGGCACCGTCCCTCTTAAAGAAAAAGTGCCTGTACCTGTTCCAATCGAGAAGGGATTTTTCAACAGGCCGTGGCTCTTCATCGACGTAGTCTAGCCTGAAGCCCACCCAATCTCCTTCCGAAGAACCGAGTGGTTTCTGGGCCTTCGAAAGTTTCTCGAGCACAAGAGTACATCCCAGCATCAAACCCGTCTCCTCAGAATTAACCACATCGCTTTGGCCCGTCAATTCGTGCAACGACAACCAGCCTCTCCCCTGCACGAACAACATCACTCTAAAAGGCATGCCAAACAAGCTGTAATGTATGCAAATATATAGATAGGCCTTGAACAAGCTTCTCCCCAGATGCCTAGGATAGGGAAGACAGAGGTGGTCTGCATCGTCGGGGACATCACCGAGTGTGATGTTGATGCCGTCGTAAACGCAGCCAACCAGTTTCTGAAGATGGGCGGAGGAGTGGCCGGGGCTATCTTGAGGAAGGGCGGTCCATCGATTCAACGAGAGTGCGACTTGGTAGGATACTGCCCCGTCGGGGGCGCCGTCATAACGGGTGCTGGAGGTCTGAAAGCAAGGCATGTAATCCACGCCGTAGGGCCGCGGATGGGTGAGGGCGAGGAGGACAGGAAGCTCCGGGACGCTGTGTTGAACAGCTTGATGCTGGCCGACCTCTACAACCTGAAGTCGATAGCGTTTCCAGCGATATCGACGGGTGCCTTCGGCTACCCGGTTGAACGAGCGGTCAAGGCTATCGTCGAGGCTGTGGCTGACTACCTAGCTAGGGAGAACACCTCTCTCGAGAGAGTTTTGTTTGTTCTTTACGATGAGAAAACTTTGGAGGTTTTCAGTCGCTTCTTGACCTATCTCCCCAGCCGGAGTACTCGGGCATAGACCTCGCGTCAGGTTCCCGGTCGATGTGTTTTCTAAGTTTACGCATGTGGTTGATGTAGATGAGCGCTGATGACGACCACGCAAACGCCATCACAACCCCAAAAATCCCGAGCGGGCTGAATGTCTGTGCGTGGACTAAGCTAGCTGCAAAACCCGTTAAAACTCCAGCCCAGACTGCGGGCTCCGACCCCGAGTAGACAAATAATGCCAACAGAAGCATGAGAAACGCTGTCAGCGACACGGGAAGGTATTGGACGTAGTTTAACAGGCTTTGATGAGCTGGCAGGGCTAAACCATACACAACGTATGCGGCCAGAGCTAAGGCTGAAACCTTGTTGGACCCGACTACTCCTCTAGAGTGCTTTATGTCCTTGAGCTCGAGCGTAAACTCCTGCATGCAGTTAGGGCAGACAGCCTTCCAGGCCTGTAGCCAATACTCAGCTCTGCAGCTCGAGCAAACGAAGCGATGCTTCTCCATGGTCAGTCAATCTCTACGTAAACAGCTCCGTCCTTAACTGTTGTCCTGTAAACTGGGTTGGGTGGCAGCTCCTCATCGAACTCGGCTGTTCCCGACAAGAGGTCCCAGACAGCTCCGTGCCCTGCGCAGACGACCTTCGCCCCCTCCAGCGAACCCTCGCTCAAGTCCCATTCCTCATGAGTGCATACGGCGCCGATCGAGTAGAAACGCCCGTCCACGTTTGCAACTAGGACAGCCCTTCCCTCGACGTAGAAGGTCTTCATGCTTCCAGGCGGGATCTCATCCTGCCTAGCGACAAAAACCAGCCTTCCCATGCATTTTGGGTGAAAAGCCCGGCGATATATTTTTCTCCACTACAGAGCGTATTTTTGGGGTGTTTTGTCAAACAGCTCCTTGCAGTGCTTTGAGCAGAAGTAGTAGTTCTGTCCCTGGTAGGCTGAGACGTGTTTAGCGTTCCTTTCGTCGACGTTCATCTTGCAGACAGGGTCAACTGCCATGGTTCATCACCCTCTTGAACGTGTTAATATGTTTTAATAGATGATTGTAGAATGTGGATTGTATGGATGGTGGATACGACGTCATAGTTATTGGCGGTGGGCCTGCCGGCTACACTGCAGCCATCTACACTAGCCGTGCTGGTTTAATGACTCTTCAGATAGCTGGCCTCGAGGCTGGAGGGCAGCTCATGCTCACCAGGGAGGTTGAGAACTATCCGGGGTTCAGCAGAGGAGTTATGGGGCCCGAGCTTATGGAGAACATGAGGCAGCAGGCTGAGAATCAAGGCGTGGAGATTGTGTACGACAACGCAACCGCTGTCAACTTCAAAACCTATCCGCTGGAGGTTTACGTCAACGAAGACAAGTACAAGGCCAAGGCGGTGGTCGTTGCCACGGGAGCTTCACCAAAGTGGCTTGGCCTGGAAGATGAGAGGCGACTGCTCGGAAGAGGTGTGTCCAGCTGCGCTACGTGCGACGGCCCGCTCTTCAAAGGAACAGCCTCCTCAGTGGTTGTAGGGGGAGGGGACACAGCCATGGAGTATGCTCTTTTCCTAAGCAACCTCGTGTCCAAAGTCTACGTAGTTCATAGACGCGACTCCCTCAGGGCTTCGAAGGTGATGGCTGAGAGGGCTTTGAAGAACCCGAAGATTGAGTTTGTCTGGAACTCGGTTGTCGAAGGCATCAAAGGAGATAGACGAGTGGAGGCTGTGAAGGTGAGGAACATCAGGACGGGGGAGGTTTTGGAGATAGGCTGCCAGTCTGTCTTCGTCGCCATAGGCCATAAACCGAACACCGAGATCTTCCATGGACAGCTTGAGCTGGACGAGGAGGGGTATGTTCGAGTGTATGACGGGATGCGGACCAGCGTTCCCGGGGTGTTTGCGGCGGGCGACGTCCACGACAAACGCTACAGGCAGGCTGTGACGGCTGCTGGCTTCGGATGCATGGCCGCCATGGAGGTTGTCTGGTTTATCGAGACCGGGGAGCCTGAGAAGCTTCTTAAAGCCTATAGCTCGACAAAGACATCGCCTCCTTCCACTACCGCCCTGTAGACTTTCAAGGGCTTCACCGCTGGAGGGTTGAGAACCTCTCCAGTGTCAAGCCTGAACCGCGATAGGTGGACTGGGCAGGTGATGGTTCCCTCCATAAGCAAGCCGTTGGAGAGCTCTGCGTAGTCATGCGTGCAGATGTTCGAGAGGGCGTAGATTCTCCCCCCATGCTTGAGCACAAGCACCTGCTGGTCCTCTACGTCGACGACTAGGAAGCTTCCTTCGGGGAGCTCGGACTCTTCGCACACTCTAAACTTCCGACCCACGTATTTCGGTGATGACAGCCTGCTAAAAACCCTGTTCTAATGACACCTGTAGCTGGGTATGAGGGTCTTGAGCTGCTCCAATCCAGAGGACGACTGGCTTGTGAATGTTAGTTCTATCGTCCGGTTAGTTTCGGTGCAAGGGATATGTAAAGACAGCTGAGTCGTCGGGGTTCGTCGAATTCCTCTCCTTACAGTCCTCGAAAAAACGTCGGCGCTGTGGCCGTTGACTCGGTAGATTTCAAGCTTGTCCCGAGACGGGCTGGGTTGCTTAACACCCTTCCTGCACTTAACCTCCAGCTCCACGACGTCCCCGTTGACCAGGTTCACGACGTAGTAGTTTGAGGAGCCGTCTAAAACCCATCCAGTCTCCTTCACGACTGTTGTATAGTTCACGTCGACGGGAGCGTCGCCAAGCTTGACGGTCCAGCCCTCCGGCACGTACACCACCAACCACGTAAACCTACCCATCAACAAGTTCCCGGTCGCAAGCTCGTACTCTCTCGCCGACATCAACAACCCTTCACTCGGTCCTAAACCTAAACCTTCTTCCAGAACCGTCCGATGCCGACCGGCTTATCTCTTTCACAACCTCGCCGACCTCGCCCTCTATCTTCACACACCTCCTGTTGACGACGGCGTAGAAACCTACCCCGATCCGGTGTCTCAAGGCCAGCATCAAGCCGTACGGAGACCACACGTGAACAAGCCTAACCCTGAAACCCAAGGAAGCAAGCTTCCTCGCCAGTTCGCCCACTTTCGCAAGCTCGTCTAGCAACGGCCTAGGGTACTCACTTACCTGCTCATCAAGCAGAGGCTTGACGAGGCGTGTCTGAATTCCTAGGAATCCCCGCCCTACGGCAAAAAGAGTCGGGAACGGCCCAACTATCAAGACCCTGGTCCCAGCCAATCGTGCCTCCGTCGTTAGAAAGATTAATAAACCTTCCATCCCTTGTTTATGCAGATGCACAAGCCGGTGAGGGTTGAGGTCTACGACATATACCCGTTGACGCTCGGCCACTGCCCGCACTACAACCTCCTCTCCGCCGAGATGTACGCAGGAGGGTCTGAATTCTGCGAGCTGTCTTCGCAGGCGACAGAGTATCCTGAGGATATAATCAAGAATCATCTGAGAGCGGCGGAGGTCGTGAAGTTTCTGAAAGGGGCTTTCTCAGGCATTCGCATGAACGTGGAGGTTGAGATGGTTAACTTGCTTTCGCCGGTTGGGTTTCTGAAGAGTTTGAGGTACGGCGTGTGGAGGAGGCCCGGCGTCGTCGTAGACGGGAGGAAAGTTTGCGACGGCGGAACTGACTGGGAGGGGTTGAGGAAAGCGGTTGAAGAAGCTTGGCTGAGACGGGTGAACTCCGAATAGGCTCGAAGGCAGGAGGCTGGAAACAAGCCCTGCGTGATTTCTTATTTGGAGCTCTGATACTAGGCCTTTACCACAACGTCGCCAGCGTCAAGAAAAAGTACGACGACATATTCTTCTCGCTGATAATGGGGGAGTTCCTCGGAATCCCGCTTTTGGGAAACTACTTCACGCTCCGACTAGTTCCCTACCTACTTCCAGAACTTGAGAGAGCGAGAAAAAGACTTCTCAGAGACGTGGACGTGCTGGAGCTGATGAAGGAGGGGCCTGCCGTTCACTAGCTCGGCCTAAACTCCGCCAAATCCTTTATGACTTTTTCGAGCGCAGAGATCCCCCTTATCTCGTTCGGGTACATCCTTATGAAGCCTTTTACGTGCTGGCCTAGGTCCTTATCGATAACTTCCAAGTAGTGGTTCTGCTCCTCCCACTTTGCTTGAAGGTAGCCGGAGGGGTCGGAAGCTACGTCCTCCCGGTCGAGGACCATGTTGACCAGAATACCACCCACAGGGATGTTGAAGGCCTGCACCATGTTGATAAACCGTTTCACTACAGAGATTGGCAGCGACTCGGGCGTCGTCACAAAGTAGAACACGGTCTTAGACGGGTCAGTTATAATCTGCCTTGTTTTAGTGAATTTTTCGTAGAGATTCAGAAGGTCTGCGACAACCGGGTCTTTCTTAATCTCCTCCATCACTTTCTCCTTTCTGACGGAAAGCTTGAGACGATACTCCTGAGCCTCTTTCCTCGACTGCATCATCCTTGCAAGCCATAGCCCGTAAAGCTTGCTCAACCCTATGAGCCTCACGGCGTTGGCGACAGCGGCCGTATCGAACACAACGAGGTCGTACTTGTCGCTCTCGCCCACTATTATCTCCATAACTTTGTCGAACATCGCTGATTCCTGAAAGGCAGGGTTGGTTGTAGCGATCTGGATGAACGGCTCTGGGTTGATAGGTATCTCGGCCCATTTGAAGAACTCTTTGAGCCGTGAAGCCATGCTTACTCGATAGCGTTCTAGAAGGTCGT
>JAVYLK010000005.1:0-57249 GCA_038740895.1 Candidatus Caldarchaeum sp.
CGCTGAAAAATTTACGCAGGGATGCCTGCGTAAATGCCTCAGGATGGGGCTGCGGCCCATCAGGTAGTTGGTGGGGTAACGGCCCACCAAGCCTATAACGGGTACGGGCCCTGAGAGGGGGAGCCCGGAGATGGACTCTGAGACAAGAGTCCAGGCCCTACGGGGCGCAGCAGGCGCGAAAACTCCGCAATGCGCTTACGCGTGACGGGGTCACCCCGAGTGCCACCCTCGTGGTGGCTTTTGCGCAGTGTAAACAGCTGCGCGAATAAGCGGGGGGCAAGACGGGTGTCAGCCGCCGCGGTAATACCCGCTCCGCGAGTGGTGAGGACTATTACTGGGCTTAAAGCGTCCGTAGCCGGCTCGGCGTGCTCCGCGTTAAATCCAGCAGCCTAACTGCTGGGCTGCGCGGATGACTGCCGGGCTTGGGGGTGGGAGAGGGCGGCGGTATTCCCGGGGTAGGGGTAAAATCCACTGATCCCGGGAGGACCACCAGGCTGCCTGACCGAAGGTATTGACGGAGGCAACTCGTTTGTAACCACCAATTTTTTCGAAACGATTAAGCTCACTCATTCCGTTGAAAGAGTTTGCCTCCGATACCTCGCTTCAGGCAGGGTGAATGGCGAAGGCGGCCGCCCAGAACACGCCCGACGGTGAGGGACGAAAGCTGGGGGAGCGATCGGGATTAGATATGGGACCACCGCGACGGTTATAAAGTCTCATGACATGTTCGGTAACCGTGTTTAAGGAGAAAATCGATGAATTCGTGGCAAAAAACTGGCGGGTCAAACAAGTCGGCAATTACTACGTTTATGGAAGATCTCAACAACTTGTACGTTTACCGAATGACATATCACCGCAGCTTGGAAGGCTGTTGGGAATTATCTATGGCGATGGAAGCTTTTCACATCGACGACTAACTATTACGGATCGCGAATTAATTTTTCATACATCGGTTCTAAGAAAAATGTTCGGGGACCTGTTTAACGTGACGCCAAACATATTTCATGACGAGAAAAGGAACACGTATTATTCACACACCAAGTCGAAACTACTTCTGAACTATTTCGAGAAGATAATGGGAGTGCCGACAGGTCCGTTGAGGAACGCGGTAATTCCAAACTGGTGCGATACAGTGGACATCTCCTTTCGAAGAGCGATGGTTGGCGGGTTGTTCGACGCAGAGTCACACGTGAGAGCAAGGCAAGCAGAGATAGACTTCACTACAACATCATCGCATATTTTCAATTTTTGTGAAAAAATTTTATCGTTTACAAACATTTCATTCAGCGTAAGAGAAAGAGCAAGACGCAAACACATTGAATAAGAAATTAACATTTACGGAAAAGACGATTTAATCCAATTTGTGAGTTTAATCGGATTTTCCCATCCAACTAAAATTGTTCAAATAAGTCGCGTTTGGTCCCACTAAAAACCCCGGTAGTCCCAGCCGTAAACGATGCGGGCTAGATGTCGGTGCAGCTACGAGCTGCATCGGTGTCGAAGGGAAACCATTAAGCCCGCCGCCTGGGGAGTACGGCCGCAAGGCTGAAATCCTAAGACCGCGCAGGTGTTCATCACAATATTTGCAAAGGTTCAAACAATCAGACTCGTGGTTGCTGGACGTAATCAACCTCGCAAACCTAATCGGAAACCCTCACGCTGATAAAGAATCAAACACTCGCGCGTTTCTTAGGGCAGCACACTTAAAGGAATTGGCGGGGGAGCACCACAAGGGGTGGACGTTGCGGCTTAATTGGAGTCAACGCCGGAAAGAGGGTTCCAGCGGTAGATTTAATTATCCACAGGAGGTGGGCATTACCAGACGTAATGGGGGTTTACGTGGAGTGTCGAAAGAATAAGGCTCGCCGCCAAGATATTGCTCCCGTTGATCGAGTTCGAGTAGGGAACATGGATGGGCTACATCAAAATTCAGAATAAATGTCCAAGGATTTCGTGAAATCTATAGAATTGCTGGGCCATTCGCGGACTCTAGGAAAGACAACTGGGCTCAACTGCTCATAGAACGAGCAGGTAAAACAGGTGGCTACAAAAAGTTTGAACAACCAACCGAAAATAAAGTGTTGGAAGTTCTCAAAATAAGTGGTGAGAAGAAATGGACAGTTGACGAATTATGTCTGGAGTTAAGATTACTCCCCGGCACTGTGAGGTCGGCTCTACGCACATTGGTGAAATCGGGATTTGTTAGAAAGGTTAGAGTTGGAAAATCAACCATTTACGTGCTTACCGCTGCTAAACCCTCCCGGAGACCTTACCGGGGGCGACAGCAGGATGATGGCCAGGTTGAAGGCCTTGCCTGACGAGCTGAGAGGAGGTGCATGGCCGTCGCCAGTGCGTGCCGTGAGGTGTCCTGTTAATTCAGGCAACGGACGAGACCCGTGCCTCCAGTTGCGACCGGGCCGGAAGGCGCCGAGCACTCTGGAGGGACTGCCCCGGAAACGGGGAGGAAGGAGCGGGCCACGGCAGGTCAGTATAGGAGGGCCGACAGGGACCAGTGGCACGCCCTTATTAGAAGGGGAGAAAAAACTGCAAAGCATTCAGTAAACTTATTGGGTTTAGGTATCCGTCAAAGATCTCCGATCTTAATAGATTGTTATCCGATTAACAGGGCGCGTCGGTCAATCCTGAACCGGCCTCCGCTGAAGCCCCGAATCCCCCGGGCCGCACGCGACGTTCAATGGTGGGGACAGTGGGATGCAACCCCGAAAGGGGAAGCTAATCCCTAAACCCCACCTCAGTAGGGATCGAGGGTTGCAACTCGCCCTCGTGAACGCGGAATCCCTAGTAACCGCCCGTTACCACCGGGCGGTGAATACGTCCCCGCTCCTTGCACACACTGCCCGTCGCTGCATCCGAGCTGGGATTGGGCGAGGGCTTGTCTCGTTGGCGGGTTCGAGCCCGATCCCGGTGAGGAGGCAGAAGTCGTAACAAGGTGGCCGCACGGGAACGTGTGGCCGGATCACCTCCAGAGACCGTACTTCCGAAACCTGGGTAGGCGGTGTTAGGGGGATGCGATAGCGTCTTGGCCCGACCCTTTTTTCACCACCATCCGACCTTGTCTAGAAGTCCTTTGGCTCTCGCCTGCTTGACGGCTCCTGTAAACACGGCGGCGCCTAGGACGACCCACAACGTCGATGCAACGATAGCTCCGTCTATGCTGTTTTGCATCTGCATGCCTAGGGATGATCTTAATGTGTTGAGAGCTGGGTTGATCGGTAGGAGGTGCGTCAGCGGTTCGGCGTATGGGCTGATGTTGGATGCGGGGAAGAGTACTTCGCCGAAGAGGTAAAGGAGGCCGAGAAAGTAGTAGCTTAGGCTCCAGTGCAGCTTGTTGGTTAGCAGGTTGATGGATACGAGTATGTTGTATATTGCAAACGCTCCTGCGTAGATGCAGCCTAATGCTACGAAGAACCCTACGTGATACTTCAGGCTGATTTGTAGGTCGACGCCGACTAGGTTTCTAAGAAAAATGTATGAGATTAGGATTGAAGCGGTTGTTGAAACGACTGACACGGCTGCTACGCCTAGGAACCTTCCCGCGTAGTATATCCTTAGCGATGATGGTGTGATGTAGATGCTTTTCAGGACGCCGTATCTTTCTCGGTCCTGTGAAACAGTCTGGCTGCCTGACTCTGCTGCGAAGACATAGGGTGTTAGGAAAGCAGTTCCGATGAATATGTAGGTTAGGTATTGTGTGTCGATGGGCTGGCCCGTTAAGTTCATACCAACGATGTACAGGAGAGGGAAGAGCATGGTCGAGGCTAGAGGTCGTATGACTTGAAGGCTGATGAAGATGAACGGCTCGGTCCAGTTGCTTTCAGCTTCCCAGCCGACCCACGCAGAAGCCCAAACCCCCCGAAAAACCCTCCTCACATCCACCTCTGGCTC
Organism: Candidatus Caldarchaeum sp.; assembly: GCA_038740895.1. Classification (GTDB taxonomy): domain Archaea; phylum Thermoproteota; class Nitrososphaeria_A; order Caldarchaeales; family Caldarchaeaceae; genus Caldarchaeum. The sequence goes on from JAVYLK010000005.1 coordinate 3,907, forward strand.
AGCCTCCCTTCCCTCTTACCACGGTTCTCCATGAAGATTAGTGCCCTCCACGCAAGCGGAATCAGGATGAGCGTCAACCCCGCTAACACACTGATGTGAACCAACACATCGGACAACCCATGTCCAAGAATGATTGTCTTTCTAAGGCCGTCGAGCCCTAAAGTCAGGGGAATAATTGATGCGAGGAACTGAACTATGGCTGGGAAGGGGGAAACCCTTCCGATGGTTGGGAAGTATAGGCCAGACAAGAGATAGACCGGCTCCGCCAGAACGTTGTTGAGGTTGAAAGCACCCCTTCCGTAGAGCATGTACAGGGAGGACATCAACATTCCGAGTCCGTATAATGCCGTCAAAGTCGTGATGAACACAGTGAAGACGGCGGAGGGGTCTGCGACGTTTATCCGGATGTTGAGAACAAGCGACCCGAAAATGAAGATGAGAGCAGCTCGGATAGATGTGTTGATGATCGCACCGAGCGACATACCGAGGAGTATGGCCATCCGGGAGATGGGGGCGATTATGTAAAGGTCGAGGTTTCCGCTCTCCTTCTCCCAGTAGAATTGACTGGCCATCGTCCAGAGAACGTTGTCCCAGAAAGCCATCATCGCTCCGCCTACAACGGCGAAGCCTGCTAACGATTCGCTGCCAGAGACTCTGTAAAGCGTAGCTGCAGCAAAAACTATCAACAAAGGTATCGATGTCTCGGTTAAAACCCAGTAAGGCTCCCTTAACTGGCTTTTGACCCGAACGTAAGCCCTAGCATAAGCGGCTTGAAGGTTATGTATCAGGTTTTCCCACAACATCATCGCCTCCGACGAGCATGACATAGACGTCCTCAAAGGATGGCAAAGCCTTCGTGAGGGAGAGCACTCTGCCACCTCTAGAAGTGATGTATTCAACAATTTCAGATGCCTGACTCCAGTCGTCGACCACTATTCGTAGACGATGGATGTTCGTCGCTGAGTCGTAGGTATGGTGAGCGTTCTCGATTCTGTCTAGTAGGTATTCTGACTGAGGTGGAAACAAGGCTTCGACGACTGCCACAGTTTTGCCCGCAACGATTCTGCGCAGCTCCTCGGGAGTTCCCAACGCAGCCACACAACCTTTGTTGAGCACAGCCACTCTAGCGCACAGTTCCTCAACCTCGCCCATGTAGTGCGAAGTCAGGATAACCGTCTTGTCGCGGTTGTCTTTCACCCAGTCCATTATCAACCTTCTAACGTTTCTAGCCGAAACTGCGTCTAGACCGATTGTCGGCTCGTCGAGAAAAAGGACTTGAGGGTCGTTTATAAGGCCGCGTGCGAGGTTGAGTCGTTGCCGAAAGCCAGATGACAGATTACGCAGATATTCGTTCTCAACATCTTTCAAACCTACTTTCTCGATTAAGTTGTCTATTCTTTCGCGTGCAGTAGACCTATCCAAGCCGTAGAGCATCGAGTAAAACCACAAGTTTTCCCTGACAGTTATCAATCCATAACCCGGGGTGTCTCCTCCTGAGACGAGGTTGATGAGCGGCCTGATTTTCGTCGCATCAGTTTCAACGTCGTATCCGTAGACGTATGCATGGCCGTCTGTGGGTAAAAGAAGCGTAGTTAAAATTTTTACCAGCGTTGTTTTACCTGCTCCGTTAGGGCCGAGTAGGCCGAATACCTGGCCTTTCTCGATTTTTAGCGACACTCCGTCGAGAGCTTTGACAACCTTCCCCCTCCTTTTGAAGACACGGCTGAGCCCAACAGTTTCAGCCGCAGGCGTCAACCAATCACCACCACAGAAATCGGCGACAACCCACCTTTTTACCTAGACAGAGGCTATCAAGCAGTTTGAAAGTCCGTAAGGATGGTTGGGTTTATGAAACGTTAGTCTCCAGGTCGGGAGACTGTTTCGGGGTAAAGGTTATTAGAGGTTGTTTTTGTCTTGTGTCGTGAGGGCAGCGGTTTACTACGGTCCGGGAGACGTTAGGGTTGAGGATGTGGACCGTCCCTCCGCTGGAAGAGGCGAGGTTGTTGTTAGAAACACGGTGACGCTGACGTGCGGAACCGATTTAAAGATGTATGTGCGTGGACATCCATACGCCAAGCCTCCGATGGTTATGGGCCACGAGTTTGCCGGAGTCGTCTACGAGGTGGGTGAGGACGTCAGCTGGGTCAAGCCGGGCGACCGTGTGGTGGCAGCCAACTCAGCCCCGTGCGGCCGCTGCGTCTACTGCAGGCTTGCAAGGTTCAACCTATGCGAAAACCTCGACGAGGCTATTTTGGGGTTCACGGTCGACGGAGCCTACGCCGAGTACGTGAAGCTTCCCTCGAGAATAGTAAGCTTCAACCTGTACAAGATTCCTGAAGAAGTTGAGCCTGAGGAGGCTGCTGTTCTAGAGCCTCTGGCTTGCGTCGTGAGGGGTCAGCGTCTCGCTGGGGTCCAGCCCGGCGATAGTGTTGTGGTGGTCGGCTCCGGGCCTATAGGGCTGATGCACATGCTGCTGGCCAAGTTGACGGGAGCTGGAAGGGTTGTGGTCGTGGACGTTAACTGGATTAGGCTGAGGTTTGCGGAGGATCTTGGAGCAGACGTCGTCGTCAACAGCGCCGAGAGGGATGCGTTGAAAGCGGTCATGGACGAGACCGGCGGAATTGGAGCAGACCTAGTAATTGAGGCGGTGGGGCTGCCGGAGACGTGGGAGCAGACGCTGAGGCTTGTCCGCAAGGGTGGCACCGTCTTGCTGTTCGGAGGACCGCCGAAGGGAACCAAGTTCCCCGCAGACACATACACCCTCCACTACGGCGAGTTAAGGGTTCAGGGTTCTTTCCACCATACTCCCCAAGACGTCTACACAACGCTCCGGCTGATAGAGTCGGGGAGGCTTCCTCTCAAAAAACTGATTACGAGCAGGGCGAAGCTTGGAGATATAACGTCAGTCTTCGAAATCCTCAAGCAGGGTAGGGAGATAAAGGTAGCGATAACCTACTAAGATGTAACGACGACTTTGAGGCTTCTAGAGGGGTCTCTCGCCGTTTCGAAGGCTTTCTCTGCTTCTCCGAGCCTGAACGAATGGGTGATTGTCCTGCTGAAAGACAGACGACCCTGGGAAAGCAGCTGGAGGATGGTTGTAGTCTCGGCTTCGGTCGTTGAATAGCTTGTGATGATGCTCTTCTCGTCTATGAACAGCTGGGAGAAATCAACCACGGTCTTCTCGCCCTTCTCAGGAGCTCCGAACAAGCATACAACTCCTCCCCTGCGGACGCTGTCCACAACCATGCTCAAAGGCTTTACGGCCGGCGTAGCCAAGACTCCTAGGTCAACGCCCCTACCCTCGGTTCTGTCTAGGCATGCTTTGACAAAATCCGTCTCCAAAGGATTTACAGCCAAGTCGGCGCCCAGCATCCTTGCATAATCCAGACGCAGCGACGAGAGCTCTGCAACCACCAGAGAAGACGCCCCCATCTTCTTTAATACCTCTATGAACAAGCAGCCGGTTGGGCCCACTCCCACCATCGAGACGCTCTGCCCCGGTTTGAAGAAGCTCCGCCTCAAAGCTCTGAGGACGCATGCAGCTGGCTCGACGAAAACCGCTTCAAACCATTCCAGGCCGTCGGGGAGCTTGAGCACAGCGCCTCTCTCGACGTTGATGCGTGGAACTCTGAACAACTCAGCGAGGCCGCATGGCTCGATTGTCGACTTGAGGAACAAAGGGCACATCGTCAACGAGTTGTTTAGACAGTGGTAGCACTTGCCGCACGAGACGTGATGATGCACGAAAACCCTCTCCCCCTCAATGTAGTCAGGAGACCTAGACTCCTCAACAACGCCCACGACCTCGTGTCCGAGCATCGGCGGGGTTAAGGGTCTTCCGAAGGCTTTCTCCAAGTCTGTGCCGTCGATACCGCAAGCCCTCATCCTCACCAGCACTTCGCCGTCCTGTATCCTTGGCGACGGCACCTCCCGCACCTCAACCCCTCCACCCTCCTTGACGAACACAGCTTTCACGGCGAAGACCGCCAACCAAGGCTGAAAAACATTTCGCCTGCGGGTTTCAATTGCTTCTGTCGAGCGAAGCCGTGATCATCAGCAAGCAGCCTGCCAGCGGGAACACGGCCATGGGCAGGAGAACATGGTCCAGCGCCACGAAAACTAGGGAGGCGGAGCAGATTACAGGCCCGAGCATCATGCCCGTGTCCCACATAGACATGAGAACCGAGTTGGCGGTGAGCCTCAGCGAGCTGTTCTCGAAGCGGCGTGCTATGATTAAAGATGAGAGGGGGAAAGACAAGCCGTGGGCTACGGCCATCAAAACGTAGCCGGACGCAAAAACGAAAGAGTTTCGGGAAGCAGCTATGAAGAAGGCTCCGACAGCCGAAACCAGAAGAATCGCCACGTAAACCCTCTGAACCTTCACCCGGGAGATGAGCGTCGACATCGTGCTTCTTGCGGACAACGCCGACACATAGTACAGGAAGAACATCACAGTAACCATGCTCTCGGACAGGCCCACCTCCCTCCTGGCTATCAGGGGCGAGAAGGCCAGAACACCGCCGTAGGCGATGTTGTAGCTGAGGTATGCTAGCGAGGTTGAAGCCAGAACCCTGTCCTTGAGCTGTTTGACTAGGGCTTTGGCGGACGTGCCTGAGTAGTCTTGAGCCGGCTCTTTTAAGGCTAGGCCGGCGGCCCTCAACCCCGTCAGGAAAGCTCCCAAACCCATTAGCGAGCTTGCGAGGATAGTGTCCCTGACGCCCAAGAGCAAGACTAGAACAGTCCCGACAATCGGGCCAACAGTCAGCCCTACAGCGAGAAAAGTCGTGTATCTTTGAATCGCCCTGAGGAGGTTGTTTCTGTCGGAGTTGTGACCCGCAATCGTGAGCATCAAAACGGTGTCGTAGGCAAAGGCAGCTCCATGAATAATTCTCAACAGCAGTAAAACGGTATAATCGTCTACCGCCACGTATCCCACAGGAGCCAGAACGCTTATCAGCAGGCCAGAGACGAACAGAGGGTTGACCACTTTCTTTCTCGACATTATGAAGAAACTGCTCAGCTTCGTCGCCAGCGAAGATAGCGAGAAGAGTGTAAATATGTATCCCACGAGAGCGGGGCTGACGTGAAGTGTTTCGTTGGCGTAAATTCCTATGACAGGGTTGACCATCTGCTGCTGCGCCGATATGAAGAACCCTGTCGCCGAAAGACTGTTAACTATTCTGTCCGACTGATGCTTATCTTCTCTGGGCGTCAACGGATTTGCCGCTGCATCCTGAAGTTGGTGAGAATCTCCATGAACTCCTCTAGTGATAGGTCTCTCTTGAACATCATCGCCGTCTCCTTCACGAGCCTGAGCAAGCCGTCTATCTCCTCCTCGGCTATGTTAAGACCAAGTTTCCTAGACAGATAAACAAGCGAGTCCCTTCCGCTCTTCTTCCCGACAACCACCCTAATGCCGCTGTGTCCAACAACCTTAGGCGAGAACGGAAAGATCTCAGCCGGCATGTTTTGGTCTTCGATGTTGTTCCACCAACCGGCTATTATTCCGGACTCGATGTCGAAGATCCTGTCGCCGACTATCGGCGCTTGGGGCGGAAGCTTCACTCGAGAAAGCTCCTCAACTGTTTTCGAGAGTTTCTTGAGCTTCTCAATCCTTATGTTGGTCTTTACGCCGTAGAGGTGGGTTAGAGCCATCACCGACTGTTCGAGGGATGCGTTCCCCGTCCTCTCGCCTATCCCGTTGACTGAGACGTGGATCGTCTCGGCCCCCGCTAGGACGGCTGCAACAGTGTTGGCTACGCCAAGCCCAAAGTCGTTGTGAACATGAATCTCTAACGGCTTGTCCAGCCTTGTTTTCACCTTTTCAACAAAGTGCGAGATTGCGTGCGGCGAGCATACTCCGAAAGTATCCACCAAAACAAGCGAGTCCATGTGTCCGCCCTCAGCCACGCTCGATATCAACCGCCAAGCAGTCTGGAAATCTGCTCTCGTCGAGTCTATCGTGAAGAAGGATACGTACAGCCCGTGGTCGTGGGCGTACTGCGTGGCCTCGGTAGCAAGAGATATAGACTTCTCCTCATCCCAGCGGTAGGCATACTTGAGCAGGTGGTCGCTCGAAGGTATCTCCATAACAACTCCTTCGACGTCCAGCGACAGAGCAAGGTCGACGTCTTTCTTCATGCAGCGGGCGAAGGAGAAGACTTTGGCGCTCAGCCCGAGGCCAGCTATCTCCTTTATCGCTTCAAAGTCCTTGTCGGAGACAGCCGGGAACCCGGCCTCTATACGGTCTACCCCTGCTTCGTCCAACGCTCGGGCTATGTGTATTTTCTCCTCCTTCCTGAAGGCGACTCCCGCCTGCTGTTCTCCGTCCCTGAGCGTCACGTCGTGGACTTTTACTTTCAGCGGTCTCTTCAGAGACTTGATTACTTCCTCGGCGTAGTTGTAGTGGCTGACGAAGACGGCGTCTCCCCTCGGAGGCTCGACACGCTGCATGGCTCCGTTTTTGCCACCAGCGCTATATTAAATTAATTGGATGATGCTATCCCACCGAAGTCTTTCTCGCCAGAAGGTTGAAGACGCCGGCTAGAAGTGCGAGCGAGAGCGTGGTGAAAGTCGATATGGCGGCGATCATGGTCAGGGATGCGGCTGACTGCCGGAGAAGGTCCGAGATGTACATAGTTAGGACGTATGAGCCGGAGGTCACCAAGATGGAGACGGCTCCAAGCTCTCTGAAGGAGTTTATGAAGACGTATGAGAAGCTGTTCAGCATGCTTCTTCTCAGCAGCGGAATCAGCACGTCTTTCGTCTTTCGGAGCCAGCCGGCTCCCATGATGTCGGCGGCTTCCTCTATCTCGGACGAGACCTGCACCATCGCTGATGAAACTATTCTAGTGGAGTAGGGTAGCCATACGACGAGGAGGGCGAAGACAAGGGCCCAGAGAGTTCCGTACAGGTAGGTTGAGAAGACGGGTATCGTCAGGAACATCCACAGCAGGGCTAGTGAGTAGACTACGCCTGGGTAGGAGAGGGGCAGGACGCTTAAGTACTCTAGAATTCTTGTCCAGTTGCTCTTGCTCCTTAGAATTGCGTAGCTGACTGTTATCGATAGGAATGTAGCGACCAGCCCGGTAGTGGTTGACATCATGAAGCTGTTCCTTATCGACACCCAGAAGAGGTCTTGCTGGAAGAGCTTGATGTAGTTGTCTATAGTCAGCACAGCGAACATGTCGGGCTTGACTGTGTAGTAAGGCATCAACGACACGAGCAGCACCACGGCGAAAGGAAGCACGAACGACAGCCCTATTATCGTTCCGCAGACTAAAACCCCCACAAACCTCCAACGGCCTAGGTTAAAAACCGTTTGAGTCCTCATCTTTCCAGTGACTGTTGCGAACCTGAACAACTTCCGTGTACTCCACAGGTACAAGCTCATCACCACCAGCGTGATGAGGAGGTAGACGACACTCATGTTTATTGCGGCCGAGTAGCTGGGTGGAACTCTTTCCTTGATGTAGTCGTACACTATCGTGGCCAGCGTTTCAATCCGAGCTGGCGTCCCTAGGATGAACGGGTAGTCGAAGTTCATTATTCCGATGAGGAATAGCAGGAGGAAGGCTGAAAGTATGGCTGGCCGTGCTACTCCCATCGTTATTCTGAGCGTTGTCCTGAGCTTCCCCGCCCCCGAGACCAGCGAGGCTTCCTCGAATGAGCTGTCTATTGCGTTGAAGGCTGAGGACATGGTGAGGTAGGCCAGAGGTATTCCGCCGACTCCTAGAGCGAATATTAGCCCGGGCATGGTGTAGATGTTGAACAGAGCGGCCTCCGTGTTGAACGTCTGCTGATACCATACGTTCACAAGCCCTATCCTCGGGCTGAAGAGAAAGATCCAGCTTATGGCTTTTACGACCATGGGGACTGTTAACGGTAGGAGTGTTGCGACGTGGAAGAAGTATTTTGCGGGGAGGTCGGTTCGGTTGACGAACCATGCGTAGACTCCTCCTAGGAAAACAGCAACCAGGGCTCCTCCTCCGCCGTAGATGTATGTGTTGATTATCGCTTGCCTCACGAACGGGTCGTTTAGCTCCTCAAACAAAACACTCAAGGAGGTGGTTGACGTTAGCAGGAGTACTGGAAAAAGAAGGAAGGATAAAAAAGCTATGGATACTATAGTAGGGGCTTTTAGAAGCATTTTCTCGTCTCAGGAGCCGAAGATCTGTCTATAGAGGGTTGCGTAGCTTTCGGGGTTAGCGTAGTAGTCCTCGCTACCGGCGGCGACTATGTTTATTCCGGGCGGCAGTAGTCCTTGAAGGATCGTCGCAGCGGCAACTCCTCCGTGCGCAGGAACTCTGTTAGTCTTGGCCACCGACTCCTGACCAGACCATGAAGTCCACCACTCAACGAAGAGCTTCGCCATGTTGGGATGCGGCGCCCTATTGGTTATGGCGATCGCTATCGGTAGTCCTGGCATCGGGTCAAGCCAAACTACTCCGACGGGGGCTCCCGCCGGCTGGCCCAAGTAGTCGTTGAGCAGCCCGATGGCTAGGTGGACTTCTCCTGCCGAGACGAGCGTGTAGGCTTCGCTGGCGCTTGAGGTCATTCTCGGGTTGTTCCCGGCCAGTCCTTGGAGGAAGTTATTCCACTCGGTTTCTGACATCGTTGTCTTGAGTGTGGCGAATAAAGCTCCGGCCACGTTCAGTATCGAGGGCCTGTCCATGGCTATCCTGTCCTTCCACTTCGGGTCTGCTAGGTCTTTCCACGTCTTAGGCAAGTCAGCGGGGTTGGTCACCCTGTTTTTGTTGTAGAGCACCACCATGGGAACCGTGTAGGCTGGGTGCCAGACGCTGTCCGTGTCCCTGAACCCAGCAGGGTAATCCATCAGAGTCTCCATCGGGTTGACGTAGGCTCCGAGCGCTCCAGCCTTCTTCAACGGAAGCATGACGCCTAGAGTATTTATCACGATGTCCGCCCTCACGTTCCCAGCTCTGAACTCTGCCTCCGCTCTGCTGGTGATCTCGGCAGGGCTCAGCCCTATGTACTCAACCTGAGCCCACGGATACGCTTTCTTGAAGGCTGGGACAACTTTGTCGAGGAAGTCAGGCGTGTCCATCACTCCGTAGATTACTAGGCGCCCCTCCCTGCGTGCAAGCTCCTCCAAGCTTCTGACAGCTTCATCCGTGGCAGTTCGGAATACTGTGACGGTCTGCGCGGCTAACGTTCTCTCTACTGTTACTGTTCTTGGGCTCGGTGCTTGGCCCAGCACAGGGCCCAGCGCTACTCCGCCGACGAGAAGGCCTATGACGAGGGAGACAACGACGGCGCCAGCCAAAGTCGTCGATACACCAGATCTATTGTTCGAAAACATCGCAGTCGAGTTCTCTTATAGATTATATAAATTTTTCCATTAATCGTCTAGTCAGCCTCTGCGGCCTCTCATAGCTTTGAACAAGTACTCGGACGTCAAAGGTGTCTTCGTCAGGCGTGTTTCTATGCCCAAATTCTTCAGAGCTTGCTCCACGGCGGACATCAAGGCCGGGATCACCATCATGCCGGTCTCTCCCACTCCCTTGCTGCCGACGGGGGTGTGTGGGGATGGAGTCTCGTGATGCATCACCTCAACCTTACGAGGCGATTCAACCGCTGAAGGTATGAGGTAATCCATCAAGGACCCCGACACTATGTTTCCCTGAGAATCGTAGACAAGCTGCTCGTAGACCGCTCCGCCAAGACCCTGAACAAGGCCGCCGACAACCTGTCCGTCGACGAGAGCCGGGTTGATTATCTTTCCGCAGTCGTCAACGACTAAGACCTCTGGAACGGTCAAACTGCCTGTCTCCCTGTCGACCTCGACGACGACTCCGAAGGCTGCAAATGAGTATGCGACGTATGTGTTCAGTCGTCCTCTTTCATCCTTGCTCCAGTTGATGTTGGGTGCTCTGAAGCTTGCGGTGGCTTCGAGCACAGGCCCTACATCTTTAGGAAGTGCGAAGGTTCTCCGGTAGACGTGCCTCGCCACGTCTTTGAGCGTGATCTGCTTGCCCGGCGACCCACGCACCTGTATAACTCCCTGGTTTATCTCTACGTCGGCTGGGTTGCATTCCAAGATGCTGGAGGCGGCTGCCACGACTTTCCTACGCAGCTCTTCTGCAGCCAGGTAAGCTGATGATGTTCCGACAACGGACACCCTGCTGCTGTTGTTCCCGATACCGTAGGGGCATACCGCCGTGTCTCCTTGGATGACGTGAACGTCCTCAAGCCTCACACCCAGCCTGTCGGCGACCACTTGGGCGATTGAGGTCTCGTTGCCGTTGCCCGGAGACGTCACGCCCGTCTTCACCGTGACCTTTCCGGACTGGTCTATCTGAATAGTCGTGGTGTCTGTTGCCTGAGTGAACGAGTCGAAGAAGGCTGAGGCGCACGGCTCCACGGCAAGCGCAACACCTACTCCACGCAGAACGTTATCCCTTCCACCGTCTACTTTCACGCAGCGCAGCCACCCCTGCAGAAGCCTGGCAACAGCCTCGTAATCCCCGCTGTCGTACTCTGCGCCCGTAGCTGTGACGTAGGGCATCTCCTTAGACTGAATCAGGTTTCTAAGCCTTACCTCGAGCCGGTCATGGTTCAGCTCCTCTGCAACCAAGTCCATAATCCTCTCGTAAACTATAGCAGCCGAGTCTTTTCCGAAACCTCTGTAGGCTTGGTAGTGCGTCTTGTTGGTCGTCACTCCGTAGCCCTCGATCCGCAGGTTTCTTATCCTGTAGGGCCCGGGCAGCATCTTCGCAGCGTTGTAGGCCTGCATGATTCCTCTAGTGGCGTTGTAGACACCCAAGTCGACGATGATTTTGTCCTCGAGCCCGAGTATCTGGCCGTCTCTTTTGACGGCGACTTTAACGTTGTGAATCTGGTGTTTGGAATGGCCTGTTGCGACCATGTGCTCCGACCGGTTCTCAACCCATTTGACCGCTTTCCTGAGCAGGTAGGCGGCCAGCGAGACCACGGGCTCCTCTCTGTACGGCGGTATCTTGAGCCCGAAAGCGCCTCCAACCAGAGGCTGGACAACACGTATGGCTGATTCAGGTATGCCGGTAAGCTCCGACAGGATTGTGCGGAGCGGGTGAGGTTGCTGGGTTGAAGCATAGACCGTTAGACCGTTAGACAAAGGGTCGTATTGAGCAACATAGCCTCTGCACTCTATAGGGGTGCCCGTGAACCTCTGCGTCTCTATACGTGTCTCTAGTACTGTGTCGGCTTCTTTGAATGCTTTTTCAACGTCTCCGCTCTCGATAGTGTATCTCATCATGACGTTGTCTCCCCACTCTGGGTAGAGCAGGCCGTCCCTCGATTCCAAAGCCTGCTCAGGGTCCACGACCGGCTTAAGAGGAGTGTAGTCAACCACAACCCTCTCAACAGCGTCCTCGACAGCGTACCTGTCCCTGCAGACGACGAAAGCCACAGGCTCGCCCACGAACCTTACACGATCGCCTGCAAGTGGATAGAGCTCAGCATGCTTGACCTCAAGCCCCGCAAACCGGCCCACGGGCTCCGGATAGGGTTTTATGAAACGCTTTATGTCCTGTAAACTCCAAACAGCCACAACTTCGCTCATCCTAGCTGCGTCGCTTACGTCCACGCGGTTTATCAGGGCGTGGGCGTATGGGCTTCTGACAAAGCCGCCGTAAAGCATGTCCGGTAGCTTGACGTCGTCGATGAACTTACCAAGACCCCGAACCAAAACTTGAGCATCTTTCTTAGGAACTGCTCTTCCAGTATAGTTCACGTGTCTAGCCTGCAAAGCCTCTTTTTTATAGTTTCTGCGTTCTAAGCTTCTCCACCACGGTCTTTATCTTCTCAACACCATCGACAAGCCTGTTAACGTTGGATGTGCAGGCAATCCGGAGATGGTGCTCGCCATTCTCCCCGAAGCTGGAGCCGGGCACGGTGGAGACGTGAACGGCGTCGAGTATGTGCATGGCTAGTTCTAAAGACTTCATGGGGACGGCTTTCTCAAAGTTGGGGAACAGGTAAAAAGCTCCCCTAGGCTTGACGCATGAAACGCCTTCGACCTCTTGTAGCTTGTTGTAGACGGCGTCCCGCCTTCTCCTGTATTCTTCAACCATGTGGCTTATTTCATCGTGATGTAGTTTGAGAGCCGCGACAGCTGCGTGCTGTACTGCTGTGTTGGCGCAAGTCGAGACGTAGAGGTTGAGCTTGACAATTTCGTCGGCGATCGGCTGAGAAGCTATTACGTAGCCTAGGCGGAGGCCTGTCATGGCGTAGGTCTTTGAAAGCGAGTTGACCGTTATGACGCGGTCCTTCAACCCTTCTAACGATCCTATGCTAACATGGGTCTCGCCGTCGAAAATGAACTTCTCGTAAACCTCGTCCGATAGTATGAGAAGGTCCCGGTCGACAGCGATCTCGGCTATCTCTTCAAGCACATTCCTCTTCAAGACCGTGCCCGTGGGGTTGTTCGGCGTGTTAACCAAAATCATCTTCGTCCTGTCGCCGACCTTGCGCTGCACGTCATCCAAGTCAACCATGTATCCGTCGCTCTCGGACAGGTTGTAGGGCACAGGGACAGCGTCGGCCAGAGACACCATCGTGCTGTACTGGGCCCAGCCGGGGTCGGGTATCAAAACCTCGTCCCCCGGGTTCAAAACCGCCATCATCGAGAGGAACAGCGCCCCGCTTCCACCTGGAGTGATCACGACCTCTGAAGGAGACACATCCATACCGTTCTCACGCCTAGCTTTGTAAGCCACAGCCTCCCTAGTCTCGGGCAAGCCAGCGCTCGGCGAGTAATGAGTGTAGCCCTCCTCGATGGCCTCGTACAAGGCTTGCCGTACCCGCTTAGGGGGAGGGAAGTCTGGCTCCCCTATGTCCATCCTGATTACGTCGGGCATCTTCAGCGTCTTTTCCCACATTACTCTTATGCCCGACAGAGCTATCCTGCGTGTCCTGTTAGAGAGGAATCTCTCCCTCATCCTAGACCCTTAGTATCGTTCCGAAGTTAAGCACTACCTTTCTGCTGTCGACGGCGTAGGCGTGGGGCATGAGCTCCGTGTTCCTGACACATCCTATTCTCCCTTCTGAATCAAGCGAGACTCCTCCGAGAAGGACGTTGCTAGCCGGCCCTGGTACAGACTTCAAAACGTTGGTGAAAGCTTCAGTCATGGCTTTCTGCGGTTCTAGGCCTTTTTCGACAAGCTGTCCTATGGATTTGGCGACTGTATGCTGCATGATTATCTCGCCGTGGCCGGTCAGGGAGACGCCGACGCGTGGGCTTGTGTAAGTGGAGGCGTTGATTATCGGCACGTCGCCGACCCTTCCCGGCAGCTTCATCGGAAATCCTCCGCTGGAGGTGCCTGCAGCTATCCGCCCTTCCTTGTCTAGAGCAACAGCGCCCACCGTGTCGCCGAGCTTAGCGAACTTGGAGATCTTCGACCAGTACGCGAGCAGCGAAGTCTGCTCCCCCTTCAGAAGCTTCTGCCTGAGCTCCTCCCACGCCCGACGCCTCTCCTCTGTGACCGGGTCGTAGTCCTTGAACCCGAAATATCTTGCGAACTCGGACGCTCCCTCGCCTACGAGTAAGATGTGGTCAGTTTCCTCCATTACTTTCCTAGCTACGAGTATGGGGTTCTTAACCCGCCTTATTGCTGCTACTGCGCCCGTCCTGCCGGTGCTGCCGTCGACTATGATTGCGTCCATCTCGACTTCTCCTTTGAGGTTGAGCCAAGACCCTGTGCCGGCGTTGAAGATGGGGTTGTCCTCCATCACCCGAATGGCTTCGGTTGCAGCTTCTACAGCCGACCCGCCTCTCAGAAGCAGGTCTATGCCTGTCTCGACCGCTTCGCTGACTCCTTTGTTGAACTTCTCGTCAAGCGGGTTGATGGCCCCGCCGTGAACCACTATAGCAACCATGCCTGCTACACCACTATTAGCTCGGTCGGCAGGTCGGAGACAACGACGTTGCCCTTCTCCGTGATGACTACACTGTCCTCGACGTTGAACCCTCCAAGCCCGAACTTGTGATAAGGAACTTCGAGAGAAAGCGTCATCCCCGGAGCCAGGGGCGTGTGGTCGGATGCGGATATCTCGGGAGGGTCGTAGAGCTCGACTCCAACCCCGTGCCCTACGTTGCCTCGGGAGTATCGTGGGTCTAGTTTTTCCCTGACGTATTTCTCTGCGACTGCATGAAGGTCGGAAGCCTTTACGCCCGGCTTAGCGTTTTCTATCAACATCTTCTCCGCCTCCTCCAACACCTTGTAGATCTTCGTCGCCTCGGCTGGAGGAGTCCCCACGACCACAGTTCTCGAAAGGTCGCATCCAAACCCTTGGTATACACAGCCTATGTCCATCCTGATTATGTCTCCTCTTCGGAGCTTCTTTCCGTCTGGCTGGTGGTAGATGTTGGGCCCGTCGTCGGGGCCAGCGGCTATCGTTGTCTGGAACCATCCATCCGCTCCCTGCTTCATCATATCCGTCTTGAGAATTACGTGCAGGTCTCGCTCAACAACGCCTTCACGCATCTCGGCGATAACCTTCCTCATGGCTGCACACAAAATACGGTTGGCTTCTTTGAACCTCCTTATCTCTTCCTCGTTCTTAATCATCCTCAGCTCTAGGAAAACGTTCGTCGAGTCGACAAGCTTGACATCGCCTAGGCTTGCTTTCAGCTTCTCGTAAATTCCACACCCCATCAGCGACAAGTCCAAGCCGATAGTCGACCTCCGCAGCCCGAGCTCGTCAACCAGCTTCGAGAAAGCTTCGAAAGCGTTTGAAGCATACACCGAGACCTCTTCTCTCCTCACGATGTAAACTCCTGTTCTGTACGGCTTGACGTTCTTGATCCAGGAGTGTTTTCTAGCCAGCTCGACGGCTGCTGCCGTGGTTATCAAGGCCGGTTCTTTATCTAATGGAATTATGCAGAAGGCTGGCGATGCGTTTTTGACCGAGTACAGCAGGGCGTTGGATGAGGTGTTTGACACAGGTAGTTCTGAGAGGTAGTATACGTTTGAGGGGTAAGATGCTGCGAGGGCGTCTATACCGTGTTTCTTCATCACGGCTCTGATTCTTGACACGTCGGGCCTTGAAGGAGTCATGTTCAACAGCTTTCCCGGGTTTTTATAAATATATCTGGTGAAAGATGATGCTGCCCTGCTGCTTTAGTTCGCTGAAAGGGTTTAAATACGTAGTCTCAAAACTGTGTACCCACGATGAAGACAAGCAGAGGAAGGATCATTTGGGTTGCTGGACCAGCCGTCAAGGCCGACGGCATGATGGCTGCGAAGATGTATGAAACCGTTTATGTGGGTGAGCAGAGGCTGATAGGGGAGATCATCAAGCTAACGGGAGATGTTGCCTTCATACAAGTTTACGAGAACACGAGCGGGCTCAAGCCGGGCGAGCCTGTCGAGTCGACGGGCATGCCTCTGTCTGTATCCCTCGGACCCGGAATGCTGGGAAGCATCTACGACGGGGTTCAGAGACCTCTGGACGTCATAGGCAAGCTGGCTGGAGGTTTCATCAAGCGCGGGGTGAAGGCTGACCAGCTTCCCCTTGACAAGAGATGGCGGTTTAAACCCTTGGTCAAGAAGGGGGACGAGCTGGAGCCCGGCGACATTATTGGGGAAGTTCCCGAAACGCCGCTCATCACTTCAAAGATCATGGTCCCGCCCGACACGAAGCCTGGCAAAGTCAGCTACGTCGCACCAGAGTCAGACTACGTTGTCGAGGATGTTGTGGCTGAGGTAGAGACTAAGGAGGGCCGGGTTCCCGTTAAGCTGTTCCACAGATGGTCTGTCCGTAAGCCTAGGCCTTTCAGCAGGAGACTCGACCCCGAGGTTCCGACCATCACGGGCCAGCGTGTCCTGGACACTTTCTTCCCCCTGTCGAAGGGGGGTACAGCCTGCATACCGGGAGCGTTCGGCACCGGGAAGACCGTGACGCTCCACCAGCTTGCGAAGTGGAGCGATACGAAAGTAATCTTCCACGTTGGATGCGGCGAGAGGGGGAACGAGGAGTCGGAGGTTTTGACCGAGTTCCCGCATCTCAAAGACCCTGCTACCGGTAGGCCTTTGATGGAGAGGACGGTGCTCATCGCCAACACGAGCAACATGCCCGTAGCTGCGAGAGAAGCCAGCATATACACAGGAGTCACCATGGCTGAATACTTCAGGGACATGGGCTACGACGTTCTCCTCGTCGCCGACTCGACGAGCAGGTGGGCTGAGGCCCTGAGAGAGATAAGCGGCAGGCTGGAGGAGATGCCCGCTGAAGAAGGCTACCCAAGCTACCTGGCCAGCAGGCTGGCCGAATTCTACGAGAGGGCTGGAAGGGTTGTAACCCTGGGCAGGCCTGAACGGGTTGGAAGCGTGAGCCTCGTCGGCGCGGTAAGCCCTCCGGGCGGGGACTTCACAGAACCCGTGACAACCCATACGATGAGGTTCATCAGGACTTTCTGGGCCCTTGACGCAAACCTGGCCTACACCAGACACTACCCAGCCATAAACTGGATCACTTCCTACTCAGCCTACGTCGATACTGTGAAGAGGTGGTGGGCTGAGAATGTTTCAGCCGACTGGTACGACTTGCGTTTCCAAGCCTACAGACTGCTTCAGAGGGAGGCCGACCTTCTCGAGCTGGTGAGGCTTTTGGGGCCCGAGGCTCTGCCTGACGAGGAGAAGCTTATTCTAGACGTTGCTAGGATGATAAGGGAGGGCTTCCTGCAGCAGAGCGCTTACGACGAGGTGGACTCGTACTGCCCCCCTCCGAAGCAGGTTAAGCTGATAAATCTTTTCGTAAAGTTCCACCGGCTGGCTGAAGAAGCTCTACGGAGAGGAGTCCCGCTGAGAGAGATAAGAGCCTTGACTATAATTCCTAAGCTGATAAGGGCTAAGTATGAAGTGCCTAACAACAGGCTCGACCTTATCACCGAGCTGGAGAAAGCGATGGAGGAGAGCTTCAACAAGCTCATGGCTGCTGAGAAAGCAGAGGTGAGGGCTGCATGACGCTGGAGAGAACAGGGCTCGAGTATCTCTCAGTGCAGGAGATCAAGGGCCCTCTGATGATCGTGGGCGGTGTTTCAGGTGTTTCATACGACGAGCTCGTGGAGGTTGAGACTTCTGAGGGTGAAAGAAGGCTGGGCAGAGTAATTGAGGTAGGGGAGGGAAGAGCCGTGGTCCAGATCTTCGAAGGCACTCAAGGCCTATCCATCGAGGGAACGAGAGCACGGTTCTTGGGAACTACTCTTAAGATCCCTGTCTCTACAGAGATGCTGGGAAGAGTATTCGACGGTCTCGGAAGGCCTCTAGACGGCTTGCCGGAGCCCATAGCTGAGGAGACTTTGGACATCAACGGCGAGCCCATAAACCCCGAGCAGCGAGAGTATCCCTCCGACTTCATACAGACAGGAATTTCGTCGATAGACGGCATGAACAGCCTGGTCCGAGGCCAGAAGCTGCCGATCTTCTCGGGCGCGGGTCTTACCCACAACATGCTGGCCGCACAGATAGCTAGGCAGGCAACGGTCCCCGGCAAGGAGGAGGAGTTCGCCGTGATTTTCGCCGCCGTCGGCGTGCAGAACGACGAGGCCCGATTCTTCAGGAGAAGCCTCGAGGAGAGCGGGGCCATAAGCAGGAGCACTCTCTTTCTCAACCTCGCCGACGACCCGGCCATCGAGAGAATCGTCACGCCGAGAATAGCCTTAACACTGGCCGAGTACCTGGCTTTCAGGCAGGGATACCACGTCCTCGTCATCATCACAGACATCACCAACTACGCAGAAGCGTTGAGAGAAGTGAGCGCAGCGAGGGAAGAGGTGCCGGGAAGGAAGGGCTACCCTGGATACATGTACACCGACTTGGCCTCGATCTACGAGAGAGCCGGCAGGATCAAGGGTTTGAAGGGAAGCTTGACGCAGATGCCCATCCTCAGCATGCCGAGCGACGACATCACCCACCCGATACCAGACCTGACCGGATACATCACCGAGGGCCAGATAGTTCTGTCAAGAGACCTCTACAGGAAGGGGATATACCCCCCAGTCAACGTATTGATGAGCCTCAGCAGGCTGATGGGCCCCGGCATCATATCACAGAAGAGAACACGTGCAGACCATGGAGACGTCAGCAACCAGCTCTACGCAGCCTACGCAAGAGCTGTCCAGCTACGTTCCTTAGCTGAGATCGTTGGGACGGCAGGGCTTTCAGAGACCGACCTGAAGTATCTCGAGTTCGGCGACCTCTTTGAGCAGCGTTTCCTGAAACAAGCCTACACCGAGAACAGAACTCTCGACCAAACTATCGAGATTGCTTGGGACATCCTGTCAACTCTCCCCGAGGCGGAGTTGACAAAAATAAAGGAGGAGCATGTCAAGAAGCATTACAGGAAGCGGGTGGGTTAAACCATCTCCCAAGAAAGATACAAATGGTTCCTGCTAGGCTGGCTTTTCGGCGACCGCATAATCTACACGTTAAACTGGCTCGCCATCTCTCCAGCCCAGCCGTTCATAGCTAAGGAGCTTGGAGCCGACATAACCTCTCTAGGTTTGCTGGGAGCGGTCTTCCTCGTGGGGATAGGAGGGTTCCAGATACCGGCTGGAATGGTTGCTTCAAGATATGGGCCGAGGAGGACGGCGTTGTTCGGACTGGGTCTTTCGTCTGTCTTCTCGGCGCTCTGCGGGCTGGCGCCGTCGTTCGAGCTTCTTTTGCTCTTCAGGTTCTTGGCCGGCACGTTCATGAGCTTCTTCTTCGGCCCCGGAATCGCTTTCATCATCCCTTACTTCAGCGTCAAGGAGAGGGGGGTGGCGCTGGGTCTTTATAACGGAGGGTTCCACGTCGGCTCCCTGATCGCGCTCGGCGCATGGCCGTTCATCATCACCTCGATGGGCTGGAGGCTCGGGCTTGTACTTCCCGGCTTGCTCGGCGTCTTGATGGCAGCCGCCACGTTGGTTGTGTCAAAATCAGAGGAAAAGAAACCCATGGAGACGAAGGTGGAGCTGACCGTCTTGAAAAATAAGGTCGTCTGGCTCTCGGCCTTAGGCTTGACGTTCTCAGGAGGCTCTTGGTATCCTTTGACGCAGTTCGGAATACTCTACCTCAACTCGGACGTCGATCTCGGGCTTGAGACTGCAGGGTTGTTGATGGCGTCGATGAGCGTAGGCAGCGTGGTTGCCTCGCCGTTCATGGGCAGGATGTACGACTCGGCTCCTTCGAAGAATATTTTCATCACAACGGTCAACGCAGCCATAGCGGCCGCAATCACAGCAGTCTCAGTAAAGAACGTCGCCGTGATTGCCGTCTCCGTATTCATCCTAGGGGTGCTTTACATAGGAGTATACACCGTATACTACCTCATCCCGTTGGAAAGGGTTGACGGCCGGGATGCGCCGATAGCGATTGCGTTGGTCAACAGCGTCCAGCTAGTGGCTGGATCCGTTCTCCCCTACCTGTTCGCAATGGCTGCTGCAGGCTTCGGCTACTGGTTGGCATGGATACTTCTCGGCGCTGTCAGCTCCATGTCCATGGTTGTCTCCAGCCGGATTCGGTTTAATTAACCACTGGCAAGTGGTTAAATCTTATATAGCGACGCTGAAAAGGAAGACCATGGACGTCTTTGAAAAAGCCGAGACAATAATGGAGAACGCGCTAGTCTCAGCGCTGAGCTTAGTATCACCCTCAGGCCAAGTATCCACACATCCTATGCTACCGCTGTACAGCAGGGAGAGAAGGAAATTATACTTCACCTCCAGCATCCTCTTCAGCAAGAAGGCGGAGTACATCAAGAAAAACCCCAAGGTTGGCGTGCTGTTCAGCGGCAGACAATTCATCAAAACACCCTTTTACGCAGCGGTGCATCTCAAGGGCGACGCCAGGGTCTATGAGGAAAACCTCCACGACGGCTGGATGTGGCTGCTCTACCTGTGGAGAAAAAAGGAGCCATACATAGAGGCCTACATAAAACAGCGTGTTGCTCTGCCTCTTTTCTGGGAGAGGATAGTCATCGAGGTCGAGCCCCGTGAAATCCTGTTGTGGGAGGAGGGGGATGTTTCGAAGGAGCCGAGGAGGTGGACCAGATGAGTGTAGAGGTTGAGCGGTTCAGCGACACGGTCGTCTCCTTCGTGGACGACGACGGCTATCCCACGAGCATACCGGTAAAACTCAGGCCCACGGAAGAGGGATTCACAACTGACTGGCCTGCATACCTCAGACCGAAAAAACACGCCACCCTGTTGTTCAACCACATCACTCCACTTCAGACAGGAGGGTACATCGACCGAAGATACCTGATGGTCAGAGCCGTTGTGGATACAGCGGGCGACAGGCCTCTGTTCAAGCCGGTCAAGTCTTACGGCTGGGACGAGCAGAAAACACCCTTCTTCCAGTACTGCGAGCAGAAGATAGGTCAGGCGAGGAGCTATTTGGCGAAGCTCAGCTCGTCGCTAGGCAAGCCCGTCAAGCCAAGGCTCTCAACACTTGCACTACTCTTCAGAGCGACAAGGTTCCCCTTCCTGACTGCGACGGCCGCACCAGTCCTGATAGGCGTCGGCTCAGCATCCTACCTAGGCTACTTTGACCCTGTCCTCTTCATGCTCACACTGATAGGCGCAAGCCTTATACACCTCGGCCTTAACATGACCAACGACTACTTCGACCACAAGATGGGGGCGGATGAGAAGAACATCACTCCCACACCCTTCAGCGGAGGCTCCAGAATAATCCAGTACGGCCTACTGACCTCGAGCCAGGTAGCGTTGATGTCGTCGTTGCTATACATCGCAGGAGCCTTTCTCGGCATCTACCTAGCTTTTCTAAGAGGTCTGGTTCCCATCCTTACCATAATGGCCGTCGGAATCCTGATAAGCATCGCCTACACAGCTCCCCCGTTCAAGCTAGCCTACAGAGGACTAGGCGAAGCTGCTGTCGGGATAGGGTTCGG
Organism: Candidatus Caldarchaeum sp.; assembly: GCA_038740895.1. Classification (GTDB taxonomy): domain Archaea; phylum Thermoproteota; class Nitrososphaeria_A; order Caldarchaeales; family Caldarchaeaceae; genus Caldarchaeum. The sequence continues at coordinate 24,802 of JAVYLK010000005.1, forward strand.
GCCGGTAATCGTGCTTGGCAGCCACTACGTCCAAGCCCAGACCTTCAGCGTTCACTCACTACTTGCTTCAATACCAATCGGAATATTCATCACACTGATACTGTACGTCAACGAGATACCCGACGCTCTCTACGACAGGCAGGCCGGAAAGAACACTCTCGTGTCAAGACTTTCGAGGAACCAGGTTGTCTCGCTGTACAAGGCTTTGCTGGCAGCTGCCTACGCAGTCATTGTTCTCTCCGCAGCCGCCGGGTACGCACCGCTCACGACGCTCATCGCACTAGCAACAATTCCGACAGCGGTAAAAACAGTCAGAATGGTCAACCAGACCTACGGCAACCCATACCTCATGATCCCAGCCCTAGCCTCCAACATCAAAGTAGCCACGCTGACGGGGCTTCTCCACGCCCTAGGGTTCTTCATCTGGGCCCTAGGCTCCATGCTGCTGTGAAACAATCTTTAAAACCATCGGATTAGAACGATTCCGCATGGCAAAGAGACCAGCAACTGGCAAACCTACCTACGTGGGCAGACTTCATGGGAGGGATTTCCTGAACACAAACGACTTCAGCCAGGAGGAAATAAACAACATACTCAAGGCAGCTAGGGACCTGAGGCAGAGGTTCAGGTCGAAGAAACCAACAGACTACCTCAAAGGACAGACGCTTTTCATGCTCTTCTACAACAGGTCTCTCAGAACCCGAAACTCGTTCGAGGCAGGCATTTACCAGCTAGGGGGCCACGCCCACTTCCTCAGCCCCTCAGACGTCTACACTCCAACCCTGCCCGAGGACATGATACCATACCAGACAGAGTCGATAGCAGACGTCGCACGAGTACTCAGCACTTACGGCGACGCCATAGCAGTTAGAATCTATGGAGACGCTGCAAAATGGCACATCGGCAGAGGGCACAGAGTAATCCAGGAGTTCGCCAAGTGGAGCAGCATTCCCGTGCTCAACATGGAGGACGACGTCTACCACCCCTTCCAAGCACTAGCCGACATAATGGCAATAACAGACGTGGCGCCTAAACCACAGGGTAAGAAGTTCGTGGTCTCCTATGCGTACTCAGGCGGGTTGAAGCCGCTTGCCGTTCCCCAAAGCTGCATCCTAGTAGGCACTCAGTTCGGCATGGACGTGGTGCTAGCCCACCCACCCGGCTTCGAGCTCGAGGACCACGTCATACAGGCTTGCAAGAAAAACGTCGAGGAGTACGGCGGCTCCTTCACAATCACTCAAAACATGAAAGAAGCGTTCGAGGACGCCGACTTCGTATACCCCAAGGCATGGTCTCCTAAGAAGTTTTTCCCACCCTACAACTCCACCGTAGACAAGGAAGGCGCCACAAAGTACCAAGACGGCTACAAGAGCTGGATATGCACTCCGGAGCTAATGGACCTGACAAACAAGGGTAAGTACATGCATTGCGGACCAGCCGACAGAGGGCAGGAGGTCGTCGACGAGGTTATCGACAACTCAAAGTATTCTCTGTATTTCCAGCAGGCTGAGAACAGGCTCCACGTCCAGAAAGCCGTGATGTCGATGGTTATGGGTAGGAGGAAATGAAGGTCTACGACGACGTGTTGGACGTCATAGGGGGTACGCCGCTCCTCAAGCTGTCGAGAATTCCGAGGGAGGAGGGTGTCGAGGCCGAGGTTTACGCCAAGCTGGAGTTCTACAACCCGACGGGAAGCCTCAAGGACAGGATCTACAGGGAGATGATTACTAAGGCTGTTGAGAGGGGAGACCTAAGGCCAGGCATGGAGATCCTCGAGGTCTCGACGGGCAACGCTGGGATAGCGTGCAGCTTCGTCGGAACCCATCTCGGCTACAAGGTCACAATCGTGATGCCTGAGGGGATGAGCGAAGAGAGGAAACAGCTAATCAAGGCGTTCGGAGGCGAGATTGTGTTCACGCCCGGCGCTGAGAGCGACGTCGACCTCAGCCTGAAGAAAGCTGAGTCGATGATGAACTCGAACCCGGGAAAGTACTGGTTTCCAAACCAGTTCACGAACCCCGACAATGTGCAGGCGCACATCAAGACCACTGGGCCCGAGATATGGGACCAGACAGACGGCAAAGTCGACTGCTTCGTCATGTCGCAGGGCTCTGGAGGAACGGTCTCGGGTGTGGGCAGGTTTCTGAAGAGCAAAAACCCCGGCATAAAAGTGTACACTGCTGAGCCCAGCGAAGCCGCAATAATAGCAGACGGCGTGTGGGGGTCGCACAAGATAGAGGGGATTGGAGACGGGTTCATTCCACGCAACTTAGACCTGGGAATCCTCGACGGAGTCGTGACAGTGTCTTCGACCGAGTCGATAGAGATGACGAGGAAGCTTGCGAGGCTGGAGGGAGTTTTCTGCGGCATTTCATCCGGGTGCAACGTTGCAGCAGCTATAAAGGTCGCCAAGAGACATCCAAATCTCCGGCGCATCACAACTCTGGTCTGCGACTCGGGAAACCGCTACCTCTCAACAGAAGCCTTCGGCCCTGGCAAGAAGGCGGCGATTCCGGAGCGTGAGCATGTCCTAGACCAGTATACAGTCGAACAGCGGCGGAAGCATCTTTCAAGGCTGGAAATCGTGAGGTAGAAAAAGCTTTAATTCCTTAATTTTATGAAAAACAGACCGTGGAGAAAAGTGGTGTTTTGAGCGACAAAGTTCTCGGCGGTAGAGTGTTTGTACTGTCCTCGAAGATGTTTGTAGAGACCGTTAAAATGCTGGGTGTTTCGATTTCTCAGCCTGCTGCAGACGCCTTGTTTTGGAACATGGGGCACCGGTATGGTTTGGCGCTGGGCAACAAGCTCAAGGAAAAATCACCAGACGAGGGCATCATGCTCCTATCTGCTGCTGCCATGAACTCCGGCTGGGGTGTGCCTAACGTAGTTAACAACTACTACTCCGAAGGCGTGATAGAGGTTTCTTTCGAGAACTGTGTATTCTGCGACGGGTTGGCTGGCTCAGACAGCCCTAGGTGTTACTTCTTAACTGGAATTCTCACTGGAATAGCGGAAAGCCTGTATCAAGAGTCCTTCAAAACCCTTGAGACCGAATGCATTGCAAAGAACAACCCGGTCTGCAGGTTCGTAATCCAGAGAGAATAACGGTCTTACGTATGTATGTCGAGAAGCTTGTCTGCTCCCGCTGCGGATCCGAGTACGATGTCAGAGGGAGCCCTGTGATGTGTAGTAGGAATGATTTGGGGAGGTTGGATGTTGTCTACGACTACGACCGGTTGATGGAGAGGGTGTCGAGGGACGAGGTTTCGGGGAGGGAAGTGGGTGGCGTCTGGCGGTACTGGGAGCTCCTGCCCGCCGATAAAAAATTTGCAGCATCTTTAATGGAGGGCGGCACCCCGTTGGTCAAAGCCACCCGTCTCGCAAGCCATCTAGGGTTCAAGGCTGTTTACGTCAAGGATGAGACGAGGAACCCTACCGCTTCTTTCAAGGATAGGGCCATGGCTGTTGGCGCCGCCAAGGCGGTTGAAACAGGACGTAGGGACGTCGTCATAGCTTCCAGCGGGAACGCTGCCTCGTCTCTGGCGGCTTACAGCGCATCCTTGGGTCTGAGGTGTCATGCCTTCGTCCCTGAGGATGTATCGATGGGCAAGGCTTCGCAACTCCTACTTTACGGGGCTAAGGTTCTTCGTGTCAGGCAGGCGGTCGAGGGCAGAGACCCGACAGTGGACCTCATGATCCAAGCCGTGTTCAAGCTTGGCTGGTATCCCTGCCCCAGCTTCGGCCCCTTCAACCCTTACCAAGTAGAGGGGCCTAAGACGATTGCCTACGAGGTTCTCGAGCAGCTGGGCTGGGTTGTTCCAGACGCCGTTCTGGTGCCCACGGGTTCGGGATGCCTAGCGGCGGGTGTTTGGAAGGGGTTGAGAGACATGATGCGGCTCGGATGGATAGACAGCTATCCCAAGCTCATACCTGTTCAGCCGGCTGGCAACCAGCCTCTCGCAAGAGCTATCAAAAGGGGAATGAGCTACGCCGATATCGAGCCTGAGAAAAACCCTCGATCGATAGCCTCGGGGCTTCTCGACCCGTATCCATGGGACGGGGACGCCGCCATCGAAGGAGTCAGGGCGACGAAAGGGTTCGCCGAGACGGTTGAGGAGGATGAGATCAGGGAGTCTGTTCGTCTCCTGGCGAGGTTGGAAGGAATCTTTGCCGAGCCTTCCGGAGCCGTCGGCGTCCTCGCCGCTAAGAAACTCCTAGACCAAGGGGTTTTAGACCCCTCGGACAGGGTGGTACTCCTGGCCACGGGTTCGGGGCTGAAGGAGCCCGAGAAGATTGTTCCGGGGGAGGCCGTCCCGACCATCTCTCCCGATCTCGACAGCCTTTTGAAGTTTTTATAAAGGGCTGCGTAATCTGGGTCATGGAGGATGGCGAACTCATAGTAGTTGCTTTGGGCGGGAATGCTCTTCTACGACGCGGTGATAAGGGGTCTTTTGAGGAACAGTACAACAACGTCGGCAGGACCGCTGTTTTCCTAGCGGACCTCGTGGAGGCCGGGTACAAGCTGGTCATCACACACGGCAACGGTCCTCAGGTGGGTGCCACTCTGCTCCGCCACGACGCAGGCCATAAAATCCACGGCATACCCGCCTTCCCGATGGATGCATGTGGAGCTGAAACCCAAGGCTTCATAGGCTACGCCATCCAGCAGAACCTTAGAAACGAGCTGAAGAAGAGAGGAATAGACAAGTACGTCATCACTGTCATCACACGCGTGATCGTGGACAAGGACGACCCTGCTTTCAAAAACCCTTCCAAGCCGATTGGTCCTTTCTACAGCAAGGAGGAGATGGAGAAGATTAAGGCGGAGCATCCGGAATTCATCTTCGCCGAGGACAAGGCCCGTGGGGGCTTCAGGAGGGTTGTGCCTTCGCCGGACCCGAAGATAATCGCCGAAAGGCACGCCATAAGGAAGCTTGTGGACTCGGGCTTCATAGTGGTGGCCAGCGGTGGCGGCGGAATTCCCATAATCGAGGAGAACGGCAGGGCTCACGGCGTGGAGGCGGTCATCGACAAAGACTTGGCTGGAGAGAAGCTAGCCGAGCTGATTGGCGCCAGCAGGTTCATCATACTGACAGACGTGGACGGAGCCTACATCAACTACGGCAAGCCGGACCAGAAAAAGCTGGAGAGGTTGACGGCCAGGGAGGCCAAACGGTATCTTGAGGCGGGCCATTTCGCCTCAGGCAGCATGATGCCTAAAGTTTTGGCGTGCGTCAGGTTCGTCGAGAACGGCGGGAAGGAAGCCATCATAGCAGAGCTTTCTCAGCTGAAGGAAGCCATAGCCGGCAGTGCGGGCACGCACATACTACCTGGATAAAACTCCCGCAACAAGAGCCAAGATCGCAGCCCTGACGTAGAGAAGGTTCTCAGCCTGGTCGTATATGACGCTCCTAGGGCCGTCCATGACATCGTCGTCAGCCTCCTGCCCTCGGAAGACCGGTAGGACGTGTGTGACGACGCCGTTCTTAGCCATCAGGTCAGTCAGCTGCTTTGTAAGCTTCCAGTCTTTGTGCTTGTTGTGAAGCTCGACCTCCCTTTCTCTGCCAAACCTGTTCATGCCCGTCATCACGCATTCGTGGCTGGCCCAGCTTCTCGGAAAGACAGCGTCAGCCCCGCTGAGCGCCTCTCTGTAGTCGTGAACTATCTCCACGCTGCCCCCGCTCTCTTCGGCGTTCCTACGAGCCTGCTCGACGACTTTGCCGTCTATGTCAAACCCTGGGGGGTAGGCAAGGACAACGTCCATGCCGAACCTCGTGGATATGAGCAGCTCGTCCTGAATGCTTCCCCAGCTCCTTACCTTGTCGCTGTAAGCCCACATCAGCACGTACTTCTTCTTCTCCACTCTTCCGAGCTTCTCCCTCAAGGTGTACAGGTCTGTGATTGCTTGGCTGGGGTGGTACATGTCGTCAGCCATGTTGATTACGGGTATCTTTGCATGCTCGGCGTACTCCCTTACAACGGCGTTGCCCCTCCCATAAACGTAGTCGACGGCCGACTCGAGTATCCTCACGCCCAGCACCTGCCCAAGCCTCTCGTACATCTTGGCTATGTCCCGGACTGACTCTCCCTCAGCTCCACGCGTTGTGGCGAAGTCGATGAACTGAGCATGACCGCCCAGCATGGTTGCGGCCGCCTCGAAGCTGGCGCGGGTACGGGTCGACGTGTTGTAGAACAGCATGAACATCGTCCTGTTCCTGAACAGCTCGGGAACGTCTCCCGAGGCTCTTTTTATCTTTAGAAGCCTAGCCAGGTTCATGGTTGCCTCGATTTCCTCTATGCTCCAGTCCTGCGACGAGATGAGGTCCCGACCGTGGAGGTCAAGCAGTGTCATGCCGATACCGGCTTTCTTTCAAATTTTAGGGTTTCTTCAGCGCGTTTAGGACGGCGTGGGGCCTTATGGGAAGCTGTCTTACATACACTCCTGTTGCGTGGGCGATTGCGTTGGCTATGGCTGCGGCTGGGAGAACGACAGGTATCTCGCCCATCGCCTTGGCGCCGAAAACGCCCACTGACCCGGGAACTTCAACGATCAAGCTCTTTATCTCCTTCGGAGCGTCGCTGGCTGTCGGTATTATGAACGTGTGGAGGGACGGGTTGACTACGAAGCCTTTTTCGTGGACAACTTCCTCGGTGAGGGCGTATCCGAGCCCCATAATGCTCCCTCCCTCGTAAACAGCTATCAAGCCCAACGGGTTTATGGCCCTCCCGACGTCATAGGCTGCCGTAAGCCTTTCCACCCCGACCAGCCCGGTCTCGGTGTCGACGACGACTTCGGCGGCCAAAGCCCCGTAGGTGTACTGGTGGTAGGGAGAGCCCTGACCTGTCTCAGGGTCCCACTTGGTCGGCGGAGCCATGTAGTATCCCACGGCCTTGAGCTCGACGCCCTGCTCCAAGCACTGCTGAACTGCCTCCTCCCACCTAACCATCCTGCCTGACTGGTGAATGACGAGGCCTTCCCTGAACTCCAGCTCAGCCGGGTCGACCCCCAAAAGCTTAGCAGCAACAGACGCTACCTTGGCCTTGATCTTAAGAGCTGCGTCGAGAGCTGCGTTCCCCCCGATCGCTGTAGTCCTAGACGCTACTGTTGGCCCGGAGCTAGGTATTGCGGCTGTGTCCGGCCTCTCGAGCCTGACCTTCGAAAGAGGTAAGCCAAGCACCTCTGCAACGACTATGACGAGGGATGTGAGGGCGCCTGTGCCGTATTCTGTCAGACCCGTCTGAACGACGACTGTTCCGTCCCTTTCCACCCGTGAGACAACAGTCGCAAAGTCGTCTCCCTCGGGCCCGAGCGTGTTGCCGTGATACAGGAGAGCTATACCAATGCCTTTCTTCACACCCACACTCCGCTTGTTGAACTCTTCAAACTCCCTTACCCGCGTCTCCCACGAGGACGCCTCAACAACCATCCGGTAGCATCTCAGGAGGCCGTCGTCATCGACCCGCTGGCTCGTAGCAGTGAGAGATCCAGGCCTCAGCATGTTGGCTTCACGGACCTCGAGCGGCGAGAGTCCAACCTCCTCAGCCAGCTCGTTCATCAGCGACTCGGCTGCAAAGTGTGCCTGAGGAGCGCCGAACCCACGTGTAGACCCTGCCATGGTGTTGTTTGTGTAGACACAGTAGCCGTCAGCCCACACGTTGGGAACTTCGTAAGGTCCTGTGCAGTGGAAAGTCGCCCTGCCTATTACGAGGTGGCCCTTCGAGACGTAGGCCCCCGTGTCCTCGACCAAAGTAGACTTCCAGGCGATTAGCTTTCCCTGCTTAGTTGCCCCAACCCTGTGAGTTATCTCGAACGGATGTCTCTTGCACTGCACCGTCATGGCCTCGCTTCTAGTGAAAGCAGACATCGAGGGCTTGCCCGTGTAATACGTAGCGAGGCAGGCGTAAGCCGCAACGTCGATGGGTGTCTCGTCAGACTTGGGACCAAACCCGCCTCCGGTTGCTGCTTGAACGACTCGGAGCTTATCAGAAGGCAGTCCCAGTATCTGCCGAACCTTGTTGTAGACGTCGTGCAAGTTCTGCATCGAGGATATGCAGGTTATGCCTCCGTCTCCGTCGGGGTAAGAGTAAGCTATCTCGATTTCGAGGGGGAGGCCCGTGATAAACTGAGTCCGGTAGGTTCTTTCGACCACCACCTCGGATTGTTTGAAGCCTTGCTCGACGTCTCCCTTCCTTATCTTGAAGTGGGTGACGATGTTGCCGTTGTCGTGTATGCGTGGAGCGTCGGGTTTCATCGCTTCAGCCGGGTTGGCCACGACCGGCAGGGGGTCGTAATGAACTTCGACGAGGTCGGCTGCCTCCTCAGCGTCCTCGACTGTTTCGCCTACGACCAAGGCAACAGCCTCACCTACGTGCCTCACCCTGTCTACAGCCAGCAACGGCCTGTCAGGTATTAGACTTCCAGCGTCGTTCTGCCCGGGTATTTCACGATGAGTTATGATTTTCTTGACTGAAGACCTTGTCTCCAGCTTGCTGAAGTCTATGTTCCTTATCAAGGCGTGCGGAAGCTTCGACCTAACAGCCTTGACGAAGAGAGGCTTCTCGGACACCAGGTCTGCGGTGTACATGGGTTTTCCGAGGACTGCGTCGACAGCGTCAACCCTCGCCACTTTCTTCCCGACTACGAGGAACTCACGAGCCTTAAGGATCTCCTTGAACCTCTCAGTAATATCCTCGCTCATCTATTCCTCGCCCTTTCGAAAGCCTCGACAAACCTCAGGTAGCTTCCGCACCTGCACAGAACGCTGCGGAGTGCGTGTCTCACTTCCTCAACGGAGGCCGACGGTTTAGTGTCCATCAAGTATTTTAGCACAAGCAACGCTGGAGGAATGCAGAACCCGCACTGAACAGCGCCAACATCCACGAAAGCCTGTTGAAGCGGGTGAAGCTTACCACCCGCAGCCAAACCCTCTACGGTTGTTATTTCCCTGCCTGCAGCATGGTAAGCCAGAACTAGGCATGAGTTGACTGGCCTTCCGTCAACCAGCACTACGCAGAGGCCGCAGTCTCCGACTCCGCATCCCTCCTTCACACCCATCAGACCAAGCCGGTTGCGGAGAAGGTCTGTAAGCCTTTCGTTGCTCTCCACGTCGACAGCATAGTCGACGCCGTTAACCTTGGTTTTAATCTTCATGACTGGCAACCCTCTCCAGAATCCTTCTGATCAGCACGCCTGCAACCTCGCGTCTGTACCAGGCGGGAGCTATTACGTCGTCGGGCGGGTCTATGCTTTGGGAAACCATTTCGGCCGCCTTAGTGCACGTGGGCCTGTCTAAAAGCCTGCCCTGGAGGAACCTTTCAACGGAGTGAACCCTGCCGGGCTTATCCCTGCTCTTATGGGATACAGCGACCTTCGGCTCCAGATGGCCATCACCGTCGAAGCTGACGGCAACCGAGATTATCGGGATGCGTGAAACCCCCAGCCAAAGCTTGTCGAAGAAACACGTCCTCCTGCTGCGAAACACAACCTTGGTAAGCAGCGCTCGCTGACTAATGTTCTGGTCGAGAAAATCTTGCAGCTTCATACTTTCCTCGCCCCTCACCGTACGAAAAACCAGCTCAGCATCGAGTGTCAGCAGTATAGTTATCAGGTCCTCGGAGGAGTTTCTGAGCATGACGCTTCCTCCGACGGTTGCCCTGTTCATGACTGTTGGAGACGAGTAGCATTTTAGGAATGACTTGAACGAGGGAATCACTTCTCCCAGCGCTTCGGCGACCTCGGCATGGGTTGTCAGCGCTCCCACCTCGACTCGGGAAGAGTCGTTCCTTACGAAGCGCAGCGGCTTTAGCTCCGAAACGTCTAGGAGCTTCCTCGTCTTGTTGACGCCTTCGACGATAGAGGCTATCGTGTAAGTCCCCCCGGCGATGACGGCCCTGTCAGGCTCCCGGTCTATTGTTCGAACAGCTTGTTCCAAGCTGTCCGCCACGACGACGTCCAGCCTGGGCAGGCTTATGTACCCAAGCCCGGTCATGGCCTCACCATCAAAGGCTCTACCGCTTCCCGCGGCCGGTCAGTCAAACGCTGCCACAGCCTCTCGATGGTTTTCAGCACAGCTTTCTCGGCCTTCTCCTTGTCGATTTTTGTAAGACGACGGTTGTGTACAACCTGCTCGCCGTCGACGAACACATGTACAACATCCCTCCCGCTGACCCCGTTAACCAAGTATCCGTAGATGTTGCCAGACATGGGGACGGCGGAGACCTCCGGCCTTATCACTATGACGTCAGCCTTTTTGCCGGCTTCGAGCGATCCTTGGTCTTTCAAGCCGTAAGCTCTGGCTGCGTTGACGGTGGCCATTTCAACGACTTGCTGCGCAGAGAGGATCGAAGGGTTCCGACGTTCAAGCTTGTGGACTAGGAAGGCGGCGCGCATGTTCTCAAACCCGTCGAAGACGTATCCGTCGTTTCCTATGCCGACGTTAACGCCTGCCTCAAGCATCTCCGGCAGCTTCATCACTCCTACTGCGTTGAGCATGTTGCTCATGGGGTTGTGGGCTACGTGGGCTCCAGTCGAAGCCAGAAGATCGATCTCACGCTTGTTTAGATGGACGCAGTGAGCCAGGACGGCGTTGTTTCCCAGAAGACCTCTATCGTGCAGCCTTTCAACGGTCCTCACGCCGTATCTTTCTATGTTGTGGTAGACGTCGTTGGGGCCTTCCGACACATGGATGGTTAAGGCTGCCTTGTGTTTCCTCGCAGCTTCAACTCCCCTGGCTATCAATTCATCGGTTATCGTGAAGGATGCGTGAAGGCTTATCATGCCCATGGCTAGACCCATTCCCCCCTTCTCCAAAAACCGGACGTTTTCCCTCAACCCTCTCTCGCCCTCGTCCACGCCTCTCCTCTCCGTCGCCTCGAAAGAGATTATGCCCCTGACCCCGACCTCGTTCACTGCCTTTGCTATGGCGTCGAGCGAGCCCTCCGGGTTCAGAGGAGCCGAGTAGGTGTCAGCGAAGGTCGTGGTACCGTTAAGAAGCATTTCCATCGATGCGGCCAGAGCGGTGGCGTAGGCGTCGTCGTTGTTCATCTTCTCGTCGAGCGGCCACCAGACCCTCTGAAGGTTTTCGAGAAAGTCGGAGCTCGGTCTGATGTTCAGAGAGGCTCCGCGTAAAGCTATTCCGTAGAGATGAGTGTGGGCGCATACAAGCCCGGGCATGACGATGCAGCCGCTTGCGTCGACAACCCGGTCGTACTCGCTGTCCCTTACCTGATCAGAGTCGCCTACAAAAACTATCCGCCCACCCTCGAACCCAACAGCCCCGTTCTGCAACACCTTTCTCGAAGAATCCATCGAGACTACCACGCCGTCTTTTATCAGTGTTTTTTCAGAAACCATCCGCTACACCTTCGCGATGCTCTTGATAACGTACTCAACGTTCCCGCTGAGGGGCAGCAAAAGGGGAGATGTGCAGCCGTGCGCCATGTACTCCTTCACCTTAGCCACAACATCCGACACCGTGCCGGAGGCTGTGATCATACGCACAACCTCGTCGGGAACGATCTCAGCAGCCTTCTCAATACCTCCCGGCTTAGCGGGCCAGCCGCCCATAACCCTTTGAACTTCCTGAATCAAGTCCTCGCTGACACCGCTCGCCTTCATGATGTGAGGCTGCTGTCCAAGAGTCATCGTCACATGCTTCTTAGCGAGCTTCACAGCCTTGTCCGCATCCTCTTCCATCGAGCAGGCTACAAGCTGAGGCCTGTCGATGTCCTCGACCCTTCTTCCCGACTTGTCGGCACCCTTCCTTATGTGCTCGAGGGCTTTGTCGTTGTACTTGGGTGAGACTAGGTAGTTTAGGAGGACGCCGTCAGCTATCTCACCCGCCAGCTCCATCATCCTCCAGCCTGTCGCCCCGACGTAGATCGGTATGTTCCTAGGCTTCTCGCCTGCGCCGTGCAGCACGTCAAGCCTTACACCTCTCAGCTTTACGAACTTACCCTCGAAACTAACCTCCTCCATTCTGAACAGTCTTCTTATGGTTTCGACGTACTCCCTCATGCATGTGAGCGGCTCCCTCCTCTCAATACCAACCTTCCAAGCCAACGGGTCCCACCAAGCACCCAGCCCCAGCATGACCCTGCCGTCTGAAAGCTCATCCATCGTGGCGAAAGTCTGGGCGATGAGGGCGGCGTTCCTAGTCCACGTGTTTATGACGCCGGCTCCCACCTTCAGCCGAGAGGTGACGGTAGCTATGGCTGTCATCGGGGTTAAAGCATCCCGGGCAAGCCTCGACTCAGCTATCCAAGCCGACTCGAAACCATTCTGCTCACCCAGCTGGGCGTACTTCACCATATCCCTGACATGCATGTCCTGAAGATACAAACCCCATCTAACGTTCATGCATATGAATAAGGTAGCTTTGGTTATTTATTCTTTGTCGAGGGCCAAAGGTTATATCAATGCATGGGTTTTATCACCTAGTAATGGCAAGGACGAAGCTGTACAGTGTGTCTAAAGACCTTGTTAGGACAGCTTTGGGGCTGGAGAAGGCGGACTTGGTTGTTAGGGGCGGGAACTTGATCAACGTACATACGAGGGAGCTTGTGGAGAACGTGGATGTGGCGGTCAAGCACGATAGAGTCGCTCTCGTCGGCGACGCATCGCCCTGCATAGGAGCGGGCACGCTGGTTTATGACGCTGATGGCAAGTACCTCGTTCCGGGGCTAATAGACCCTCACGTCCACATAGAGAGCGCCATGGTCGGCGTGACTGAGTTCGCTAGGATAGTTCTTCCCCACGGGACGACGACCGTTTTCATCGACCCCCATGAGATAGGCAACGTTTTCGGGTTCGACGGAGTGAAGCTGATGGTTGATGAGTCGAGGAACCTGCCTCTCAAGGTGTTCATCACTTATCCTTCCTGCGTTCCAGCTGCACCCGGGTTCGAGACCGCCGGTGCAGCAATAGGGCCTGAGGATGTGGCTGAAGCCATGAAGCTGGAGGAGGTGGTGGCTCTCGGCGAGATGATGAATTATCCGGGGGTTCTCGCCTGCGACGACAGCGTCCATGCAGAGATAGCGGAGGCTTTGAGGGCTGGAAAGCTCGTTGAGGGCCACGACTCGGGGTTGATGGGTCGAGAGCTGGCAGCTTACGTCGCCGCCGGAGTGATGTCAACCCATGAAAGCGTCTCCAAAAGCCAGACTCTTGAGCGCTTGAGAAACGGTATGTACGTTTATTTGAGGGAGGGGAGTGCTTGGCTCGACATCAAAGACACGGTCAGAGCCTACACAGAGACAGGCATAGACCCACGCCACATATGTCTGTGCACAGACGACAAGGAGCCGGCCTCGATTCTCAGGGACGGCCACATGGACCACTGTCTCAGGAGGGCTGTCGAGGAGGGAGTGGACCCGCTGACGGCTGTGCAGATGTGCACCATCAACCCCGCCGAGCGGTACCGAATGGCCCATGAGATAGGAAGCATCTCACCGTCTCGTATAGCAGACATCCTAGTAGTGTCAGACCTTACCAAGTTCAAGGTCGAGGCTGTCTTCGCCGACGGAGAGCTTGTTGCTGAGCAGGGAAGGCTGTTGAAGACCATGCCGGACTACCGCTACCCAGATGTTTTCATGAAAAGCGTCAAGCTCAGAAGGTCCCTTCAGCCGGAGGACTTTGTTATCCACTCAAAGCATGAACGGGGCGAAGTTAGGACACGTGTAATCCAAGCCGTCGAAGGCAGCGTAATCACAAAGCACGTCATCGAGAAGATGGAGGTCTCCAAGCATAGTATTAGCGGAGACCCGGAAAGAAGCATTCTGAAGACAGCCGTTGTAGAGAGGCATGGAAAATCAGGCGGAATAAGCCTCGGGCTGACTAAAGGGTTTGGGTTCAGGAAGGGAGCTGTTTCGTCTACGGTAGCCCACGATAGCCACAACCTCCTGGTTATTGGCTACGATGAGAAGGACATGGCGTTGGCGGCTAACGAGAACGCGCGAATCAACGGAGGCATCGTGACCGTGTCCGACGGCGAGGTGGTTGCGAGAGTCGAGCTGTCTCTGGCAGGGTTGATGTCAACGGAGACGGCGGAGCAGGTGGCTGAAAAGCTCAACAAAACCTACAGCGTATGGAGGAGGCTGGGATGCGAATGGGTCTCGCCGTTCATGACCATGTCGTTGCTCAGCCTCAGCGTCATACCCGAGCTCCGGCTCACGGACAAAGGATTGCTCGACACGGTGACGTTCCAGTTTGTCGAGCTGGTGCTGGATTAGCGGATAAAGATATATACCCCGAGCGACATCTATATGTTGATGAAGGAAAAGCCCCGGATATCCAGGCGCAAGTTCTTAGCCGTTTCCTCAGGGGTAGCCGCAGGCTCAGTCGCCGCCGCAGCTGTCGCAGGCGGTCTCGCCGGGTATTTTGCTGGTGTTTCCCAAGCACCTCCAGCCGCAACTAGGACGGTGACTGCGCCCGGAGCAACGGTAACGGTGCCCGCTCCCACGAGAAGGTTGAAGGTGGGCTACATCTACGTCGGACCCGTGGGAGACTTTGGATGGACTTACGCCCACAACGACGGAAGGAAGTGGGCTGATTCGATGTTCAAGAATGTTGACAGCTCGTACATAGAGAGTGTTCCTGAAGCGGAGTCGGCTGGAGCGATAGAGTCGCTCATAAACCAAGGAGCAGACTTGGTCATAACTACGAGCTTCGGATACATGGACCCGACAGCTGAAGTGGCTGCAAAGCATCCGAACAAGTACTTTGTACACATATCTGGATACAGAAGCGGGGCGGCTGGCAACGCTCCACAAAACATGAGCAGCGCCTTCGCCGAGTTTTACCAGCTATACTACCTGAATGGCCTAGCAGCCGGAGCAGTCACTCAAACAGGTGTTGTCGGCTACGTTGCAGCTCATCCCATTCCCGAGGTAGTACGCCACATAAACGCATTCGTCATCGGCGCAAATTACTCCTACAAAAAACGAACAGGCCGAAACATCCGAGCATACGTAAACTGGTTGTTCAGCTGGTTCGACCCGGGAAAAACACGACAGGCCGCAACAGCGCTAGTTGAGGAATCTAACGCAGACGTTTTGGCTTTCACCGAGGACTCGCCGACAACGCTCCAGGTTGCGGAAGAATACACTACTCGTAGGGGTAGGAGGGTTTGGAGCTTTAGCCACTACGGAGACATGACGCAGTACGGCCCGAACTCCCACCTGACTGGGCAGATCGTGCACTGGGGACCTATCTACCTAGAGTTTTACAGGATGGTCGCCACCAACACATGGCAGTCCGTGGACATATGGACCCGGATAGGAGACTACATGCCCTACAGATGGAGAAGACCTGTTGACAAGAGCACAGCAGGACAGGTCGACGGGACGCTGCAGCTGGGAAAGCTTAACCCAGCCATCCCCAGCGAGTGGCAGACAGAGATAAAGAAGCGGTACGAGGAGATGAAGGAGCTGCTCTTCGAGCCTTTCAGCGTAGAGGGCAACGGAGGCGAACCCATCAGGGACCAGAGAGGCCAAGTAAGGATAAGCGGCACCGAGCGAGCCGACTGGGACATGCTGTGGAACATGGACTGGTTCGTCGAATACGTCTTGAGCGAGCTACCTAGAGGATAGCGGCTCAACCTCCACAAATTTTTTATTCCCAACAACAGAATATTGGTGGGAGAATGGGCGAAGAGGAATACTTAGTGGAGATGACCGGGATTGTGAAGAAGTTTCCCAACGTGGTGGCAAACGACAACGCATGCTTCACGCTTAGACGTGGAGAGGTTCACGCTCTTCTAGGCGAGAACGGGGCAGGCAAGACAACCTTGATGAACGTACTCTACGGCATCTATCGTCCCGACGCGGGCGAGATAAAGGTTTACGGAAAACCGGTTGACATCAGAGGCCCGAAAGACGCAATCCAGCTGGGCATAGGAATGGTCCACCAGCAGTTTAAGCTCATCCCCGTGCACACCGTGCTCGAAAACGTCGTCCTAGGAATCAAGCAAACAGGCTTCATCCTCAACACGAGAAAAATAAGCCAAGATCTGTCGCAGATGATCTCCAGCTATGGATGGAAAATATCGCCGGAGGCTAGGGTGTGGCAGCTTTCGGCTGGCGAGAAGCAGCAAGTCGAGCTTTTGAAGGCGTTGTACAGAAGAGCTAGGATACTCATAATGGACGAGCCGACCTCGGTCTTGACGCCTCAAGAGACGAGCATTCTATTCAAAACGCTGCGGAAGATGGCTGCTGAAGGGATTGGCGTGGTGCTGATAACTCACAAGCTCGACGAAGTGATGGCTGTGAGCGATAGGGTCACGGTCATGCGGGCTGGACGAACGGTCGCCACAAAGCCGACGAGAGAAACCAACGTAGAGGATCTGGTCAACATGATGATAGGACGACCCTTGATTAAAATACAAACTCCAAGGGTAGTTGCTAGGAACAAGCCTGTGCTAGAAGTGTCCAGCCTCGTAGTCCTGAACGACAAAGGATTGGAGGCTGTTAGAAGGGTCTCATTCAAGCTGTATGAGGGAGAGATTCTAGGCGTGGCCGGTGTTTCGGGCAACGGACAGCAAGAGCTCCTCGAAGCGATAGCCGGGATGAGAAAAGCCGTCTCGGGTAGAGTTTTTCTCAAATCTTTAGACATAACAAACCGCCATCCGCTGGAGATAATCAACGCAGGAGTAGCCTACATTCCAGCCGAATCCTTGAGATATTCTGCCCCAGACATGACTGTCGCTGAAAACCTCTTCCTTAAAGCGTACAGGCTGAAAGAATTCTCCAAAGGCTTTTTAATTAACTGGCGCAACTTGGAGGAAAAATCGAAACAACTCATCAAAGACTTTAACATCGTTACTCCTTCCACGCGCAACAAGGTCGGAAACTTGTCGGGCGGCAACGTGCAGAGACTCGTGCTAGCAAGAGAGCTGGAAACCATTCCAGACCTTAAAGTAATTCTTGCAGGCTATCCCACTAGAGGGCTTGACATCGCCTCGACGGAGTTCATCCATCAAATGCTGCTGAAAAAGACTGGCCAGGGGGTTGCTGTTCTTCTAGTTTCTGAGGAGCTTGAGGAGCTTATGTCTTTGAGCGATAGGATTATGGTGATGTACAAGGGTGAGGTGGTGGGTGTTTTGGAGAGAGGACGGTATGATTTGGAGGAGATTGGCCTGATGATGACAGGCGTCAGAAGGGAGGAGGTAAGCGCTTGAGCAGATCCTTCAACTTCAAGCTTGAGCGGAGGCCAGATATCTCCCGAAAATACTCGGCCGGCATAACCCTGTTCTTTTTCCTGCTCGCAATCCTCGCAGCAAGCCTCATCTTCGAGCTTTTAGGAGTCAGCTCGTACGAAACAGTTTCAAAAGTCTTTTACGTTTTCACGACGCCCTCAACCCTTCTACAAGCCATTTTGAGAGGGCTGCCTATGGGGTTCGCAGCCTTGGGGCTCTGCCTTGCCTTCAGGATGAATTTCTGGAACATAGGCGCAGAGGGCCAGATCTACATGGGAATGGCTGCCTCTACAGGGGTGGTTTTGCTCCATGTCTACTACGGGTTTTTACCCGATTTTCTAGTTATTCCATCGATGGTTGCTGTATCTTTTATAGCAGGCGGAGCCTACTGTCTATTGCCGGCTTTCCTCAAGGCACGGCTGGGAGTCAACGAGATCCTGCCAACACTCATGCTTAACTACGTGGCGATTCTGTTCGTCGACTTCCTCGTCTACGGCCCGTGGAGAGACCCGAGAGGTTTCGGCTTCCCGCACTCGATTGTTTTTCCTGACTACGCTAAAATGGAGACTGTTTTCGGACATTCTGCCTACTTGGGTCTTCCGGCAGCGGTTGTCGTTGCCGCTTTGTTATACGGTCTTCTGAACAAAACCGTTATAGGTTTTGAGGCTAGAGTTTTGGGCCAGAACGTGGAGGCTGCGAGGTACGCAGGCATTAAGATTGGACGAACTCTTTTGACTGGAGGCATGATTGCAGGAGGGTTGGCTGGACTGGGAGGCTTGGTGCTGGTGAGCGGAATCATAGGGAGGTTGAGGCCTAGAGCCTCGCCCGGCTACGGCTACACAGCCATAATCATAGCATTCCTCGCCTCCCTCAATCCATGGCTTGCAGTACCAGCATCCATATTCTTCGGAGGTCTCCTGGTCGCAGGGGACGTGATACAAGCAACGCTGAACCTTCCGTTCGCCGCGGTTCAAATCTTTCAGTCAACCATCTTCCTGATGATAATCCTAGGAGAATTCTTCAAACGCTACAGAGTAAAGGTGGTCAAATGATCGACATGGGTTGGTTGAGCTCGGTTCTTGCAGGCGCCGTCGCAGCCGGCACGGTTTTTCTGCTGGCATCTCTCGGCGAGATTTATGCCGAGCGTTCCGGAGTTCTGAACCTAGGCATGGAGGGCATGATGATAGTTGGAGCAGCGGTCTCGTTCATTTTCACCAACGCTCTGGGACATGGAGTGGCTTTGCTTGCCGTGGTTGTCGTAGGCCTTGTGCTGGGTCTTTCCCATGCCTTTTTCACAGTATCCCTCAAGCTCAACCAGATAGTTGTGGGACTGGCTTACACAGTACTAGGCCTCGGAATCGGAGGCCTAATCACGGCAGTCGAGATAAGAAGACGGATTATTCTGATGCTCAACCCTTCAGCCCCCGAGAGACTCTTGATCACGCAAGAGGCTGAGAAACTCCCCACCATGCCCATACCAGTGCTCAGAGACATTCCTTTGATTGGGCCGATGTTCTTCAACCAGAACATCCTCGTCTACCTTTCACTCACCCTGAGCGTTGTGATGTGGTTTCTGCTCTTCAAGACTCGGTTCGGATTAAGCCTCCGTTCCTGCGGCGAAAACCCCTCCATGGCCGACACGCTGGGCGTAAACGTTTACCTAACGAGGTACATAGCCATGGGTGTGTGCGGGGCGCTCGGATCCCTCGCCGGAGCATACCTCTTCATCGGCTACCAAGCTTTCTGGGTTGAGGGGATGACGCAGGGGAGAGGCTTCATTGCGCTAGCCCTCGTCATCCTAGCTACGTGGAGCCCTTTGAGAGCAATCCTCGGAGCCTATCTATTCGGAGGAGTGGAGACACTACAGTTCCGGCTTCAAGTGATGGGAGTCGCTGCGCAGCTTCCGCAGTTCCTTCTCATGCTTCCTTACATAGTGACGATTATCACGCTGACGCTTTTATCACTAGAATCCGTGCGTAAACGAGTCGGAGTACCGGCTTCTCTGGGCGTGCCGTACACACGAGAGTAGAGGCTGTGAAAGATGGATCGACTTATCCCTAAAACCATGAGCTCGCAGCACCCCGACAACGTCAACAGCCCACCATGGATGGACAGCCCGCTAGTTGCAGGGGATGATGAGGTGGACGAGGTTTTCTACAGCTGGACCAAGCTTGGATGCCATGAAGCCATGTGGGATGCTGAGGGGAAAGACGTCGACCTAAACGTTGTGAGAAAACTCTTGGCAAAATACGGCGAATCGTTCCGGGAAAAACTGATAGGAAGGGACTATTACCTAACATACAGGATACCCAACCCCGCCGTCGAGTCGAGCGACCGGAAAGTCTTTTTCGAAACCCTTCAAAGCATCCCGAAACACTTCGACGTGTGCAGGGCTTTCTACGGAGGCAAAGCCCTCCCTCCTGTTTTCGAGGTAATCGTTCCTTTCACCACATCCGTCCACCAGCTGGTTCAGGTAGTCAACACTTACAAGAAAGCAGTTGTGCAGCTTGAGGATGTGTTCATAGACTATCCGGACGTGAAGCTGAAGGATGTCATAGGTGAAATCGTGCCAGACAAAATAGAGGTGATACCTTTGTTCGAGGACCTTGAAAGCATACGTAGGATAGATGAGATAGTGTCGAGGTTTGTCGAGATAACATCCCCACGGTACATGCGTGTTTTCATAGCTAGGTCGGACCCTGCTCTCAACAACGGCTTGGTGGCTGCAACGTTGATGGCGAAGCTAGCCCTAATCAAACTCGGCGACGTGGAGAGGTCAACCGGTATCGAGGTCTATCCGATAATTGGCGTGGGCACGATGCCCTTCCGCGGCGGCTTGAACCCACTTACCGTTAATAGGTTTCTCGAAGAATATGGGGTAGTGTCAACGGCCACCGTCCAGTCGGCTTTTAGGTACGACTACCCCGAGAACCAAGTTATTGAAGCTGTTGAGAACCTTAACAAACATCTTCCCACTCAGAGGAGTAAAGAGAGTTGGGGAGACCCTCAGAAGCTCTTGACCCTGATCCAGAAGTTTTCCAAAGCTTACAGAGAGTTTGCGGAGGCGGCTGCGCCGACCATAGCTTACCTATCGAGGCTCGTCCCGCCGAGGAGGACGAGAAAGCTGCACATAGGTGCCTTCTCTTACGGCCGGAGGCTGGGAAATGTTGACCTTCCGAGAGCCATCACATATGCATGCGTGCTTTACAGCCTTGGGCTTCCGCCTGAGTTCATAGGCCTGAGGGCTCTCAACAGCCTTTCTGAGGAGGAGCATGACATCCTGCAGAGCGCTTACGTCAACATGCGGCAGGATTTGTCCAGAGCAGCCTCGCTAGTTTGCTTCGACAGTATAAACATGCTCCTAGGGCCCGAGACCGAGCAAAACCCCAGCCTCCAACCCCTTAAAAATGTTCTGCCCCTGTACGTCGAAGACCTTGAAACCGCTGAAAATCTTCTGCAGATCAAGGCCGGGCCTAGAACCATCTCGGACAGAAAGTACAGCAACCTTCTGAGCAACTTCTTCATCTCCTACCTCGAAGAAGACACCAGCTCTGCAGTCGACGAGCTGGTTAAAGCAGCTAGGATGAGAAGGTGTCTAGGATAGGGCTACCTTGAGGCCAGCGCCACCCGTTCGAGTTCAACCCTCCTCTTTATGGCGAAGCTTTTACTGTCCTTCTCAGCCGCCAGCAAAATCTCATCCGCAAGACATTCATCGATTGTTTTGCGGCTTTTGAAAGAGTTCTCCCTAGCGGCTTGTGCGATATTCCGGAGAGCCAAGTCGACTCTCCTCTGAGGACTTATGTCTACGGCCTTGAAGTAGACGATGCCTCCGTAGCTCAGCCTCGTTACGTCCTCCAGCGGTGCAGAGTTCTCCACAGCTCTCACCAAAACCTCCACAGGGTTGCGGCCAGTCCTTAGGTTGATTATCCACAGGGCGTTTTTGACAGCCGTTAGAGCTTTGGACTTCTTCCCCCCGCTCTTCCCAGGCCTCATCAGCATGTTCACCAGCCTCTCGACTATGTTGACCGTGGATTTGGCGAAACGCCTGTGCTCGTGCCTCCCGCTTGAGTGGGGGACCATCACGGGCTTGAGGCTGATGTACCTCTTCAGACCCTCGTCCAACACCTCTATGCCTTCCACGGACCACGTGTCGAAGACTTTTATCCCGGACGACAACCTAAACCGTCTCCCTTCAGGCTGTTAATAAACCCACCCCTACTGTATCGATATATGGTCTATGTTGAAGTGGCGTTTAGCAAGCAGACGCACTAAGTTTATGTTCTTCCCATCCTTGCCTATCGCAACACCCTTATCACGCGGGTTGACCGTAACCATCGCCACCGTCCTCCCGTCGGGCCTTTCAGAAATCTTTACCGGGTCGATGACTTCAGCCGGGTACAGAAGGTTTTTTATGAAAGCAGAAGCGTCTGTGGTGAACTCGACCACCTTGATTCTCTTCTTGAAAACTCTGACCAACTCCTTTATCTTAGACCCCTTGTTTGAAAGAGCCTTACGCATTTCTCCCTGCCGTACGATGAAAGTAAGCGTCTCGCCCTCCTCGACGCAGTCTACAACCGTCGCACCCGTCACCGTTTCAAACATCTGAATGTATTTCATCTCCTTCTCAGTGAGCTTGATGCCTTCACTCACTTTTTTCCGACCTCACTTGCTCTAGCAAGTCGGAGCTTCCAGGGTCGAGGACCGAGATGAATGATGCGGGGAATGGTTTTCTAAGGCTTAAGCCCAGCTCGGCGGGCGAAAGGTCTGAGAGCAGCAGCGGGATTCCTGAAGCGGCGGCCATCATGCTCACTGTTTTCAACAAGCTTGGGTTCGCTTTCCTCGAGGCGATCACCATCACCGGCCTCTTCTCCGCCACCAGCTTGATTGTCTGCCTATAACCCACCAGCAGCTTACCAGTCCTGTTAACTACTTCAAGAGCTTGTTTGAGATCCATTTTCTGCACCTCTTTCGTGGCTCATCAAAAGCGTTACCATGCCTGTGCCAACAGGTATCTCTCTGCCGATTAAGATGCGTTCAACGTTTCCCTTAAGATAGTCCGCCTCACCTCTCGCAGCCGCCTCCAGAAGCGTCTGGACGCTAATCTCGTAGGAAGCCCTAGCCAAGACGCTGCTCTTCAGCTTTACGACTCCGTGCCTACCTATCTGTCTGACTGTTCCGCTGACGGTCATCATTTCAGCAAGCAGAAGAAGGTGCCGTATGTCAACGTCAAGTCCCTGGTCCTCCATAACCTCTTTGGTCTCCTCAACGATGACGTTCCTAGCGGCCTCTATTCCGAGGACTTCGGAGATCTCGTAGATGTCGTTAGTTCTGACCCTCCGCCAGTCCACGCCGGGCACGTCCATCACCTCCCTCAAGTTAGAGCCCTCCGTCCTAATCACGTACTCGTCCTTCTCCTTGAAGACAGTAGCCTTCTTGATCCTCCTGATTCCCTTAACCTTTACCTGCGAAACTCTCTCCCTTATTCGCTGAATGTCTGCGAAACTCTCTTCCTCGAGCTTGACCGAAAGAATGTGGCGCTCAGCGTCGTACTCTGCCTGCAGACTCTTGACCGCTTTCTCCACATCCTTCCTAGAGACGCCGTGTTCCTCAAGAGCTTCCTCGTCAAGCTGAAACTCCACAACGCTTTTCTTGTAGTTGACGACAACCCCTGATACCAGGTCGCCGATTGTCGTGTACTGTATCTGCTTCGCCAACTTCCTAGCTTTAACCATGTTTGTAGCGTATTCAGGCTCGAGCGGGATGTACATTATGGGTGTGGAAGGTGACCGGCGTGCATCAACTATTTCAATCAGCCTCGGCAACCCTTTAAGGATGCTCTGCTCTCCAACTCCCGCAAAGTGGAACGTTCGAAGCGTCAGCTGCGTTCCGGGCTCGCCTATCGACTGAGCAGTCACCACTCCAACCGCATCTCCCGGCTCAGCCAGAGAGTCAACAAACCGCTTCACGGTCTCGTCGACTGCTAGGTCCACGACCTCCCTCGAGGCGTTAACTCTCTGCAACTCAGCGATAAGCTCTCGACGAAGGCTTGCCGGAAGCGCGTCGCCTGCCTTTTCAACCCTTTCCCTAACGTAATCCTCTCCAGCAGGCTCTCTCGACTTCACCTGGTTCATCACCGAGTATATCACGTTTGATACTGTTATTGCTTTGCCGTGGTCGGACTTAGCCGGGTCAACTCCATCCTCGCCGTAGGCAAACTGGATTATGCGCCCCTCGTCAGCTGTCCTGACTGTGCCGTCGTACTCGATGTAAAGGGATTCGAGGGCGTTTATCAATCGTCTCTGCATGTACCCGCTCTGCTGAGTCCTTACAGCTGTGTCGACAAGACCGTCTCTACCTCCTACTGAGTGGAAGAAGAATTCTAGCGGGGTTAGGCCCGACACGAAGGAGTTGTAGACGAAGCCTCTGGCTCGTGGGGACAAGTCTCCTTTCCTGAAGAAGCTGAGAACACGCCCCCTGAACCCTCTGTGAACTCTTTCTCTCCTGACTGACTGCTGCCCTACCACCGCTATCATCTGGTCTATGTTCAGCATAGTCCCCCTCGCGCCTGTCTTCGCCATGATGAAGGCCGAGCTGTCCTGCGAAATCTTTGCTCTAACAAGCTTTCCAGCTCCGTCCCTCGCCTCGCTGAGTATCTTCAAGACATCCGCTTCAAAAGCCTGCTCAGCGGTCATCCCAGGAGGAATTTCCTTCTCACCAGACTCGTACTCAGCCCGCAGCCTTGCAAACTGGCTGTCCGACCGCCTGAATATCTGCTGGATGTCTGAATGTATCTCCTCGGGCACCTGCAGGTCGTCGATTGAGAAGGAGAACCCACGCATCTCGATGAACGTGTTAGCCAGCCTAACGACCTTGTCGAGGAACTCACGGGCTGTTTTTGGTCCGTAGTCCCGGGCTAATCTGTGAAGTATGCTGTTAGCCTTCTCGACGCCGACGGAGCTTTTGTCGATTACTCCGGAGACAAGTACGCCGTTCTTCACAACAACCTCTTGGTTGTTAAACGATGCTTTTGTTGTGTGGTTGAAGTCTCTCGGTAGCAGGAGGCTGAACACTTGCTTACCCGTCCACAGCGGCTCCGGTTCTTTGACCGCCGGCTCGGGCACTTCATCACGGTACTTTATCGATGCGAGAAGCCTCGAAAGCTCTGACTTGTTAAGCCTCGTATCGTCCCTTGTCAGGAGGTAAAGGGAAGTAAGGAAGTCTCGGATTACGCCGATTATCGGGGCTCCATACCTAGGGGATATTATATTGTTTTCAACCACCAAAAGCTCACGTGCCTCGGTCTGAGCCTCCTCGCTCTGAGGAACATGGAGGTTCATCTCGTCGCCGTCGAAGTCGGCGTTGTAAGGCGTGCAGACAGACGGGTTTAGCCTCAGAGTCTTGTACGGCAGGACACGGACATAATGCGCCATGATGGACATCCTGTGTAGAGACGGCTGCCTGTTGAACAAGACGATGTCGCCGTCCTGGAGATGTCTTTCGACTACGTATCCCGGCTCGATGGCTGAAGCAAGCTCCTCCAAGTTTGCGACAAACTTTAGCCTCACCCTCTTTCCATCAGGCCTGACGATGTACTTCGCACCAGGGTATTTGTCGGAGCCGTTCCGCACGAGCTGACGTATCTTCTCGATGTTCCATGGAGTGACCCTCTCCGCGACGGTCAGCTGCATCGCTATCTCGAGCGGCACCCCAACCTCGTTTATGCGGATGTTGGGGTCGGGCGATATCACCGTCCTAGCCGAGAAGTCTACACGCTTCCCCGAAAGGTTGAGCCTAAACCTCCCCTCCTTACCCTTCAGCCTCTGCGAGAGGGTCTTGAGAACACGCCCAGACCTGTGCTTGGCGGGTGAGACTCCAACAGCTTCGTTGTTGATGTAAGTAGTCACATGGTACTGAAGGAGGTCGGACAGCTCCTCTATCACGGGGGACGGAGACCCTGCTCTTATGTTCTCGCGAAGCCGTTGAGCCACTCTCAAGACGTCGACGAGCTTATGCGTCAGGTCGTCCTCAGACCTGTACCCAGACTCCAGCGTTATCGAGGGCCTTACGTAGACTGGAGGGACTGGGAGGACGGTTAACACCATCCACTCAGGCCTTGACGTCTCAGGGTTTATGTCAAGCAGAATCAAGTCCGAGTCGGGTATCCTCTCTAACCTCGCTCTGACAGTGCTGGCGTTGAGCTTCGACATGCCCGACTCCGAAACCTCGACGAAAGTGGTTGGTTTCTCAAGCTCCAGACGAAGCTGCTTCTCGCCGCAGTGAGGACACGTCTGCTCGTTCATAGCCCTCTGCTTAATCCTGTATACCAAGTTCTTGTAGGGTAGCCTGTCTTTCTTAAGCCTGGCCAGTTCCTTGTGATACTTTTCGATCAACTCGTTTGACAGGAGTATCCTCCCGCAAGACCTGCACGTCGACCGGAGAAGCTCGTGGATGATCTTCGAAAAGCCCACGTGAATTACTGGGACGGGGAGCTCGATTCTGCCGAAGTGGCCTGGACATCCTAGGTAAGTGTTTCCACATGTCTTGCATCTCTGGCCGGGCTCGAGAGTCCCCAGCCTAGGGTCCATCACGCTCGTCGGTATCGGCAACCCGTCCTCGTCGTAGGTGTCGGGGCTTATTATCTCGGCTACGCTCATCTTCCTGATGACGTCGGGCGATAAAATGCCGAAGGTTATGCCGGAGACGGATGCGACGTAGCTCATATCTGCGGCTCCTCCAGAATGATTCTGGGATGAATGCCCATGCTCATCATCTCGTTTAGGAGTAGATAAAAGGCATAAGACAACGACACGGCTTTGACGCGGGCGTCTTTACCGTCCACTGGGCAGACAAAGCGTTCCTGCTTCAAGTCGTAGTAGCAAGGCAGACCGCATTTCTCGCAGAAGTAAGCCGTGTACTTGTCGCTCTGCTCCAACAGCCGGTCCAGGAGAAGGTAGGAGGCTCCGTAGGCGATTAGGCAGTCTCGCTCCATCTCGCCAAACTTCAGCCCTCCACCCCTAGACCTTCCCTCGGTAGGCTGTCTCGTCAACATCTGTACCTGGCCTCTGGAACGGGCGTGCATCTTATCCCTAACTAAATGATGCAGCCGCTGATAGTAGACAACTCCCACAAATACCTCGGCTTCCAGAGCTTCACCCGTAAGGCCGTTGTAAAAGACCTCACGGCCGTTGCTCTTGAACCCTAGCTTCCTAAGCTCGGACTGAAGTTCCTCGAGGGGTTTACCTATGAAAGGAGTTCCGTCCACAATCTCCGCCTTGATGCTTCCCAGCTTCCCGGCCAAGCTCTCGATCAGCTGGCCGATCGTCATACGGGACGGGAAGGCATGAGGATCTATCAGAAGGTCGGGCACCAAGCCGTCCTTGGTGTAGGGCATGTCCTCCTGGGGAAGCAGCATGCCCACAACCCCCTTCTGGCCGTGTCTGGAGGAAAACTTGTCGCCTATCTCGGCGAAGCACGTCGACCTCACCTTAGCCTTGACCAGCTTGTTTCCGTCTGAGTTGACCGTGATGAATATGTTCTCCACGGTACCTGACTCAGAGGGCTGCACGGTTTCTGAAGAGTCCCGCCAAACCATCTCCCTAGTCGGTACTCTTTGATACTCCTCCAAGAACCTGGGCGGGCTCATCATGCCGACGATTACTGTGCCCCCCGAGACGTCTGACTCGATGTGTGCGAAGCCATCCCTGTCGAGGACCCGGTAGAACTGCTCCCCCTTGTACCCTCTGACGGATGGGTCGGGGATTCCGAACCTGTCTCTCTGTCCTCCAGGGCTCTGACGGGCTTCAACCTCATAAGTCCTCCAGCTCAGCGACAGACCCAAGCCTCTCTCGACTGAAGACCTGTTCAGAACCACCGCGTCCTCCATGTTGTAGCCTTGGCCCGTCAGTATAGCCACCACCATGTTCTGCCCTGAGGGCCGTGTGTCCATGCCCACGTAGCCTGAGCCGCGCGTCGAGACTATCGGTTTCTGGGGGTAGACGAGCAGGTGGCTTCGGGAGTCTGTCCTGAGGGCGTAGTTTGAAGCGAAAACTCCTAGAGCTTGCTTCCCCATGGCTCCTTCGTAGACGTTCCTGGGAGACTGGTTGTGTTCAGCGTAAGGGATTATGGAGGCTGCAACCCCCAGCATGCCGTAGGGGCTTATCTCTAGATGCGTGTGCTCGTTGTTGAGCTCGTCAGCTGACAGCGCTACGTAGGCATTCTCCTCCTCCTCAGCGTCCAAGAACTCTATCATCCCGAGGCTTACGAGGTCTCTGAAGCGTGATGTCTGGCGTTTGATGAGTTCTACGTGCTGCTTCTGGAGGGTTGGCTGGCCGTTTTCGACTATGATTAGAGGCCTACGCACCCTTCCCTCGTCTGTGTTGATGACGACTTCCTGAACGTGCTGGTAGGTGTACATGGCGACGTTGATGTTCTGGCTGATGACGCCCTCACGTCGAAGTCTTCTCAGCTCGTTGACCAATGCCGCTGCGTTGTTGTGATACCCCTCCAGCACGCCGTCGACGAAAACCTTCGCCGAGGGCGGAGGCTTTTTCTTCATGATGACCTCGGTGATTGGTATGACATTGAGCTGGAAAAGCCTGTCTCTCAGCTCTTTCTTGTTGCCCTGGAAGGAGAGCTCCGCTGAGAGTGCTAGGTTCTTGACTAGGCCTGCGTTGCTTCCCTCGGGTGTTTCGCACGGACACAGCCTCCCCCAGTGTGTTCCGTGAAGGTCTCTCGCCTCGAAGTGGGGCTGTCCCCGGCTGAGAGGCGACTGTACACGTCTTAGATGGCTTAGGGTGGCCATGTAGTTGGTCCTGTTGAGGAGCTGTGTGACGCCCACCCTTCCTCCCGGCCAGTTTCCGGTTGCGAGCGCGTGTCTCACGTATTCCGAGACGATGCCAGGCCTTACGTAGGTCGCTATCTGGAGTGGTTGCCGTGTCGGGATGATGCGCTCTAGCTGGTACTTGAGGTCTCGGAGAAGCTTGACGAAGGCCATCCTGTAGAGCTCGGTGAGGAGTGCTGACTCGAGCTTGAGCCTCTTGTTTGCGTAGTGGTCTCGGTCGTCGGGCTCCCTCAACCCAAGGCTTGTCTCTATAACTCTTCCGATCATTTCGCAGAGATGTATTGCTTTCTTCATCCTTGCGGCTTTATTCGTCCCCAGATGGATGAGGAACATCGAGTCGATTGTCTGCTCAGCTTTCTCAAGCCTGTATTCCTCGGCGTATCCGAAGGCTATCCTGCTGCCGATGTAGTCCAGTGCTTGCTCGGTCGTCTCTATCCCTTCAGCCTCTTGGAAGCTAGGCTCGAGAAGCTCCTGAACCTCTTTTAGCGGCGATATTGTGTTGGCTATCTCGAGGTCTTTTGTCATTCCGAGGGCCCTCAGCATGATTATTGCCGGAACACCCTTGTAGATGCGTGAGAAGAAAACCTTGACGGGGTTGTCTTTGCGGTAGCTTACCTCCACCCTTACCTGACGACCGTGAGCTGCGGAAAGAACCACGGCGGAGTACTGGGGCCTTCCGTTCCCCTCCTTGTGCGTCACTATTATCCTGTTGGGGGCTAGGTCCTCGATCGCGACTATCACTCTCTCAGAACCGTTTATTATGAAGTAGCCTCCCGGGTCCAGCGGGTCTTCGCCTACCTCCATCAACTCCTCCGGAGTCATTTTGGACAGCGGGCATATGTCCGACTTTACGAGGACCGGTATGTTTCCGACCCAGACGGTTTCAGGAGCGGCGAGGGGTTTGCCGTCCAAGAATATCCTCATCTTTACGTAAAGCGGAGCCTCGTACGTGAGGTTCCTGAGCCTGGCTTCCGAGGGGTAAAGGTCTTGAGGAGTCGGGGCCAAGACCTCTCTCTTCACGGGCTTGCCAACATCAACCTGCTCGAACTTGACTGTCACTATCCCGTGCCGTGTCTTGATCTCCTGCTCGCCCAGCGAGTTGATCAGCTCCTGCAGCCCCTCCCTGATGAAGTAGTTGTAGGACTTTATGTGGTGCTGTACCAGCCCCTCCTCGTCTAGGTAGGACTTGAAGACCTCCCACAGGTCTTCTTTACTCAGCTGGTATGACGTTATCCCTCACCCCAGACCACTCGGTAGTATACTGCTTCCCCAGCTGTTTCGGAGACGCGTGTTATTTTAATTATGTCGCCGACCCTGGCCTTAAGCTTCTTGACCATAGGGTCGGACGGCAGGATGTAGGGCAGCTTGTCTGGAGTGACGCCGAGGCGTTTGAGAAGCTCCTCGGCCTCAGCCTGCGACAGCACTTCGTGCTTCGGAACAAGCACGTGCTCGGCTATGTTTTTCTCAACAGCTGTCTCTTGTTTCTGCTTGGCCATACTTACCACCTGAAAACATTCAAGCTAGTTGATGAAAACCTCTGGCTATTAATAAGCCTTGAGTCGGGCAAACTTTTAAGAAACTCCTTCAGCTTAGGACAGGTGGGCCCATAGCTCAGTCAGGTTAGAGCGGCCGGCTCTTAACCGGCAGGTCGCGGGATCAAAGCCCGCTGGGCCCGCGACACTCGTTATTTTTTCTTCCGCCCGGAATTTGCCGAGCGGTGTTCCTGAAGGTGGGAGGCTCAAGCTCGTTAACAAGCAGCATGATTAGAAACAGCCAGCACCTAATCGAGGACAGGCTTCTGGAAACGTGGTTAGTTTGGATAGCCGTCAAACAATTGACATAGAGGGAATCGGGTTTCTTTTTGAGAGGTTGTCTACAGGGGTAGTGTCTTCCTGATGTAGCACCAGCAAACCCTCTTCAGTTTTTGGGGAGTTATTTCCTCCTTCTCTTGGTTTGAGGCTGCAGCTTTCGGTAGTATTTCATGGGCCTCGTCAACAAGCCTTCCGTCCCGCAGGGCTCTCCACAGCTGGTCAACCACTGCTTTGCTGCCGGCCACTTTCTTAAACATGGCTGCAAGGCGTTCGCCCTCGTCTCCATGTCTCGCGAGAGCCTCGTAGATTTGCTTGATTCTCTTGTCTGGTTTTACAAAGCCTAAAAGGGTGGCTTGTCTTTTCTCCTTCTCCCTCAATTCTTCCAATAGCTTGCTCTTAGCTTTACGCAGCAGGGGTATAATCTCGTCGTAAGGTATTTGCTCGCCTTTCCTCTCGCTCTTCCCTGATAGCAGAATGTCTACTATGGTGGTTGGTGAGGTGATAATCTCTCCGCTGTCGTAGCGTTCAAGACGCCAGTAAAAGTTTTCCCCGTCTGTGAATAATGCGAAGAGGCCGTTAAAGTCTGCGTCTTTGACTGCTCCTATTCCTGATGGGATGCTGTTGACCCAGTCCAAGCCCTTCTCGTTGATTATCCTTGCTAGAAAGTCTATTGGGTCTTTGGTGAACTGCTCGATTCGTTGTTCAAGCATTTCCAGCACGGTTCTGTCGTTCCTAGCTATCTTCTCCTGTATGCTGAAGTCTTTGGCAGCAGCTTCTTCTCCAAGCGTTGAAGCGTCAAGGCCTACAGTCTCCCTGATCATCTCCAATCGTCTGTATAGCCGGCCCATCAGGTCGAGAAAGTGTTCTAGGCTTTCGGGGTCTTCCGGGTCGCCGTTTCTAGGCAGGACGTTGGCCAAGTATACTTCGTTGTAGGGTGAGCCTATTCTGTCAACGCGTCCAACCCGCTGTATCAAGACTACTGGGTTCCATGGGAAGTCGTAGTTTACCACGTACTGGGCGTTCTGAAGGTTCTGGCCTGCGGCTAGGACGTCGGTGCTGACCAGTATCCCTCCTTTTTTCCTGAACGCTTCAACCACTTCATCCTCGTCAGCGCTTTTTCCATCGTAGTTGATTGAGCCCTGTCCCGTGACAAGCACAACTTTACTGAAGGCTTTCTTCAGGTTATTGTGTAGGTATTTGGCTGTATCAACGTACTGGGTGAAAACTATAACTCCGTAGGGGTCTTGTTTTCCCTTCACAACCGTGTGCAGCCGTTCCTCCAGTGTGTGGTATTTCTCGTCGTTTGACGGTAGCATTTTAAGCAGGGATTCTATAAAAGATTTATCATGTTTGCATTTTCCTATGAAGTCGAGGGCCTCTTGCTTTGTGAGTCTGCATTTGTCGAGCAGGCCGGCGTATTTGGTGCTGGAGAAAAGCGTTTCCGGCTCTGGAATCTCGGCTGAATCGTCCTCGTCGTCTATCATCCGTATTAAATCGCCCTTAATCCTAGGCGGTATGAAGACGTTGTATTGTTTGGCGTAGGCTGTGGCTAGGTTGATGTATTCCAGCATCCGTTCCAAGCTTTTACTGAAAGCTTCGTAGCTGCTTTCCAGCCTCTTGAACATGTTTATCGTGAATATCGTCTTAACCAGTTTCTTCAGGTTCTCCCTCTGTTCTGGCTTGACCCTCGATACCTGTGTTCCGTCGGGCAGCCTGAAGTTTTCGGCAAGCCTGTCAACCGAGAGGTCGTAGAAGGCGAGGTTGAGGCTTTCAAGCTTTCGGTCAACATCCTGAAGGCTTATTCTAATCGGGTACCGTCTAATCTTTTCGTCGAAAAGCCTTGTAGGGAAACGTATCCTCCCCTCCCTGTCTAGGGCTTTGGCGAGCATCCTCGAATGTCTGACGATGAAGCGTCTCAGAACGTCGTCCATGTTTATCGGCTGGTTCTCCAGCCATTTCTTCTGCATGCTGGTAAAGTAGCCTATGAGAGAGTTGTGTCCCATGTCGTCTAGAGCGTTGTCGGGAAGGTAGAGGCTCATGAGAGAGTATAGGTCCATGAGGCTTGTGTTTACAGGTGTGGCGGTTACCAGCACTATCTGCGCCTTGTTCTTGGTCACCATCTCCTGCAACGCTTGATACCTGTTGGTGGAGGGTCTTCTGAAGTAGTGGGCCTCGTCTACTATTATGAGCCTCGGCCCTTTCTCCTCCGTGTAATCAGCCACGATGTCGGGGTTGTGGGAGAGCATCTCGGTCGAAAGCGTGTCTATCTTTACGAGGGTGTCGTTCATCTCATCCTTCCAGGTGGTGTTGAGTATTGCGGCTGGTGCGATGAGCATGGGTCGTATCCCCTGCCTGATGTATTCATGGGCTAGGGCTAGAGCTACCCTCGATTTTCCAAGACCGGTCGAGTCGGCTATTACGACGCCGCCGTATCTCTCCAGCTTCTCCTTAGCGTCGATGTATGTGAGCTGTTGGTGTGGGTACAGGTTTTTGAGAAGCTTTTCCTCTGCCTCCATTATGCTGCCTTTGTAGGCTTCGTAGAGGGCTTTTGCTACAACCTCGTAGGGGCTCCAAAGAGTTAGGTAGTTGCTGAGCATGGACAAGAATT